>JAYFMV010000081.1:0-37078 GCA_042408245.1 Potamolinea sp.
AAATAAAGCTTGGATTTCCAAAGGATGACCGTAAACTCCCATGCGACGGTCGATCATAAATGCCCCATCTGGCACTAACATTGTGGGGAACATATCAAATCTATCCGCCAAACAAAGCTTGAGAATTAAAACAATTCCTTGCTGAAATTCCGGTTGATGGGCAAGTGCAATATCTCCTGTTGCTTTCACATAAGCTCGTAGGAGAATAATCCACCAAAGACTAGAGTCAACAGGTGTAACTCTGGCGATCGCGTGTTCACCAAAATCAGCAGTTAAATATTGTTCGCCATAATTTGATGCAACTTTAAAGCTAGCTGGCATTAAACCTTGACCAGCATTAAAATAATCCATCTGCTTAGTTTCGCTTTGTAGAGCTAAAGTCTCTACAAGGAAATTGCGAACAATTTCCGTTTTACCATGCATCAAATATATCAACGCTGAGGAGATAAAATCACGGACAAAACACTGATTGTAATTGAGCGCTTCAACATCAGGATCGCGAGCAGCTACCGTTCCAACTGGGCGTCCATAATAGTAAATAACAGAGTCTTCAAGTGCCTTCCAAGCATCTGCTACGATATCGCTTTGTATTCTCATCAATTCCTCAGAATCCTCTTGCTTCACTGATGTTTTTTTCTATTTTTCAATCCCAACCTTTCGAGCAGCTACCATATAGCGGAAAATGTACTCTGCTACCTCCAAATAATTGCGGGCAACTTCTGGGGAAGCCGCCCAAACTGTGATACCGTGATTGCGGATTAACAGAGCATTTATCGGTGGTGACGTTACCTGAAATCGCTCACGAATATCACTAGCAATCTGAGGCACTTTTAAATGGTTGGCAAAGATTGGCATTGCCACTTTGGGATTTTCTTCCCATATTCCTAGCCCCTTTAGCATTTCCAAAGGTGGCAAAGATAGGGAATCCCCATCGCAAAAGTGAGAAACTAGATTAGCCTCGATGGAGTGAACGTGATAGCAGGCTTGGGCCTCTGGAAATACTGAGTAGATAACCTGATGAATACTTGTCTCTGCTGAAGGACGAAGGTCAGATAATGGCTTCTCTAACACTTTGCCATCAGGCGCAATGCGAATAAAGTCACTGACGCTTAGGTGTCCTTTGTTACGTCCGCTGGCAGTAATCCAAAAGCTGCCATCAGGCATTCTAACAGAGAGATTGCCGGCTGTCCCTACCATCCAGCCCAGTTGGTAGAAATAACCCGCTGCTGCAATTAGGGTTGGTCTTGGATCGGTATTCATTCTAACCTCAAAAATTTGCGTGGTAGGAATTTATTATCTGGAATTACGCACTCTTCATACGGGAAAGAAGATTGCTTAAAGCTTTTACCAGCGCTGGGATAGCTGTTCCCGTACCTCAAAAAAGTCATTCCAGGCTATGTAAGGCTTTTGGTGATCGTCTAAGTATTGAATCAGACGATCTCGTGCAAATACTACCGGTACCCAAAGCGCCATCTTCAAATCTGTGACTGAATCCCCAATGGCTATTTGTTCTTGGGCTGGATGTTGCAACATCACCTTTACTTTAGAAACGAGTTCCGTATCTTCCTCAAATTGGGAGTGTACCTTCATAAACTCGCCCGTGGTATCCAAATCTACAGCATAAATGCCCGCCATACGTTGGGTAAGTGGCCCCAAAACTGTTTCGACAATGCAGCGTACACCACCAGAAACAAGGATGAAGGGAACCTCATGAGCATCTAAAAAGTCTAGCAATTCTTCAAATCCGGGACGGATTGATCTAGTTTTTGCATATTCGATAATTTCTGGATATTTTGCTGAAGGAATCGACTCCAATAGTCGTCGCACTCCTTCCCGCAACGTCAGCCGAAGCGCATACATTTCTGGCATCAATTGCGCTGACAATTGGGGTGAAAATTCTTTCAGCATACCCACGAAAGTTTCTTCTGTGGTGATGGTTCCGTCAAAGTCACAGAAAACGGCCCGTTTGGGGATTGAGGAGGATGTGTTTTGAGACAAGGTAGGCGATCGCACAAATGAGAATACAGAAAATAGGATACAGATAAATTAGATTGTGAATCGCCAAACCAAGAAATAATTTCAGGACTGAGATAATTTCCCATTGTATTGAAAATTTTTAAAAAACCTCTGCGTCTCTCTGCGTTTCCTCACTCTGCGCTCTCTGCGTTAATAAAAACAATTATTCCCATCAGATTCAATATAAATCATAAATTTAAAACTTTAAAGCGCCATTCTCAACGGCATTTTCAGCACATTGTTAACATTACAACAGTCAGATTGTGTAATTGCTAACCTGTCTGAGATGGCAACTGCGAGAGAAATTGACTGTGTTATTGGTAAAGAAATCACAAATTCTGTGCCCTGACCTAGTTGAGAATTTACTTCCATTTTGCCATGATGCTTTTCTATTATTTGATAACAAATAGAAAGTCCTAATCCCGTACCCTTACCAACCTCTTTTGTTGTAAAAAATGGATCAAAAATTTTGTCTTTAATCTCTACTGGAATCCCAGAACCGTTATCCTTAATTCGCACTATTATTTGATTGAATGCTGTTTTTTCGGTTTCGATAGTGATTTGCTTCTTCTCTTCTTTTGGCAAGGTATATAGTGCGTCAGCAGCATTTTGGATGATATTCATAAATACCTGATTCAGTTGTGCTGGATAACACTCAACCAAGGGTAAATCTCCATATTGTTTGACAACTTCAATCTCGTATTTTAATTTATGATTGAGAATCAACAGTGTGCTGTCAATTCCTTCGTGGATATTGACAGTTGTCGCCTCCACATCATCCAATCGTGAAAAGTTGCGTAGGGACAAGACAAGCTGACACATACGATCAGCACCCATTTGCATTGAGGAGAGAGTTTTAGGCATATCTTCAACTAGGAAGTCTAATTCAATTGCTTCGATATGCTCTTCAATGACTGAAGTTGGATTGGGGTACTCTTCTTGGTAGAGACGCACTAATTCCAGCAAGTCTTCAGTATAGTTATTGGCGTGTTCCAGGTTATTGGTGATAAAGCTGAGAGGATTTTTGATTTCATGAGCAACACCAGCTAACATTTGACCAAGACTAGACATCTTTTCCGTCTGAATTAAGAAGGATTGAGTTTGCTGGAGATTTTGTAAGGTTTGATTTAGTTGTTCGTGGGCTTCTAAAAGTTGTTCATTCTTTTGGTGAAGTTCTTGAGTATAAGCTGCAACTCGTTGAATCAAGGTGTTGAAGGAAACTGCTAATGTGCCAATTTCATCTTCTGTAGTGACGGGTGCTTGTAGATTGAAATTCGCATCTTCAGCGACTTGCTGAGCAACATTTCTAACACTGCGAATAGAGCGAGTAATCATTCGACTGGTGTAAAAAGCTAAAAGCATCGCAATCGCAACTGATAATAATATACTCGCAATAACGATTTTAACTCGCAGTGTTTCTGCAGCAACGCCCTGATGCTCTGCGTGTTCGTAATCTTGTTCAGCTAATTTAATTAGGTCAGCTATTTCATTTGAGAGATCATTAATCCGAAGAGACAGAGAATTTTTATGCAAATCGTCCAGCTTTTTTTTAGCTAAAACCAATTCTTCTGGCTTCAACTGAGAAGCTTGGATTTGCTGAAAAATTTCCTCTGTTTGTAGTAAATAGCTTTCTACAGTACCTTCATAAGTTTGCAAAATGTGTTTAACTTTCTTGATTTCTTCAGGTAACTCCGAAACTGGAGAATTTTTTGTCATACCTTCAGTGGCTTTGAATTCCGACCAGAGCTTCTTAAGTTCAGTACTATGCTTAAGAAAATGGGAATACTCTTTCTGCAAAATATCCGGCTTTTCTAGTGAATAATTCAAGCGTTGTTCGTGTAACGCTACCTGTAGGAGCGATGTTTCCAAGTGATTGAGAAGACGTATTTCCTCTCGTGCGTCTTCTTCTTGTTCCATCGCTTGTTTGCGATAACTCTCTCCAATGATGATTCCCCCACTCGTTCCCAGAACAGCAACCCCAAGAGCGAGAGCATAACCACAACTAATTTTTGCACCAATACTACGACGGGGATTCAGACGTTTGAGCCAGCCTAGTAAAGGGAGTTTAAATGCACACCCATTGTTTGAGGAGAGATGAAGCTTGCTTGACTCTGGCTTGCTGTTCATGGTGAAGGCCATTCCCTAATAATCAAGGGTAAGGTAATTTTTTGGATCAAGTAGATTAGTTTAATCTATCTTTCTCTAAAAAATGGGGTATCTATAAAAAGTCTGAACTTCTAATTATTTTACTTAAATATTTGATAAAAATATGTAAGTTTTATTTAAGTTAATTAAATGTCGAAAAATGTCGAAAATCATTAATTTTGATTTCTAATAAATTATTCAAATCTTGATTTTTGTTAATAAATAAAGGTTTTTTTAAAATAGATGTTACGCCCAAGGCTGATCTAATAACCTTTGGGATTTTGGATAATGTAATTCTGAAAGTCTCGCCAGTAGGAAGGTTAAGAAATTTTGTAGTTTGCAGCAAGAAAAGCCAAGGGGATGAAAACGATGCTTAGGTTATGGGTAGTCTTTGATTTACTCCTAATAACAATATGCCTCAAACTAGAAGTATGAGGCAACACAAAACCTAGCCTTGACTAGCAGGATTCCTGAAACAATCAATGTTAACAGTACGTGTCGGTGACTTACCCTAACTGCCTTGTCCAGAAAGGATTCTCTCAATAGGGAACGGGAACAAAGAAAGCAAATATCTTCATTAAGAATAGCCCTTCTTGCATTCAGTTAGGTAAGCCTGCTAAATTAACTCGGCTGTTAACTTATGCAGAGATACTTTTAGCTCAAAAAGCCTGTTTTTAGCTTATTTTGGCTGAGAATACCCTAATATCTTACTATCTCCCCACTTCTCTAAGGCACGGCGCAATGTGCCACTTGGTAAACTGTCCAACTCAAAAGACTGTCCTTGTTTGACTCGTTCTAGAGCCTCGAAGAATGCCTTGACTCCAGCGGCTGAACCATCAGGGTGATCCATTATACCAGTTCCAGCGTTGAGAATGACTTCCTGACCGTAATCTAAAAGCGCTTGCGGTACGACACCTGGATGAATACCAGCAGAGGGAACAGGGAAGACATTACGCGATCGCAAATTATCTCTAATTTTCGCTTCTTCTGTGGGGTCAAAAGGCAAACTACCATAATGAGCAGGATACAGTACTGCATCCGCCCCAGCATGGGCCATCAGCGTTCCCAAAACTACCGAATAAGCCATACCATAATCAGGGGCTGCACACATCGCCCCGGCTAAGGCTGGATGAGCAAAAATTGGTACATTAATCTCGGAATCTGCGGCTAATGCTTCTAGTACTGAGAAACCATAAGTGAGAACATTTAAAAGTAGTGCATTGGCGCCTTCTTTTACCAAGAGTCGTGCTTTTGCAATTAATTTATCAGCAGTACCAGTAACATTGACTGCATAAAGTACGGTGCGATTAGTTTGCTGCTTGATTTCGTTCAGTACTTTACGACAAGCTTCCAGACGTTTTAGGGTTGGGGCAATGTCTAAGTCTCCCATAATTTCGTCATCTTTGATAAGATCTAACCCAGCGTGAGCAACTTCTTTTAAAATAGCTGCATGGTCGTCTGCTGAGAGTCCCAATGCTGGTTTAAAGATTGCCATGATTAAAGGGCGATCTAATATTCCGAGTTTTTGTCTAATACCAGTGATGCCAAATTTTGGACGTGTTCCGTAGTTTTCAGGTAGACGTACTGCTATTATTTTGGCTGGTCCAGCCATTGAGTATTTGCCAAAGATCATTGTCAGTAAACTAGAGATGTCGTTCTCTACGTTTGCTTCTGGAAAACGAATCGTGGCGATGCTGTAGTTATCTGGTTGGGTAGTTACTTTTACGACTTGAGCTAGGTAGGATTTTAAGGTTTCTTCGCGATGAGAAAAACGTGCATCCCAGGAGCCAACTGTTTGTCCAACAGCGATGATTTTGGCTTGTTTTTCTGGGTCGATGTTGGGTGGGAAGCGGTAGTCAATTTCAATTGTCATTTTGGGTAGAAGTAGGGTTGTTTTTTTAACGCCGAGAGCGGGTCGGAAAAACGCAGAGTTACGCAGAGTTTTTTTGGGGATAAACTGTGTGTTATGTCATTTTTCTAGGGAGATGTACTTAATAGCCTGTGCAGACAGGCTTTGTTCAGGTAACGCCAGTCTTCTAGACTGAGGGTAAATCAACTGCTATCAATGTATTGAGATGATCAAGTAGATTGGCTGGTGATGCTATTGAATCATGAATCGCACAAATTTGGTTTTCCATATTTTCCGGTATTTTTGAACAGAGTTTGTTTAGTTGTTGTAAAAGGCGTTTTTCACCTGGATGAGGGATGGAGTTTATGGCAAAAATTATATCAAAGTAACTTGCTAGTAAGACTGCTGTACGATGGATGATGCTTAGGGAGTCGTTGCGGTTGATTGCTGATTCTATTTGCTTGGTGTAGGAAGAAATATTAGTTCGTAAGATTGGGTAGTTTTTGGCTATGATTGCTTTTTTGAGTGGTTCGGGATAGGGTTGGTCTGCTTGTTGTTGTAGTTTGTTGAACCAACCAGTTTTGTCATACAAGTTGGCGGAAGTTAAGACGTTCCACCAAAAACAAGTGGAATAACCAACTGATGCTTGATGTTTGATGAGTACTCGTTCAAGTTGTTGTTCAATCCATTGGGGTGTGCGATACATGATATCGACTCTACAGCCAGTTTTGTTGTCTATCCATTCGTCGCCGACTTCCCAAAATTGGTTGTTGATTTCTAGGCGTTGGGCGAATTCTTTAGCAATTATCTCACGAGTTTCTACGGGAATTTCTTCCTGAATATAGACATAAAAATCATAATCCGAGGTTGGGTTGGAAACTCCGGTGGTTCGGGAACCTGCTAATGCTACAGCTAAGACTTGAGGTAAGTTTCCGAATTTGTCAGCTATGGCTTTTACTAATAGTGAGATTTCTTGTATTTGAGGGGAATATTGATGAGTCATTTAAGCAGATATACGTAAAAAAATATAAGCGATGAATTTGTAGGGGCGGGTTTAGGGATAATTATTGTTAGTCGATTGCTTAGGTACAAAACCCGCCCTAGTTTCAGTTGTGTTGAGACGTAAAAAAACCTAAACGATGAATTTGTAGGGGCGGGTTTAGGGATAATTATTGTTAGTCGATTGCTTAGGTACAAAACCCGCCCTAGTTTCAGTTGTGTTGAGACGTAAAAAAACCTAAACGATGAATTTGTAGGGGCGGGTTTAGGGATAATTATTGTTAGTCGATTGCTTAGGTACAAAACCCGCCCTAGTTTCAGTTGTGTTGAGACGTAAAAAAATATAAGCGATGAATTTGTAGGGGCGGGTTTAGGGATAATTATTGTTAGTCGATTGCTTAGGTACAAAACCCGCCCTAGTTTCAGTTGTGTTGAGACGTAAAAAAACCTAAACGATGAATTTGTAGGGGCGGGTTTAGGGATAATTATTGTTAGTCGATTGCTTAGGTACAAAACCCGCCCTAGTTTCAGTTGTGTTGATTTGTACTAATCTGTTTAGAGCCTACCCTAAGATTAGATTGGATATGAGAAAATTAACCGCAGATGGACGCAGATGTTAGCGAAGCTGCGCGTCAGCGCTACGCAGATATTTTTTAGGATAGGCTCTTTTTTAGGCGATCGCTGTTGTACGGAATCTGATTTCTGTGTCTGTGTATTCGGGAACCCAACCTTCTGTTGTGGTAAAGTAACGCACGGCTTTAATGCGTTGGGATGGCGTTAGGTAAAACCAGTGTTTGGTGTTTGCTGGAACGTTGATGTATTCTTCTGGCTGTATTGTTAGTTCTACTTGGCTTCCGTCAGGACGCACAAATCCAAACACACCTTCTCCTGCTACGATGTAACGTACTTCTGCATCTGTATGGTAGTGACAACTGTTAAATTTGGAGAGGAGAGTCTTGAGATTTGGAACTTCTGGATGCAGTACGATTAAGTCGCGAGTTTGATAACCTGCGCTTTGCTTGAGTTGTTCAAAATAGCTATCGAGTGATTGCAGTACTTGCTCTTTTTCTGCGTCGGTTAGGCTATCTTTGGCTAGTAGTTTGTGAGTTTCTGGGTTATCTCCTACGGGCCAGCTATTTAGGTGAACATTGAGAGGATTTAGTTCCCTCGCAATCTCATTTAACTTGGTGTAGGTTGTACCATCTTCGAGTCGCAAAATTGCCACAATACACCTCCAATTGGTAATCAGTTAGACAGTCTCTTGTCCGTTGGTTTCGATATGCTTGTTAGCGGCATATTGAATGATAGCACTGCATCTTGATTGATATCGAATCCGAATGCTTGGAATAAGATGCTTTTTTTTAACGCAGAGAGCGCTGAGAGGGGACGCAGAGGGACGCAGAGGTTTTTGAATAATTCCGTTAGGGAAATGATATGAGAGGTCACTCTTGTTTTTTGATTCTCTCTGCTATAGCAGCTAACACGGCTTCATGAATCGCACCGTTACTAGCGACAATTCCTTGATTATTGATGAGTTTGACTCCAAAAGAATAGTCCAAAGGTTTACCGTACAAATCTGTTACTCGTCCCCCTGCTTCTTCGACTACAATTGCACCTGCAGCATGGTCCCAAGTATTCTCTTTCCTATCCCAATATTCAAAAAATGGCATCCGAATACAAAGGGTTGCTTCTCCTCGTGCGACGATACCATATTTGGCTTGTGAGTCGATTCGTAATGTTGGGGAAGTTAGTCCAACTGCTTGCGCGATCTCCTCTTGTAAGGCAACATTACCATGTTGGGTTTCTACGCTTTCTGTTAAGCGACGGGAATTAATCTCATCAGCGTTGGTGACATGAATTTGCTGAGGTTCACCACCATTGAGAGGTATCATCGTTGTTCCTTGATTTTGCACCGCGACAAAGATTACACCTCGTTCTCCATTCGGTTTTTTGTAATCAACAGGTAAGGAGGGACAACCTAAGATACCCAGCTTAACTTCTCCTGCTTCCACAAGTGCGAGGGCGATCGCATATTGATCTCCCCTGACATATCCTTTTGTCCCATCAATCGGGTCTAATGTCCAATATCGTGATTCAACTTTGCCGTTTCCCCAATCAATCCAATCTTTGATGCTTTCAGGTGTTGCATTGGGTATCTGTTTCTTGACATATTGACAAATTTGTGAAGTAAGCGAAGTCATCTCTGGAGACTGCAACAAGGTTGAGTCTTCTTCACCAATTACAGAGTCATGAGGAAAAGCTTCTGCTAGGGACTGACAAATAATTGCTTGTGCACCAAAGTCGGCGATCGTAACGGGACTACTATCGGGTTTAGAGATGGCGTTTGAACTTTGTTCTTGTCGCACTTGTTCGCATAGTTTAGCGGCTGTGGTTACGGCGTTTATGACTACTTGTTTTTCTCGTTCGTACAACATTTGCAATTTTTGCCAAAAGCTAATATTAACCGATTGAGTAGAGTAGGTGTTGGCAATTCCACCGATAATCAGATTACACCTGCTTGTCTCAATCAGCCTGGATATAAAGATGGGGGTACGCTAAGCGAAATTATGAATGAACCAAATGCTGACTATGATAATCCTTGGAAAGAGTCATTGGGGCAATATTTTGAGCCATTTTTGGTGTTCTTTTTCCCTCAAGTCCATACCTTAATTGACTGGAATAGACAACCTCAAGCTCTAGATAAGGAACTACAACAGATCGTCAGGGAAGCTGAGTCAGGGAAGCGTCTAGCTGATAAATTATTCCAGGTTTGGCTACTTAATAATGAAGAAGCTTGGGTGTTGATTCATATAGAAGTACAAAGCCAAGAAGAATCAAATTTTGCTAAGCGAATGTATCAGTATAACTACAGGTCGTTTGACCTTTACGAACGGTCAGTGATTAGCTTAGCAGTGTTAGGTGATGAGCGGAGAACTTGGCGTCCTTCCTCCTATAGTTATGCTTTAGGTGGCTGTGAAGTCAGCATCAAGTTTCCTATAGTAAAATTATTGGACTATGAGGCACAGTGGCAGAATTTGGAGCAAAGTAATAATCCCTTTTCAGTCATGGTGATGGCTCATTTGAAAACCAAAGCTACTACAGGTAAGCCTATTGAGCGAGAGCAATGGAAGTGGAGTTTGGTACGAGGTCTTTATGAACGAGGTTATGATAGAGAAAATATTCGTAAGCTGTTCCGGTTGGTTGACTGGATGATGGCATTACCGGAAGAGTTACAGCAACGCTTTGAAGAGAGACTAGAACGTTACGAGGAGGATCTGCAAATGCCTTTACTTAGCCGAATGGAACTCAGAGGACTAGAAAGAGGACTAGAAAGAGGACGCATTGAGGGAAGTCTGCAAAATGCACGTAAATCAGTAATCGTAGTTTTACGGACGCGCTTTGCTGAGGTGTCTTCGGAGACAATTGAAGCTATTAATGGGATAGAGGATATCTCACAACTGGAATATCTTTTGATTCAGGCGATCGCTATTAACGATTTAGCAGATTTTCAGCAGTTACTCCTACAGGGTAAAGCTGATCAGGAGAGTTGAGAATTTAGTCTCCGATTCTGCTAAAAGCAATCTTGCTTGTGTAATCAATTCTGAATGATGAAAAGCGAAACGATAAGTAGTCCATCTTTCTCAATTATCGCTCTTCATTGGGGTAAGTGAGGGCGATCGTATGGTATTACCCACAATACTCGCCCTCATCTAACCCTGGTTATGTATCTTTGTCTTCCAAGTCTAAATCATCCTCCAATTCTTCAGGCTCATTTGAGTAATTGAACATGAAGACAAACTTGCTTTTAGGAAGAATTAGCGTCGGAAGGTAGATTGGTTGATTGTCCCACTTTTGACTTGCATCACCTTTTTCATACATGATCAAAAGCGTAGGAACATTTGGGTACTCTGTTTTAGGTTTATTCAGCACCCTAGCATTGATGAAACCAAAGCCTCCCCATCCAGACGGTTCTTGTCGTGTTAATTCTAGTCCCTTACCCGTTCTCCCTCGAATAACATTGAGCCGTCCCTTTGAAATACCTTGTGTTTTCATTTGAAAAAGTAAATCTTTAACTCTGTCATCTTCCCAGGGATATCCTGGGTAGTAACGGCTTTTCATGCAAGAAAGAACTTTGATAAGAAAGTCAATTTCTACATAGTGATACTCACCTTTCTCACCTACACTCTCATAGCTAGCTAGCAGCTTATCTAACTCTTCTACATTTTTTCTAACCTCCGAGGATTTCCACGAAGGATCGCGAGGAAAAATATGTGTTCCAGGTGTAAATGCACCAATCTCTGCTGGATTCAAGATGTTAGAGCGAGTAGCCTTAAGTTTTCGACCAACCCAAACTGGTTGAATCTGAATGTTACTTGGATCATCTCCGATCGCCTGACGCATGCCTTCATCAGCTTCATGGATAGCGCGGAAATCCTCTAATATATGCTGGGGTAAGAATAGACGAGTAACATCCTTTAGTTCTTGACGATAACCAAACATCCGTGCGTGTTGATGGACAGTATCCATCACTTTTTGCTTGGGATTTCGCCCATAATAAGTAACCATTAATCCCTCAATAGTTACACCACGCCCTAAACGATTTCCTCCGATTAGAATGTTCATCCCTGGGTTGTAATTCGGTTCTTTATCTGGATTACTAGCATCAATAACCTTTGGTATTGCACTTCGTAGCTGATGCTCTAGATCCACAGCAAGCTCATCAAGTGGTGGTAAATCTTTGGCTGTCTTAATTAACTCCTCATAAGCTTCATTCAGCCACTTCAGAGCTTCTGTTCGCTTGGCAGATGATTCTCCTCGAAGTGCCTTGTCAAGCTTTACCACAAAGTCACGAATAACCTCTTCTAAATTCCTGTGGCTAATCTGTTTGTGGTCAAGGTGAGCCAAAAAAGAAAACTTAGCCTCTTCATTTTGTGTTGATTGCATTTTGTAAATTGAACCCAAGAAGAAACAGCACAGAGCAAGTCTAAGTCCCGGAGGAATATCGGATTTATTACCAGGATTTATCATTCCTTCCTGTTTTTTTAAACGTTCCAGTTCTTCTGGTTCAATTTTTGTGCAGCAGTACTTACTATCCTCTCCAAAAAACAAATCTCCACCCATGTAACTTTCACCTGGTTCAGGTAGAGCAGCGCAGAAAACAGGACTGCACGGATGTCCAAGACTTTGCAGCAGTAAACTTTGAGGAGTTGCAGTAATTTGCAAAAAAATGTGATTGGCAACTTCTTCCCGAATCTTGCCTATTTTTTCAAAAATTGCACTATCTGGAACTGTATCTTTTCCCTTTTTTGCTTGCTTGGCTTCGTTAGTATTTGGCGTCGCATTGTCAGCCTCATCATCAAATATCAGGGTTGGTACGCTTTTGGCTTTAGCAGACTTGAGAACCTCAAGCAAATTATCAAGGTGTTTTCCATTCTTTGTGGATACTAAAACAACACCCGTATCATTGATATAGTTGAGCAGTTGCTTTGCAAATTCTTTTGGAGCGCTTCTCCATTGTTCCCAATTAAAGACAACAGGTCCTCCTTTGAGCTGGTTAGCGAAACGATCAGCAGTTTGTTTACCGAGCCATGTATTGTCAGAAGTTAAGACAATAAAGCAACGGAATTGGTTAGCTTGAGCAAGTGCCAGCGTAGCAATAGTAGTATTAGTCTTGCCACTTTGGACTTTGCCGTAGATTAATCCAGTAGTGCCATAGGGAATTTTATCATCCTTATTTTTACTCTTATAAGGAGCGCTAACACTACCTGTACCTGTAGCGCCAACATCACCAGAACCGAATTTTTTGGAATAGACATCAATGCAATTCTGAACAACCTCAACAGCAGTTTTCTTTAACTGATCTGCTGCTATTTTACCAATTTTTCTCTCAACCCGTTCAATAAAATTCTTGATGCAATATTCATCGACTTTAATAGGAATCTCACTCATGACTTTTTTCTGCATTTAAAAAAATATACGAGGCCAATCACTCTGAGGCACAGTCTGATTCATCTGCTGCCTGCCGGGACCACTTACATGATAACTACCGTGAGGCTGCCTAGACACTGATATGTGCTGACCATCAACACCAGTATCTTTATCTAAGACACTCCGAAGGCGTTTCTCTGCTATGCAGCAGATACCATCTTTGTGACAGATAAGAGCGATGAATACCGAGGCATCAAGATACTTATTGTACAAAGCATTCAAGGCTAATTCTTCCTGACTGCTCAAGGTAAAAGACCATGCAGATTTAGGTTTTTTTGAAACTTTGAAGAGAACAGCCGACTTACTACTATCCGTTTCCAACTAGATACATTGAAGGATGTATCAATGAAGCAGGGATAATTGTAACCCTACTTCCATAATTAATCAGCCGCAAAAATGCAGCCCCGTGTAGAAATTCTTGATCATTGATCATTTATCAAATCTGTTCAACAAATAATGTAGTATTCCGCCACCGTTTCACAGCCATTTGCAATTCTACCGACAACCAAGCATCATACTTTGGATAAACAGGCAAACGCGGCACAAAATCCCACCCCGCAGACTCCAAAATATCGAGCTAATTCTTGATAACCTAGATGGGGATAGTCAGGATTCACTTCATCCTTTGGCCCAATCCCTCCCAAATCTCGCGCACCAGCTTCCAAACAAGCGAGTAACCAATCCGAATCTGCAACTAAATTAGGCGGGATTTGAATAGTAATATCTTGTGGTAAAATCTCCCTAGCCTTAGCAATTACTTCCGGTAATTTATGGGCATCAAAAGCAGGCGCACCCCAACTTTGTTGACTTCCGGGACTATGAGGTTGCAGGATGACTTCTTGGATGTGACCATAACTAGAGTGAAGTTGGGCGATCGCCTCCAATGTCTCCCAGCAATCTTCCTCTGTCTCCCCAATTCCCAACAACAACCCAGTCGTAAACGGAATCTGTAATTTTCCCGCCCATTCCAACTGTTGCAGCCGCACTTCTGGTAACTTACTAGGAGCCTGCTGATGAACCGTTTCCAGCAAGTCAGGCGTTAGCTGTTCCAACATTAACCCCATCGAAACATTCACCTGCTTAAGCGCTTCCATTTCCGCAAAACTCAGCGGACCTACATTCGTATGTGGCAGAAATCCTAAAGATAGTGCTAACTTACAAATATCATAAATCCGCTGAAACCATTCCAGCCTACGTGTAGATCGGGGATGCACTTCGCCACTAAGCACGAGAATTTCACAAATACCCTGAGACTGAAGTTCTCTTAATTTGTTTTGGGCATCTACTAAGGTCAACCAAGGACTTTTACCAGGTTCCGCACGAAAATTGCAGTAAGTACAACGATTAAAACATTCGTAAGTTGGTACGAGGGTATAAGCAGGACTGTAGGTGACAGTTCGAGAATCAAAAACTTGCATGACAAAGGAAAATAACAGGCTATATCAAGAGTTTTACTTATCCTGCGTCTTTTTGCTGACTGGAGGAAATTATCACTTCCCAAAAGATTACCCGATCAGGGTACTGTAAAGCCCCAAGCAATTTTCCATCATTACAGAATAAACCCTCGTTTACTCATCCCCAAAAAAGCTTTTTAGTGACGACAAATCAGCATTAAGCAGGTGTTTATCTGGTTCTATCAAGGTGTAATATAATCATGTCAATTAAGACAGAGACGATTTTGAAGTTTGCTCAAACAATTAATCCTCAGATTGGTACTGAGCGAGAGTTTAGCATCAATCTAGAAATATTGCGTCAGTTACCTGAAGGATCGTTAGGTCGTGAAGTTGCTCGTTTTCTTGATGAAAATAACCTCGATCCGCTCAATTCTGGAGATTGGATTCAGCGTACACACGATGTTTGGCATGTGCTAACAGGACTTTCGCCTTCAGAAGAGGATGAATTGATTCTCCAAGCATTTACACGCGCTCAAGTTTTTCGTCCATCAAGCGCGATCCTGGTATTAGCTGGACTGCTAATCGGTAAGTGCAATTTTTCAGATATTATTCAAGGCATCCAGCACGGTAAAGTAGCCGAATCTTTGATAGATTGGGACATTGAATCCGACTGGGCAACTCCACTTGTTGAAGTTCGACAAAAGCTCGGCATTGCACCCCTGAATTAGTTATACCAAGTGGCAGTTGCCTGTCGAACTATTAGGTAATGAACTGGCTAATATTTAATGGCTAATAGCTAATAGTGAATAAAAAATTAGTCATTCATTCTCTATTACCTATTACCTATTACCCATTCCCTATTACCTCTTACCTATTACCCATTCCCTAATTACTCTTCCTCCCAAAGCATTTCCTGTTGCTTAGCGTAAATATTTTTCAGGTGCTTCTTGACAGTGTTGTGAGTAATGTACAGTTTTGCAGCAATTTCCTTGTAGGAATAGTTAGAGCGACGTAATAGCCAAACTTCGGCTTCACGGGAAGTTAAACCAAATTTTTTGATTTCAGCAACTGCGGTATTTTGTGTGGATTGAAGTCTGTCTTCCATTGTCACTAAGATGTAAGGTTGAGCAGTTTCCTCAAACGCAAACCATCGCGCCCGAATGCGAAATGTACTGCAATCATCTGTGTCAATTTCATCCTCGATAATCATGCTTTGATCGGGAAAAATATCGCGGCTATCAATCAAGGATTCACAAATGTGCCAGATTGGTTTAGGTACTGAATTTACCTGTGATGTATCTTGGCAAAGTTTGTGACAAATACGACGTGCACGCTCATTGGAGTGAACCCAGTCTCCTCCTTCAGTTACAATTAACACGCCGTCAACAAAGCCTTCAATTATTGCTTGTAGCAAAGAAGGTTGTTTTGCTGCTTGAGAATCAGCTCCTTTGACCATTTTTTCTGAATTAATCTGTCTTTCGATAGTTGCGCTTTTATCATTCAGTTTTGGGGCGAGAAAGACCATTGTGAATCTCCTTCAGAATTGTCAGCTTAGAAGTCAGTTGATTACCTGGGAGGACTGACGCGCTTGTTACAAAGTTTCAGAGTTTCATAACCTGTAACTTCCTCTACTCTCCACCTTGTTAATGGAATGGGTTTGGAGGAAACTTTGCGTAAGTCCTGACAAGTCTTAGCAGTTGACTATTAAATTTATTCTGATTTTTGAACTCGTTTAGCTACAAGGAGCAAGCTGTAGATTTCCTAAACTTCCCGAACTATGTTCAGCCGGCTGAGTGAAGGTGAATTGGCCTGAAGTAGGGTGAAGTTTTTTTAGAGTTTTTAATTTTTGCTAAGTAATTAGGCAGTTAGTGTATTTTTGAGGGATCATCCATAATGGGCAGCTAATAGGAGCAGAGCTAGCTCTCTACTCAAGTTTGCTTAGAAGGCGCTCCTGCATCGTTACATCAGGGCTAACCATAATACTTAGGTAATTAGTAGCAATACTAACAAACTAGCGATTAGCAAGCCATGATCTGACAAGTCAGAGTGCTTGTTTTTTAGAATTTTTGCGTAAAAGCCACAAACAAGGGTGATAACTACTACTACAACGACATAGCAAAAACTGACTTTTGCCATAGTTGTTATTTTTCAAAGCGTGTGAGATATGAACCCAGAATTTATAGATCAGTGGTTTCCTCTTGAACAACAGCACACTTATATCTCTATGCTCATAGGGCGATTTGGCTTGACTCGCTGTCGGGCAGAATATTTTGTGCGATTGTGGGTGTATCTATTACTCAAACAGCAAGAACAGCAGCAAGAACTAGAGCGATGCTTAAGCAAGCCCATAACCAAACTGAAGATACCAAAAGGTTTTGTCCCTTGTACGCTGCGAGAAGCTGACGCCGTATTTTACAGCAACAGAGAGCGTGGGAGCGAGCGAGCGGCTGGAATCATGCTTAATCGACTAGCGGCTCTGGGGTTAATTGAGAAAAAATTTGATGGTAACAATATTTGCATTCAAATCCTATCTCAACCGGAATCTGAGCAATCAGAAGCAATACCGCTGAAGGTTGATGTTTTCGATCCGGAAACCGATGCTATTCCTGTGGCCAATGTTTTGGCAGAAAACTACAAGTGGACGAATAACAATACTGCAGCACCCTATAAGATTGCAACCTTACTACCCCAATGGGCAGAGCTATACTCGACTGGTATGCGGGTACTGCGTCGTTGTGATAACTATCATCCTGTAGGATTTTACTCTTTTTACCCAGTGGCTAAGGAATCTGAGAAAAATTTCTTTCTCCCCCCTAGCAAAAGCCTGCATCTTAGTTCCGCTAGCGATATCGATCCGATTACTATGGCGCTAGTGGGAGATTTGGATTGCACTTCTATATTCGTGCGTAGTTGGATGATCGATGCTCCTTATAAGAATCAGGTAAATGTTTGTAAATTTTTAGAGGATGCAAAAACTACGCTGATCCGGATGCAAGCTGATTTTCCTAAACTTCGCAACTTGTACGCTCTGATTATTCATCCTAAGTATGAGCCATTGACGCAAGCCTTGAGGTTTCAAAAGATCCGCCAAGATCCACAGATCCCTGTTTACTGGGTTTACACTCCGATCAAAAGTTTTTTGGCCTTAGACATTGAAGAGGCGATCGGCGCTGACACTCCTAAAGCCGCAATCGCCTAGCTTAATTTTGAGCTTCCTGGCTCTCTTGGGCATTCTCACAAAAAAATTTGCATAACTTTACTTTCCAAAGCCTCTCCTGGAGAGGCTTTTAGCTTTTAAGTGAAAAATAATTTAATAAAAATGAGAGTAATTACTCAAAACCCCTTTACAAAAGTCAATAAAGGGGTTAAGTTATATACAAGCGAACAAAAAACGCCCACAGAACCTCGAAAATTTATAAAGCCATCATAAGCAAATGACCACCACCTTACAAAGACGCGAAAGCGCCAACGTTTGGGAACGCTTCTGCAGTTGGATTACTTCCACCGAAAACCGCATTTATGTCGGTTGGTTCGGCGTGTTGATGATCCCAACCTTGCTAGCAGCTACCACCTGCTTCATCATCGCCTTCATCGCTGCTCCCCCAGTGGACATCGATGGCATCCGCGAACCTGTTGCTGGTTCTCTAATCTTCGGAAACAACATCATCTCTGGTGCAGTTGTTCCTTCCTCTAACGCCATCGGCTTGCACTTCTACCCCATCTGGGAAGCTGCTTCCTTAGATGAGTGGCTCTACAACGGTGGTCCTTACCAGCTAGTGGTTTTCCACTTCCTCATTGGCGTATTTTGCTACATGGGTCGTGAGTGGGAACTCTCCTACCGCTTAGGTATGCGTCCTTGGATTGCAGTTGCTTACTCTGCACCAGTTGCAGCAGCAACCGCTGTTTTCCTGATCTACCCAATCGGACAAGGCTCCTTCTCTGATGGTATGCCTCTGGGTATCTCCGGAACATTCAACTTCATGTTCGTGTTCCAAGCTGAGCACAACATCCTAATGCACCCCTTCCACATGTTGGGAGTTGCTGGTGTCTTCGGTGGTTCTTTGTTCTCCGCAATGCACGGTTCTCTCGTTACCTCTTCTTTGGTACGTGAAACCACTGAAACCGAATCACAGAACTACGGTTACAAGTTCGGTCAAGAAGAAGAGACCTACAACATCGTTGCAGCTCACGGCTACTTCGGTCGTCTAATCTTCCAATATGCTTCTTTCAACAACAGCCGCAGCTTGCACTTCTTCTTAGCTGCTTGGCCAGTAGTTGGAATCTGGTTCACCGCTTTGGGAATCAGCACCATGGCATTCAACCTGAACGGCTTCAACTTCAACCAGTCGGTAATTGACTCACAAGGTCATGTCATCGGTACTTGGGCTGATGTTCTCAACCGCGCTAACTTGGGTATGGAAGTAATGCACGAGCGCAATGCTCACAACTTCCCTCTTGATTTGGCTGCAGGTGTTGCTGCTCCTGTTGCTTTAACTGCTCCTAGCATCAATGGTTAATAGCTAGAATCTAGCTAAAATAAGCGCTCTCCTTTTCGGGGGGCGCTTTTTGTTTTTATATGATGCCTAATATGTAGAGCAAGCATCTTGCTTGCGGCTGACAGGCTGGAAGCCTATCCTACATGAATGACAGGTTGGAAGTCTATCAGAACTCAGTCAAAACTTACTCAGCACTCAGGACTTCGATATCATATATGGACAAAGACTAGGAGGGAAAGCCAACGGTTTACACAAGACCCTTAGCACGTTTAATCGAACAACTACAGCGATTACCTGGAGTTGGGCCGAAAACAGCTCAGCGACTAGCTTTGCATATCCTCAAACGTTCTGAGGAAGAAGTGCAAGCTTTAGCCCAAGCCTTAGTTGAGGCAAAAAAACAAGTAGGTTTATGTCAGGTATGCTTCCACCTTTCGGCTGAACCTGTCTGCGAAATCTGTCGTAACTCCAACCGAGACAATACCACTATCTGTGTAGTCGCTGACTCCCGCGATGTAATTGCACTAGAAAAAACGCGAGAGTATAGCGGCAAATATCACGTTCTTGGAGGCGTTATTTCACCGATGGAAGGGATTGGCCCGGATCAGTTACACATCCATCAGTTGGTGCGTCGAGTTAGTGATAAACATATTAAAGAAGTGATTATGGCGATTAGTCCTAGTGTGGAGGGTGAGACAACAACTCTGTATGTTGGACAATTACTCAAGCCGTTTACACTGGTGACTCGAATTGCTTTTGGTTTACCAATGGGCGGAGATTTAGAGTATGCCGATGAAGTCACTTTAGCACGAGCCTTAGAAGGGCGTCGCGAGCTGTATTAGGAATTAGGGATTAGGGATAAAACAGTAATCCCTAATCCCCAGTTCGAGAACTATTTAATTTTTTGTTTGATGAAGGTAACAATTTGAGTTAATTGTTTCTTCAAACCATCAATTTCAGCCTGCATTTTGTCTACTTTTGCCTTCAGCGCTTCAATCTCCGCAGCAGAAGCGGAAGCAGCAGAAGCAGCAGCAGAGTCAGTGGGGCCTGGCGCTGGTGTTGGTGCTACCGTAGGTGGCGCAGTCACTGGCCGCTCTTTAGCCTTGCGCATTGCTTCCTTGATTGCATCAACTAGCTGCTTCTTATCAAAAGGCTTTTCAATAAAGGCAAAATACTCGAAAGGTTCGGTAATTTTCTCTGCTACTTCTTCCTTACGTCCCGACATCAATACTAAAGGAATTTTTTGGAGTTCGGTATTATTTTGAATCTGCTGAAATACTTCCCAACCACTCATTTTAGGTAACAGAAAATCCAACATAATTAGGTTGGGACGTTCCTGGTGAATTTTATTAAGTCCTTCGATACCATCCTTAGCTTCCAAAACTTCAAAATTACCCGGAGGCAACATTTCTTTAACACGCATCCGGATGACTCCACTGTCATCGATTACTAAGATTTTATGACTTGCCACAATTTACTCCTTTGGAGAGATTTTTTCCAGAAAAACTACAATTTTTGAAAACGGCTGTCGCTAACTTTAGATGAAACATTAAACTGTTGATTAACCCTGAGTCAAAAATTAGCTGATACGAACGCTCTTCACTTATTAGCAGAGTGTAGCGCCAGTGTTTATAGCTCTAATCTACAAGTTACTTTATGCCCAACCCCAATAAAATAACGCCACTCATACAAAACAGCATCACTTTTGTCTGTTAACCACAATACAAAGGCTGACATGACATCTTCACCTCTTTGCCTAGTTGAAAACAAGCCCAAAAGCAAGAAGTATACCTGATCCTAGATTAATCCGGGATGAGTTGTCAGAGCAAAAAAACTGGTAAAACGAGAGCGAGAGTTGAATGCATTAACATTAACTGTTGTTGGTAGCCCACTAGAAGACTTTATGGATTTGCCTACGGAAATCGACCAGTCTCTTACCGTACAGCCTGCTAAACACGAGTGGCCGCTCAGAAATTGAAGCGTTACCTAGCTGGTTGCGACGCCCAATCGGTAAAGCCAGCGCTATCTCGACCGTGCAGCGTATCATTAAACAACGGCAAATCCACACAATTTGTGAAGAAGGGCGCTGTCCTAACCGAGGTGAGTGCTATAGCCAGAAGACAGCTACATTTTTGCTGATGGGACCGACTTGCACCCGTGCTTGTGCTTTCTGTCAAGTAGATAAGGGTCACGCACCTATGTCTCTCGATCCAGAGGAACCGCAAAAAGTTGCTGATGCTGTGCGTTTGTTGGACTTGCATTATGTCGTGCTGACTTCGGTGGCGCGAGATGATTTGCCTGATGGGGGCGCAATCTGGTTTGTGGCGACGATGGAGGCTATTCGTCAAATCAATCCAAAAACAGATATTGAAGTGCTTACAGCCGATTTATGGGGCGGTAGAGCTGATGGTGAAGAGACACCCGCAACATTACAACGGCAACGGGTAGCTACGGTAGTTAATGCTCGTCCGGCTTGTTATAACCACAATGTTGAGACGGTGCGACGCTTACAGGGAAGGGTGCGCAGGGGTGCGCAATACGAGCGATCGCTTGATGTTCTGCGCATTGTCAAATCTCTTAATCCCAATATTCCTACAAAGTCGGGATTGATGTTGGGACACGGTGAAACTGAAGCTGAGGTAATTGAAACTATGCTTGATTTGCGCAATGCAGGATGCGATCGCCTCACTCTTGGTCAGTATATGCGTCCAACACTCGAACACTTACCAGTTCAGAAATATTGGACGCCAGGAGAATTTGACAGTTTGGGAGCGATCGCGCGAGACTTGGGTTTTGCTCACGTCCGTTCTGGGCCCCTCGTCCGCAGTTCCTACCATGCGGGAGAGAGTATCTAGCGCCAGAAATGCGAATATTTGCTACTTAAATCTCAAGGTATAGCTCTTTGGCACAATTTAACTTTAAGATTTTCTCAGAATGTCTTTATAAATTAGGAGTGAACCCCTATGACTGCTAAAGCCAAAAAAGTTGACGCCCCCGTTGCCAATTCCGGAACACCTCCCTATCCTTTTCGCCTATTCTGGGCATTAGTTCTTTTGTTTGGCAACTTACTGGTAGCAGCTTTCTATTTCCACATCATCCAATAGTTTCTACAAAATAACCTTGTGAAACTGGTGCTGCTCAAATCTAATCGTTGTTAAAGATGAGCAGCATCAAAGCTGGGAGATGGGGCCAATGTGTCTAATATTCCTCATCCGTTACATAAGACCTACTCAAAGCTATTCACCCCTCACTCATTTTTAGCTTTCAGAGCATAATCTCGAAAGCGTTCCAAATCAGCTTGGATAGTAGACTCAACGACACGACCGAGGAACAAGTTATCCATCAACTGACCGAGGAAACCGGGAATAGCATAAGCTACAGTCAGCTTGACAATACTGCTTTCCTGTCTGTCATAGAAGCGAATTGCGCCACGATTGGGTAAGCCATCCACAGATTCCCACTGAATAATCTGATTTGGCACCACTTTGAGAATGCGAGAAAGCCAGCTAAATTCCAAGCCACCAGTTGCGAGTTTCCAGCGTGACAAGTCAGGATTGTCTTCTAGGATCTTGACTGAATCAATCCACTTCATCCAGCGTGGCATTTGCTCCAAGTCAGACCAAAGTTTCCACGCAAATTCAATGGGAACTTCAACCTCTACTTGTACACTATGTTCTAGCCAATTTGACATGGGATTGGGGAATTGGGATTGGGGAATTGGGATTGGGGAATTGGGATTGGGGAAAAGCTTTCCCTAGTTATCCTGAAAAATGACTATGCTACGGGACTTGAGATGAGATTGGAGTGTTCAACAATTTCCTTGGCATTTTCCAGAATTGCCTTAGCCGCTTGACGCCCGGATAAAGTTGCTCCTTCCATGCTATCGATATAATCTTGCTGGGTGTAGCTTCCCGCAAGGAAAAAGTTAGAGACTGGCGTTTTTTGGTTAGGTCGATAAAGATCCATACCAGGAGCTTCCCGATAGAGAGACTGAGCTAATTTGACCACACTGTACCAGGTCATGTTCAGTTCCCGTGAAGAAGGGAAGAGTTCGTGAACTTGCTTGAGGACGTGTTGAGCGATCGCCTGATTATTCTCCCGAATAAATGGATCTCCTGGAGTCAACACCAACTGTAACAACGAACCCTGTCCCTGACGGTAATAATCGCTAGGACTGGTTAAAGCCAAGTCAGCAAAGCAGGAAAAATCAGCATCTGGGGTATAGAGCAAATTATCCATCCCTGCGGCTTCTTGCAGTTGCTGGCGTTTTTCGGCATCATGTAACTCAGTCACCCAGCCATCAAATCTGAGTTGTACTGTTGCCACAGGTACAGTATCCAACTTGTAGATATTGTCAAACTCCGACCACTTACGCCAAGCTTGGGGTAGAAGGCGCTGCGCACCAGGAACATCACCAGCACAGACATAAGCATCAGCGGTGATCGTTTCTTCAGTTTCACCATTGGCAATTAGCAGGCCAGTTACTTGAGTTTGTTCACCAGCATCGGTAAAGAGGATTTCCCGTACTCTACGTCTAGTGTAGATTTTTGCGCCTCGCGCTTCTAGATATTCAATAATCGGCTTGTGGAGATACTCATAGGGAGAGCCTTGCAACATCCGTAACACCGACGCCTCAGTTTTTGCAGCAAAAAACTGAAAAATTGTCAACATACAGCGGGCGGAAATATTTTCAGTATCAATGAAACCGAGAGCATAGGCGATCGGGTTCCACAGCCGCTTCAAGCTACCATCATTACCGCCATGACTACGAAACCAGTCAGCAAAGCTGATTTTATCTAAATCACGAATCGTTTTCATTGCCCCGTCAAAGTCCACCAAACCGCGAACAATGGGACTGGTAGCGAGAGCGAGGGAGTTTTGCAGTTTATCTTGTAAAGATAGCTGAGAACTTGTGAAAAATGCCTTCAAGCCATGGAAAGGAGCACCGGTGATGAAGCGAAAATCTAGCTCACCAGTGCGGCCACCCTTATTCACGAAAATGTGGGTATGATCCTTCAGGCGCAGGTTTTCAAACGCACCCACCTGTTTCATCAAGTCAAATAAGTTGTAGTAGCAGCCAAAGAAGACATGCAGACCCATTTCCAGGTGATTGCCATCGGCATCCACCCAACTACCCACTTTACCGCCAACGAAAGGGCGGGATTCAAAAATTTCTACTTGATGACCGGCATCTACTAATTCAACTGCCGTCGCCATCCCGGCTAGTCCCGCCCCAACAATTGCAACGCGCATTCAGCCTTTCCTGTTCAGTTTCTTTACAGATTGTAATAGAATTGCGCGTCTGGGTGTATCGTTTGAACAACTGTATTGATTTCGTGAGCTTGGTTGCAAAGCTGACGCTGCTCAGATTAGCCGCCACTAATTTTTGCTTTGTAGCCCAACCCAATCAAAATCTCAACCAACTTTTGGGTGTGATCACCTTGGATTTCCAGGGTATTTTCCTTGGCTGTGCCACCTGTACCACACTGGTTTTTCAGTTGTTTGAGTAACTTGGCTAAAGTTTCTGGTTTTACCTGAAAGCCACTAATGACTGTAACAGTTTTGCCTCCACGTCCCTTACGGGAAGCTTGTACTCTCAAATTTTGCTGATTGGGGGGAAGTTCCGGAACTGCTCTTTCCGTGGCGGCTGGATTGCTAGCAGGATTAAACTCCCTGTAAATCATGCGATTTTCACTCTTCTGGGAGTTGGAAGAATTATTTTTTGATTTGGATGATGCCATGTTGTTTATTCCTCTAATAGTAATATTTATTAAAGCTGAAATAGCAGACTTTGTTTATATAGCCGTCTGCTAACCATCACCAGGGACTTGGGAGGTTACAGATCTGGATTGTGTCTGAGCGGCGGAATACTTGTAATACCCGTGAAAAATGACACTAAAAGCTTGCCAAAAAAGAATAACAATAAGCTCTAACAAATCTTGTATTACGCTATTTATTTTTTTCATAGCCGATTATAAAACAGAGATGCAGTAGTGCAACTGGGCAATGCTTGTGATATGCGTACAGGCATATTTGAGATAATTTTTGCAAAAACTTGAGGTATGCGATGGCTATTTAGGTAGGGTTGTTTGTCAACAACCTGGACAAAAAATCAGTGCGAGAACTAGAAGTTAAAGCCTCGTCTGAGATTGATACATTAGTAATGCTCGACCTCTACGACTACGACGAAACGTGGCAGCACTATTCTTTCTTCTCCATATATAAGAAAAAAGGAGGCATTAACACTATGTTAGTTTGCCTAAAAGAGTATTGGACACAAATAATTGCAACGATTGGAAATTCTCGATCATCAGGCTCTCAGGCAAAAAATCAAGGTGTTTACGCTTATCTAGCTCGACATCCAAAGTCTATATACTGAATGGATTATAGCGGTTCTCAATTGTGTGTGATACGCCGGATTGTAGGGGCAGACGGCCGTCTGCCCCTACCCATGTACCGCATCCAATCGAGAATGGCTATAGTTGTTAATTGTTAGTTGTTAGAGGGGAGGTCATCTAAAAAATAAAAACTAACAACTTCTACCTATTAGCCATTACCGAATTTATCAAGGTAGATTCTGATCCAATTGAAGTGACCAAACTCTTAAATTACGCTTAAACTGGCTCAATCTCTACAAAAATTTCCGGAAAATAGCAACAGCAGCTTGAAGAACAACAGTATTAAATCAAAACTCCAAGCAAATACTGCTGCTATTCAAGGAATCAAAGCATCATGACTACCACCCTGAAAAAACCTTTAACTGTTAGCAAAGAGCAACTTACCCAGACTCGACAGAAAATAGACGCCTATATTCAAAGTATTGACGCCAACCCAAACCATCGAGCTGGTGCCTACCCATATTATTTGTTCCACGAAGCAGGAAAAGCCATTCGGGGTACGGTACTGATGTTCCACGGATTCAGTGGTAAACCTGATCAGATGTGGCGTTTGGCTGACTACTTATTCCGCAATGGTTTCAATGTCTATCAAGCAACTTTAGCAGGTCATGTCTTTCTCCCAGCGGCTACATACTGGCCTCAAGTAGATCTCAAGCCAGAGATTTGGAATCCTCTACGAGAAAAGATACAGCAAGACCCAGTTTTGCAGAATTACTTAGCGAATCTGGGAGCAAATCCGGACAACTTTCAACGCCCTAGTTATATTCAGCAAATTGGCTTAGTAACACGCTTGCTAAAAATTGAGCCTCAGTTGTTAGATATTATCGCTGCTGCGGGACTGGAAAATAACGAGAAATTTGAGCAATATTTTGACTCTTCCCACCTGAATTTCTTGACAGATGCACAAGCGCGTCTGGCAGAATTGGAAGCAATACCAGGGCCAATTTATACTGTGGGATTATCAGTTGGTGGTGCTACGGCCTTGGCTTTAGCAGCAGACCAACCAGAGCGTATTGAGAGAGTTGTCGCTTACGCACCACTGCTGAAAATTTATGATCAACAGCGAGAGCAATATATTAATTTAGCTGGGCCATTAGATATCAGCGAAACTGGTTGGGACCCTTCGCTACGTTTTCCAGTAGGAGCGTTTACAGCAGCGGCTCATTTCGGTGCTTTTGTACGTAAAACTCAAAATATTAGTGCCTTAAAGAATGTTCCTGTGTTTATGGCTTTGACTGAAAATGAAGATGCTGCCCATGTTCAAACTAACCTAGATTTTTTCCAAGCAATTGGTGGTGAGCGCAAGGGACATTCTATGTATCTCCATCCTGCTAGTGACCTCGTACCACACCCAATGATAGACCCAACTACGATTAGTCAGAACATGACCAATCGCTTTTGGCAAAGTCTCTATCAAGAAACTTTCCGCTTCCTAACTACTGGTGAAATTGATGATAGCAATATGAGCAGTTTGGAGCAAAATTCAGACTTGCCACAAGTTCCAGCTTTGTAAAGGGGGATTAGAGAATTGGGGACGGGCGGAAGTATTTGCGTAGATAAATTGTCAATTAGAGTAGGAATTGTTGTCGCAAATGCTGACGCTCGAACGCGAAGTAGCGTGCCGCTCTTTCAAGACTCGCTACCGCTGTGTGCTAAGAGTACCAGCACCCCGCTAGGCTGTTTTCATGCCCGTAGGGCTGTACGCCTCGCTAGGCTTACGCCACGCTAGGCTTACGCTATCTCCCCTACAGGACTGGGTAAAAACTAATAATTACCAATTACTAATTACCAATTACATTGTAGGTTTTGTCAAATAAAAGCAGTTATTTAAAGGAGTTAGGCTCAAATGCAACCAATCCGAAGATTAGCTGACTTAGAGCAATCCCTAGATTCGTTAACAAAACGCAATAAAATATTAACTAAAGCTAACCAAAAAGGAAAGATGATACTGGGCTTTACCTCAGTTTTAGCTTTTCTTGTAATCATCATGACTAGCATCTATGCTCTGCAAAAATTCAGGGAAGCTCAAGAAGCCCAGACAGGTACAAAACTAGAACAGCAAAGTAATAGTATTATCAGGCAATTTTCCAAAAACAAATTGTCGGATTTCTTAATCAAAAAAACTATTTTCAAATGCTAAGGAACAACGAAAAGGCATATTTTCTAAGGATAAAATAGTCTTATGTAATCCTTCTAACCACATTCTTGCCTGCTGAGAAAAATAATTACTCAGCCAAAAATAAGCTTCTTCTATTGCATTTTGCGCTGCGGGTTGGATAACTATCTTATATTTCTGATTCATGGCGAACTGTCTAACTTATCAAACAGTTCATTAAAAAAATCTTCTGCTTTTTTTCCTTCTCCTTGCTGCATTTGTTCCAAGCCTAATTTAATTCCCTTTAACGTCTCTACTAACTCAGCAGCATCTAAAAGTTTCTGATAAGATTCTGCATCTTGGACAACCAACTCCGCTTTGCCATTGACAGTTAAAACTAAGGGATGTTTTGTTTGCTTAATACGCTGCACAAACTCAGTCGTATTCCGTTTAAATTCGGTGAGAGAATGTATATCTCCTTGCTATAATTATGGCATAAGTTGCAACCAAGTTAATACCTTATGCCCAGAAAAGAAGGACAATGGATAGGATTTCAGGCTACAGAGGCCGAAAAGCGAATACTTGAAGAGTATTGCAATTTGAAAATGAGAAACAAAACTGACGTGTTGCGGGAACTGGTAAGAGGGCTGCAACGGAAAATGCCGAAAAGTACAGATTTGTCCTGAAAATTTCTAATTAAGTCTCAACTCTTGAGAGGTTTATCATCAGACAGCATTTAATTAGCGCTTAATTCGATGTTAAATGGGCTCTGGGAAGTTTGTCAATCAAAAGCGCGATCGCATGTTGGCGAGGATTTGTGTCCTTGCAGTTGCACCATCAACAACTTCAACCCCGTTGGGACGCTTCCAAGCCAATAAGAGCGTCCTGTTGGAGTTCTTGTAATCGTCCTTGGTAGATATCTTGCTGTTGTTCAAGGAGTTTGACACCTGCAACGTTTCTACCGTCAGCTTATTAAAAAAGCGGATAAGCGATTTGGTTCTCACCTAAAGGGCATTTAACAAAAATTAGATAATATTGAATAAAAAAAATCTACCCAAACCTGAATAATCTCTCAACAGCAATATGAATGCTAATTTTTAATTAATCAATAATTGGTGCAGTGTTAGGGGATTATTCTGCTAATAAAACTTGAGCTGCTGTCAACTCTAATTCTGAGAAAGTAAGAGAAACAATTTTATCGTCACCTCGAAATTCCACAGCATCGTAAAAGCCTTCTGCTAGCGTGCATACTGTTACGATCTCTGACAGTGGATCGATAATCCAGTATTCAGGAATATCGAGTACCGCATATTCGGATCGTTTGCTACGGTAGTCGGTAGTTTTGGTTGACTCGCTGACGACTTCTACTACTAAAATTGGAGGCGGATCGGAAAGTTCAATTACAGCTTCCCGGTTAGCCAAAGATTCCCACTGCTCTATAGTTAAAACCGTGACATCGGGAATGCGTGAGGTATCCCAACGTCCAGCGCGGGGGGAACGAATACCAATTCGCATATCTTTGGAAGTCCAAGGGCGCTCCTGTTTTCTAGCTTCATCCTTGAATTTGTCGTTAACGAACTCTGTAATCCCTCCATGCTTACCAGTTCCGAGACTCATAGGTACTAATTCTCCATTGACAAGTTCATAACGAATGTCCGTACCATCGTCATACTTCAGATACTCTGCAAAAGTTAGTTTCTTGGTGGTTACCGTCATGGCGATTTTTCAGTTACTATAATTATTTACGGCGGCAATATGACTTATCTCATCATAACGTCTATCTAATCCTCAAGTTTTACAGGCATCAATTAGAGAATAAACAAGTCTTTGACTAAAGCCAAGCACCCAAAAAAATAAGGACTAATAGTTACAGTTATTCTGAAGATTGTTTGCCATAAACCATTAGATTTTCTCGGCTTGAAGACCAGAGATTTCCTGGCGCAAGCCTTGTGCCGCATCATTCAAATTCTCAATCGCGCTGTTAATTTCTCGTAGCGTTCCAGCCGTTTGCGATGAGGTTTCACTCAATTGCACCATAGCATCACTAATTTGGCTGGCTCCTTGTGACTGTCCTTCCATATTGTTACTCACCTGTTGAAAGCGAGGGGTCAGGATTTGCACTTTCTCGATAATTGACTCTAATTTTGTGCCGATATTCTGGATATCGTCAACACCGTGTTCTACATCTTTAGAGAATTTATCCATTTCCATCACCCCGGTGGTAACGGCTGATTGCATCTCTTTGACCATATTCTCGATGTCGAGGGTGGCAACCGCGGTTTGGTCGGCGAGACGACGGATTTCTCTGGCCACGACGGCAAATCCCGTCCCATATTCTCCGGCTTTTTCCGCTTCAATTGCCGCGTTGAGGGAGAGTAAATTGGTCTGATCTGCGACTTTGGTGATCGTGGTGACAATGCTGTTAATATTATTGGCTTTTTCACTAATCACTCCCAGTTTGGTTGAGATGACACTGGTAGAATCTGCCAACTTTCCCATAGTTTTTTCCATGCGGATCAGGTCTTGTTGACTCTCACCTGCCCCTTGTGCGGCGGCTTGTGAGGCGTATTCCACTTCATCCATCGTCTTGACTAGCCTTTGTGAGGTGGAAGCAATTTCCTTGGCTGTGGCGGCTACCTGATTGGTCGAGGCAGCTTGTTCGGTCATCGTTGCTTCGAGTTGCTTGCCACTAGCTGCGATTTGGGTGGTCGAGGTAGTGATTTGAATCCCAGATTCCTGCATTTGGTGGATTAACGAACCCAAGCTTTTTTGTGCGGTGTTGGCGATCAGATAGGCCAGCCCTAGAGCTAAAACTATAGCTATTATTGGAATGATTAGAGCTGATAATTGTATGAAGCCAAGAGAGTTTTTTGTCTGTTCAATATTTTTTGTCAAAACCCCTAATTCTTCGGTATCCAATTCTTGATTTAACTTATTGAATTCTGCAATCATACTTTTAGATTCTGCCAGGTATCTATCTACCGCCTCCTTTTGCTTACCCTCATCTTTTCTGCGAAAGGTTGTCGCCGCCAACTCTCCAAATTGAGCGGCTAGCTGAACCATTTTTGCCACTCTTTCTTGCTGTTGTGGTTTTGCTTCTTTAACTACTAAGTCTTGTGCGCGTTTGGCAGCTAATTCAAAATTCTGTTTTTCTTTCTCAAAACTGCCCAAAGCATTTTCAGCATTTCCGACGAGTAGATAGCCGCGAGCTTGCCGAGCCATTAACGAAATTCTCAAAGCCATGTTATCGCCTTCTTTAATGATTTGCTGCGACTTAACTAATTGATCGAGAGTTGTGTTGGTTCGAGTGGCATTGAAATAAACTAGCGAGCTAAATACAATGAAAAAGATGATGGGAACTGAATAGCCAAGAACTATACGGTCTCTTAGTTGTAATTTGGTAAACATTTTGTATTTTTATAACGATAATATGGTAGTGAACGGCGTGAGATTAAGTGTTAGATGTGGGTGATTTTCTTGAACACTTTAATAAGTTTCTACTTTAAACCGAGAGCCTGACTAGCGTAAGTCTTGTTCCAGATTATTCAAGTGCCCAATCATACCATTAATCCCTGTTCTGTCATTCTAGTCAAAGAAAAGGGGAGAGGCATTGCGGTACAAGGATTCTGGTAATTAGCGTTATATTTAGGTCGCAATGCTGACGCTAGGAGAGCGTAGCGTGCCGCAGGCAAGACTCGCTATCGCTGTGCGCTAAGAGCGCCCCGCAACGCTTTCGCTAACTCCCCTACAAAATCAAGGGTTTATGATTATTTTCCAACGAAATTGACAGAAAAGCGATAAGCTGATCGCCTCGAAAATGTTTCTTAACTTATCTATGGCGATAGTCGTTGAATCGTCCAACTACCAGGATCACCACGGCGATAGAGTAGCCTGTCATGGAGCCGACTAGGACGGCCTTGCCAAAATTCAATTTCTGCGGGAATTACCCGAAAACCGCCCCAGTGAGGAGGACGAGGAATCTGCTTATTTGCATATTCCTCCTGTAACTTCTGTAAACGTTGCTCTAACACCTCGCGACTAGCAATGACTTGACTTTGATTAGAAGCCCAGGCTCCAAGCTGAGAGCCTTTGGGACGGCTGTGAAAATAAGCATCCGCCTCCTCTGCTGAAACCTGCTCAACAGGCCCCTCAATACGCACCTGTCGCTCTAACTCGGCCCACCAAAAAACGATCGCACCCCAAGGATTTTCCAGCAACTGCTGACCCTTGTTACTTTCATAGTTGGTATAAAATACAAAACCTCGCTCATCGTAATCCTTAAGCAACACTAGCCGCGCCGAAGGCCTACCATCTGCTGTGGCTGTGGCAATTGTCATTGCATTTGGTTCTGGTAGTTGGGCCGCGATCGCCTGCTCAAACCAGATTTTAAATTGCTCAAAAGGATTTGGGTGAGATTGGGCCTCACTCAACCCGTGGAAGGTGTACTCTTTGCGCAAATCGGCTACGCTGGTTTCCATCTTTTATTTTCTCTGGTTGTGGTTCTGGGCTAATCAATTGCTGCCAACCTATGATTGTAAGATTCAGCTAAATGAGCCGCTACTCATGGATTAAAGCAATGCACCGTTCTGCTTACTTTCAGCGTCTGCTTATTATTGGTTTGAGTGGCCCAGTTTTGGCGCTCAATATCTGGATTTTGTCTCAAGTATTTGTTTATTTTCAGCAGCTAATTACGGTGTTCTTAGTTTCGGCAATTCTTGCCTTTCTGTTGAACTATCCTGTTCAATTCTTAGTGCGATTTTACCGGAGTCGCTCTCAGGCAGTGATTGTAGTTTTGCTAGTAACTTTAACGCTTTTGGTTATTTTAGGGCTGACTTTAGTGCCACTTTTAATTAACCAAACTGCTGAGTTATTAAAAAATATTCCCGCCTGGTTAGCAAGTAGTCAAGCTAATCTGGATCGATGGGACAACTTGGCAAAAGCACGTGATTTGCCACTCGACCTGAAAGGTTTTAGCAATCGCCTCACTGGGAATATTGAAAGTCAAGTACAGGTTCTAGCGACTAAGGTTCTGGGATTTGCCCTAGGAACACTATCGGGGCTCTTGGACACCATATTGGTAATCGTCCTCGCATTTTATATGCTGCTCTATGGTAAAAGCCTATGGCAAAGCTTGGTGAACTTACTTCCCCCTAAAATTGGCTTACCTTTGAGCAAGTCCCTGCGGCTGAACTTTCATAACTTTTTTCTCAGTCAAATCCTGCTGGCATTGTTTATGGTAGGAATGCTGACCCCAATATTTTTGTTTCTCAAGGTTCCGTTTTCCCTGCTGTTTGCCCTGCTGATTGGCATCGGCGAACTAATTCCTTTTATTGGCGCAACCTTGGGTATTGCTTTGGTGACAATTTTAGTTATGCTCAATAGTTTTTGGTTGGGCATTCGGGTGGCGATCGCCGCCATGATCTTGCAGCAAATTAAAGATAATCTCCTGGCACCAAGATTAATGGGTGAGTTTATCGGACTCAATCCCATCTTGATTTTCATCGCTATATTGCTGGGAGCTAAGATTGCTGGTGTGTTAGGTGTGATTATCGCTGTACCTATTGCTGGGACTATTAAGAGTACGATCGATGCCATGAAAGTAGTAGATCAAACCCAAGTCGTAACAACTGAAAAATTAGCCCGCGAACCAGACAACAAATAGCAATGATTAAGCGGGAACGACCTCGTTTGGTAGCAAAAATTAATCAAATTTAGCGTGGCCTCATGACTGAAATACCTGCTGTTGAAGCGATCGCGTTCGGCACAGCCCAAAAGGCGATCGCACTTCTAATTGACCTGGCACAGCGGGGGGAAATTAACCCCTGGGATGTGCAAGTAATTGAGGTAATAGACCGCTATTTAAGTGAATTGTCCCTGGGGAACGATAGCGATCCTGGACGCCGCGATGCCGACTTATCCGAATCTGGGCAGGCTTTTTTGTGGGCGTCTATGTTGGTCTTATTGAAAGCAGACACTTTGGAGCCACAAGAGGAGCCAGAAGTTTTAGAATTGACTGATGCTGAGGAAGCAAGCGATGACAATGGCCAAACTCGCTTACCACTGCATCTAGAGCGCTATATACACCGCCGACTAGCCGCACCACCCCGCAAGAAACGCCCTGTAACCCTCCCAGAGCTAATTTCCCAATTACAGCAGATGGCTACCCAACTGGGCGAAGAACCTTTGCGTACCCGCGTCCGTGTGCCTCGCGCTCTCTCTCGTAGCCAAGCCTCCTCAACGATCGCTCACCTCGCCCACGATGAAAATCTGACAGAAATTGCCTCACGCTTAGAAGCCTTAATCTCTCGTAATTGGCAACAACTATCTGGGGGAAAAGATTGGCTGAATTTAGACCAGCTGTTAGAGTGGTGGACGTTATTATCAGTAGCTTCGGATGAAGCCATTCCCCAATCTTTAGGGGAGGTCTCCGGCGAACTGGATAGTTATGCTGATAACGCACCAGGCGATGCTCCTTCGGGAGCTTTGCGGGACACAGCCCATCAGGCGGGTGTTAGCGTTAGCGCACAAGCTTCACAGGTTGCTGCTGTTGAGCCAACTGAAGGAAGAGTACATGACCGGGTGGGTGTCTTTTGGGCGCTGCTACTGTTGTCGGCTCAGTCTAAGGTTGAGTTATCTCAAGAAGAGTTCTACCAAGATTTAAAAATCCGTGCGCTTGAGTAACAATACCGGGGTGTTGCTCTCAAGCAAGGATTTCCAACTTGGCAGATCTGCTACTTGCTTCAATGACAGCAAAGGATGGATACGCTAATCTTGGGCTTTAACCCGTTGGTGTCGTCTAAACACCGCCAACTGAGCTAACGCTTTACTGTGGAGGGCGATCAACCTAGCCTTCGGCAACTCCTTCGGAGAACGGTTGCGCAAAGCGATCGCATTCTACAGCCAAAGATGTTTGATGTGCTGCTTTTTCTACAGAAAAAGGAAATCGTCAAAAAAAATTCACAGGGTTGCTTCATAACAATTGATTCTTGCCATGTCAGGCAAAAGTCTTGTTCATCTACCGTTTTATCATTGGATATCTCTCATCTGTCACTCAGCAGATGCGAGAACTTCCATATACTAAAGTCCTGCGCTATCTGCGAGGGACTGGTTAAAATCAGACTCAATTGACTAAACCAATATTGTGCGGCATAGGTTGAGGAAGGAAAATTCATGAAAGCCATGATTCTGGCAGCTGGTAAGGGGACTCGCGTACGTCCGATCACTTACACTATCCCCAAACCATTGATTCCCATCCTGCAAAAACCAGTGATGGAGTTTTTACTAGAACTGTTACGACAGCATGGCTTTGACCAAGTTGTTGTCAACGTCAGTCACCTGGCAAACGAAATTGAAGGTTACTTCCGCGATGGACAGCGGTTTGGCGTTCAAATTGCCTACTCTTTTGAGGGACGAATTGTAGATGGACAATTGGTTGGGGAAGCACTTGGCTCGGCGGGTGGGATGCGCCGCATCCAAGACTTTTACCCCTTCTTTGATGATACTTTCGTCGTTCTCTGTGGTGATGCTCTGATCGACCTAGACTTGACTGCGGCGCTTAAGTGGCACAAAGAAAAAGGTGCGATCGCCACAATAGTTACGAAAACTGTACCGGAAGACCAGGTTCCTAGCTATGGTGTGGTCGTCACAGATGAGACGGGCCGCATTAAAGCGTTTCAGGAAAAGCCGTCGGTAGAGGAAGCACTCAGCACCCAAATCAACACTGGCATTTATATCTTTGAACCAGAAGTTTTAGATTATATACCCTCTGGTCAAGAATTTGACATCGGTGGCGAACTATTTCCTAAACTTGTAGAAAAGGGTGCGCCTTTCTATGCTGTGTCAATGGATTTCCAGTGGGTGGACATTGGCAAGGTGCCAGACTATTGGCATGCGATTCGCAGTGTCTTGCAGGGAGAAATCAAAAATGTCTCGATTCCAGGACATCAAGTAGCTCCAGGTATCTACACTGGCTTGAATGTGGCTGTAAATTGGGACAAGGTTGACATCACAGGACCTGTTTATATTGGCGGTATGACCCATATCGAAGACGGAGCGAAAATCATTGGCCCGTCAATGATTGGCCCTAATTGCTGGGTATGTAGCGGCGCAACGGTTGATAATAGTGTGATCTTTGAATACTCCCGTCTGGGAGCAGGTGTGCGCTTAGTGGATAAGCTAGTGTTTGGACGCTACTGCGTTGACAAGACTGGTGCAACAATTGACGTTCAAGCAGCAGCGCTGGATTGGTTAATTACCGACACCCGCAGAGGTACACCCCCCCAGGAACCACTAGAACGTCAGGCGATCGCGGAACTTTTGGGAAGCGATACTTAGTGATTGGTTGTTAGTTGTTGGTTATTTGTTATTGGCTATTGGTTACAAACAACTAACAACTAACAACTAACAACTAACAACTAACAACTAACAACTAAGCAGGTGGGTGGAAATAAACCCAATATCAAGAGGGCGGGTTTTGAACATGAGAAACTGGTTATTGTCAGGCGTTATTTCTAAACCCGCCCCTACAAATTTATCTTGGTTTTTTTACGCCTACCTGCTTAACAACTAATAACTCAAGTAAGTGTAACTACCTAAACTCCGCTCGTAGTTTTGTAGCAGCAATTGCGATTCCTCCAAGGTGATGCGGTTCTCTTGCAAGGCTTGTTCAGTACGGCGTCGAATAGTCTCTACCAAGTCTTCTGCGTTGTACTGTACATAACCTAGCACTTCATTCACCGTGTCACCTTTGATCACTGTTTCAATTTCATAGCCTCTGGGCGTTAATTGAATATGAACAGCATTAGTGTCACCAAAAAGATTGTGTAAATTGCCCATAATCTCCTGATAAGCACCAGCCAAAAATAAACCCAAATAATAAGGTTCTGGCGATTGGGAGTTGTGGCTCCCCCCCTCTCCCTTTGTTGTCTTAGTCCCCCCTTGATAAGGGGGGATTAGGGGGGTGGGGTCAGATTTGGGATTACCAGAGTCTACCTTAATCCCCTGTTCCCCTATTCCCCGCAACGGGTGTAACTCCAACACTGATTTCACATCCCGCAAATCAATAAATTGGTCAATCTTGCCGTCACTATCACAAGTTAAATCAGCTAAAATCCCTCTGCGGGTAGGTTCTTCATCAAGGCGATGGATAGGCATAATCGGAAACAACTGATCAATTGCCCAAGAATCAGGAACAGACTGGAAAACAGATAAATTGACGTAATAAATTGACGCCATGATTTTTTCTAAATCTTCCAAGTCGTCGGGAACGTAATCTTGAGTCCTGACAATTGCTAAAATTTTCTGCAAACAAGCCCAATAAAGTTGTTCAACTCTGGCACGCTGGGTCAAACTTACATAACCAAAACTAAACAGGCTTTTCGCTTCTTCGTTGAACTGGATAGCATCGTGATAGGCTTCCTGGTAATTCTCAAGGTTGATGGTGCTGTAAGTTTCCCAAAGATTGCGAATAATCAGATGCTCTCTTTCCTGGATCGGTGCTGGTATTTCCGAGTGAACTTCACTGGTACCAAGCACATCGAAGACCAGTACAGATTGATGGGAAGCGATCGCCCGACCACTCTCACTAATTAACACTGGTACAGCCACCTGACGAGCCTCACAAGCTTCCTTAACCTCGGCAACTATGTCGTTGGCATAGTTTTGCATATTGTAGTTTTTCGAGGCATGGAAGTTAGTTTTAG
>JAYFMV010000082.1:0-86436 GCA_042408245.1 Potamolinea sp.
ATACTCAAAAATAGGGCTACCAAATAGTTGCCCATTTTCCTGGAACTTTGGACGCTTTTGGGAATCTGGAAGAAAAGACTTAAGACATTGGTCAGCTAGTTGCCTGAAATCTATTTCTCTTAACTTTTGTTGGTCATCTGGGAGTTGCCAAGATTCAGAGTATTGCTGTCTTTTTTCTTCTGGTAGCCAAACTGTAATTACTAGAGTTTGACCGAGGGAACTGGCGATAAAATCTGGCGATAAGCAATTATCAGGATTAAACTGTTCTAAGATTGATATGTTTACATATTCAGTTTTTTTGTTATTTTCCTCTTCTTCTGGACGACGAATAGTTAAGGCTAAACCATAAGTATCGTGAATTCGCAGAGGATAAGCGAAACCTTCAAATTTTAGGTCTTGGTTATCAAGGATAATTTTCCCTTCAAATGGTGGGGAAGGGTTGTCATTTTTGATTTCCTCTTCTTTGAGTAAATCTACACGCAAACTGTCGGGTTCTTTGCTGAGATTGACTCGTTGTTTCAGGTTGAAATCTGGGATATTTAGTTTACCTAAGATTTCGTCGCATTTTTCGTAGAGTAGGTTAGGGTTTTTGTTAGTCTGCAAATGGTAGGCGAACAAATGTATATTGGGGGCGTAGACGAGTTTATCGCTCATTGTTATTATCTGGTTTGGTTGGTTGGGATGTCATATTGAATTTGTGGGTATGGAGAGGATATTTTTTTTTAACGCAGAGTTCGCGGAGAGAAAGCGCAGAGGTTCGCGGAGTTTTTGAGGTCAATTTTTGATTTTAGTCTATTTCAATTGAGATTTTGCAGCCTTCTCTGTAAGCCCCAAAATCCGCCGTGGAATCAATTCCACGGCTCAGAGCTACGAGTCCATTAAAATGGACTAGAATCCTTGCAGATTAGATATTTAGTCCTCTTTAGAGGACTTTAGCTATTAGCCAGGGAATTGATTCCCTGGCGGATGTGAACTATACACCCTCTAAATTAGCCAACAATCCTTTTTTATTTGCTTAGTTTCTCATCACCTGAAGGCTTATTTTCAGATGTTTGCGGCTGGGCTTTCAGTCGTTCTTTCACGGATTCTCGCAATTCTCGATAACGGTTTATTATGGGTGTATCGTCATCTGATGGATTGCTGGGAGGGACACGTTTTATTTCTTTCAAAGTCTCATTAGGGCGTCTCGCAACTTCTGAGATTGGGACACCGATCTTATCCCAGCGCTTTTCGTCTTGATACCAAGCTATTAATTCTTGCTCTAATTTATCGATTGGTTGATTTTCTAAGTCAGTGAGTGTTTGGTCTAAATCTTGTAAGTCTTGGTCAAAGATTGCAGGATTATCGTTGAATACTTTCAGGAAAGCACAAAGAACGGAATCATTATTGCTCATGGGTTAATTCTCTCTAGAGGAATAGTAGTTTTATTGACCATTGGAACAGAAAGCAGCCCAATATTCAGGCTTTTGGAATGGTTGGTAATGATTGGGGAAAAGTTTTAGATATTTATCTATTTTCTCCATCCAATCTTGGCTGAGATCATAGGAACGAATCCAGTCTAGCAAGTCGTCTTTGCGAATGTTTTTCAGCCAAATTTGAGCCTGGTTAAGTGCTTTTGAGACTGTAATGTTGTTTTCGCTGTGCAGAATTTTATAGAATTTGACCATCAAAAGTGTTGTCGAAAAATCGCTGACTCTCCAGAGACTACTAACTACATTGGAACTCCCAGCAATCAGGAAACCGCTGGGTAAGCCAATATATTCATCGCTGTTGTTGCTGAAATCAATTAATCCGGTTTCGCAAGCGGAAAGGGTGACAAGACGACATTGTTCTAATTTTAGGGAGAAGATTTTCTCTAATGTCAGACATTTATCTAGGTCGCAACTTTCACCTTCTCTCCATTCAAGATGACGTTCTGATTTTAATTTACCGGATGTGGAATCTAAGCGTGCACCTGCCAAAATTAGGGCAGATTTTTGGGGGATTGTCGGGTGAAAGTAGCCGTGACAACTAAAGTGAGCGCAGTGGATATTTTTGAGGGAAGTTTCAGTAATCGCTGTTAGGGTGGCTGCTGTTTTTTCCAGGAGATTAACTGGCTGAAAGTTCTTGATAATTTGCTGTACTTCCAAGTCGGTATAGATCAGGTCTTCTGTGGGATTTTGGATGGCAAAAAGGTGGGAGAAATTGGGGCGTTTTCGTTGTTGTGACTGTATCCATAACTGACAACTGGGTGCGTAACTGACTCCTTCGGGAAACAGATCGAGAAAGCAGGATTTTCCTGTGATTGGTAATGCATGAAGTGGTAAAAGATGTAGGTAGCGATGGGGGACGAGGATGAGTCGATCGCACTTTTTAGGTATGTGTTGGATAATCTCATCCAAGTGCAATATTTTTGCTAGTTCCTCTAGTCGCGAGGTTAGTTGATTGCGCCAGTTGTCTTGTTGCTTGTAGTAATCTTGTAGATAAGAATTACGCCAATTTTCTAATGCTTGTAAATCATCGCTTGTGGATTGCCAAAGGTAGATGACCTCTCCCCCCAGCCCCCCTCTCCTAGGAGGTGAGGGGGGGAATTCTCCCCCTTCCCTTGCAGGGAAGGGGGCTGGGGGGTTAGGTTTTACAATAAAAGTAAGAAATTTATCCCCCATAACGTACCATTGGATAATTGCCGTGTGTTCATCCAAAGTTCGCTGAAATTGCTGAAAATTGAAGCCAGAACCAATAGGTAAGTAACGGTTTTGTAATTCATTCCGCTGACTACGTAACAGCGTTAAGCGTTGCGCTAGGACAATTGGATTTTCCGCTGTTCCAGTTTGGACTTGCTTCTGTCCTCCAGCAATTTCCTCTCCAAGTTCTTGCAGTTGAGAGACAATTTCGGGAGGGAAAATGCTGTGGATGTCACGGGTGAGGATGAGTTCAGCTAAGTTTCGGGTTTTGCTGCGCTCGATGTATTCAATTGCTTGGGGGTAGTTGTGCAATTCCAGGCAAACTTGCACCATATTTTGATAAAGATTGTTCCATTCTTCAGCTAGTTTTTGTTTCGCTTCTTCCCCAGAGATAATTTCATCGCGCAGCAATTCTACGGTGTCGCAAGCAGCTTTAAATCTGTTGTATGCTTTCTGAAATTGTTTGGTCTCTCGATAAACCAAACCTAGGTTGAATAAAGTTTCGGTATGGTTTTGTGGAAAGCGTTCACGAGTGCGTTCTTTCAAAGCTTCCAGATAACAAGCAATTGCAGCTTCCAAATTCTCTGCTTTTTCCCCACGGATGCGGTCACTATAAGCATTACCAAGATTATTCTGAGTCATAGCCCAATCTTGTGGAAAGCGTTCACGAGTGTATTCTTTCAAAGCTTCCAGATAACAAGCAATTGCAGCTTCCAAATTCTCTGCTTTTTCCCCACGGATGCGGTTACTATAAGCAGCACCAAGATTATTTTGGGTCGTAGCCCAATCTTGTGGAAAGCGTTCACGAGTGCGTTCTTTCAAAGCTTCCAGATAACAAGCAATTGCAGCTTCCAAATTCTCTGCTTTTTCCCCACGGATGCGGTTACTATAAGCAGCACCAAGATTATTTTGAGTCGTAGCCCAAGCTTGTGGAAAGCGTTCACGAGTGCATTCTTTCAAAGCTTCCAGATAACAAGCAATCGCAGCTTCCAAATTCTCAGCTTTTTCCCCACGGATGCGGTTACTATAAGCAGCACCAAGATTATTTTGAGTCGTAGCCCAATCTTGTGGAAAGCGTTCACGAGTAAAAACTGTCAATGCTATTCCATAACCTGCAATAGCAATCTCTAAATTGTTAGCCCGATTTCCTAATGGAAACTCCTGCATCCGGTTACTGAAATTGCCAAGATATCCCGCGATGCTTTCTGCTTGTTCTAGTTCTACGTCTGCTAGAGTAGCTGTCAATCCAGCATCAATTAAATCTGAATTTGCATTCAAAATCTCTGGTTCTTCCCCACTCGGACAAGTCAGCAGTTCCTCAATCAGATTGAGGTAAGCGGATTGACGATCTTCGTTCATTGGGTGAGTATTTATCGGGGGGTATATCTCTCTACACCTGATTGATGAAATATCCCGGAAATCTGCTATTAGGAGAATATTTGTTTATGATTAGGCGTCTTGCCAAAGTCGGTATTTGGGTGTACCGGTGTAGGGGCTAAGCATTTGCGCCCGGATTTATCGGTGAAATCCAGATTTTCATCCGCAAATGCTTCGCCCTTCCTGGCTTTCGGTATAATCTATTCGTTCGTTCAATACTCCCTCTAACAATGGCTAAATTAAAAATAATTAACAATTTTGATAGCAGTTTTGTGCTTGACCCAGAAGCACGGGAAAACTTATTTAATTTGTTGAAAAGTGAAAGCTTCTCGAATCAAGTCGCAGGACAAATAAACTGGGGAAAAATTGAGTTTACAGAATTAATTTTCCAGCCAGTTCCCTACAGTTACGCAACTCCCAAAGGAATGCCAGCCGACTTTGAGCAATATCACAACTCAGAGGATTACATTATCATTAACATTCCACCTAACTTCATGTTCAAAGCAAAAATTTTCAATCCTAGCCGACTCTGCGCTATTTATCGTAAACTCCCCTAAAAAAATATCTCCTCCCCGATGACTTCTGAAACACAAATGACCTCTCTCTACGAATTAGAATATATTCCCTATCTTGATGAAACTGGCAACTTACCAGAACAATTGTCAGGAAAAATAGGCATATACGCAATTTTTGACCAAGAGAAAACACTGCAATTCGTTAGCTATTCTCGCGATATTTATCTCAGCGTCAAACAACACTTAGTCCGTCAGCCAAAATCTTGTTCTTGGCTAAAAGTCCACACTATTGATCGTCCCAACCGTACCATACTAGAAAATATTCGGGATGGCTGGATAGCAGAAAATGGCTGCAAACCACCTGGAAATGACGCAGATGAAGCTATCTGGACTCAGCCGATTGATGCTAAAACTTCCATGACTGATGAGGAGAAAGAAAGTTATGAAAAAGGCGATGAGTTGATGCAAATGAAACTTTTGAAAAAAGTAGCACGACGAGTAGAAGCAGACATTTTAGAAGAGTTAAAAAAACGTGGCGTGCAAACAGAAATTCGCTTCAATCCTAAGTTGAAGGAAAATGGCTTACTTGATTTAAAATAGAAAGCCTAACGACTTAAGTCGCGCCTACAAGAACGAAGCCTGCCTACGCAGGCTAAGATTGAGTCTGTGTATAGCTATTCTCGGTTGAGTGCGCTACATTCAGACCTCTCTCCAAACCTCTCTCCACCTCTCCCTAACCCTCTCCTAAAAGGAGAGGGAAGCAGATAATTTTTTTAACCGAGAGAGGCTTTGATTCTTACTCCCCTTCCCTGGTAGGGAAGGGGTTGGGGGTTAGGTTTTTTTGCTGTATTTCATAGCAAAATCTGGATATTCTCGCTCCAGTCATTGTTACTTTTAAAAAAATCTCTTATGACACCAACCTCTGCTAAATAACCGTTATCGCGTACTGCAACCGCTAGGCGCTGGTGGCTTCGGTAACACCTTCCTAGCGGAAGATACTCACATGCCTTCGGGGCGCAAGTGCGTGATTAAGCAGCTTAAGCCTGTGACAAACGACCCCAAAACCTACAAGATGGTGCAGGATCGGTTTCAGCGGGAAGCAGCAGTATTAGAAGATTTGGGGGAAGGAAGTAACCAGATTCCCAAGTTGTTTGCCTATTTTTCGGAAGCTGGACAATTTTATCTTATACAAGAATATATCGAAGGCGAGACGCTTACAAAAAAGCTGGAACGGGGAGGAATTCAGAGCGAAACCGAGGTAAAAAGAATACTCCTCAGTTTGTTGCCGGTGCTGGATTATATACACAATCGCCACATAGTTCACCGCGATATCAAACCGGATAATGTGATTGTTAGAAAACGCGATAATTTGCCAGTACTGATTGATTTTGGCGCTGTCAAAGAAGCGATGAATACGGTGGTGAATGACCCGAATAATTCTGCACCTTCAATGGTAATTGGAACCCCTGGTTTTATGCCCAGCGAACAAGCTGGAGGACGCCCAACTTTTGCCAGCGATTTATATAGTTTGGGGCTGACTGCGGTGTTTTTACTAACTGGTAAAATGCCTCAAGAATTGGAAACAGATTCTCGTACTGGTGAGTTTATCTGGCGTCGTCACGCTCCGAATCTTAACTCTAATCTGGCAATGGTGTTAGATCGGGCGATTCGTTTCCATCCGCGCGATCGCTTTAGCAGTGCTAGGGAAATGCTGGATGCAATGCAAGTTCCCGACAACGCAGCACCTTCAGAAATGGCGACTGTAGCAGTGTCTCCCGGTGCTTTACCTCGTCCGGTCAACCAGCCAACTTCACCGATCGCTAATCCAACTCCAGGCCAAACGGTTGCTGTGGGTGGGCCAGGTGCGACGACAACAGAAAATTGGCGCAAACCGTTGCTGATCGGCGCAGGAATTGCAGGAACTGTGCTTGTTGCGGGGTTGGTGATTGGGGGTTTGAGGCGATCGCCTGAACCTTCCAAGACTGTTTCTTCCTCTTCCGATTCTGTTTCCAAACCATCGACAACTCAGGAACCTTCAGCACCAACATCTGCTAATTCGCGTTCCCAGACTACAGATACAGTTCCTATTACAAAATCACCTATTCCCCAGGAATTTCCAACCTCAGCGCCTTCCAGGACACAATCAACTAATTCTGATCCAAGTTCCAAACCATCCACTACCACTTCTAATTCTCGTTCTCAATCATCGGATCGTTCATTACCATCACAATCAATTCCAGTCCCTCCACCGGAAACAGCTAACAATCAAAAGTCTAGAACGATTCCCGTTCCTCCACCGGAAACAGCTAACAACCAAAAATCTAGCTCGATTCCCGTTCCACCACCAGAAACAAATAACAACCAAAAATCTCGATCAATTCCTGTTCCTTCACCGGAAATAGCTAACAATAACCCAAAGCCTAATACAGTTGGTCCATCCAAAACTGCCAGCAATAGTCAAAGTTCTAATATCTCTAAAAATATTCCTGCATTTCCTCCCGGAACTCAGCGAAGCTATGTAAGAGAAGAGTTAGGAAATCCTACAAAAGAATCAACTGGTTATTGGAATACCCGCGCGTTACTTTATGAAAATGTTGTACCCAATCAGGTCGATTTAGGTTATCTATTCGACCGCAACAGTGGCCGTCTTCGCCAAACTGAGGCAACTTTTTCCCAGTCTGTTGATGTTAATACAATGTCAGGAACGTTGGATAAGTTGCTCAATGGAAATGCATCTGCTGATATTAAGCAGGGACTTGAAAGCGTATATTTGGGTAAAGCACCTCGTCATCGGTTTGTAAGTGGAAGAGATGGTAGTTTGAAAGGGGTAATTGAACGCGATAAGGATAACCGAATTTACATTGGTGTTTGGGAAGCGGATTTACATTAATTAGTTGTTTGTCAGTTGTCATTGGTCATTTGTGTAGGGGCTAAGCATTCGGAGAATAACCTCTCGGATTTACCAAAAATTGACTAGCCGAATGCTTCGCCCTTCTGGGATTTATGGAAGAGATTTAATAACAAACAAAAAAAAGGATGGGCTTTTCAACCCACCCTCAAATCAAAGACTAAATTATTACTTCACAGTTGCTTTAGCGCCAGCTTCTTCCAACTGCTTCTTAACATCTTCAGCAGCGTCTTTAGTAATTGCTTCCTTAACCGCTTTAGGTGCTGATTCCACCAAATCTTTAGCTTCCTTCAGACCTAAGCCAGTGATAGCGCGTACCACCTTAAGAATGGAAATCTTCTTGTCTGCTGGAAACTCTTCCAGAATTACATCAAACTCAGTTTGCTCTTCAACTTCTTCAGCAGGTGCAGCAGCGCCAGCACCAGGTGCCATCATCATCATCCCACCAACAGGGGCAGCAGCACTAACACCGAAAGCTTCTTCAATTTGCTTGACTAAATCAGCAGCTTCCAGCAAAGTCAGTGATTTTAGTTTCTCCAAAATTTCATCAGTTGCAGCAGACATCGCTAAACTCCTTTGAGATTAATTTATTGGTCAGTTGTCAGTTGTCAGTTGTCAGTGGTTTTTTCCTGAAGAATGGCAGGTTTATTGCCACTGCAAACTGATACAATTTCCATCCCTTTTTGGATGAAAATTTTTAGGCCGCATCGCTTTCGGAAGGGGTGCTTCCTTCCTTATCCTTATCAGCAATAGCCTGAATGCTTCGGCCCAGTGAAGCAGGAACTTCATTGATACCCACAGCAATTTTGGTAGCAAGGGCATTAATTGCACCAGCAATTTGTCCCATAAGCTGTTCCTTAGAAGGCAAGTCAGCGATCGCTTTGAGTTGCGCTTCAGTCAAAGCGCGACCATCCATCACGCCGCCTTTCAGTTCAGTCTTTTTGATAGCTTTTTGGAAGTCTTGGTAAGCTTTAATTGCGCCACCAATATCATCTTTAACTAACACAAAAGCTGATGAACCTGAAAGGAATTCCTTCATGGGTTCCCAATTTTTCTGTCCCTCAACAGCCTTCTCCATGAGGGTGTTCTTAGTTACCGTACAAATGGTACCTGTAGGACGTAAACGCCTCCGTAAGTCGGTAATTTCAGCAACAGTCAGTCCTTGGTATTGGATAACAAACGCTAATTGAGACTCACTCAATTTTTGCTTGAGCCCAGCCACAATTTCTTGTTTGCTTTCTAATGTTCTACCCATCTTTGTCTCACCTCCTTGTTTGTTTTTTTGTTGTTTGTTGTTTGTTGCTTGTTAATAACCAACAACCAATCACCGTTTTCATGCCCGTAGGGCTGTACAACCAATAACTAATAACCAAAACAAAACCCCGGACGCCTTGCCGGGGTTGCACTTCGTATCTACAATGCCATGCCACTCACATTTATCAATGCCGGTGGGGTGGCGAAATACTTAGGGCGTTTACCTCGGCAGGATATTAAGCAAAATTGCTCCTGCTGTCTGTGGCGCTACGCGATTTAGTTGTTAACTGTTAGTTAGAGAAGAGTTATTTATTATATCTCTTCACTCGCTAATTGTCAAGCTGCATCACCAGTTTTTATGTCACGCAGGGTACTGATATCGACTTGAATCGATGGGCCCATTGTGGAAGATACATAAACGGTACGCCAATAGCGACCTTTTGCACCAGAAGGACGGTTACGGTCGATAGTTTCCTGCAAAGATTTGAGGTTAACTAGCAAGTCTTCAGCGGCAAATCCAGCCTTACCAAACAAAACGTGTACGATACCAGTTTTGTCAGCGCGGAACTCGACTTTACCTGCTTTGAATTCTGCGATCGCCTGAGTCAAATCAAAGCTTACGGTACCACCTTTAGGAGAGGGCATCAAACCCCGTGGCCCCAAAAGACGACCTAACTTTGCTACCTGGGGCATCATATCAGGAGTTGCAATCAGCAGATCGAAATCCATCATCCCTTTTTGGATTTGATCAATCAACTCTTCGGAACCAACAATTTCTGCACCAGCATTAGTTGCTTCCGTGACCTTTTCACCTCTCGCGATTACCGCTACCCGTATTGTCTGACCGGTGCCTTTTGGTAGCGCTACAGTCGTCCGCAACTGTTGGTCGGTATATTTCGGGTCAATTCCCAAGCGGATATGGGCTTCCGCCGATTCCGGGAACTTTGCCGTAGCTGTTTCTTTTAATAACTTCAGCGCTTCTAAGGGGTCGTAAGCTCGATCTTCGACCTTCTTTTCTAATTCCTGTAATCGGCGCGATCTCTTTTTTGTCATTTGTTTCTCCTGGGGTAACTAACGAAGCTGCGCTTCTCCCCCGAATCTTGTTTACAACTTTTTTCGGGTAAATTCTCGCTAATCAGCGATCGTCACACCCATATTTCGGGCTGTGCCTTCGACAATTTTCATGGCTGCTTCAATGTCATTAGCATTGATATCAGGCATTTTCGTTTGGGCAATTTCTTTGAGTTGTGCACGAGTAATTGACCCAACTTTTTGTTTATTGGGTTGACTCGATCCCTTGGGAATTCCTGCTGCTTTTTGAATCAGAACTGATGCAGGAGGAGTTTTGAGAACAAAGGTAAAACTACGGTCTTCAAAAACCGAAATTTCTACTGGTACGACCATTCCGGCTTGGTCGGCTGTTTTGGCGTTGTATTCCTTACAAAACGCCATAATATTGACACCATGCTGACCCAAAGCTGGACCAACAGGAGGGGCTGGGTTGGCTTTCCCGGCGTTGAGAGCCAACTTAATCATTGCTACTACTTTTTTTGCCATCTCTAGCTAGTTTTTTCCACCTGATTAAATTCCAATTCCACTGGCGTATCTCTCCCAAAAATTGAGAGTAACGCCTTCAGTTTGCTCCTTTCGGGGCTCACTTCTATCACTTCGCCTTCAAAGTCTTTAAACGGACCAGAAAGCACCAGGATTTTGTCACCGACTGCCATATCAACTTTGACAACAGGTTCTTGTTCCTCGACTTGTCTGAAGATCCGTTCAACTTCTCCCGGACTTAGGGGCATTGGTTTTACGTGACCGCGCCCTCGTCCATAGCGACGTTTTTGTTCTGCCCCGACAAAGTTAATCACATTTGGCGTGTTTTTGACAACCTGCCAAGCGTCATCATCCATGATCATTTGCACTAACACGTAGCCGGGGAAGACTTTTTCTTCTGAGTGTTGCCGAGAGCCATCTTTACGAATTTTCACAGTTGGCGTCTGCGGAATCTGCACTCTTAAAATCCGATCAGCCACATCTAGGGTTTGAATGCGCTGTTCTAGGTTAGTTTTAACCCGCTTTTCACAGCCAGATGCTACCTGAACGGCATACCAATGGGCTTTTTGGGATACTTCTGAATCTTGATCTAAATGTTGATTTGAATCGTCTGATTCGTCTGTCGCAAAACTCATTTGAATACCTGTTGTGATCCCCACAAAAAGAAGTTATCCACCAAATAAATTAAGGTGGCGCTGAGGACTACCATTAGTAGCACTGCCGCTGATTCGCTGATTAGCTGTTGCCGACTGGGCCAAACTACTTTAGTGAGTTCTTCCTTTGTTTCCTGAAAAAACTCTGTTGGGTTAAACCCAGACGGTTTTTCTTGAGTCTCTGGTTCAGCTTTAGTTTTCTTGGTCACAACTTTTCCTCTTCCCCGTCAATGAAGCTGTGAGGCGTCTACCGCTGGGGCTTTTGGCAGCTACTCACACAATAAGTCTACCCGAAATTCAAAGAATTTCCTGCAAGGGACGCAGCAACAGCGATACTTTCGGGCAGATGCGAAATTTTGTCTTGGTATATTTTATCTTAATCTTCCTTTGGTACGCGCCCTAGAGGACTTGAACCCCTGACATCAGGTTTTGGAGACCTGCGTTCTACCAACTGAACTAAGAGCGCAATTTGGTTGGGGTAGTAAGCCTTAACCCCTCGCTTTATTGATATTAACCTAAATTGCGCGTCAACACCAAGCCGACGCTAATTTTTTTTTCAAGACTAGATACTGCGGTCAAAGCGCTGTTTGACGCGAGTAGCTTTACCAACGCGATCGCGTAAATAGAACAACTTGGCCCGACGCACTTTACCACGGCGAATAATTTTAATGTTGTCAATTCTAGGAGAATGGACGAGAAATACTCGTTCTACGCCGATTCCCTGAAAAACACGCCGTACTGTAATTGTTCTGTTGATGCCACCATGGCGCATAGCAATTACTACGCCTTCGTAAGGCTGTATCCGTTCCTTGCCGCCTTCTTTAATCCGTACACCAACTTTAATGGTGTCGCCTACGTAGATTGCGGGCAAGTCGGATTTGATCTGTTCCGCTTCGATTGAGCTAATTATCTCTTGAGCGTGCATTGTTTTCAAAAAAACTCACAGTCTACGATTATAACTTAGAAAAAGTAAAAATGCTAGGATTATCTATAAAAACTTACTGATAATATAACGGAGATCTTGCCTGAGCGGCATTATCCCCCAGGGGTTTAAACCCCTGTCTTATAGCTAAAGTCCTCTTAAGAGGACTAAATACTTACGCTTAGTCGCTCTCAACTAGAATTCCCAAAAAAAAATGCCTCCAACTAATTGAAGGCATTTTTGTATAACTAACTTAAGTCAACCAATGACTAGAAAGAGAAAGTTGTACGGACTGTACCGATAACGATATCGTCGTTGCGGTTGTCATGACCTGGTGCGGTCAACCAGATAACGCCGGGAGTAACGGAAATATTTCTGGTCAAGTTAAACTTGTAGAAACCTTCCACGTGGAATCCGGTGTCGCGATCTTTTCTCTGTCCAGCAGAAAGACCAGTGATGAGATTGGCTACATTAGCGTTACTCGTATCTGTCAACTTTGGTTCCATACCAAAGACGAAACCTAGGGTACTGCCTTTTGTGCCAAAATCGTTAAGGGCAAGGGTTGCGCCATAGTTCCAAACATCAGCCCTTCCAGCTTGCAGAACAATTGCCTGAGTATAGCCAGGCCCAGCCACTGAGAACAAACTTCGGACTTAAGGAGAAGGAAGCTTCTAGACCGTAGGAGTTACCGACAACTGGACGGAAACCGTTGGCGACTTGAGAAGCGATACTACCAGTACCATGACCAAGACCGGCACTGCTGCCATTAGTAAGAGCGCCTGGGGTAGTAGTGTAGGAATGGACGTAGGTAGCTGCTAAGGACAATACTTTGCTAGGTTGGAACGTTACCTGACCAAGAGCAGCGTAGCTACCATTGAATAAACCAGCATCTGTGCCAGGATCGGCAGCACTACTACTTGATGTCCCAATCCCCTGACCTGCTAAGTAACCTACGTCTATTCTGATCGGGGTTTTTGCACCCAAGGAAAGACCAATACCTGCATTCTGAGCGCCCATTTTATAAATGGGGTTATATCGCCCAAAGCGGGAGATAGAACCAGTACCACTAGAATCTAAGTTGCCATTGAGTAGAGGCACAAAGTCATCAAAGTTGCCACCATTAGCAAAGAGGTGGATTGTCGCTAAGTTGGTAATCGGAGCGCGATACCACAACTTCTCAATCGCGACACTGTTACCATTATCCAATTGGAAGCCGAAACGACCTTCTTTGGTAACACCCAGTCCATTTGCACGAGAAGTACCAGTCAGAGGACCAAATTCAGTAATGTTCCCAGCTTGGAGACGAGTACGCAAGCGGTCTCTTCCAGTGAAGCTGGTGTCAAAGTTTAAGCGAACCCGGTCTTGCAGGACTGTTTCTTGGGCGGCATACTTAGGATTACCTGTTTGAGCTCCAGCGCGGTCACCGAACATATCGCTGAGAGCAAAGATTACTTCACCATTCAGCTTGGTGGTGGTGGAAAACTGACGGTCTTCCAACAACGCTACCCGGCCTTCCAGGGTATTCAAGCGAGTACCCAAGGTTGTCAGTTCCGTGCGGAAATCCTGAACCAAGCGCTGGATGGTTTCTAAGTCTTTTCTCGTAACGAAATTAGCGGTACGAGTGGTGATAATGCGCTCAATCTGGGTTAAACAAGCATTCAAACCAGCGGCAAATTCATAGCGACTTAGGGCGCGGTTACCACGGAAGGTGCGGTCTGGATATCCCTGAAGACAGCCATAGTTGGCGATTAGTGTGCGCAACGCTTCATAAGCCCAGTCTGAAGGAGAGACATCCCGCAGTTGGGTAACGTTGGTAATTTGGTCAATGGAGGTGCTGTTACCTTCGTTGTTGTAGTTATTGATTTGTTCAATAACCTTGTTGGAATCAGCATTGGTGTTACCTGAAGCAGGCGCTTGCTGAGCCAATGTGCTTGGTGCTGGCTTGACGCTGGGCGTTGCCAGGGTTTCAGCCACGGGGGAAACTGAAGTTTCGCTGACCGTCGTCTGAGGCTTTTCAACTGAAGATTCAGCAGTAGGTTGTGCTAGAGCCGTTGCTGGCGTCGCAGCGGTTGTAGCGGCTTCTGTGGAGATAGTTTGAGCCGCAGGGGCGCTAGTAGCCAGTACAGTTGTTTGAGGCAGCTTAACTAAAGATTCAACAGCAGATTCTACTGTTGCCGATTCTTGCGTAGGAGTGGCTGCTGTTTTTTCTGTAACGCTCTCGACAGCGTAGGTGCTGCTAGCAACTAATAAAGATGCTCCCAGAAGCGCTGGACTGATTTTTAGTACATTCCAGAAGATTTTTGTCATGATGCTTGATAATCCTCACACCTGAGGGACTATAAAAATTGCGAAGCTTCGTTCACTCAGCCACAGTGTTTTTGACTTGACTAAATTCTTTTAAAAACACTACAGATAACTTTTATCACCTTTTTGTAGCAAAACTCCCTTTTACTCGATTTTTTTTTAATTTTTGTGACGTAGGCTGTTATTTCTAACAGTGAAATGCCATCATATGCCGTCAATCCTGAATGTAGAGACGTTTCAGGAAACATCTCTAATCAACCAGTGGTCAGCGGTTTGTTATTCGAGCGCCGAATAGCAACCACAGCCGGCTTCGGTGGGTCATTTGCCTTAGAAGATGGCCAATTTGAACCAATCGGCACGCGACGCTTTTGCAGAAATTCTTTCCCATCCACACTACGCATGGAAATCATGCGATCTTCAAAACTACTGGCACCTGCCTTACCGAAAAATTGGGAGTAGCGCCCGTCCTTCTAGGACGGCTTGACAATTTTGAGGCACAATCTTTATCAACAAAACTCGCAGAACGTGAGATGATAATTTTTCTTCATCGTCATCTTTTACTTCAAATTCGCTATAATCTGGCAATTGCTTGGTCAGTTCCAGACCCTCGGTAGGCAGAGGAATTAGACCTCTTACTGATGTGAAATTAAGACTATTATTGTTCGGTGTTGCCGCTTATGCTTGGTTGGCAAAGAGCATTGAAATATTTTTCCCATATTTTTGGAAAAAAAACCAGCGCTACGCTACCAACACTAGCTCCCAGGAATAGTATAAATTTCGACGTTTGAGAGCCATATTTACTTTGGTTTTCTTAGGACTGGCGGTATCTAATTAGAGTAAACGCCAACACTTCTGTACTGATACTATGGCTCTAAGTTTAGAAGCTGGTAAATTTTTGGTAATCATCAGGTTAAGATGTCAGTTGTCAGCATTTAGTTGTCAGTTGTCATTTGGTAGGGGCGTAGCATTTGCTCCCAAATATTTAGGTATTACCGACAATCTAACAATCGCTTTTGCTACGCCCTTCCTATTATTTGACCAATTACTCATTACCAATTACTCATTACCAATTACTCATTACCAATTACCTATTACCAATTACCAATTAGCCATTAGCCATTAGCCATTAGCCAATTACTGCCGATGACCTGTAACAATGTAAGTTACTCGTTGACCGATATTGGTAGCGTGGTCAGCCATGCGTTCTAGGTGACGAATTGCCAAAACTAACAGAACAATTGGCTCAACTACGCCTTTAATATCTCGTTGAAAAGCCAAAGTTTGATATAGGTTTTCGTAAGCAGTATCTACTTGATCATCCAGCTCTTTTACCGCACTTCCAGCGCTTGCATCTAAATCTGCTAAAGCCTCCAAACTAGCTGCTAACATAGCTTGGGCATGATGAGACATTAATTCAATTTGAGGCAGACAAGGATGAGGTGGGTAAGGCATGAGTTTTATAGCAACATCTGCTAAATTTTTGGCATAATCGCCAATTCTCTCTAAATCTCGCACTAACTGCATAAAGGCACTGAGGAGGCGTGAATCTTGAGCGACAGGCGCTTCTAGAGTCATCATCGAAACACACTCTAACTCAATTTGGCGATAGTAGCGATCAATTTTTTTATCCAGTAAGGGAATGGCTTTGGCTGCTTCCAGGTTTTGGTAAAATATGGCCTGGTGACTCAGGCGAAAAGAGTTTTCCACTAAAGCGCCCATTCGTAATACATCCTGCTCTAAACGCCGCAGGGATCGTTCAAAATGGGTACGCTCAGAATTGCTATTAGTAGAAGATAAACTCACCACAGATGTCTCAGCACTCATTATTAAAACAATTGCACATACTAAAGTGATAGCAAATCTAGGTAAAATTATCGTGAACTTTTGGTGTTAGGAAGGTTAACTTGTAACCAGGCTCCACCTGTTTCTGGATGATTTCTCGCTGTAACACTGCCTCCATGAGCCTCAACAAGTTGCTGAACAATCGAGAGTCCCAATCCGCTACCGCTGCTTCTGCTTGAGGATTCTAAACTTGCAGAGGCTGCTGGAAGCCTTTGACGCGAGGGATCTCCTCGGTAAAGTCGCTCAAAAACATGAGGTAAGTCTGAGGTCAAGAAGCCAGCGCCTGAATCTATGATATCGATTTGGATCAAAGAGCTTTCTTCTGTTGCTTCAATCTGCGTCACTTCAACTTGAATTGCTGTTTGAGGTGGGCTATATTTAATACTGTTGTCAAATAAATTGAGAAAAACTTGAGTAAGGCGGGCTGCATCGGCTCTGACGAATACAGTATCGGGGCCACTATAGGTAAGGGTGAGTTGATTAAGCTGTGCTAGTGGCTCTAAACTTTGCCAAGCTGACTGAATTATAGACCGCAGTTCGACTGGTTGATAAGTAAGACTTTGGCTAGGGTTTTTCTCCAAATTGCAGAGTTCCAGCCAAGCTTGTACTAGATTAATCAGTCGGTTAGTTTCTTTGAGTAGTTGCTCAACCCATCGAATTGCGGGCCCCTCCACACGGCCTTGCAAAGTTTCTGCTACTAAGCGAATTGAGGTGAGAGGAGTTCGGATTTCGTGAGCTAAGTCAGAAAACCACTGGTTGCGAGATTGGGAAAGTTCTACTAAGGGTTGGCGATTTTCCAGAAAAACGCCGATTTGTCCGTGAGGGAGGGGCCAACTGAAAGCTCGCAAAGTAAGAGATCGCACTCCACCCATTGCGGCACCATCCAAGCAGGAGGGGTGAAAAATCCACTCACGGATCTCTGGTTTTTGTTGTTGACGGGTTTGTTCAATCAGGCGATCGAGTTCGTAGGAACGCACCAATTCCAGCAGTAAGCGTAACTGTCCCGGTTCCCAGCGGCTAATATCCAACAACTGACGCGCTTGCTCATTACACCAGAGTAATCGGTGTTCTTCATCTACTTGCAAATATCCCAATGGCGCTACCTCAAGCAGTCGATCCCTAGTTTGCAGTTCCTGCTCCAGTTTTTCTCGATGCTGATTTGAAGCGGCAATTTCTTGGCGCAAGCGAGAAACTACTGATAATGAGGTACTACTGCCATTTGTCTGCAATACCCCCAACATCTTTCGTAGCTGTTGTTGCAGTCGGCGCTGCTGCCATTGCCAATACCCTATTCCCAGAGCCAGACCCAGTAAAAATGCCAGCAGGGTCATCAGTTTTCATCAGTTAGAAGGTTTGCAGTTAAAGTTTAAACAATTGTAACTTTTTAACTTTACCTTAACTTTCTAGCTGGTGCTTCCTCTGTGGGAGATACCTTCAGCTAAATCGGTAGCCAAATCCGCGAACGGTAATTACGTATTCTGGATGACTGGGGTCTTGTTCTAATTTTTCCCGCAGCCAGCGAATATGAACGTCTACTGTTTTAGTGTCGCCTAAAAAATCTGCCCCCCAGACGTGATCGATTAACTGATCCCGCGACCAAACCCGGCGCGGATTATTCATAAATAACTCCAAAAGCTTAAATTCTTTGGGAGATAAGTTAATTTCTTCTCCCCGCACCGTCACGCGGCATTCTTCGGGATATAGAATGATTTCTCGTATTTGTAATGTCGGTGTCTGGGGTAAATAGTTAAAACGCACCCGACGCAGTAAAGCGCGGCAACGGGCAATGAATTCCCGCATACTAAAGGGTTTAGTGAGGTAGTCATCTGCGCCGACTTCCAACCCCAAAACACGGTCTGTTTCACTAGCTTTGGCGCTGAGAATCAAAATTGGGACATGATTTCCCTGATAACGTAATAAGCGACACAGATCTAAACCATTGAGTTGTGGCAGCATCAAATCCAGCACTAGCAAGTTAAAAGGGAAATCCCCATCTGTAGGCTCATAATCCTGAAGCAGCGCTAAAGCTGTACGCCCATCAACTGCAGTAACGACCTCATAGCCTTCCTCTTGAAGAGCCAAAACAATCATTTCTCGAATCAAATCTTCGTCTTCCACCACTAAGATGCGCGTTGTCTGCGGCAGTTCTGGACTTGAAGCAGTCTGCGGTAGATCGAGAGAAAGCATAAATAAGAAACCAAATAGCTGTTAGTTCTACGCCAACATATACACCAAAATCATCCCTTTGGTCGTAGAAAAAAATGTTCGACGAGCATCGGTATTGGGAAAGCCTTGAACAAGGCTCTATACATTTATTTTATAAGAATTAATACAAATAACTTAACTTGTTCCGAATTTCAGAAAGGCAAAATAATCTGACTAAATTGTAATACGGGTCATACAATGAGTATGATAGCGTCAGGGGTTTACAGAATGAAAGCATTGAGAGCAGTTAACTGCCGTCCTCTTGCTTCTCCTGTAATACGGGTTGAGTACATCAGGGTCATCTACTTTTTTTTTCCCAGTCTGGGTTGGAGCGATATAATCAATCCTACACTAAGGCCTCAAAAGCCTAGAGGTATTGACGCGCGACTAAATTGACCAAGAAATTGCGATACAAGCCCGTCCTTCTAGGACGGCTTTATGTTAGGATTTAATTGGTTGAAATACCCACCTAAGATTGCAGCGATATATACTCGTTTTGAGTTGAAACCGGGACTGATCCAGTAATAGGGAAAGACTGAAGGGCAATGGTTAAAATCCAACCTGGAAGCAAAATAAAAAGTATTGTTAATGTTTTTCAAACAAAACGATACATATAGTCGGGATAGGGCATTGCCACGACTTAAAATGAACAGGGAGACTGAGTAAAACTACTTCGGTAGCATCGGTCGATGAAGTGTTAAGAATTCCCGCACCTTTAGGTCGGGGAGTATGTCAAAATGCTGTTACATTTAAGTACCTGGCAAGAGGTTGAGGCTTACCTGCAGCAATCTCAAGGAATTATTTTACCGATTGGTTCAACAGAGCAACATGGCCCAACAGGGTTAATTGGTACTGACGCGATTTGTGCTGAAGCGATCGCGCGGGGTGTTGGGGAAGCAACTAACGCTCTGGTGGGGCCAACTATCAATGTGGGGATGGCGCTACATCACACTGCTTTTCCGGGTACGATCAGCCTGCAACCTAGTACGTTGATTCAGCTAGTTAAAGATTATCTGACCAGCTTGACCAGAGTTGGTTTTACCAAGTATTTTTTTATTAATGGTCACGGCGGTAATATTGCGACTCTCAAGGCTGCTTTTGCCGAGAGTTATGCTCATTTAATCAATTTGAATATTCCTCATGGAGAGCGAGTACAGTGTCAAATCGGTAACTGGTTTACTTGCGGCTCTGTATATAAATTAGCGAAAGAATTATACGGCAATCAGGAAGGTTCCCACGCAACACCTAGCGAGGTTGCTGTCACTCAGTATCTTTATCCTGAAGCAATTAAGCAAGCACCTTTATCAGCAGAAGTTGCTTCAGGACACGCAATTTATAGTGCAGTTGACTTTCGACGACGCTATCCCGATGGACGTATGGGTTCTAACCCAGCGTTGGCTACACCGGAACATGGGAAGCAATTTTATGACTTGGCGGTGAAGGAATTGAGTAATTCTTATCTGGAGTTTTTAAGCAGCGATTAAATCAAGAATAAACCTCCCACTAACACAAATAATAATCAATGTATACTTTAAAATATGAATTCATCTACCTAAAGACAGATAATTAAAGGAGAGTAGCTCAAGAGGACTACTTATCTATCTGTGGCCTGCTCACCTGCTTAGCCACATTCTTTTGCTTGCATTGTTGCAGTGTGCAATTGAGCCTAAGCACATATATTTTCCAGATGGCTGCGTATCCCCTATTATGCCACTCTCAGACCTAACACTATAAAGCTAGAAAAGTGAACTTCCACCAGCTTAATTATTGCGAAAATATCAAAAGAAATGCTGAAATTGAGTTCTTTGTTTCCAATTCACTGCACTGATAGAGCGGTGAGCCATGTATTTTATACATTGTGTACGAAATTTTGTGGGACTGACCTTCAGGTGCGTATGGTTGTTCCTAGTTGTGATCCATCCTGTCGCGGGACTAATCTTGTAGAAGCGGTTCCGCAATTTCTAAAACCTTTGTATTATCGCAGTGCCAATGCTCCCAGAATTATGGCAGAAAAGCGTTTTCTGCAAGATATAAAAAATTTTGATGCGGCTTACTTATGGATGGCAACTTCTGGGGAAACCTTCAGGAAAGTCAAGCAGAGTAATGTACCCATTTTTCTAGAGCGTATTAATTGTCATCAGGGAAAGGCAAAACGTATCCTTGATCAGGCTTACCAGCGTTTGGGAATAGAACCCCAGCATACAATTACACCTGAAACTATCAGCGAAGAAGATGCAGAACTTGAACTGGCTGATTTCATTTTTTGTCCAAGTCAAGAAGTGAAAAAATCGTTTCAAGAAGCAGGAGTTCCGGAATCTAAACTCATCCAAACTAGCGAAGGTTGGTCTCCAAAGCGTTTCCCCAATACTTCAACAAAAAAAGAGGTATCAGATAGTGTAACTGTACTTTTTTTAGGTAAAATTTCCGTCAGAAAGGGAGCTCATTTGCTTTTGCGTGCTTGGGAAAGAGCAGGTATTAAAGGACGATTGCTCATGTTTGGAGAAATCGAACCGGCGATCGCTCAAACTTGTGGTGATTTCTTTAAACGTCCTGATATTGTTCACCATGCACATAGTAACAATTACGCCTTTGCCTATCGCGAAGCGGACATTTTTGCCCTTCCGAGTCTTGAGGAAGGTAGTCCCTTAGTTGCTTATGAAGCAATGGCTCATGGTTTACCAATGCTGGTTTCACCTATGGGAGCGGGTGGTATTGTACGAGATAGTCTCGATGGTATCGTCCTCGATCCTTATGATCAAGATGCGTGGGTGGAATCCTTGCGTAAGTTAGCTGCTTCTAAGGATTTACGCGCTCGGTTTGGGAACTCCGGTCGTCAGTGGATTCAGGAGTTTACTTGGGAGAAGGTAGCGCAGCGACGTAAAGCTTCTTTACTTGAAAAATTGAATGTTCAAAAACTGTGCGTTAGTTAACAAAGTTAATTGTTGATTGGAGGTGTAGGTAAAGAAGAGATACCCGACTTCTCCAAGAAGTCGGGTATCTGAGATGCTAGTATCTCACCACTCAAATATGAGGGGTATTTGAACCAACAAACTTGAAGATAATTAATCTTCGTTCATCTCATCGTCATCATCAAGATTCTGACGCAATCCTCCAGGCAAAGCAGCAATAATCGCATCTAGTACCCTTGCCACTGGTATAATTTCCAAACCCAAATCTGGTAAGGTTTGACCTTTAGGAATAATCGCCCGTTTAAAGCCCAACTTAGCAGCTTCTTTAAGACGTAGTTCCAGTTGAGACACAAGTCTTACTTGTCCACCTAAACCAACTTCTCCAATCATTACAGTGCGAGGGTCAACAATGCGATCGCGGAAAGAAGCAACAACGGCGATCGCAATTCCCAAATCTGCAGCAGGTTCTTCAACAGCCAAACCTCCAGAAGTAGCGACATAAGCATCTAATTTTGAGAGAGGAATTCCTACTCGCTTCTCTAAGACTGCGAGAATTTGCTGTAAGCGGTTGTAATCGAGTCCAGTAGCTGAGCGACGAGGTGAACCATAACTTGCAGGACTAACTAGGGCTTGCAATTCTACCACAAGGGGACGAGTTCCTTCGCAAGCAACGATAGTCGCAGTTCCAGGACTGGATTCATCTCGGTTACCTAAAAAGAGTTCTGAAGCATTTAAGACTTCTTGCAAACCTTTATCTACCATTTCAAAGATGCCAATTTCGTGGGTGGCACCGAAGCGGTTTTTCACGGAACGCAGTAACCTGTGAGAAGCAAAACGATCGCCTTCAAAATACAGTACTGTATCGACCAAATGTTCTAATACCCTAGGTCCTGCGATCGCGCCTTCTTTGGTAACGTGTCCAACAATTAACAGCGTAATATTGGCCCGCTTTGCCACTTGCATCAGCGCGGAAGTACATTCTCGCACTTGGGCCACGGAACCAGGAGCGGAAGTTAAGGCAGCAAAGTATAGTGTTTGAATACTGTCAATCACCGCTACTTGGGGTTTGAGAGCTTCTAATTCTCGCAGCACCTCTTCGAGATCTGTTTCTGCAAGTATATAGAGGTTCAAGTCTGGGTATGAAGTGTTGAGTTCAACAGCAGGGGTTTCTCCTTTGCCATTCTGGGTATTTGATTCTGATGATTTAGCGCGCTTTTTAGAAGTACCGTTAGCAGTTTCCTCCTTAACTGGCCTAGTACCAACACCCAAACGAGAGGCCCGCAGTTTTACCTGTTGTGCCGACTCTTCTGCGCAAACATAGAGGATGCGGTGTCGCTCTGCTAGCTGATTTGCGACTTGTAGCAACAGCGTTGATTTGCCAATCCCCGGATCACCGCCAATTAACACTAAAGATCCTGGGACAATTCCACCTCCCAGGACTCGATCTAGTTCAACATAGCCGGAAGCAAAACGCATCTGTACGTTGTCGGAAATTTCTGAGAATTTGAGCGATGATCTCGGTTGCGCTGCTTTGCTAGCTGAGGTTTGAGGGGAGCGAGTATGGGTTTGCCAACTACCTCGATTAACATTGCTGGAAGTTTCAGTCGCGCTTTCTTCTAAGGTGTTGAATTTATCGCACTGGGTACATTTGCCAAACCATTGAGTGGACTCTGCCCCGCAAACGTTACAAATATATAGGGATTTAGGCTTAGGCATCCTGATTTAAAAGTGTAAAAAACTATTAAAGTATTCAATCCTTACCCAAAAGTTAAGAAAAGCTTTCATTGGTGGCAAGAGGTTGAGTTAATACCTTTAAAAAGCTTCGTATAGCGTTATATCTTATATATAAGCTATTGATAAATTAACAATTCACTCACAAATTTTGAGGAGTTTACAGTCAATTGGAAAATCATAAAGAAAAAATCCTGGTTGTTGATGACGAAGCTAGTATCCGCCGCATCTTGGAAACTCGTCTGTCGATGATTGGTTACGATGTCGTCACGGCTGCTGATGGGGAAGAAGCCTTGGATACATTTCGTAACGCTGACCCCGATTTAGTAGTTTTGGATGTAATGATGCCTAAGCTTGACGGCTACGGCGTCTGTCAAGAGTTGCGCAAGGAATCAGATGTCCCCATCATTATGCTAACTGCCTTGGGGGATGTTGCTGACCGGATTACAGGTTTAGAGTTAGGAGCTGACGATTACGTTGTCAAGCCTTTCTCTCCTAAAGAGTTGGAAGCTCGCATTCGCTCAGTGTTGCGACGGGTTGACAAAGTGGGCGCTTCCGGAATTCCCAGTTCTGGCGTCATCCATGTTAGCAGTATCAAAATTGACACTAACAAGCGGCAAGTTTACAAGGGAGATGAGCGCATTCGGCTGACAGGAATGGAGTTCAGTCTCCTGGAATTATTAGTCAGTCGCTCTGGAGAACCGTTCTCTCGTTCCGAAATTTTGCAAGAAGTCTGGGGTTATACTCCTGAACGTCACGTTGATACTCGTGTTGTGGATGTCCATATCTCACGCTTACGGGCCAAGTTGGAAGATGATCCCAGCAATCCGGAACTGATTCTGACAGCAAGAGGTACAGGTTATTTGTTCCAACGGATTATTGAACCGGGGGAGGAATAATTAAAAATTAATAATTCACCAACCATCTTTTGGGAGTATTAACGGAATTGGAAAATCATAAAGAAAAAATCCTGGTTGTTGATGACGAAGCCAGTATCCGCCGCATCTTGGAAACTCGTCTGTCGATGATTGGTTACGATGTGGTCACGGCTGCTGATGGGGAAGAAGCCTTGGATACATTTCGTAACGCTGACCCCGATTTAGTAGTTTTGGATGTAATGATGCCTAAGCTTGACGGCTACGGCGTCTGTCAAGAGTTGCGTAAGGCCGTCCGATGTCCCCATCATTATGCTAACTGCCTTGGGAGATGTTGCTGACCGGATTACAGGTTTAGAGTTAGGAGCTGACGATTACGTTATCAAGCCTTTCTCTCCTAAAGAGTTGGAAGCTCGCATTCGCTCAGTGTTGCGACGGGTTGACAAAGTGGGAACTTCCGGAATTCCCAGTTCTGGCGTCATCCATGTTAGCAGTATCAAAATTGACACTAACAAGCGGCAAGTTTACAAGGGAGATGAGCGCATTCGGCTGACAGGAATGGAGTTCAGTCTCCTGGAGTTATTGGTCAGTCGCTCTGGAGAACCGTTCTCTCGTTCCGAGATTTTGCAAGAAGTGTGGGGTTATACTCCTGAACGTCACGTTGATACTCGTGTTGTGGATGTCCACATTTCACGCTTACGGGCCAAGTTGGAAGATGATCCCAGTAATCCGGAACTGATTCTGACAGCAAGAAATGCTGGTTATTGGTTCCAACGGATTATGGACGTGGAGAGCGTGTAAAACCTATTAGGGAGTGTTTGTTGAAGCGTTAACGTCATTCCAAGTAAATCACTGGGGGTGATTGCTTGGTGAGGATGTCAAATTGGTAATTGCTTATGGCTAAACCCGATCAAAACTATGTACTGCGTCAGCTACCCTTTTTTATTGGAGGTTTGGCTGGTATCTTACTGCTAACTAACCGACTGATTACACCCCAACTGACAAATTCTCAAGCGCGTTCTGATGCGATTGGGGTGATTATCAGCGCGGTGTTGATTTTGACGGGTTTACTTTGGCAACAAGTACAATCGCGATCGCCTGATGCTGTTGATTTAATCGGAGAACAGGGTTTTGAACTGTTACCAGAGTTACCAGATGAGGTGAAAACTGAACTTGCTTGGGCTTCCCATCTGTTGCTGACGAATACGGTAACGCGATCGCTTGTCGTTGTCTATCAAGGTAAAGTGCTATTGCGTCGAGGTGTCTTAGGCAAAAACCCCGAAGTCAAACCGGGAGCTATTTTACAACGGGTACTTGAAAAACAAAAACCTGTTTACCTAGTTGACCTAAAAGTTTATCCAGGACGCATTGAATTTGACTACTTACCAGAAAACACACAAGGCATCATTTGTCAACCAATTGGTGAGGGTGGTGCTTTAATTTTGGGGGCAAATGTACCGCGTAGTTATACGAAACAAGATGAAAAATGGATAGAGGGAATTGCCGACAAATTGGCAAATACCTTGAGCCGATATTCCGATGATTTAGCAACAGCTTAATACTGTGTGTCCTGGGGTAGAGACACTTCAAAGCAAATGCACTTTAAGATGTTTGAGGAAGTTATTTTATCTCCCCGCTCAGATAGATTTCAATGGACATTACAGTTATCTACTGGATACTGATTGCCGTCATGGTGGTAGGTGTGATCGGGGCTGTTGTGCCTGCAGTTCCTGGGCCTAGCTTGATTTTAGGTGCAATTTTCGTTTGGACAATTGTCCAGGGCGTTGGTAATGTTAGCTGGACACCACTGATCGCCATCTTTGTAATTTTGATTTTGAGTGCAGCAGTGGAATTTTTAGCCAGTTATTGGGGAGCAAAAAGCGCTGGTGCCAGTAAGTGGGGACAGATTGGAGCCTTGGTGGGGTTAGGTTTGGGATTTTTCGGTTTGCTACCAGCTTTACCCTTTGGTGGGCCACTCATCGGTATTTTATTTGGCCCCCTAATTGGAGCATTTATTGGAGAATTTCTTTACCGACGTGAGTTAGATTTCTCCACAAGAGCAAATGTGGCGTTTAAAGCCGGTATTGGGGTGGTGTTGGGTTCGCTGGTTGGCAATTTAATTGAGGGATTATTGGCTCTTGTAGCTGTTGTTATCTTTGTTTGGTCTACGTGGCCACAAGTGATGGGATAATTCCGTCAGACTGAAGTCTGCGGCTACAGAAACAAAGCCTGCCTGCGCAGGCTTATTATGAGTAGTTAAGACCAATTGAGATTGTAGCCCACGTAGGTGGGCTTTGTTTAGGTAGCCCCAGGCTTCCAGCCTGTGGGTGAAAACGGAATTGATATTATTCCTGAATTGCTGCTTGTACTTCTTCTACCGAAAGACTCAAAGCTTCGGCAATTTGTTCAACATTTAACCCCATACCCAACAACCGAGGGATTGCATCCCGTCTCGCTTGTTCAGCTTGCTGTGCTCGTTGTCGTTCATCCTCAGCTCGTTGTCGTTCATCCTCAGCTTGTTGGGAAAGCTCTACATAAGTTAGAAAACGCTCTCCGTTAGGACGATAAAGCTCTAAACCTTCCTCCGACCAAGAAAATTTGATTCCTAATTGAGGGCTAATCCAATCTGCCATTTGGGGGATGACATCTAACCCATCTTCACCTCGCAACCAACCCCGTAACTGATTTTTGTTGGGGTCGTAAATGTAGTACTCTTCAACACCGTAGCGATCATAAAACAGCAACTTCTTGTCCATCTCATCCTGAGAATTGCTGGGTGAGAGGATTTCAAACACCACTTGCGGTGCAATATTGTCTTCATTCCATTGTTGGTAAGAACCACGAGCTCCCCTGGGTCTTCCCAATACCACCATTACATCAGGAGCATTAACAATATTTGGTCTTCCCTCCACCGGATACCAAAACAAATCTCCCGCAACAAACACATTGGGGTCTTCAGCAAACATCCAGTCCAAATTTTGCTGAATAACTAAAATCCAGCGAAACTGCGTGGTGTTATTTGCCATTGGTTGTCCATCGCTCTCTGGGTAGATGACCTCTGAATTGGTCGGTGATTCAAGTTGAGAAACCATAAACTCAACCTCAGTAAAACTGCCAGGTAATACCTTCAAGCTAACACGACTGATAGGGATCTGCAGGTTTTGGCGATCGCGCAAAGAGAAGTCCGACACCCTGAAGGGTACGGCTACAAAAACCAAGTCCGCCTGCGCGGACTAAATGCCGAACAATTGTGATAGCCTGCGTAGGCAGGCTTTGTTTGTCTGGTCCCCAGGCTTCGACGCTGTGGGAATTTGTGAATAGTTGGAAAACAAGCCCTATTGATCGCCAATACTAATACTATCCAAAGTTCTCACCGTCAGTACCTGCGGTGGCGTAGAATCAGGAGGATAAATCAAGTCAACTTGCACAGATTTACGGCTTTTTGGTGTCAATACTAACGTCTCCAGTGGTTCTAAAACTTGGCCTGTTTTGTGCCACAAATGCACATAGCGAGTCTTTTGATTTCCCTGGTCATCGGTATATTTTAGTCTCACCGAACCTCGGAAAAATGGGAAATCTAGAGAAGGTTTCCGAAAGCGCAATCCTCCTTGACTCAGCATATCTTCCTTGAGAGGAGTTTCCAAAGTTAGAGTAATTTTCTGGGATTTTGTAGTGGGGTTATAAAGAGGTAAATTGAGATTATATTCCACCCCATAATTGCCGTGAGCTTCATAAGCAGTATCTGGATAACGCACCAACATACGCGCAGTTTGCACTTGATTAGTTCCTAACCTTCCACCTCGCAGAGTACTAATTCCATAGGAAACAGCTTCTGTTGGTTGAGGAATTGTGAAATCCTTAGCACCAGGACTATCAACTAACTGTGCTATCCATTTGGAACCTTGTTGCACACCAGCCACACGACTATAAATCAATTGTCCGCCAATTTGTTCTGGAGGGGTGGGAATTTTATCTCGTGGAGTCGCTAAATTGCCCTTATCCAGGAGATTTTGCCATTCTTCCAGAGTGGGAGCGCGGTCAGTTCCATCAGGATTTTTCTTAGCAAACATCTTCAGACTAGCAGCATAAATATTGCCACTACTGTTTAAGCGTATCAAGGCAGAGCGACCATTGATCGGCTTTTCTAGGTTACGTACCGGTGTCGGAAGATTCATCAACATTCGGCTTTGTCCAGGGGGAATCAGCAATTTTGCAGGGAAATTAGAATGTCGTTTACCTTGGAGAACGTCAAGTACAGCGCGATCGCCTGGGCCAGCATATGTAGTATTGTCCGGATTTTCTACATAATGAGGCAAGGTGATATAAGGTGCATCTTGTGTCAGGTAACTTGCAGCTTGTAAAACATCCACCGTGACAGATTGTTTTCCAGGATTATGAAGAATTACACCCAAATAAAACGTTTGTAAATCCTTGGGAGTGTGGGTTTGGTGGTGAATAAATAAGTCAAATCTTCCCTGAAAAGGAAAGTTAAGATGAGCCGTGGGGACAGTTTTTCCAATTGGGGGAAAAGTGGAAAGCAAAATACCTTCAGTTTTCACCCATTCTGGACTATTGCTATTAAACATCGGCACATTATCCAACTGACCAGGTAATGCTCGTACTGGTTGCGGTTGTACGATGATTTGTGGTGCTGGTTTTGGTGTTTCTTGGGCTAAGAGTGGTGAGGAAGGTGGAGACTTTTTGAGGAAAAATAATGAGGATGCGCTACAACTTGCTAGGGTGAGAAGTAGTAGGTAAATGATAGGAGGAAAATTAATTATTTTGGGAATCATCAGAATTAGCCTTGATTTAAGGAAGCATAACGTTTTCGCCTTTGTTTTTCCTGTCTCACTCCTTAGTTAATCGCACTCTGCGATGAAAGATGACTATATTTTGTAGCTAAGAGTTCCTTCCTTAGTTAGGGAAATAGGCGATCGCCTTTTCATTTACAGTATAAAAAATCGCACCTCCTGGAACTAGAGATGCGACTAATTCTAAACTAGAAAAGTCTTATTTTCGTCCCTTCTGTTGTCCTATAACCTGAATTAGCAATGCGACGCTTCGGATCAGGACTGCTACAGCCAAAATGGTTTCAGTTGTCCCACCTAAAGACTGGGGTAACATAGGTTGTTCGAGATGACTGGGTACAGAAATAGTGGCTTCGCTAGTGTAAGTCGTGGGTTGTGTTTGAGACATTCGATTGTTTCTCCTTAACTTTCGATATCCCTATGAAACTTGAAATACCTATATCCAAAAGCCCCATTTTTGGCTCACTATTGCCGTTGCTTTTAAAAGTGAGCCAGAATTGAGCCAACAACAAGCAAGTTATAAAATAAGCATGGCTGTTACTCTTAGAGCATCGAAACAAGGTCTAGAAATAGTTGATCAGGCTAGAAAGAGGAAAGGATGGACGAAAACAGCTACTAAGTGGAGTCAGCCTGAAAAGACAGATACCATAATCCCAATTGCAAGCTTGAAAAGATTTTGGAGAAGGATTGCAATTGACCGAGATGCCTTTATTGAAATTTGTCAGAGGGTAGGGGTGAATGACTGGGAAGAAATTGTTGATAACACCCCAACCCAGCAACTTGTATCCTATATGGAGTTTAGCGTCTATGATGATACGTGGGTTGGGCGAGAAAGTCTGATTCAACAGTTGAGCGATCGCATACAGTCTTCCTGTCGTGTCTTGTTATTGGTTGGGATTACAGGTATTGGTAAAACTGCTTTAGCTGAACGTGTCGTACAGGAATTGCGAGGAGATTGGAGAGAGTTCAGAGATAATTTTGAAGATGATAATAAAGCTTCAGATTTTGCTAGTGTCGTGCTGCAATGGCTGGAGAAGTGGGGAGAAAATGTTCCCAAAGAGGAGCGAAAACCCGAGCAACTGCTAAAGCGATTAGTTAAACGCTTGCGGGAAAATCGGTATTTAATCCTCATGGATTCTCTGGAGTCCCTATTGACAGGAAATGAAGAGGATGGCTGGGGTGATTTTGCCGATGAGTGGTGGGGTAAATTTTTTGTCAGTTTCTTGGCAGAAGCATCTTGTCAAAGTCGTTTCATTCTTACCTCTCAGGATTTGCCAATTAAGTTTGAGACAGAATGCGATCGCTACAAAAATCTCTGGTATTGCCAACTTTTGAAAGGATTAGAAGTACCTGAGCAGGTGGCGTTATTTCAGAAAGCTGAACTAGATGGCGATTTGGAATTACCACATAGTCCCCTGCGAGTAATCGGCGAAGTTTATGACGGGCATCCTTTAGCTTTGCGGACAATTGCCGGAGAAATTAAGGGTTCCTATGGTGGGAAAGTAAGAGCTTACTGGAAAGAGAACAGTCGTTACATTGAAGAGGTAAAAGAGGCTATTGATCAAGCTCGTAACCAAGGAATAGTTAAAGGAGATGAGGATAGGTGGCAGTTAGCATCATACACGACAGTCTTGCGAAGAAAAGTCAAGGAACGGATTGAGAAGACATTTGAACGATTAAAAAATGATGTGTATGATGCCTATTTTTTGCTCTGTACTGCTTCAATATATCGCTGCGAAGTCAAAGAGAAATGGTGGCTGATTAATTTAGAAGATGAAGGTTATAGTGAGGAGCAACAAAAGGCTGCAATACAAACTCTGCGGGAACGGTATTTAGTTGAAGATGGAGGAATTGACGATGAAGATAATCGGCTGGTGGGACAACATAATTTGATTCGCAGTGTGGCGATAGTTCATCGATTACAGTTACCAGAAAACTGAATGGAGAAATTCACCATGACAAATAATTTGACACCAGATGGTGATTTAGTTTTGGAAAAATTAGGCATTAATCCTCATAATCTCCGTGTCAATTTTCCTACTCGCGAGCAGAGGCTTCATTACAGAGCAGTTGTACAGTGGCTCACGGATTACAAACCGAATTCAGATGCTACTAATCTGGAAAAGGTGCAGGGGTATTTGGAAGCGTTTCATCATCTTGGCAATGTGGAAGACTGGGAAAGAGCTAGGGAAATTCTTTTTATTCGCCTCGATACCCCTACCAATGAATCATTACCAGATCAACTATTAACTTGGGGTTACTATCGTGAACCGAATCAACATCTCACCCGACTTATAGGCAAGTTAAACCAAAGTTGTGACGTTATTTGTTGGAATGGTGTGGGTGTCGCCCTCCTATTCTTTAGGAGAATATAGTCACGCGATTGACTGCTATCAGAAGAGTTTAACCATTGCACGGACGCTTGGTGATCGCCAAGAAGAAGGGAAAACGCTGGGTAATTTGGGACTTGTTTATGATTCTCTAGGAAAATATGACCTAGCAATTAACTTCTACCAGCAGTATTTGGTTATTGCACAGGATATTAGCGATCGCCAAGGAGAAGGGAATGCATTGGGTAATTTAGGTACTGCTTACTTTTCACTAGGAGAGTATGATCAAGCGATTGAGCTTCATCAGCAACATTTGGCAATTGCACGGAATATTGGCGATCGCCAAGGAGAAGGAAATGCGTTGGGAAATCTGGGTAATGCATACTTTTCATTAGGAGAATATGAGCAAGCGATTGAGTTTCATCAGCAGTATTTGACCATCTCACAGGCTATTGGTGATCGCCAAGGAGAGGGAAAAGCATTGGGCAATTTGGGTCTTTCTTACCGTTCAGTAGGGGAGTATACCAAAGCGATTGAGTTTCATCAACAGTACTTAACCATCGCACGAAGTATTGGCGATCTCCAGGGAGAAGGAATGGCGTTAGGAAATGTAGGTAATGTCTACTTTTCATTAGGAGAGTATGAGCAAGCGATTGAGTTTCATCAGCAGTATTTGACCATCGCACGTTCTATTGGTGACCAACACGGAGAAGGAATGGCGCTAAGTAATTTGGGGAATTCCTTTTATTCTCTCAAAGACTATCACCAAGCAATTGATTTCTACAAGCAGCATTTGAGGATTGCAAGGAAGATTGGCGACCAACACGGAAAGGGGGCAGCGCTTGGTAATTTAGGGTTTACTCTAATAGAAGCGGAGCAGTATTCAGAAGCTTTGGAATATTTGCAAGAGGCATTAGAAACTTTAAGAAAAATTGGCTATCGTTCTGCTGAGGCTGTAACTCTCTACAATTTAGCAGAACTCCATCAAAAATTAGGTCATCGCGATCGTGCTCTTAACTATTGCCATCAAGCCTTGGTGATTTTTACAAAGTTAGGCATTCCACAAGTCAAAGAATGTCAGGAATTGAAGGAAAAATTGTTGAGCTAATTACTTCAACCTACAGCAAATTCAGTAAATTTACGTTTATAGGGAGCGTGAAAACCTAAAACAATATCACTCTTAGGAATTCCTGCTGCTAGTAAATCGTCAACTACACATAAATCAGTCCAATCTTCTTCAACCCAAATTTTTCCATCTTTAATGCGAAGATACATAGTAATGTGACGTATCCGTTGTTTGCCCTCCCAACCAGAGCGAAACCATAGATATTGATCTCGTTCTTCGTCAAAGGCAAGGCGATTATCTGTCTCTAATTCATCTGGCGAACTCGCTCCCTTGACCGTCATCTCATAGTATCCAGTCAAGATTTTTTTAATTGTACTGCGATAGTATTCTAGTTTATCCATTGCAAAATCTCCTCCTTTTCCATCTCAACTACCATTAAAAGAAGCTTATTTTCCTTAGTAATTACTTGTATAGACTTGCGCTGAAAAAAGTTTGTGTATACGAAATCATCAATTGCCAAATATAGCGTATATTCTGGCTCTGTGAGTTGAATGAGATTTCGGTAAACTATATATTGACCGAGTGCACCATGAAAATCATACATTAGCGACCGCCCAACAAAGCTCTTAATTTCTACAACAATTTTTTGTCCCTGACGTTCTGCAGCAATCGGCTTTTCTGCCGCTAGATCAGCATATAACTCAGCATCCTCATATTTGATAAAGTAAGGATCAGCAGTTATTGTCCAACCGTCTTTGACTAAGGCATTCTTGGCTGCATTGTGATAGATATCTTTTGCTGGCATAGTGAAAAGACTCAAACGTTATTCCTGACTCAATTTTTCTCCAAAAGCTTGATGCTCTGTCGTCCCCAAACCTTCCTGTAAAACTGCTAAAATTTTAGCTCGATTTCCTTCTCGTAACCCATTAACAGATAACCATAATCCAGGAAACACCTGAGAACGAATTATGCTGCGCTCATCCGCAATTAACGAAACATATCTACCTTCTTGGAGAATAAACCAATCAACTCGATTTTCATACATTTGCCAGACAATATATTCCCGTATTCCATTGCGACGATAAGCATTTAATTTATCGTTAAGCTCGTAACTAGCACTACTCGCAGCTACTTCTACAATTAGTTCCGGCGCTCCTTCAATATAATCATCTTCACTGATAGAAGAATTTCCCCCTACCTCTGGTTCAATTCTCAATAAAGCATCCGGTTGCGGTTCGTTATCAGCATCCAAACGGACTGTCGCATTATCATGTAAATCAACTCCGGGCGTTGCCGTCCAATACACTCCTAGCCAAGCCATTATCATGCCATGAGGTCTGCCGTGTCGAGTAGCGCGAACAGGGGAAGCCACGTAAACAATTCCTTCAATGAGTTCTGCTTTGCGAATGTGCGGGGAAGCTAGATAGCGGCGCTCAAATTCTGGACGACTGAGGCGATCTCCACTTTCTAAAGGAGCTGCATTAATTGCCAAATTTACAACCATAAACTTATAGCCATTATTGAGCTATTCATTTTATATTTTAAACTGAATATATTTCATTTTCCAGGGAATTATTTGCGCCTGATCTATCGTTTAAAAAGCTAAAACATGGAAACTCCCCTAGGGTATATTTTCAAAGTCCAACATTTTGGGTAGGGGCGTAGCACTTGCGCCCAGAAATTTTGGTATTTACCAATAAGATAAATAGGCAATTGCTACGCCCTTCCTGACGATAACCTAGCACTTGCGCCCAGAAATTTTGGTATTTATCAATAAGATAAATAGGCAATTGCTACGCCCTTCCTGATGATAACCTATCTCTGAAACCTTAAAATTTCTATCCGAATGCTTTGGAAAAAATACGCCTTAAGCCAGATAAAGAAGCTCACCAAAGTGAGATGATATCAATAGTCAAAAACATCAGGTAACTGGCGCTTCCCACGCAGCATTCCAGGACATTGGCCCTAATAAACCATCAGCTTTAAGCTGCTTCTGTTCGCTGGAACTTCAGCAACACTTCATGACAACGTTTGTTGAAAATCCCATCATCTCCCTTACCAGTGGAACCACCAGTACCAAACTCCCAACCTCTGGAAATCATACGCATTTGCCACGTCAGCACATCATTACCACTCATCAGCGGACTCGTAAGCGTGATGAAACGTCCTGGCCAAACAGGATATCCTAATTCAGGTTGAGGAGAAGATTCTTCTGTATAGGCTGGTCTACCGAAGCCTAAGATATCCTCAAGAGAACGAGCACTTCGCTTGACTTGTCCACCATTAGAATTACTGTCTGAACCAGTGTTTCCTTCAATACAAGTTACAGTACCATCATCATTAACTGACTCAACAATACCAACGTGCTCAGTCATCCCGTCACCATCCCAATCAAAAAAGGCTAAATCACCTACTTTCGGTGTCTTGAAAAATTGACCTTTAGCTTCAAACCATTCAAGACCTTCAGGACAATAAGAAAAGCCTTTTGGTGTATTAATTTCTAGTGGTAAGCGAGCATCGTAGAAGCAGTATGAGACAAATAGGGCACACCAAGGCAATTCATTCAGACCATACCAAGCACCAAATTTGTTACTGTTGCTGTTAGGTGGTGACTCGGTGTAACCTATTTCCCTAGCTGCACGTTGAAGCACATCTTTAGCAGTCGTCATCGCTCTCCTCCAGGAGGCAGTAAGTGCTAGACACAGCCCAGATAATTTTACTTGTTTACGATTACAGAAATTAATTAAGTCTCCCTAAGTAGACTCATAGAAACGAGGTTGTTATGCTTTCTGATAAGTTTCGTCGCCAGTTACAGCAAGAAATCGATCAGTGGCGCACTGATAAATTAATTGATGATTCTCTGTATGAACAATTATCTCAACGCTATCAATTTAGTGACCTGGAAATTTCTGCTCGTAATCGATTTGTTGTGATTTTGTTGGGACTGGGTAGTGTCCTTTTAGGATTAGGAGTTATCACCTTTGTAGCAGCAAACTGGCAATTTTGGTCGCGGGAATCTAAGGTAATTTTGCTATTAAGTGGCTTCATTGGTATCAATACAGCAGGTTTTTACTTATGGCGTCGCCCAACTGAAAGATGGCAACGTCGTTTGGGACATGGTTTATTGCTCTTAGGAGCGATAGTTTTAGGTGCAAATATGGCTCTGATGTCTCAAATGTTTCATCAGAGTGGAGGCGTGTATCAGTTATATATAGTTTGGGGATTGGGTGTTTTAGCAATGGCTTATAGCTTACAGCTTACGTCATTGGGAATCCTGGCATTTTTGTTAATTGGGTTAGGCTATGTACAGTCTTTTTGGCAACAGCCAGAATTTGTAGCAATAGGTGAGTTTTCCTGGCTACGTTTCTTGGTACAACATATGCCATTGTTGTCGCTTTTAATGTTTATTCCACTCGCTTATTGGTGCCGTTCTCGTTGGATTTTTCGCTTAGGTGCGATCGCTGTAGTTTCCTCACTGGAAGCTAACTTACTGGGTGTCAACTTGTGGGGTTCTAATGCTTGGTTAGCTGCGAGTGCTTGCGCTCTACCTCCTGCACTTTTATGGGCGTATAATGACTCTCTTTGGAGACAGCGTTTTATCGGTACAGAGTCATTCAATAGCACAGCAAGAACTCTCGCGGTAACTTTCTTGAGCCTTATGTTTTATGTTTTAGCTTTCTACGAAATCTGGAACAAATCATCAGTTATCTCAACTGAGGAAGCTGCTCTAATAAATCTAAATGGGTTTATCGTGTTAGATATTCTAATTTTAGGTAGCTTGACTGTTTGGCAATGGATACGACTGTTGCGGAGGATGGATGGAACAAGCATCACCTTGGCTATTATGACTGCTATCAGTGCCTTAATTGCCTATTGGCATCTGAGCCTTGGTAGGTTGCAAATCACGGCTGTATTAGTCTTTAATGTACTCCTGTTCATTCTTGCTGTTGGTTTAATTCGTGAGGGAATAAGAGATAGTAGACGACGTATTTTTTGGGGTGGAATGGTGTTACTAACTATGCAAATTTTTAGCCGGATGTTGGAGTACGAAACAGAGTTAATATTCAAAGCTATAGTCTTGTTGTTGTGCGGTTTTGGTGTTATTGCTGCGGGACTATGGTTTGAGCGTTCTGTCCGCATTAGGCGCTAAGAAAATTTTGGCAGATGAATCAGCTCTTCTTGATATTTAGAAGAAAATTGACCAGGGTGGAGCAGTTTCATTGTTTCTTCGCGCCTGACAGTCTTTCAACTATAGTTGAAACTATTTTCATGGCTAACTACAGCATATTTCATGCAGATTGTCGCGATTGGCTCCACACTTGTGCCCCCAATTCCATTCATGCGGTGTGTACAGCTGCTTTGTAAAATTCCTGAACCATCTCACGAGTTTTAGCTCGGAAAGCAACATGAATTCTAGGTGTGTTGACCTCTCCTTGCCCAATCCAGAAATCTGGCTCTCCGTCTATTCCAAAACCTGCGATAGAAGTAGAGCCAGTGACAGAAACATCAATCTCTTTCAGCAATTGATAACCAAGCGGGGCTAAAGTATTAGTGTAAAACTCTTTGCTTTTTTCAAAATTGCTAACGTTAATGCCAGTATGGTCAATCATAACTTTCGCTGCCTATCAGGTTTGCATACTTATCTGCCGATAACTTAAATTCGTTCCCGTGCAACGGGATTGTTAGACGAGAACCTAATCATATTCAAACATTACAACATCATCTGGGTTTGATCTTTTGCCACCTGTGGATTGATACAGTTGCTTAGCTGCAAGATTGCTTTCATTCGTGAACACAAATGCTTCAGAACAACCCTCGGCTTGACCAAGTTTTCTGACTACTTTGATTAAAGCTGTTCCAATTCCTTGACGTTGATAGGTTTCTTCCACATCAATTGAATACAAAAACAACATTGGTTGATCTTTATCCCAGCGATCGAGAATATAAGCCATGACTTGACCAACTAACACGTCTTCTACTTCTGCTGATAAAAGAATGTTTTGAGAATTACTCAGAAATTTGATAATTGTTTCTTGACTAGGTGTTGTATCCCAAAACAACGTAATGCTTGCTTGTGCTTTTGCCCATTTATCAATTGTCAGCCGTGTGATTGAGAGTTTTTCCATAGTAAAGAGTCAGGTCATAGCTGCAGATCTGACTCGGTAATCCACTGGACGAGTTGAATAATGACGCCGTTTGGATCTGTAACCTGAAAGAATCTTTCACCCCAAGGTTCGGTTTCAATAAGTGTTGTGATTGGCACACCTTCTGCTTGCAATCGTGCATATTCGCCATCAATATCATCCACCACAAAGACAATTAGCAGACCGTCCGCTCGATGTCCACGCATGTGGATTGGTTTGAAGGTTTCCAGCCCAGTTCGGAGGAAGATAAGGTTGAAACCAGCGTCCTGTCTGGAGAGGGAAACAAAGCCGTCGGCTGACATATCTTCGCTGAAGCCGAAGTGTTGCTTGACAAACGTAGCCGAGGCCGTGACATCATCAACGTTGAGTGAAATAGCTGAAGCAGTGATCTGCATAATGACTCCTTTATTATTTTCAATTTACCGCAGATAACTTTCATCTTTTACAAAAAAAATGATCTCCCCATCTAGGAGAGATCGCCTTACATCCATTAAGGAATATCGCCTAATTTTTTCCTAACAGCAACAACCTTATTTCACAACTCCCAAAACTGGCGCAACTTCCGATTCTGCAACTTTAGGAACTAAAAAGCCCTGGACATAAATCTGAGGATTTTCTTGGGCAATTTGAGTATAAGATTGACGTACCTGAGTATTCACTGCCACAGTTTTCACGTCATACATTTGCATCGCCATCTTCGGATATAAACCGATGCCAATAATCAACACCAAAAAGCAAGCAGCAATAAAAACTTCCCGTGGTCTGGCATCGTCAAATGTTGCCTCAGAAGGTAAAACACAATTCGTCCCAAAGCAAACCGCTTCCTGACTTCCCTGACTGGGCAAACTTGAATCATTAATGTCACAAGTCGGTGCAATGTCGCAGGTCTGATCTTCTCCAGAATTGTAGAAAACTTCGCGCAACATCGAGAGCAGATAAATCGGTGTCAGAATAACTCCCACTGAAGCTAAAAATACTGTTACAGTCCGGAAAGTTGAACTGTAGATATCACTTGTCGTCACACCGACAAAAACCGAAAGTTCGCTAACAAATCCACTCATCCCAGGAAGCGCTAATGATGCCATTGCACTAATTGTAAAGAGTGCAAAAACTACAGGCATCGCTTGACCAATTCCACCCATTTCTTTCATGGACATTGTATGGGTGCGGTCGTAAGTTACACCTGCGAGAAAGAACAGCACCGATGCTATCAAACCGTGGGAAATCATCTGCAACATTGCGCCATTAATTCCCAAGTCGGAATAAGAAGCAATCCCTAACAGGACAAACCCCATGTGAGAAACCGAGGAATAAGCAAGGCGACGTTTCATGTTTGACTGGGCAAAAGAGTTAAACGCGCCGTAAATAATATTGACAACGCCCAGTATCGCTAGAATCGGGGCAAAGTAAACGTGTGCATCACCAAGCAGTTCTAAATTTAGGCGAATCAGTCCATATCCACCCATTTTTAGCAGTACTCCTGCCAAAACCATCGATACAGGAGAAGATGCTTCACCGTGGGCGTCAGGTAGCCAGGTGTGCAGCGGAAAAACAGCTAGTTTGACACCAAAGGCAATTAGTAAGCCTGCATAAAGCCATAGTTCTAAACTTAGCGGGTAATCTTTCAGTCCAAGTTCGACGATATCGAAGCTGACAGCACCACCGCCATAAAGCGCCATTGCTAACCCAGCGACTAAAATAAAGATAGAAGCGGCTGCTGTGTACAGCAAGAATTTCATCGCCGCGTATTGACGCTTCTGACCACCCCAAATTGAGACGAGGAGGTAGACGGGAATTAGTTCTACTTCCCACATGATGAACAGCAGCAACAAGTCTTGGGCGACGAACACGCCAATCTGTGCAGAATACAGCAGCAGCATTAGGCAATAAAACAGGCGAGGCTTGAGATCTACTTGCCACGCTGCAAATATTGAGAGTGTCGTGACTAATCCTGCTAGAAGCACTAGCGGTACTGAAATTCCATCGACCGAAACCGCCCAGCTTAAGCCTAGCTGAGGTAGCCAGGTATATTTCTCTGCTAGTTGAAACGTTGCGCTGCTTGGGTCGTAATGGTTCCAAAAGACGTAGCACATTAATACAAAGTCGGCCAGACCGACTCCTAATGCGTACCAACGGACGCGCTTGCCGTCTTTATCGGGTAGAAACGGGATGACTAGCGCAGCAACGAGTGGCAGCAGGAGAATCGCGGTAAGCCAGGGGAATCGATCCGCTATCATGGCACTAGGAAAATATACTTACTGATAAGCTCCATTATCTTATTAAATGTTTACTAACTTTAAAAAGTTAGTGATAAATTTTTGAACGTATCATGATAGATACTTTCATGTCAAAAAAGTCTTGCCAAAATTCACACAAAATGCATTTAGCTAATTAAACTCACTTTTGCCCTTGATAGCATTTAATTGACAGCAATTCGCTGCTTATGACTAATAACTCTGCCAATTCCACAAAAGTTTGGCGATTTTGGTTACCAATTTTGTTTCAAACTACGCTTATTCTTACTGTGCCAGCCCAAGCTATTTATACTCAGTTAACTGGCAAAACTATCATCCTGCAAACAGCGCCCGTAGACCCTTACGAACTGTTGCGAGGCTATTCTCAAACGCTGAGATATGACATCACAAATCAAGACAATTTACGCAAACTTCCAGGTTGGAAGGAATTGCCTAAGCAACTACCAAATGGCAACAAAGTCAGCTTTATACAGCCTGGGACACAAGTATATGTAATTTTGGCAGAATCAAACAAGCCTGTTTTAAATGAACTACCCCAAGCTTGGAAACCAGTAGCGATCGCCACCAAACTTCCTACGAAACTACCAGTTAATCAAGTTGCACTCAAAGGACTTGCCCAAGATGGCATTATTAAATATGGATTAGAAACCTATTACATCCCTGAAGAGCAAAAGCAGCAAATTAACGCTGAACTCCGTACAGCTAGGGAAACAGACCAAAATCAGCAGACACCAACACCAACATCAACACCAAGCCAACCCGACGCCAATCAACCACAACAGACACCACCAGTTGTGATGGAAATTAAGGTGAATTCCCAGGGTGATACTGTACCTATCAGCCTTTGGGCACGGGTTGGTAAAGCACCAAAACAGCAAATTCGCAACTACCGCTTTTAATGTCCCTGACGCTTCAACTGGAAAACCGCACCAGCCGCTGCACCAGCACCTGCAAATAAGCCGACACTCATTCCCTCAATAGTTTTGGTAATGGGGTCTTGAGTCAGGCAATCATTGGTCAGATTCTGGGATTGTAAGCATTGATTGCTGTAGGCCCAGCTTGTAGTCCCTCCAAGCACGACACCAGCAATACTACAGGTTGTGACCAGAATCAGCAGGCGTTTATTGTTTCTATCCATAGATAGATGTGTAAAATTCCGTGAATAGTTCTGATCTACTTTACATAATTTGAGCAGAGTGTAACCTATCTTCACAGAATTTTTATGAAAGTACCGACACCCTGAAGGGTGCGGCTACAGGAACAAAGTCCGCCTGCGCGGACTACAATACTTGCTTAATCAATCCGCCAGTTGAAAGGAAGACGTGCATAGATCCCTCTAGGATCGTTCAGCGATTGTAGAACTTTCACATCCTCTTTTAGCTTCAGGAATTCTGCAGTGAGAGGATCTGGAGGATTGACATTTTTGAGGCTTCCCTCATTGGTCAGTTTCTCCAAAATCCTTTTTTCCAGACTACGGATTTTAGGAGACTCTTGAACTTCCCAATTTTTCCCCAGGTTTGCCTGCTGTGCAGCATACTGGATAGCGTCTTCAATACCTCCAAGTTCATCCACTAAACCCAACTTCTTAGCATCTTGTCCCGACCAAACTCTTCCTTGAGCAATTTGTGCTACCTTTGGTTTCGGTATTTTGCGGGCTTCTGCTACTTTGTCGAGGAAGTGATTGTAAATCTGGTTGACGGATTTTTGCGCGATCGCCAATTCTTGTGGTGTCTTGGGACGAGAAACAGTAGTACTATCGGCATAGCGAGCAGTTTTCACCACATCCCAGGTAACACCATTGCTGTTAGCTAGCTTCTGGACATTAAACTGTAAACCGAAAACACCAATGGAACCTGTAATCGTATTCGGTTCTGCAAAAATATAATTAGCTGCAGTAGCAATCCAGTAACCTCCAGAAGCAGCATAATTGCCCATTGACACAATAACAGGCTTCTTGTCGCGGGTAAGGCGCACTTCCCTCAGAATCACGTCAGATCCTGTAACACTACCACCAGGACTATTGATGCGCAAAACTACCGCTTTGACATCCTCATCCTGTCGCAACAAACGCATCTGTCTGGCAAAACTGTCACCACCTACTTGCTGACCGGTGCCTTGTCCATTGACAATTTCACCTTCGGCATAGACTATGGCAATTTTATTGTCAGAGAGGCGCTTTTTGATGTCTTTGCCCTCTGCATTGGCGTAGGTAGTTAGGCGAATTTGTCGGAAAGTTTTATCCTGTTCTTTACTACCTGTTAGCTTTTTCAGATCGGTTACTACTTCATCAAGGTAAGCGACTCTATCTACCAAGCGCTGATTTTGCGCATCTGAGGCCATCAACTCTCCTTGATTATCGGCGATCGCCTGTAACTTCTGAGGATTGATCTTACGGCTCTTGCCAACTGTTGTAATATAGTCACTCCAAAGATCGCCCAACAATGCTTGAGTTTGTTGTCGATTCTCTAGACTAAGCTTTTTGAGAATGAACGGTTCCACCGCTGATTTATACTTCCCCACCCGTAGCACTTGAACGCCAATGCCAAATTTCTCCAGTGCGCCTGTATAAAATAGTGGCACAGAGCTAAAGCCATTCATTTGCACTGTTCCCATCGGATTGAGAATTATTGTATCCGCCACAGAACTCAGGTAATATTGCGATTTGCTTAACTCGACATCGTAGGCAATAATTTTTTTGCCACTGGCTTTGAAACGTTCTAGAGCTTCGCGTACTTCCTTGAGGGTCGCAAAGCCACTCCCAGCAATACCTGAGCTTTTAGAACCATCTAAGTAAATAGCAACTATGCGCTTATCTTTAGCTGCTTTATTTATGCTATCAAGTACTGTACGCAGGGTGACGCTATTTGTGTCATCACCAGAAAGTGCTTCCTCAATCGCCTCGCTAGTGCTAGCGTTTGGTTCAGTATCGCTGATGTTTAAAGACAAATCGAAAACCAGTACTGACTTGTCTTTTACTATTGGTCCAGTGTCTCTAGATACAGCCGTTAAGAGTAAAAATATCAGTCCACCGGTTCCTAAACTAAAAAATAATATAAGACCCGCAAGGCTTCCAACCATGCTGGCTAATGTTTGCTTAAGAAATTGACGCATCTGAGGTGAGGGGGTGAGGGAGGTGGGGAATGGGGAATGGGGGATTGGGAATTGGTGATTGAGGATTGGGAATTGGTGATTGAGAATTAGAAGTTTCTATTACCCGTTACCCGTTACCCGTTACCCGTTACCCGTTACCCATTACCCATTACCCTAATTATTTCTATGCTAACTTCTGCAAAACATTGGAATGTTTTAGCTGATCAAGGTTAGCATTGCCTGTGCAGAAGAGAACTGTGGTAATTTCTGCTAATAACAACTGTACAAGGGTATCAACGGCCTCTGAGGATTCGGCTGCTGCTTGTAGGAACGGCCATGCTAAACCGGAAATATCGGCTCCTAGGGCGATCGCCTTTGCTACATCCAAACCATTACGCAATCCTCCGGAAGCAATTAGAGGGATATCTGGGGCGATCGCCCGAATACTTGTGATACATTCAGCCGTTGGCAAACCCCAGTCAGCAAAGGTTAACCCTAAGTTGCGCTGTTGTGGGTTCAAGGCACGTTCGCTTTCCACCTTAGCCCAAGATGTTCCCCCAGCACCGGCGACATCAATCGCACTCACTCCTGCTTCCAGCAATTTCTGTGCCATGTTTGCTGAAATTCCGTTCCCTACTTCTTTGACAATCACTGGAACAGTTAATTTACTACACAATCTTGCGATTTTGTCAAGCAATCCACGGAAATTAGTATCACCATTGGGCTGAATGCACTCTTGCAAGGGATTGAGATGCAAAATTAAAGCATCGGCTTCGCAAATGTCGATCGCACGCTGACACTCAGAAAGTCCGTAACTGTAGTTAAGTTGAACGGCACCAAGATTGGCAAAGATTAGGATATCAGGAGCGAGCGAGCGTACAGCAAAGGTATCGGAAACTTGGGGATTTTCCACAGCTACCCGTTGGGAACCGACACCCATAGCTAGTTTATAATGTTGGGCAATTTCAGCTAGACGAAAATTGATAGTTTTTGCCTGTTGAGTACCACCAGTCATGGAAGAGATGAGTATTGGAGAACCTAGGGATTTGCCTAAAAATTTGGTGGTTAGATCGATATCGCTACGGTTGATTTCTGGTAAGCAACAGTGGGTGAAACGGTAGCGTTCCAGCCCGTTTGTATTGGCGTGAAATTGCACATCTTCATCCAGACAAATCCTGATGTGGTCTGCTTTCCGCGTCTGGGTTTGGTCCATAAATACAATGTTAATCTGGGCTGGTTGAAAGACGATCTTGATTGTCTCACCGACTGCTGCTTAAACTGCTATTAGAAATCTCCTTGTTAGTTAACTCAAGCCTTCGATGACTGGATGGAAGTAAAAGGCTAAGCCTAAAACTACATAAGCTGCTAACAACAAAGTACCTTCAAGCCAGTTAGATTTACCGTCGGAACTGATGGAATTAGCAATTAAAACAGCAACTGTTACTGCAACTAATTCAAAAGGATTAAAGTCCAAATCCATCGGTTGACCCATAAACCAACCGGCAATGACTAATACTGGTGCGACGAATAAAGCAATTTGTAAACTAGATCCCACTGCTACGGAAACAGAAAGATCCATCTTGTTTTTCATCGCTACTGTTACTGCTGTTGCGTGTTCTGCAGCGTTGCCAATTATCGGTAGGACGATGACACCAGTAAACAGCGCAGATAGCCCTAATTGCGAAGTTGCTTCTTCCAACGAATCAACCAGCAATTCTGACTCCATAGCTACTAACAGAGTGATCCCCAATAGTACCCAAATCCATAGCCACAGGTTAGGTTTGCCTTCTTCGTGATGGTCGTCTACTAGGTTTGACTCTGCTAACTCTTCTAGATCCGCCATGCCAACATCTAAGAGGTAACTGTGGGTTTTCATGGAAAACAGCAGGGTTAGCCCATAAACCAGAATTAAGACAATTGCCACTGCAACTGAAAGCTTCTGTATGGTGGATTCGTCAATACCTGTTGAGGTTGCGTCCATCGCCGTTGGTAGCAGCATCGCAATCACTGCTAGGTTCATTGAGGAAGCGTTCACCCGTGCCATTTCTGGCTGAAATTCCTGTTCCTTGTAGCGCAACCCTCCCAACAGCATGGAAAAGCCCATTACTAGGAGTAGGTTACTGATAATTGAGCCTGTAATTGTAGCTTTGACGACATTTATCAGCCCAGCATTTAGGGCAATCAGGGCGATAATTAATTCTGTAGCGTTGCCGAAGGTAGCGTTTAATAGACCCCCAAGGGAGGGACCAACTACCACAGCTATTTCTTCGGTAGCAGTACCCATAAAAGCAGCAAGGGGAACGATCGCTAAGCCTGATGTGATAAAGACAACGGCTGATCCCCATTCCAAAAAGTGCGCTGCAATGGAAACGGGGATAAACAGTAGCAAGCCGAACAGAAATGTATTCTTATTGAGCATCTAGGTTTTCTTGCCTTAAAAACAGTGCTGTAGTTCGACAAGTCTAGAATACTCGCTTCTTAGTTACTTGTTGATGTAACAAAATATGTCGTTAGATAGGGTGCATTCCCGATGGGGAACATTTATCTTGCAATTAAGTTCTATGAATTTACCGCAAGTTCTATGAACCTACTGGCTATCGGAGCTGGAATTTGCGGTTAAATGAGAACACTGTTAAAAATTCCTAAGCTTTCATCCCCCAATCGCACTTATTGATCCCTCGCTACAGTCTGCTTTTGTGCGTTTTTACTGAGATTTCTGACTACGAAATAGACATTAGCTGAACGGGGATCTTGTTTCCTAGCAAAACAGGTGACCTATAGGGCGGGGAAAGCAATCTAACTAATCTTTGCGTAATTTGGTGATCCTATGACTTCTGCTGCTGAACTCCCAGCTTCACAAGCTGTTGCAAGCAATGCTATTGCAACCTTCAATGATGACGCGGGGATCGCTTGCGATCCCCTGCAAACTGCAACGGGCCGTCTACGTTACAGTCCACGGTCATTTTTACCAGCCACCGCGCGAGAATCCTTATCTAGATACCATTGAGCGTCAGCCCAGTGCAACCCCTTTTCACGATTGGAACGAACGCATTCACCATGAATGCTATCGTCCCAATGCCTTTGCTAGGGTGTTGAATGACCGGGGTGAGGTAGTCGGGATCGTTAATAACTACGAGTATTTGAGCTTTAATATTGGCCCTACCTTGATGTCCTGGCTGGAACGCTACGATATTGAGGTTTATCAGCGAATCCTGGAAGCTGACAAGAAAAGTTGCGATCGCCTCCATGGTCACGGTAATGCGATCGCCCAAGTTTACAATCACATCATCATGCCTCTCGCCAATGAGCGAGACAAATACACTCAAATCCGTTGGGGTAAGGAAGACTTCCGTTCCCGCTTCGGTCGCGAGCCCGAAGGAATGTGGCTAGCAGAAACGGCTGTGGATTATACCACACTTAAGGTGTTAGCTGATGAAAATATTCGTTTCATTGTCCTGGCTCCTTCTCAGGCTGAACGCTGTCGGTTGATCCCTAGCGATGAGGAACCAGTTACTCAATGGCACGAAGTAGGAGGGGGTCAGATTGATCCCACTCGTCCTTATCGCTGTTTCCTTGCAGATGGCAGATACATCGATATCTTTTTCTACGATGGGCCAATCTCGCGAGATATGGGCTTTAACGATGTTCTGAGCAATTCCCAACACTTTGGGGGACGTTTGGGCCAAGCTGTACGTGGAGATCATCGACCTTCACAGCTAATTTCTGTAGCTACGGATGGGGAAACTTTCGGACATCATAAAGGCGGGACAGAGAAATGTCTCGCCTTCGCTTTTACTAATGAGTTTCCTAACCGAAACTGGACTGTGACCAATTATGCTCATTACCTCAGCATCAATCCGCCTACCTGGGAAGTGGTACTAAAGCCTGTAACAGCTTGGAGTTGTTCTCATGGGGTGGATCGTTGGCAAGATGATTGCGGCTGTGGTGGTGGCGGTTCTTGGCACCAGAAATGGCGCCGTCCTTTGCGAGATTCCTTGGATTGGCTACGGGATCAGTTGGTTAAGGTATATGAAGAAAGTGGTCGTCAGTTCTTTCTCGATCCCTGGGCGGCACGGGATGAGTATATTGAGGTAATAGGCGATCGCTCTGCTGCAAATGTTGACCAATTCCTGACTCGTCACCGCAAACGCAAGCTGACCCCAGCCGAACAGTTGGATGCTTTGCGGCTTCTGGAAATGCAGCGCCATGCTTTGCTGATGTACACTAGCTGCGGCTGGTTCTTTGAGGAAATCTCTCGTCCGGAGGGTGTACAAATTCTCCGCTATGCGGCCCGTGCTTTGGAACTTGCTGGTGAGGTATCTGGAGTTCAGCTAGAAAAAGGCTTTGTCCGTCGTCTCAACGCGGCGATCAGCAATGTTGATTCCTTCAAACATGGTGGTGAAGTGTATCGACAATTGGTACTGTCAGCTCAAATTGGCTTCAAGCAAGTAACGGCTCATTATGCTATTACTTCTCTGTTTAACAGACAAGATGCAAGAGCTAAGAAGTTAGATTTGGAATCCAATCATCTTTCTTGCGTGATCCCTCATGCTTCTAAGGTTTACTGTTACCAAGTCCAGCAATTAGATTACCAGATGCAACGCATGGGCTCACTAACTTTGGCGGTGGGACAGGTGCGTTTGACTTCTGAAATTACTTGGGAAAGCAGTCATCTAGTATTTGCTGTTTTGCATTTGGGTGGTTGGGATTTCCACTGCTGTATTAAACCTTTTGCTGGCCGTCGTGCTTACAGTAACTTGAAGGATCAGCTTTTTGATACTTTAAAACAAGCTAGTGCAGCTCAAATGATTTTGGCGATGACACCGCTATTTGATGGTGAATCGTTTAGCTTACAAAATTTGTTTGCTGAGGAACGTCACCGGATTATGAAGCTACTGAGTCACGAAACTTTGACTCGTTTGGATCAGCTTTATACTCAGGTTTACCGGGATAATTACGGTGTCTTGATGGCTTTCCACCGAGATGAATTATCGGTACCGCAAGAGTTACAGGTAGCAGCCGAGATTGCTTTATCTAATCGTTGTCTGATGTCCATTCGAGCACTGGAAATGGAAATCAGCGACCATAAATTGGTCTTGAGTCATTTGACGGAGTTGGAAGCGACAGCGACTGAGGCTAATAATTTACGTTGTCACCTCAAGGTTCCGGAAGTAAAGCTGACTCTGGAAAAATTGATTTTGCGATCGCTTTGGCAATTGCTACATGAAGACAACCGAGAAACTTTACAAGCTGATATTAAATGTGTAGAGCGTTTAATTGGGCTAGGAAATCAGCTTCACCTTGACTTGTCTTTGGATCGTTGTCAGGAACTGTACTTCAACTGTCTACACAGTCGCATTATTCCTCAGTGTCAATTAGCACTGCAAGAGAATAAAAATGGAAATATTATTCAACTGCGTCAGTTACTTCTGCTTGGAGAAAAACTAGCAGTTGATGTCAGTTATTGGCTGAGTCAGTTGTCATAAGTTGCGGAATGGAGAATGGGGAATAGGGAATGGGTAATGGAAGAATTCTCCCCCATCTCCCCCATCTCTAGGGAGGGTTTTGTTGAGAGTTTGGCGGTACTTAACGTCAGGTTATCTTCTAAACCCTTTCCTACATTACTCCTCAATTCCCTCAATTCTCAACTATGGTAAAAGAACTGAACTAATCCCGTGAATCATACCGTTACGAGCAGGAATATCTGCCAAAACTACCTGAGCACCGTTGACACTAATGTCGCTAGCACGAGACACACGCACGATCAGCGGTTTACCTGCTAGGGTTTGCAAACGCAGAACCGAACCAGGTTTCAAATCAAAAGAGCTAATATCCCCAGATACGACGTGATAAGTCAAAATTTGGGTTAATTTCGCTTTATTCTCTGGTCTTAAGAGAGTTTGCACCGTGCCTCGCGGTAACTTGCGGAAGGCTTCATCTGTGGGAGCAAAAATTGTGAATGGCCCCCTTCCAGCCAAAGCAGGAGTAAGTCCTGCGGCTTTTACAGCAGCGTTGAGGATAGAGAAAGCATTATTGGCAATCTCTAGCTCACCAGCAATAGTTCTCACACCAACCTTAGCAGCAATCTCGATACCATAAGAGGCTTTTGGGGACTGCTGTTGGCTTGGGGCGTTACTTACCGCTTTCTCGCTAGCTACAACTCGATTCGTCCCTATCTGAGCGCCAGCGGGAATGCTCAGTAATACACCTATGCTAGCAAGACTAGCTAAAGCTGTCAGTCTTGCGAATCTAGAGGTGTGGGAATTGGTTGACATGACTTTCTCCTCAGCGCGGCGGATTTTTAAAGATTCGTATATAATTTAGCGCTTCTTGAGGTAAATATGGTAAACATTTGCCATTATTCTGAGATTTAGCTACTGAAGTAACGCTGAAAGCGTGGGTCAAGGTGGTGTCTTTTCTTCTGGTTACAGGTAATGCAGAGAGTTTGAAGGTTACTGATATCATTTTGACCACCCTTTGCGAGAGGGATAATGTGGTCAATAGTTAGTGTGGTTTCTTGGTTAGTTTCACCACAGCTTTGACACTGATAAGAATCGCGTTCATAAACATATTTTCTCACTTCAGGAGGAATGGGAATCCGGGGAGTTTTACTCATAAAATGTTCTCCTGAAAAAAGCCTGTTTTCTTTTAATATCTAAAGCCAAAAATCTATCCTATTATATGACTTGACTATTAATTGCTGTTTGCAGAGGTCTAGTCAGTGGTTATATCAGCACTACTAGCAATAAATCCAGTGTTTATCAATGCTAATGATTGGCTGGGTTTAACATTCCGACTCACTTTAGCGCTGCTGGTTGGAGGGGTAATTGGCTGGAATCGCCAAACGGAACACAAACCCGCAGGATTAAGAACTCATATGCTTGTCAGCTTAGGTGCGGCTTTGTTTGTGCTGCTTCCTTTAATAACAAGTTACTCTAATTCTACTGACTCTGTTGAAAGTGTCAGTAGGGCGATTCAGGGAGTAGCTACTGGAATAGGATTTTTGGGAGGAGGAGAAATTTTACATCAGTCAATGCAGGGTTCTGCTAAACCAAGTGTGAAGGGATTAACTTCTGCTGCTAGTATTTGGTTAACGGCTGCCTTGGGAATGGTAGCAGGTTGCGGTTTTTGGCAGTTGAGTCTCTTGGCAACGCTGATGACGTTATTTATTCTGATTGTAGCTAAGAAATTGGAACGAGTTGTCTTTCACAGAAACGACTAAGAAAATAAATCCCTTTTTTAAAGCCCTGTTGAGTTATCTTAGCCCCCCGGACTTCGGGGGGTTTGGGGGTATATTAATTTGTTGGCTACTGCACTCGACGCAATGTAAATCCTGTACATCTACGGAACTGGTTTGCCAATTGCTGCTACTGTACTTCATGAACCTGGAATAAGCTGTAAGTAATCTAATAGTAGCAAAATTTATCCCTAAACCCGCCCCTACAAATTCATCCTGTTTTTTTTTGCGATTACCTGCTGAATAGCCCCCCTTGATAAGGGGGGTTGGTGGGTCTTTCTTTAATTACTTCCCTGTCGAATTTTCTCCATTTCTCCTTTACAATCCCGATTGTTATTGTCAATAGATTTTTGCAACCTGCACTGTTCGTAAGCAATTTGTGCCTTATTGTTTTTGGGCAGTTGCTCAGATTTTTCCATAGCTTGTTTGAAAAACTCTAGAGATTCCTGATTCTTATCCTGCTTCCTCAAAATTTGTGCTTTAAGATGCAAAACTTCAGGATTATCTGGTGTTAAAGCCAAAGCGCGATCCACAAACTCCATTGCTTTGGGATACTGTTTCAAATCGCGATAACCAACTGCAATACCGCGATAAACTAAGTAAGGAGGAGCAGCATTTTTTTCTAACTTTTGAATTGCCTGTCCTGGGTCAGAAAAAGGCAGATTGACTGCTAAAATTAAATCCATGTAACCTGCAAATAAGTTGAGTTCTGGGTCGTTGGGTGCAACTTTTTTCGCCGCGTCTACATACTGCAATACCTGCTGCAATTTGCCCAGAGCACCGAATGTTGAACCTCCCGGTTTTTTGATATCATAAGCACCTGATAAAACCTGACCAGCCGCTGTGTAAAGATTGCCACGCAAGGGGTCAGAACTTTGGAGTTTTTGTGCAGTTTGCAGGGTTTTATCAGCGTAATTCTTGAGAGTTTCCCACTCTCCTTCATTGAAAGCCAAAGCCCCCTGCATAGCATATACTAAAGGTTCGTTGGGTTCGCTCGCTTCCGCTTTGCTGAGGAAGGGTTTGGCACCTTTGTAATCTCCCTTTTTGAAGATTGATTCAAATGCAGCTTGCGTGTTATCGCCAATGGGACGAGGATTTGTGGTACGGAAAGGATCGGCTGCAAAAGTAGGCTTAACGCAGAGGCCGAGTACTACAATTGTTGCACTAGCAAGGGCTTGTACTGTCCGTTTTGGCGCAGGAAACCAATTCGTCATTGTTGTCCTCACAAAAAATTATGCTTGACTTAACTAAAATCTGACGTAACGCTTGCTTTTAGGTTCCTTTTGAGAAAAGTTTGGAGATTCAGTGTTATCTTTGTCAAAATTGAAAGTAACCACTTACTTGCATCCTCGTTCTCACGGTTTGCTCTTTTCTCTTATCGATATTAATGCTATATATCAAAAATCTGACTTACCACCCTCCTGCTACTCCCACTGCAATTTTAAAGTCTCTCAACCTGGAACTTGCGCCGCAAGAACTAGGCTTGGTGATTGGGCCAAGTGGTTCTGGTAAAAGCACTTTCTTGGAAATTTTAGCAGGGCTAGCAGAGCAAACATCCGGTGGTATTTTCTGGCGCGATCAGGAACTAACTCCCGATCATCTGCAACAATTAGGAGGGCTGGTGTTTCAGTTTCCTGAACGGCATTTCTGTTGCAGTACAATTTTAGAGGAATTGCGCCTCGGACATCCTGAGTTGAGCTCCCAGAAGGTTCATGAAGCCCTAGGAGAAGTCGGATTGGCTGATTTACCCCTAAATGCTGCACCTCATGCTTTAAGTGGTGGACAACAGCGACGCCTTGCTCTAGCTGTACAGCTAATTCGCCAACCTAGTATGCTGATGTTGGATGAACCTACTGCTGGTTTGGATTGGTCTATGCGCCGTCAGTTGGTAAATTTATTAGCTAAATTAAAAACTCATTGGAGTCTTTTGATTGTTACTCACGATGCTGGTGATTTGTTGAAAATTGCTGACCGCTGTTGGACTATTAATCAGGGAGAATTGAAAGTTGTTGACCCTGCGACTTTAGCAGCTAAGCAAGTTGTTGTTAGTCTTTAGTCAAATGACTAATCAGAAAGAAATATAGAATATGAATGAGACTGAAAGATTGATACTGCCAGAAATGGTAGATATCTGGCAACAAACATTAGGGTGGCAACCAACTGTTGAACAACAACAGCTATTCCAACGGATTTATGAAGGAATTGTTGCAGGTAATCAGCAACTGAATTTAACTCGCATTACTGAACCAGTGGATTTCTGGGAAAAACATTTGTGGGATTCTTTGCGAGGAGTTGGTAATCTGTTGTCAGAGGCTAAAAACGAAATTAATCCTACATCCCAGAAAGCGATTGATATTGGAACAGGTGGGGGTTTTCCTGGATTACCAGTGGCGATCGCCTTTCCCCACTTCTCGGTTACTTTGCTCGATTCCACTCGCAAGAAAATTAACTTTCTCGATACATTAATCTCCCAGTTGGATATTCAAAATGTTACTACTTTAGTTGATAGAGCAGAAGCGATTGCTCAACATCCCCAGCACCGACAAAGTTATGATCTTGCTCTTTTGAGAGCAGTTGCACCAGCACCAGTTTGTGCTAATTATGCCTTGCCTTTGCTAAAAAATGGCGGTTTAGCTATTCTTTATCGAGGTCACTGGACAGACGAAGAAACCCAAGAACTAAAATTAGTGGTTGAACAGTTAGACGGTGTTGTTGAATTAATTGAAAGCTTTACCACGCCAATCAGCAACGGCGTTCGTCACTGCATTTATTTGCGTTCTTGTTCACTACCAAAAGAAGTACCAATTAAAAAGAAAAAAGGCAAACGAAAATAGGTATCTTTACTTGCATTTTTCTCCAACCAAAACTTTACTACTTCAGACTGACTTAGAGTTTAGCTAAGTCTCTCTTTAGATCGGTGTAAGTTCTTATCTTTGCTTGTTACATTTAGCTACAGATAACAATCTGCACTAAAGATACATTAAGCGGTTTTGGTATAAGGGAGAAAATCATGAGTGATAACAATCAGCCTTTTAATATTGATAAGCATGACGAGAATGTAGAACCGATTGATGCACTTGTTAAGCCTGATGCTCCACTTGCTAAGCATGATCAAAGTGTGGATCTAGATCAACCTGAGATTCATCCAGTAGCTGCAACTATTGGTGCTGCTACTGGCGGGTTGGCTGGAGCAGCGATCGGTCGTTTAGTGGGTGGTAAACTGGGAGCAGCAGTGGGTGCTGTTGCTGGTGCTGTTGCTGGTGGTTTGACTGGTAATGCAGCAGCAGAAACTATTGATAATACTGTAGAAGAAGTAGTAGACGCAATCAAGGATGCTGCTGATACTGTCAAGCCTTCTATCATCGGTGCTGTAGATGCTGTTAAGGAGACTGTTGAGGAAGTAAGACCATCTTTGGTAGGTGCGGTAGACGCGGTTAAGGAAACTGTTGAGGTGACTAAACCTTCTATTAAAGGTGTGGTGGATTCCCTCAAGGATACGGTTGACGAAACCAGGCCTTCTGTAAAAGAGGTAGTTAACTCACTCAAGGAGACAGTTGATGAGGTGAAGCCTTCTGTTAAAGGTGTGGTGGATTCCCTCAAGGATACAGTTGATGAGGTGAAGCCTTCTGTTAAAGGCATGGTAGACTCGGTAAAGCAGACAGTTGATGAAGCCCGCCCCTCTGTGGTCGGTACAGTAGACGCGGTAAAAGATGCGGCTCTTGAAGCTAAACCGACTGTAGTTGATGCGGTAAAGAGCGCTGCTGTTGATGCTAAGTACGCTGTCAAAGGTGTCTCGAATACTGTACAAAACGCCGCTCTTGAAGCTAAACCGGCTGTAGTTGATGCGGTAACGAGTGTTGCTGAAGATGCGAAGTCTTCTGTTAAAGGTGTCTCGAATACTGTACAAAACGCCGCTCTTGAAGCTAAACCGGCTGTAGTTGATGCAGTAAAGAGTGCTTCTGAAGATGCGAAGTCTTCTGTTAAAGGTGTCTCGAATACTGTACAAAACGCCGCTCTTGAAGCTAAACCGGCTGTAGTTGATGCAGTAAAGAGTGCTTCTGAAGATGCGAAGTCTTCTGTTAAAGGTGTCTCGAATACTGTACAAAACGCCGCTCTTGAAGCTAAACCGGCTGTAGTTGATGCGGTAAAGAGTGCTTCTGAAGATGCGAAGTCTTCTGCGCGTCAGAACTTAAAGCCGTCGAAAAATCCCCAGATTGTTGACAACAAGCCAAGCAAAATTGATGTAGTTCCTCTAGGAAAACCAATTGCACCTCCTACAGGGCCAATTACTTCCCCAGGGGAAAAAGAACGGCTTGTGATTGATCCCAATCCCTGACGGAGTTGGCACCCCGTCAAAACCCCTAGCTGAGGTGGGTTAAACCGATTTATGGTAAAAAAAGATGGGGTCAGTATTGTCAAGAAGCCCCATCTTTTAAAAATGTTACCTCTATTTTATCAAACTTGTTGACAACAGCAACTCAAAAACACCGAATACTTAACTCTAACATTTTTAGTTTTTTCTACTGCTTTCCCCATAAACAAGTGAGTATTGAGTTGCTAGCTACATTGATGCCATACCCCATCATCTTTGAGAGACGACGACGCGGAATTCAAAGATTTCTTAAGTTGCCATTTTTTTAGAGGGGTCTGAGGGCTATATCCTTGATATTATCAAGCTATTGACGGGGTTTTCAACCCAATTTTTCGATAAAAACAAAAAGCGCCCCCCGAAAAGGAGAGCGCTTATTTTAGCTAGATTCTAGCTATTAACCATTGATGCTAGGAGCAGTTAAAGCGACAGGAGCAGCAACACCTGCAGCCAAATCAAGAGGGAAGTTGTGAGCATTGCGCTCGTGCATTACTTCCATACCCAAGTTAGCGCGGTTGAGAACATCAGCCCAAGTACCGATGACATGACCTTGTGAGTCAATTACCGACTGGTTGAAGTTGAAGCCGTTCAGGTTGAATGCCATGGTGCTGATTCCCAAAGCGGTGAACCAGATTCCAACTACTGGCCAAGCAGCTAAGAAGAAGTGCAAGCTGCGGCTGTTGTTGAAAGAAGCATATTGGAAGATTAGACGACCGAAGTAGCCGTGAGCTGCAACGATGTTGTAGGTCTCTTCTTCTTGACCGAACTTGTAACCGTAGTTCTGTGATTCGGTTTCAGTGGTTTCACGTACCAAAGAAGAGGTAACGAGAGAACCGTGCATTGCGGAGAACAAAGAACCACCGAAGACACCAGCAACTCCCAACATGTGGAAGGGGTGCATTAGGATGTTGTGCTCAGCTTGGAACACGAACATGAAGTTGAATGTTCCGGAGATACCCAGAGGCATACCATCAGAGAAGGAGCCTTGTCCGATTGGGTAGATCAGGAAAACAGCGGTTGCTGCTGCAACTGGTGCAGAGTAAGCAACTGCAATCCAAGGACGCATACCTAAGCGGTAGGAGAGTTCCCACTCACGACCCATGTAGCAAAATACGCCAATGAGGAAGTGGAAAACCACTAGCTGGTAAGGACCACCGTTGTAGAGCCACTCATCTAAGGAAGCAGCTTCCCAGATGGGGTAGAAGTGCAAGCCGATGGCGTTAGAGGAAGGAACAACTGCACCAGAGATGATGTTGTTTCCGAAGATTAGAGAACCAGCAACAGGTTCGCGGATGCCATCGATGTCCACTGGGGGAGCAGCGATGAAGGCGATGATGAAGCAGGTGGTAGCTGCTAGCAAGGTTGGGATCATCAACACGCCGAACCAACCGACATAAATGCGGTTTTCGGTGGAAGTAATCCAACTGCAGAAGCGTTCCCAAACGTTGGCGCTTTCGCGTCTTTGTAAGGTGGTGGTCATTTGCTTATGATGGCTTTATAAATTTTCGAGGTTCTGTGGGCGTTTTTTGTTCGCTTGTATATAACTTAACTCCTTTATTGAGATTTGTAAAGGCTTTTTAAGAAAGTTTAGATTTGCTTAACATTTCAACCAGGTGGCCAGCGCATTTCGCGTCCCCCCAAGATGTGCAAATGCAGGTGGTCAACTGTTTGTCCGCCATCAGCACCATTGTTAATCACCAGACGATAGCCATTTTCCAGCCCAGCTTGTTGGGCCACACGCTTAGCTGTTAAGAGAAGATGTCCCATCAAAGCGTGATCTTCCGACTCGGCTGCAGATAGCTGAGGAAGGGGCTTTTTGGGAATGACAAGGATATGAACTGGCGCTTGGGGAACAATGTCTTTGAAGGCCAGGACTAAATCATCCTCATAAACAATCTCCGCTGGAATTTCTTTGCGGATAATCTTGCCAAAGATAGTGTCGCTCATGCTACTCCTGTGATTTGCGGTAACTTTGCTACGAGCAATTTTAAGGGATGAACACAAAAATCCAGTAATTTCCCGGTTAATCTACAAACCTGACTCGCACTATACTATCTTGCAGTTTCTTGGGAGTAGCCGCGTGCTTGCTAGGGTTTGGAGTGCATCTATTGTCGGTATCGACGCTGTAAAAGTGGGCGTTGAAGTTGACGTTTCCAATGGCTTACCAGCAATTGTGGTTGTCGGGCTACCTGATACCGCAGTCCAAGAATCGCGGGAAAGGGTAAAAGCCACCTTGAAAAATGCCGGTTTTGCCTTTCCCATGCGCAGGATCGTCATTAATCTCACACCTGCTGACTTGCGCAAAGAAGGGCCAAGCTTCGATTTACCCATCAGTATCGGCATTCTCGCAGCCTCAGAACAGGTAAATGGTGAACTTTTGGGAGATTACCTCTTTTTAGGAGAATTGTCCCTAGATGGCAGTTTGCGGCCTGTTGCTGGAGTATTGCCCATTGCCGCAGCCGCAGCCAAACTGGGAATTACAGGCTTAGTCATTCCTATTGACAACGCACAAGAAGCAGCCGTTGTCAAGGGATTAGCAGTTTACGGATTTAAAGATTTATGGCAAGTTGCAGACTTCCTCAACAATCCGGGACGTTATTCACCAGTAGAGATCGACGGATTGCAGGAATTAAGCAAATCTAAATTCATTGGCCCAGACTTAAAAGATATCAAAGGACAAGCTCATGCTCGCAGGGCTTTGGAAATTGCAGCCGCAGGAGGACATAATTTAATCTTCGTCGGCCCCCCAGGAAGCGGTAAAACCATGTTGGCACGACGACTACCAGGAATTTTGCCACCCTTGAGTTTTGCCGAAGCCTTAGAAGTCACTCAAATTCACTCAGTCGCTGGTTTACTGAAAAATCGAGGTTCCTTAGTAAGCGATCGCCCTTACCGCAGTCCTCACCATTCTGCTTCTGGCCCCTCCCTCGTTGGTGGTGGAAGCTATCCCCGTCCAGGAGAAATCTCCCTAGCGCATCGAGGAGTATTGTTTCTCGATGAACTTACTGAATTTAAGCGCGATGTCTTAGAATTCCTGCGACAACCTTTAGAAGATGGCCAAGTTACAATTTCTCGTACCCGTCAATCTGTGATGTTTCCTGCACAATTTACCTTAGTTGCGAGTACAAATCCTTGTCCTTGCGGTTACTTTGGTGATACCATTCAAGCCTGTACCTGTTCTCCTCGACAACGAGAACAATATTGGGCGAAACTTTCAGGGCCGTTGATGGATCGCATTGATTTGCAAGTAGCCGTAAATCGCCTTAAACCAGAGGAAATTACAAAACAGCCGACTGGTGAAGATTCAGCACCGGTGCGGGAACGAGTACAGATAGCACGCGATCGCGCCCATCACCGTTTTCAAGCAGAAGTATCTGTTCGTTGCAACGCCCAAATGCAGAGTATTCATCTGCGTGACTGGTGTCAGTTGGACGAGCAATCTTGTAACTTACTAGAAGCAGCAATTAGAAAATTAGGTTTATCAGCAAGAGCAAGCGATCGCATTCTTAAAGTAGCGCGTACCATTGCTGACTTAGCTGGGGATGAAAATCTACTTCCCCAGCACGTAGCCGAAGCAATTCAATACCGCACAATTGACAGAATGCAGTGATATTTATCCCTCAAATCAGTCTGTAGTAAGTGCGTTCGTTCTATTTTCTAAAAACTGCAATTTTCTCAAACTGTAACATTGACAAAAAGGATTGGAGTAAGCGAACCATGCTTTGAGAATTAGTAATTGCCCAAAGATTCATACCAAGACAAGTAGTTCCCAACCACAACAAAATATAAGTAGGAGCCATTACTACCCCAATCATCAACCAAGTAAATACATGAAGTACCATCACCACTGCTGGGATACAAGCAAGTATGGCTGCTTGTCGTACCTGAACTTGAGGACGGCGTGAGGTAGTGAGAATAATTGTCTGTAAGGTCAAAAGCAAGTTTGCTGGAACCAAAAATGCACAGATAGCGACACAGTTGGTGCGTGAAAACTCAAATATGGTATTTAAGTCAAACATCAAATTATTTTTCTCGGTACTTTTGCTAGTGTATCGCAACGAGAATCTTAAAAGCTATTGCCTAAAAGGTTGATACAAGTAGAGAACAATCGCGCTGATTATTAAATAAATCTGTAGCTAACTTCTCAACAAGCTTGTAACTCCTCCAATTCATTCAGGGAGTATTTGATAATCTTGGACTTACTGGTGAATTTTAAAATATTTATCCAAAAATATAACAATCCTGTTTGAATTGTGAGATAAGCGTTTCAGATACCCGACTTCTCAAAGAAGTCGGGTATCTCAGCTTCACGAATCATTTGGGTTTTATTTGAATCATTGAATCACTGCTGACAGTGGGTTGTACAATATTACGGTTGTATTCTGCGACACAAGCAGTGATCGAGCGTTATACCCTGCCCGAAATGGGCGAATTGTGGACAGAAACCTACAAACTCAAAACCTGGCTTCAGGTAGAAATTGCCGTTTGCGAGGCACAAGCCGAACTTGGTGCAATTCCAGAAGATGCAGTTGAGGAAATTAAAGCAAAGGCGAATTTTGACCCGCAGCGGGTGCTAGAAATTGAGGCAGAAGTCCGTCATGATATGATCGCCTTCCTCACGAATGTGAATGAATATGTGGGTGATGCTGGTCGTTACATCCACTTAGGATTGACCAGTTCAGATGTCTTGGATACCGCTCTGGCACTGCAATTAGTCGCCAGTTTGGATATTATTTTGGAACGCTTGGAAGATTTAAGTCAAGCAATCCGTTACCAAGCACAGCAACACCGAAACACCGTGATGATTGGTCGTTCTCACGGTATTCACGCTGAACCCATTACCTTTGGTTTTAAGCTAGCTGGATGGTTAGCAGAAGTGTTGCGGAACCGCGATCGCCTAGTGCGTATGCGTCAAAACATTTCTGTTGGTAAAATTTCCGGTGCAGTGGGAACTTATGCCAATATTGACCCAAAAGTAGAAGAAATCGCCTGTCAGAAACTCGGATTACAACCGGATACTGCCTCAACTCAGGTAATATCACGGGATATCCATGCAGAATATGTGCAGCAATTGGCGCTTTTAGGGGCAACAATTGAACGCTTTGCCGTTGAAATTAGAAACCTGCAAAAAACCGATGTTCTAGAAGTAGAAGAATTCTTCTCCAAAGGACAAAAAGGTTCTTCAGCAATGCCTCACAAGCGCAATCCGATTCGTTCCGAGAGACTAACAGGAATGGCGCGAATTGTTCGGGGTCATGCTGTTGCTGCACTGGAAAATGTTGCCCTTTGGCACGAGCGAGATATTTCTCACAGTTCTGTTGAAAGAGTCATTTTCCCAGATGTCTGTATCTTGACTCACTTCATGTTAGTGGAAATCACCGACTTGGTGAAACACCTTTTGGTTTATCCAGAAAACATGAAGCGGAATATGAATCTTTATGGTGGAGTTGTCTTTAGTCAACGGGTGTTACTCACTCTAGTAGACAAAGGGATGGGTCGGGAAGAAGCCTACAGAGTTGTGCAATCTTGCGCTCACGAAGCCTGGAACAAATCAGAGGGTAATTTCCAAGCTCTCATTGCTAAAGATGCTAGCGTTACCAGTAGATTAACGCCAGAGGAGATTGAGGAATGTTTTAACCCGCAGCGCCATTTGAAGCACTTGGATAAGGTTTATCAACGCTTGGGAATTTAGTAAACAAATCCTGAGATTTAAAAGAAAGGCGATCCAGACTGGATCGCCTTTTTTTATTTAGCTTCTAGTCACTACCCAAGAAAATAATTAGGCACTACCAGGTAGGTGAAAATAGACACAATTGAGGGCGGGTTTTGTACATGATAAACTTGTTTTTGGCAAGGGTTCTCCCTAAACCCGCCCCTACAATTTCATCTTGGTGTTTTTACGCCTACCTGCTTAGCAAACAATGCAATTAGTCTAGTGCTTCTTTTACTTTATCTTTCACATTTTCACCAGTGTGACGGACTTGAGCCTCTGCTTGCTTGGCTTTACCTTCTGCTTTATCTTCTGGATCACCTGTTACATTGCCCAGTGCTTCTTGAGCTTTGCCTTCAATATTTTTGCCAACTGCTTTTGCTCTATCTTCAATACTCATATTTTTCTGCCTTTCTTAAATGAAGTTGATGGAGAAGAAAGCTTTCAATTTTTTTTGTAACCTTCTTCGCTTTATGTATTCAATTTAACTGAATTTTTTTAAAGGGCCGTCCATCTGTAGATGTATTAGACGGGTAGCTTTGTCTATACCTAAAGCTCAGTTTTAGTTAAACAAATATCAGTCTTAGGTGAGTAGACGGAACAAGAAACGCCAAGATCCCCGACTTCTTCAAGAAGTCGGGGATCTGAACAGCCCAAGTTTTTAACTCAAATAAAATTGCTATATTCCATCCTCGTTTCATTAGTCCTAAACTTTTTTATTAGGAATCAATTGGGCAAAAAACAAATAGGCGTGACTGTAATTCCACACTTGCACCTAGCGGTTTTTGGACAGGAGAAACTGCTTTTTGGCAATGTTTATCCCTCAAGTGAGCCCCTACTTTTTAACTTGCTTAGTGAAAACAGACACGCTATTTAAGGTTAATTAAAGTCAGATGAATTTAATCTAAATAACCCATCAAATCTTCATTATCAACGTTATTGGAAGCAATTGGACGGTTACCGAAAATCATTCCTATTCCAGAAATATGAAGATTACTGGAAACAATCGGACGATTACCAGAAATGCTGATTATATCTAAGATTTGGATGTTACTGGAGACAATCGGACGCTGTCCCATCGCAGAGATAGTCTCCAGAACATTCAGATTACTGGCGTCAATTGGGCGATTCCCAGGTAAGGGAGTTGGTACATGAACCTGAACAGCTTCCTGGGTGGGGGTTGGTTCGACAGTAGCGCTATTGGTCATAATCAAATCCCTTTAATTTTCTAACTGAGTCTGTTATGGAGTAGGAGAGCCAAAAGTCTTTGGTTCTTTATTTTTGCTCTCACTCTGCTTTATAAAAATATTATAAAGCTATAACTATCTTTAGTAAGAAGAATAAAAAGACATAATGGGGTAAATATTTGCAAAGATAGAGGCTGCTCTACCATCACCATTGATAATTTCCTTAGCTTGACGCTCGCACCACAATCAGGGCTTCAGATACGTTACCCTAGCTCTACGAGCCTCAAAGCTGATGGTTCAACACTATCAAACGCTCTATAGTTGCCTAGTATGTCGCAATTTCATCTGCAAGCACCTTTTCAACCAACCGGCGATCAACCACAAGCGATCGCCCAACTTACCTCTAACCTACAAGCTGGTAATCGTCTACAAACCCTACTTGGCGCCACAGGAACCGGCAAAACCTACACAGCCGCTAGTGTAATAGAAAAAATCGGCAAACCTACCCTAGTTCTCGCTCACAACAAAACCCTCGCTGCCCAATTATGCAACGAATTGCGAGAATTCTTCCCTAACAACGCAGTCGAATACTTCGTTTCCTACTACGACTATTACCAACCCGAAGCTTATATACCAGTTACCGACACTTACATCGAAAAAACTGCAGCAATTAATGATGAAATTGATATGCTCAGACACTCAGCAACGCGATCGCTATTTGAGCGTCGTGATGTCATTGTCGTAGCTTCCATCAGTTGCATCTATGGCTTAGGTATGCCCTCAGAATACCTGAAAGCAGCGATTCCTTTACAAGTAGGCAAAGAAATTGACCAGCGTCAAATATTGCGAGACTTAGCATCTGTTCAGTATTCACGCAACGATGTAGATATGGGTAGAGGTCGATTCCGCGTAAAAGGTGATGTCCTGGAAATCGGTCCAGCTTACGAAGATCGCATTATTCGAGTAGAATTCTTCGGGGATGAAATTGACGCCATTCGCTACATTGACCCTGTAACTGGTCAGATTATCCAAAGTTTAGACGCTTTGAATGTTTACCCCGCTCGTCACTTCGTTACACCAGATGACAGACTTGAGGAAGCTTGTGACGACATTGAACAAGAACTAAGAGAACGTTTGACTCAATTAGAACAAGCTGGAAAGTTGCTAGAAGCCCAGCGCATTGAACAGCGTACCCGCTATGATTTGGAAATGTTGCGAGAAGTTGGTTACTGCAACGGAGTGGAAAACTATTCCCGTCATTTAGCTGGGAGAAATGCTGGGGAACCACCAGAATGTTTGATTGATTATTTCCCCAAAGATTGGCTTTTGATAGTAGATGAATCTCACGTTACAGTCCCGCAAATTCGGGGAATGTACAATGGCGACCAAGCTAGGAAAAAAGTGCTAATTGAGCATGGTTTTCGCTTAGCAAGTGCTGCTGATAATCGTCCTTTGAAATCTGAGGAATTCTGGGAAAAGGTAAATCAGTGTATTTTTGTTTCTGCAACTCCTGGAGAATGGGAAATACAACAGTCAGAAGAGCGAATTGTTGAGCAAGTAATTCGCCCAACTGGTGTTATTGAGCCAGAAATATTCGTGCGTCCAACAGAAGGGCAAGTTGATGATTTATTGGGTGAAATTAAAAACAGAGTTGACAAGCAGGAACGGGTGTTAGTTACGACTTTAACTAAGCGCATGGCGGAGGATTTAACAGAATATTTGCAAGAAAGAGGGATTAAGGTACGTTACTTACACTCAGAAATTCAGTCAATTCAGCGCATTGAAATCTTGCAAGATTTGCGAGAGGGTAAGTTTGATGTGTTGATTGGGGTCAATTTGTTGCGAGAGGGTTTGGATTTGCCAGAGGTTTCTCTGGTGGTAATTTTAGATGCGGATAAGGAAGGGTTTTTGCGAGCAGAACGATCGCTTATTCAAACTATCGGACGTGCAGCGCGTCATGTTCAGGGACAAGCTATTCTCTATGCTGATAATCTTACCAAGAGCATGATTAAAGCGATTGATGAAACTGACCGTCGTCGTGGAATTCAACTAGCATACAACCGGATGCATGGAATTACTCCTAAGTCGATTGTCAAGAAGTCTAGTAATTCGATTTTGGCATTTTTGGACGTGTCTAGGCGCTTGAATTCCCAACAATTAGAAGAGGTTTATGAACAGGTAGATGAGCTTTCATTAGAACAGATTCCAGTATTAATTAGTCAGCTAGAAGTACAGATGAAAGAAGCAGCCAAGAAGCAGGAGTTTGAGCAAGCTGCTAAATATCGCGATCGGATTAAACACTTGCGAGATAAATTACTCGGACATTAGATATATTGCCACAACAAAATATTAGGATTTGAAACCACTGCTCATTTGTTCTCTCCCCTAAGAGGGTAAGACAAGAGGGGTGAACACATGCAAATACTAATAAAGTGTCTCATGTTACAGAAAAATAGAAAAGCAACAATCGCCAATGTTTAATGTTGTAAATGTTTGGCAAAACCTTGATAGAGATATGGTAAATCTACTATTAAATAATTTTACTTGCCGACAAAAAAGTATTCATTATGATGAAGAGATTTGCTCTATTTCAGGATGATGTTGATTGCGAAATTTTTCCTGCTGGCACAATTATCTTTGAGACAGGAAACCCTGGTGATCGAATGTACATCATTCAAGAAGGGGAAGTCGATATCTTAATCGGAGCTCAGGTGCTGGAAACAGTAGGATCTGATAATCTTATCGGTGAGATGGCCTTGATCGACACTCAAATCAGAAGTGCGACAGCAGTAACTAAGTCTGACTGCAAGCTTATCCCTATTAATAAAAGACGCTTTACTTTTCTGGTTCAACAGCATCCGTACTTTGCTCTGCAAGTCATGCAAGTATTAGCTGATCGTCTGCGTCGCATGAACGCTAAAGGAATAAACATTCAGCTTCCTAGCGCAATTGAGGTGAATTAGCTCGTGATCCACGCCCCATGAGGCAGAGAATAATCTAGAAAGTGAATAGGGGCGTGTCTTCTCAAGTTTTACAATACTGTAGTAGCCAGGGCGATCTGAAGAGCAGCAGCGCGAGGTTTTTGCCTCGCTTCGTTAAGGCGATCGCTTTTTGCACAGAGGCTCAATCTCCATCTCAGATGCATTCTTCTATGGCAGTGGATACTGAATTTATCCTGCTGTGGAAGGGAAAGTCTTGTAATTATAATCAGCATTAAGACCGATAGCAGGACTCTGATAATAAGATGATAAACAAACCGACGCTTCAATTCACCTTTGCGGTTAATGACCCAGAATTAGAAGATGCAGAACGGCAAGAAATAGCGAGAAAGTTGTTGCGTGAACTGCGCCAACTCGATGAAGTTGAAAATGCTGACTTTGCCAAAGATTTGGAGTTAGAACTAGGAGCTAAGTCAGTACTAGCAACTATTGCAGGAGTCCTGACGGCTGAAGTTAGTATAGAAAATATTCAGAAAGTTTTGGGGTTTATTGGCGATCGCATTCCGAATAAGCCTGTCATTATTAAAGTAAAAGTTGGCGAGAAAGAAGTCGAGATTGAAGCCAAAAGCCGTAAAGAATTAGAAGACGCCGAGAAAGTTGTTCGCCAACTTTTAGAACAGATGCAAAAATCTGACCATGCCTAAGAAAATAGCACTGTTGATTGGGGTCAGCCAGTATGAGGCGGGTTTACCTCCACTTCCGGCTGCTCCCAACGATGTGGAAGCGATGCGGAAAGTTTTGCAAGACCCGAAAATCGGTGGTTTTGATGAGGTTAAAACCCTGATTAACCCTGATCCGAATGCCATGCGACTCGCCATGAATCGACTGTTTGCTAGTTGCCAAAAGGAAGATTTGGCAGTGCTATTTTTCTCCGGTCATGGTATTACCGATGATGAGGGAAGGCTTCACCTGACTACTCGCTTCACTGACGAACAATTCTACAAAGCAACATCTGTACCTGCTAGTTTTGTACATGACGTAATGAATGATAGTCGATGCAAGCGACAGGTGGTTATTTTGGACTGTTGTTATAGTGGTGCATTTGCGGCAGGATGGCAGCCGAAAAGTGGTGGTGCTGTTGATATTAAACGGGAGTTGGGAGGTGAAGGACGAGCAATTCTCACCTCTTCAACTGCATTGCAAAAATCCTTTGAGCATGAAGGATCGGGAATTTATACGCGCTTCCTAGTTGAGGGGTTAGAGACGGGAGCAGCAGACACAGATGGAACAGGTACAATTTCCATCTTGGAGTTGCACGACTATGCTAAGGAGAAGGTGGAGACAGCTAAACCCGCAATGAAGCCAGAAATTTACTCGCACAAAGAAGGCTTCAATATTATCCTGACGCGATCGCCTGTAAACGATTCTGAATTGGAGTATCGCCGAGAGGTTGAGAAATGGGTTAAGAGTGGTCGCGGTGAAATTTCTGCTATTGGTCGCAGGGCTTTAAATAAGTTAGCAATAAAGTTGAAGTTATCGCTGGAAGTTACCAAAAGTATTGAGGTGGAAGTTCTAGCACCCTATGAAGAACACAAGGCAAATCTGAAGGAATACGAAGAGGTGTTGATTGAAGAATCAGAGCGGAAATTTCCTTTGAGTGAAGTTACTCGCGAGGAGTTGAAGAATTTTCAGCAAGTTTTGGGTCTTACAGATGAAGATGTAGCGCGAATTGAGACATCAATTCTTTTTGAGAAAGAAGCAGAAAAACAGGCACAACAATCTCAAATTCCTAACTTTTCTCAGGAGAACAATACTCAATCCGATGACCTCAGTTCTGAAAAAAATGTAGACTACACACGACTGCGAGATTTACTAGCAGCAGGAAAGTGGAAAGAAGCAGATCAGGAAACTCTCGCTGTCATGCTTAAAGCAGCAGGACAAGAAAAACAGGGTTGGCTAGATAGCGAGTCTATCGAAAAGTTTCCTTGTACAGACCTCCGCACGATTGACTGTCTTTGGGTAAAATACAGCGATGGACGCTTCGGTTTTAGCGTACAGAAGCGCATCTGGGAGAGCGTAGGGGGGAAAGTGGACTATGAAATTTACCGCTCGTTTTGTGTGCGCGTGGGTTGGCGTGTGAAAGAAAAATGGGTTAACTACTCAAACCTCACTTTTTCCTTAAATGCCTCCCTAGGACACCTCCCGTTTTTGGGGGACACCTCGGACAACCACATTTTTTTATGTAGTGGGGGTGTGGTGTATCTTTTCTCGCGTGGAGACTTGTAAACTGTAACATCTAAGGATTTCAGATTTTTATAAAGATTTGCTACTAAGACAAATTCCACGAAGCCGAGCCCCTTCTAGGTTTGCGATACCTGGCACAATCAATTTTGGATGGATTGATTAGGGTTTTTGTAGGGGCGGGTTTAGCCATAATCTTTGCAACCAATCAATAATTTAACAGTCAAAACCCGCCCTTATGCAACCCTTTGGTAAGGACAGATGTTCTACAAAAATTATCGTGAGATGCAAAAGGGTAAGGGCGGGTTTTGTACAAAAGTTATCGGTAAATTACTAAATTAATCCCTAAACCCGCCCCTACAGAATTACCCAAATAAAGCGATCGCAAAAAATACCCACAACACTTTACCGTTTTCTACCCGATCGCTGGGGCTAAGCTAACAGCATTTTGGGACATATTGACTTCAATTAAACAAGACTTGCAACAATGCAACTAGGGTAGGACATACCCGAAGTAACGCAAGGCCGTGAATCCCACCTCTGGACTGCTTTCGACGCAAGGAATCTAGTTTAAGTGGTTTCGTTGATCCAAGAATCCCCGTGCGTTCACGCCGATGAGTATCAATCCGGATGACCACCCTAAATTATGAGTACTATAAAAGTAGCTGTCACGCCTGACTTACAAAGAAGTAATCAGGTAATGACACCTCTGCCAAAAGAAAAACTGTTAGCAAGACAGATTTGACCTCACCAGCAATTGTGAGCGTCAAAGAGACTTTTGTTAAAAATCTGTAAAATTTGTAGAAAGTTTGGGGTGTAGTTACTGTTACGGAAAAATTTCTTCCGTATAAGCAAATAAGGTCTGCATCTAATTCGCGCAATCATCTAATCTAACTACCATGCAGACTGAAACTGCACCTATCAATTTGCTTTCTCTAGAGCATTTAATCGACACTCAACCTCTTACTGTTGAGCCTGAGACACCCCTAGTTGATGTCATTGGTTTAATGTGCCAAGGACAAAAAACTGCTCCTGTTTACAGTTCCAGAGTTATTGCTTTGGTAGACGATAAACATACATTACACAATACACGAACAAATACACCCCTCGCAAGTATTAATAACACAGTTCCAACAAGCTGTATCTTAGTGATGGAAGGGGAGAAGTTGGTGGGGATATTTACCGTAGGTGATTTAATTCGCCTGATGGTTTCAGATATAAATCTTAGGGAAATTAAGATTGCTGATCTGATCAGAAAATCTCCTCATATTCTGACTTTATCTGAGTCGTGCAATTTTTTTACAGTACTCTCGCTATTCCATCAACATCAAATTCATCACCTACCTGTTCTCAACAGTAATGGGAAACTGTTGGGAATAATTAATACTGAAAGTATATGTAGAGCACTGGAGGGAATGAATTTCCTAAAGTTGCGGCACGTATATCAGGCGATGAAACAAACTGTTATTCATGTACCAATGAGCTTAGATATCCTTAGTCTCGCTCGTCTAATGGTACGCGATAGCGTTAGTTATGTGGTGCTGACTCAGGAAAAGGGACTGAAGATTGACTGGGGAAGCATCCAAGAAAATCCCAATTTGAGCACTTCCCAATCCTTAATTCCAGTGGGAATTGTTACAGAACGCGACTTAATCCGCTTCCTACAGCTATCTCTATTAGGGCTGGATTTGTCTAAAACTCCGGCGCAAATGGTGTTAGGAAAACCGCTATTTCACCTCAGCCCGGAAGATAGTTTGTGCAGTGTTCTTGAACAGATGTTGCAACCGTGGGGGTTACAACATTTGTTGGTGTATCAAGATCAAGAAAACTGGTTAGGAGTTATCTCTCAAGAAGATCTGCTGAGAGCTTTTGAGCCAATGGCTATGCTTGGTATTATTGAGAAATTACAGCAAACAGTTGAAGAACAAAAGGCTGAATTAAAACAAATTAAGGTGCAATTGCAGCAGGATGTTTTACTTCACCAGCCGACTTTGATTAATCCTGAATCTTTAGGATCGCAAGGACTGGCAACCCTACTCAGTTCTGAGTTAATTACCCAAAATGAATCCCAGGAATTGAAAACAATTGAAAATAAAATTTTAGTTAGTTCTAACAAAAAAAATTCAGATTCGGCGCGACTAGAAGAGGAATTGAAAGCAGCTAAAGAACGGCTGGATTTAGTTACACGTGCTTCTCAAGATGGTTTTTGGGATTGGGATTTAGTAACGAAAGAAATTTACTATTCTCCTCGTTGGAAAGAGATGATTGGCTATCTTGACTATGAATTACCAAATGAATTAATTTCCTGGGAAAAAGTTATCTTTGAAGAAGATCGCCTCGCTGCCTTAAAACTGATTGAAGATTACAATTGCGGCAAAATTTCTCGCTTCATGTGTACTCAGAGATTTCATCATAAAGATGGTTCTACTGTTTATATTCTTTCACGAGCTACTCACCTGAAAGATGATAATGGCAAAGTTTTTTCGCATGGTGGGCGCCCATACTGATATTACCGAATTGGTTAAAGCTCAGGAAGCATTGGGGCAAAGTGAAGAGCGGATAGGGGCTCTGTTAAATGCAATTCCTGATGTGATGTTTCGTCTGCGGGTGGATGGCACATATTTAGATTTCAAGGCCAAGGAAGAAGATTTAATCGTTCCCGCTGAAACTCTGATTGGGATGAATGTTCGTGACTTACCTATACCAGAAACAGGAAAGAAACTTCATCTTGAGTTGTTGCAAAGGGCTGTAGAAACTGGGACACTGCAAACCTATGAGTATGAATTAAAACTACTTGATGGGATGCACACTTATGAAGCCCGTATTGTTAAAAGTGGTGTGGATGAAGCTGTCTGTATCGTGCGCGATATTAGCGATCGCAAGCAAACAGAAACAGCGCTACAACAACAAGCAGAACGGGAAGGGTTAATTCAAGGTACTCTGTCCCGGATTCGTCAGTCTCTAGAACTAGAAGAAATTCTGAACACGACGGTTACGGAAGTACGAGGTTTTCTGCAAACTGACCGAGTGATAATTTACCGCTTCAATTCTGATGGGAGTGGAGTAGTTGCAGTAGAGTCGGTCAGTGCTGATTTTCATCCTGTGTTGGGAACAACAATCCATGACCCTTGTTTTAGCATAAATTACGCTGAGGAATATCGACATGGGCGGATAGGAATTATAGAGAATATTCACACCGCAGGTTTGAAACCATGCTATGTGGAATTTCTGGCTCAACTTTCTTGCATCGCTAGTTTGACAGTGCCTATTCTGCAAGGTGATAAACTTTGGGGACTGCTAATTGCTCATCATTGTAGTGAAGCTAGACAATGGCAATCTTTGGAGATTGAACTATTACAACAATTGGCCACTCAAGTGGCGATCGCCCTCCAGCAATCGGAACTTTATCAACAGCTACAATCTGAACTTTTTGAACGTAAACGTGCGGAACAAGGACTAAGATCCAGCGAAGCAGCTCTACAAGCGCAAGTCAACCGTGCACTGTTGCTAGAAAAAATTACCCAAGAAATTCGCCAAAGCCTAGACACCAAGCAAATCTTTCAAACTACTGCGACTCAAATTGGTCAGGCTTTTCGTGTCAATCGTTGTGTAATTCACACCTACATTGCCACACCAGAGCCCCAAGCTCCATTAGTGGCTGAATATTTAGAATCGGGGTATGAGTCAATACTGGAATTGAAAATCCCGATTTTGGGCAATCCTCATGCCTGAACGAGTACTGAACTCAGATCGGGCGATCGCCTCTCCCAATGTCTACATCGAACCATTGCTACAAGCGGCTATCCCTTTGTGTCAGCAACTTGGACTGAAATCAATGCTGGCGATTCGTACCTCATATCAGGGAGAACCAAATGGCATCATTGGCTTACATCAGTGCGACTCCTTGCGTAACTGGAGTCACGAAGAAATCGAACTTCTAGAAGCAGTAGCAGATCAAGTAGGAATTGCTCTCGCTCAAAGCCAGCTTTTGGAGCAAGAAAAGCGCCAACGGGAACAACTAGCAAAGCAAAATATTGCCCTAGAATCAGCAAAACAAGCAGCAGAAGCAGCCAACCAGGCCAAGGGTGAATTTTTAGCAACCATGAGTCATGAAATACGCACCCCAATGAATGCCGTAATTGGTATGACTGGATTGCTGCTGGATACTGAACTGGAGCCACAACAGATAAATTTTGTGGAAACTATTCGTAATAGTGGTGAAGCATTGCTTACCATTATTAACGATATTCTCGACTTTTCTAAAATTGAATCTGGCAAACTAGAACTAGAGGATGTACCCTTCAAATTACGCACCTGCATTGAAGAATCTCTCGATTTACTGGCAGCAAAAGCAGCAGAAAAGAAACTGGAGTTAGCATATTTAATTGACCCACAAACTCCTACTACTATTTTGGGAGACGTTACTCGACTGCGCCAAATCTTAGTAAATTTACTCGGTAACGCCGTCAAGTTTACTCCTACTGGAGAAGTCACAGTTTCTGTTATTAGTCGTCAGTTGCTCGGACACGCACCCTTTATTTCCCCATCTGATCAAGCCTCAATTTCCAATTCCTTTTATGAAATTCAATTTGCCGTCAAAGACACCGGAATCGGTATCCCTGCTGACCGCTTAGACCGACTTTTTAAACCCTTCAGTCAAGTTGATTCTTCTACCAGTCGTAACTATGGTGGAACGGGTTTGGGTTTGGCGATCAGTCAAAGGTTGAGCGAAATGATGGGTGGTAAAATTTGGGTGGAAAGTGAAATTGGGCAAGGTTCTACCTTTTACTTCACTGTAATCGCTGAAGTTGCTAAGGAAACTTCCCAAACTGAACTGGATGCTCCACAACCACAGCTAGCGGGTAAGCGACTGCTAATTGTCGATGACAATGCCACTAATCGGCAAATTTTGACCTTACAAGGCAATTCTTGGGGAATGCTGACTCGTGCAGCCCAATCTGGCCCGGAAACTCTAGCTTGGCTTGGTCAGGGAGAACACTTTGACCTTGCTATTCTAGATATGCAGATGCCAGGAATGGATGGATTGACGCTGGCGACAGAAATTCGTAAGCAACCGGGTTACGAGCAGTTGCCTTTGGTGATGTTAACCTCAATGGGTAAGCCAGAAATCAACGACGAAAGCCTTAAGAGTCAATTTTCTGCTTTCCTCAACAAGCCGATTAAACAATCCCAACTCCACGATGTCCTGATTCGGGTTCTGTTAGGACAGCCGATCAAGGTTCGGCATAGCTGTACTATTTACCCACAAATTGACCCTCAATTAGGGGCTCGCGTACCCCTGAAGATTCTGCTAGCTGAGGATAATGTGGTCAACCAGCAGGTGGGACTGCACTTGTTGCAACGGATGGGTTACCGGGCCGATGTCGCAGGTAACGGTTTGGAGGTTTTAGAAGCTTTGCACCGCCAGTCCTATGATGTGGTATTGATGGATGTGCAGATGCCAGAGATGGATGGATTGACTGCTACACGTCGCATCTGTCAAGAGTGGTCACCTGTGAAGCGTCCTCGCATCGTTGCGATGACGGCGAATGCGATGCAAGGAGACAAGGAAATGTGCTTGGAAGCTGGTATGGACGACTATATCAGTAAGCCGATCCGTATGGAGGATCTGAGCAATGCTTTGAGCAAGTGTCGTCCCGTTCAGGTTAGTCCTGCGCTTGATTTTGAGTCATCATCTGTAAATACAACAGCGATTGACGATACTACTTTTCGAGAATTACGGGCAATGGTAAACCAAGATGAGATCTTAGGCGTTGTGATCGATCGCTATCTGGAAGACGCCTCTAAGCTTCTGCAAACGATGAGTACGATGCTCTCATCATCAACGTCTCTACAGGAAAAGTCCGATACATTACAGTCAGCAGCTCATTCTCTCAAGTCAACCAGTGCGATGTTAGGTGCCAAAAACTTGGCTCAACTTTGCCTAGAAGTGGAAGTAATGGCGCGTAGTAATTCCTTAGATGAAGCCTCAACAATTGTGTCAAATATTGAGCTTGAATATGAAAAAGTTCAGGCTATTTTACTACAAAAGCGTCGGCACTTAACGTAATTTTGTTATTTGTTATCAAGAAAATAACAGACAACAATTTTTAACTGTTATATCGCATCCGAATGATGGGAATCATATGTTTTTTTTAACGCAGAGAGCGCAGAGAGGGGACGCAGAGGTTTTTGAATAATTCCGATACCAACGGAAATAATGTTACAAAGCTCGAAGATTAACACTACTGGCATTATTTGCTGAATTAATTGCCAGCTTAGCTGCTTTTTCCTTACGTTCGCTATAGCGGTCTGTTAGATGATCAACTTCGCCGCGCAGCAGTAAAGTGAACTTGTAAAGTTCTTCCATGACATCAACAACGCGGTCGCGATAATCAGAATCCTTCATCGTCCCATCTTCGTTAAACTCGTTATAAGCTTTGGCAACAGAAGACTGATTGGGGATAGTAAACATTCTCATCCAGCGTCCCAATATTCGTAGCGTATTAACAGCATTGAAAGATTGAGAACCACCGCTTACTTGCATGACAGCTAAAGTTCTACCTTGAGTCGGTCTAACTGCTCCCAAACTTAAGGGAATCCAGTCAATTTGGTTTTTGATAATACCTGTAATATTGCCATGCATTTCAGGACTAGACCAGACCTGACCCTCAGACCACAAACTTAACTGCCTTAACTCCTGAACCTTGGGATGGTCAGCATCGACGCTCCCATAAATCGGCAACTCACGCGGGTCAAAAAATCGAGTTTCTGCACCAAATTCTTCAATGATTCTAGCAGCTTCTTCGGCTAACAATCGGCTATAAGAACGCTCCCGTAAAGAGCCATATAAAAATAAAATTCTCGGTTTGTGATTGAGGTTTGTCATCATTCCTTACTATTAGTTATTTACCTTGATAGATTGAATCAAGTTTGAAACTCTTTCCTTAACTTCATCTCGAACGCGACGAAATGTTTCTATAGATTCCCCTTCTGGATCATCTAATTGCCAGTCTTCAAATACTTCTTGCAATACCCATGCTTGGGGCAAATTGACACCACAGCCACACAAAGAAATCACTGCGTCATAATCTTCTGCTTTGAAATTGCTTAAAGCTTTAGAGGTTTGGTCACTAATATCAATACCAATTTCAGACATCACCTGAACAGTAATTGGATCAACTTTGCTAGCCTCTAATCCAGAACTCGTAACATCAATAATTTCCTTCCCCAGTGTACGAGCAAATCCCTCCGCCATATGAGAACGACGAGAATTTTTCTTACAAACAAACATCACTTTTTTCATCTCAATCTCCGTTAATTATTTTGTCGTTTGTTGTTTGTTCAATTACCAATTACCCAATATCCCGAAATCCATTAGAAAGTTGCCGATAAACTATCACCGCTAACTGTGCTCCTAAAATTGGCGCAACCCAATAAACCCAGTGATGTTGCCAAATTCCAGCCACCAACGCAGGGCCAAGCGATCGCGCAGGATTCATACTCGCACCCGTAATCGGCCCCATAAAAGCTGCTTCCAACCCCACAGTTAAGCCAATCGCCAATCCCGCAAAACCAATGTGGGCACGACGATCCAAACCAGAACCTAAAATCACAAACATTAAAATAAATGTGAGCACTGTTTCCAGCACCAAGGACTGAAACCAGTTACCCTTGAGTGGTAGCGTTGCACCCAATTTGGCAACTGGCCCCAAAGCAATCAACAGTAAACTTGAAGCAGCGATCGCCCCTACTGACTGCGACAAAATATAGGGAAACACTCGACGCTTGGGAAAAAAGCCACTCGCTGCAAAAGCCAACGTTACAGCAGGATTGAAATGTGCACCGCTAAGGTGTCCCATCCCGTAAATTAAAGCCGCAACAACAGCACCGAAAACAAAGCTAATACCCAGATGAGTTACAGCACCTTTGTCAATCTGATTTACCATCACTGCACCGGTACCAGTAAACACTAAAATAAACGTGCCAATACCTTCTGTCAAAGCCTCTCGCCAACATTGGGAAATTGATTTCAAAATAGTCACTCTAGAAACTGATTTCGGAACTGACTTTAACACTGAATTCATCAAACTAAAATGCTGCTTCTTTACGTAACAAGTCGCCAATTGTCAGATTAAACTCAGCTTTGCCATTAAATACTGTCCCGATCTTGCCGCCTTTAAAGTGGACATTTGTCAGGTAATAACCTTCAGATGGTAGGGGTATGTAGTTAACAGTATTAACCAACTTCGGTGCATTCTTAATATAGAAGTCTACGAAGTTTTTTAATTCTGGTTTGTTTTGGGCCGATTTGGAGTTTACATAGATAAACAGAGGACGGGAAAGCGGTTGATACTGAGCATTTTCAACTGTTTTACGCGAAGGTAATACTGGTGTTTTACCATTATTAACTGCTAAAGCTTTTAATTTATTTTGGTTGTTTTCATAGTAGGAAAAACCAAAATAACCCAAAGCCTTCGGATCTTTACTGACTCCCTCCACCAGCACATTGTCATCTTCGCTAGCTGTGTAGTCGTTGCGTGACGCTCTGGATTTCCCTACAGTTGCTTCTGTGAAGTAATCAAAAGTGCCAGAATCTCTACCTGCACCATAAAGTTTAATTGGTTGATTGGGCCAGTTAGGGCGAATCTGATTCCATCGGGTGATTTTCCCTTCGGCTACAGGTTCCCACAATTTCTTCAATTCTTCCACAGTAATGTCCTTCGCCCAATTATTTTGGGGATGAACCACTATGGTAAGGGCATCAAAGGCGATCGGTAGTTCTATGAACCTTACTTTACCTTGATTACAGGCTTCCATCTCCTCTTTCAAAATAGGTCGCGAGGCGTTGTTGATATCTGTTTCACCAGCACAGAATTTCTTAAAACCACCACCAGTACCAGAGAATTTAACATCGACTTGTACTATATTGCCCTTCTCGGTTTGAAACTTTTCGGTTATTGCCTTGGTGATCGGGTAAACCGTGCTGGAACCGTCAATTTTAATCTGGCCCTCTGGTGAGGGAGGTTGAGCGCATGAACCCAAAAACGCAGCAGTACTAGCTATCAGAGCAACTCTTGTCAGCGTGAAAGGCTTTAGCTTGTTTATTGCTTTCATCGACCTTACCCCGGTGATTTTAATAGGAGCTTATTCTTATCATTTCAAAAAAAATTGATTTGTCAAGTGGTCAATGCATAGCTTAATAGCGATGAACATTCAAAAAAATTGATAAATTAAGGAGGGTCTTGGCAGGGACGAGCTGAGATAATTGGGCTAAAGCGTCGATACTCTGCCAAATATTGCTCTAAAACAGCAAACTGAGGCACATTGAGGCTGTAGTAAATCCATCGCCCTTCTTGGCGTGTGCGTACTAACTCAGCTTCTTTGAGCGCTTTCAGATGGAAAGACAGCTTAGATTGAGTGGTTCCTAGATATTCACACAATTCACAGACACACAACTCTTGTTTGCGCAACAACTCTAATACTTGAATCCGCAGTGGATCGGAAAGCGCATGAAAGCCAGCAATAATTAAGGGTGAGGTCAGGGTTGAGATTTTTTGCATCAAGTTTTTTTGAAATGGTCTTTCTTATATTTGCATATAAAAACCCAGTATGGAAGTAATTATACTTCTGGAATTTGCAAATATTTGAGGTTAGCATGGAGCAAACTTAAGTTACAAATCAAACCTTACCTCATCAATAGCATCTCTGATTAACGGAGGAGGATAGATATTTTGTTCCAAGACATATTGATAGTTGAAGACGATAAGGGAAAGAGGGAAATTCCCTTAGAAAATGTCGTATATTCCATCGGTAGAGGTGCACAGTCTGATATTCGTATCTGTTCACATTTCGTCTCTCGCTATCATGCAACATTAGTACGAGAAAATCTTGACGATGGTACTTACTATTACCGGATTAGTGATAGAGATTCCCTGGGAAAGAAGAGTTCTAGCGGAATATTAATTAATGGGAGGAAGCTGCAAGCTCATAATCTCGAAAATGAAGACAAAATTGTTTTTAGTTCTGGAGTGAAAGCTACTTACTACAGATTGTCTAACTTTAGCGTACCTCAATGCTCTACATCTATGTCAAAACCTACATTTGAACCCACAAAACATACTTTAGGCGGCTTGTATATCCAATCTCGCGACGGACAGCAATTACAATTCCCCTTGAAGCATACGGAAGTTCAGGCAAAAATTGCTGGTAATGTGTCACGAGTAGAAGTGACACAGACTTTTGAAAATCTTTTTACAGAACCTTTAGAAGCAATTTATGTCTTCCCATTGCCAGATGAAGCAGCAGTGGATGACATGGAGATAAAAATAGGCGATCGCCTGATCAAAGGTAACATCAAAAAACGTGAAGAAGCTCAAGCAATTTACGAACAAGCCAAACAACAAGGACGAACAGCCGGGTTATTAGAACAACAGCGGGATAATATTTTCACTCAGTCTCTAGCTAATATCAAACCTGGTGAGCAAATTGATGTAATTATCCGTTATTCCGATAGTTTAAAATTTGAGGGAGGTAACTACGAATTTGTCTTTCCGATGGTTGTAGGGCCGCGTTTTATTCCAGGTAATCTAATTGATAGCAGTGGCGATACAGATCAAGTCCCTGATGCATCACAGATTACTCCACCAATTATCCCTCCTGAAACACGTTCAGGACATGATATTGGCGTAACCGTAGAAATTGCTGCTGGTGTGGCTATTAGCAATGTTCGCTCAACTTCCCACCAGTTGAGAATAGAACATGAAGGGCAAATAGTGCGGGTTAAATTGGATGAAACAGACACGATTCCCAACAAAGATTTAATATTGTGCTATCAAGTTGCTGGTGACAATACCCAAGCTACAGTGTTGACTGAAGCTGATGAAAGAGGTGGACATTTTGCCGTTTATCTCATTCCAGCATTGGAATATCAGACTGATGAAATAGTCGCGAAAGACGTAGTATTTCTGATGGATACTTCTGGTTCTCAACAGGGAGATCCACTTCTGAAATCTCAGGAATTGATGCGTCGTTTTATCAATGGTCTGAATCCTGACGATACTTTTAGTATCATTGACTTTGCTAACACAACGCAGCAATTGTCAGCAGCACCTTTAGCGAATACAGCAAAAAATCGCACCGCTGCAATTAACTATATCAATCGCTTACAAGCTAATGGCGGTACTTACTTACTCCCAGGTATTCAAGCAGTGCTCAAATTTCCAGCAGCACCAGCAGGAAGATTGCGGAGTATTGTATTACTAACTGATGGCTACATTGGCAATGAAAATCAAGTATTGGCGGAAGTACAGCGAGAACTAAAACCAGGAAATCGTCTCTATAGTTTCGGGGTCGGTAGTTCTGTAAATCGCTTACTTTTGAATCGCATTGCAGAACTTGGACGAGGAACTTCTCAAGTTATTCGTCACGATGAAGCAACTGAGGAAGTAGCAGAAAAGTTCTTCCGTCAGATTAATAATCCAGTACTGACGAATATTCAAATCAACTGGGAAGGTACGGGAGAAGCACCGTTAATTTATCCTGCAATTGCGCCTGATTTATTTGCAGAACAGCCGTTAGTTTTATTTGGTCGAAAACAAGACAGTATTGCTGGTAATCTCAACATCAAGGGTATAGCTGCGGCTGGCAAAGATTACGAAAAGACTTTCAATCTCAGTTTTAAAGAAACTGGTAATCCAGCTATTGCTCAACTTTGGGGAAGAGCGCGGATTAAAGACTTGACAAAAGAAATGTTAGACTATGAAACTAAGGGCAAAGTTGAGGAGGTAACTCAGATAGCTTTGACTTATCAATTGTTATCGCAATACACAGCTTTTGTGGCTGTCAGTGATGACGTGCGAGTGAATCCTGAAAGCGAGTATATCTCGATGCAAGTTCCTGTGGAAATGCCTCAAGGTGTAAGTCATACAGGAATTGGTGGCTATAGTGTTGATGGTGCTATGTCTCCGCCGATGCATTTGAGAGCTAGGGCGTCTAGGGAGTCTAGAATTGCTCATCAGAGCAACGCAGAGATTGCAAGAGGTATCAGTTATTCAAGACCCATTGATGAATTTGATATCACACTAATTTCCCCTAATCTAATTATGGGGGATTCAGAGGAAGAATTGTTGAATGTACCAGCTAAATCTCCCTCACATCCTCAACTGCAAATTGTCAGCGCCACGGAATTAAATGAAGCCGCAATTTCTGCTCTCACCCAACATTTACAAAAGCTGCAATTACCTGTTGGTTTCAGTGGCGAAATTGTCTTTGAATTCCCTGTACAAAAAGGTCGCATACGACGCATAGTTTTGGATGAGAAAGCCTCTACACTGAAAGAAACAACGGTGATTGATTTAATTAAGCGAGCGCTTCTCACCTGGCAAGTACCCCAATCTGTTACTGGCACCGTTACGCTAACTTTAAGGATTCACTCTTAGCGTTCAATTGAAATGTAGGGGATTACACCTGTAAACCCCTACAGTTTTAAGGAAATAAGTAATAGGTAATAGGATTTTTTCTTTCAACTAAGAAGATTAGGTATAAGCTGCCCTATTACCCATTACCCATTACCCATTACCCATTACCCATTACCCATTACCCATTACCCATTACCCATTACCCATTACCCATTACCCATTACCCATTACCCATATTATCAACGTCTTTCGGGACTAAAGATATCCTTAAAAATGTCCATAATTCCCTCTTCCTTGTAATCCTTAAACTCTCCAGCATCAAACCAAATACCATAACATACAGGGCATTTTTCATACCAAATATGATGCTGTTTTAAGTCAACCATCTTAGTCATCTTAGTCTTACACTTCGGGCAATTGACATCCACAACTTCATCAAGCTTCCTACCTGTTTGAGCCTCACCCGTATCTATTATCTCAGAGCCTTTAATCTTCTTAAGCTTCTGAGCCTCCATTGAATCAAACCAAATTCCTTTGCATTCCGTACAGCGATCTACTTCAATATCTGCAAAAACAACAGCTTCCAGACTTCCTTGACATTTCGGGCATTGTATCTGACTCATTTTGCTAAACCAACTGAATTTAGTAAAGATGGCGATAGTCTAGCAGTTTTGAGTAGCAAATCTAACAAACTTCAAAATTTCTTATACACCAGAATCTTACAGCAAAAACTCTGCGTACTCTGCGCTTACCTCCGCGCTCTCTGCGTTAAAAAACTATTCTTGCTGATAATCACGAATCTCTTGCGCAAACCAAAGCGCCGCACTAACATTAGTTCCCTGATTCAGATGTTCTAAAGTTTGCTCAAGTAAAGCAATTTGCAAATTTTCCAACGCTACAGACTGACTAACTTCCTGATATTTACCATTTTCCTGTAACCGAAAAGCAATTACTTGCATTCCTCGAACATTAATCACCCAATATTCAGGAATTCTTAACTCAGCATAAAGCTGTTTCTTTTCATCTAAATCAGTCGCCAAAGTTGTATCAGAAACTTCGCCAACTAAATCAGGAACTCGCCACTGATTCAAGTCAATGCGACGTGGTTCTCCTGCTTGCCATTGCGGAACACCTTCCCCAATATACAATACCAAATCTGGTGCTGCTGCTTGCATATTCGGCTTCTCAAGCAAACAACGTCCAAAAGAAGCAGCAGTTTGTTCTGGCTTTTGACTGAACCAGAGAACAAACAACATCGTGAATAGATCACTAAAACCAGAATGATTAATTCCTTCTGAACCCATATCAATTAAAAGTTGACCACGATTAAAAAACAGCCTAACTCTTTCTGGGATTGGATGCTCACGATAAGTTAAATATTCTTCCCAAGTAGCAGGTTTCCACTGAGGTAAACTTGTTAAACTTGTTGTTGTAATAGTAGAAACTGTTGAAGCAGTCATAGGAATAATTTTGCTCTGGGTTATGAAGCTATTTTATCTATACCTTTGAAAGGGAAGCGATTGGCTCCGCCAGTGCCGAAGGCAATCGCCCTCCAGTATTCACCAAGCATTGTGGGAGAATTTGCAGAAGCGATTGGCTCCGCCAGTGCCGAAGGCAATCGCACTCCTTAGCTGCTTCCTAATCCCTGTGCTGATTCTTCACATTTAGAGGAATCTTTGGCTTAAAATACACATTCCAAAGGTAGGTCTTTCCACCTTTACCCGCAACATAAAAAAGCCAGTCACCTTCAGAGTCGGGGTAGCAATACGGAATCCCAGGATTCCCGTTGGTATTTCGGCGGTGGCGATTTAAGATATCTGCATTAGGTCGAGCATCCAAAAAACGCTTCTGTGCCTCTTGTGTAGCTGTTTGATGCTTGATCGGAATTGGAGGTAAATCAATTGCGGGTTCCCAGCCCGATCCATTCCACTCGATCAGGGAAAGTTGCTGTATACTCATTGTTATCTTTAATAAAGAGCGAGCGAGCCCCAGCGGGCCGCTTTTTTTTAGTTTAAGCCCTCGGACTTGTAAAAACAAGTCTAGAAATAATGTATCTATAAAATTTCTCTACTTTGTGCTAATCTAAGAAAGTGGGAGGGTAAAACCGAATAGCACTAACTTAAGTCGATCTTGCTGTAAGCACTTTAGTGCTAGGGGTGAGTCCAGCGCTAACTATAAACGGCGCATTGGCTTAATGAAAGTGGCGTTCGGCTAAAGCTCAAAACTGCCAGAAATAATCGTTAAAAATCCCTATTAGGGATTGAAACTAGAATTAATGAATCTGCGCATAGGCTCTAAATCCCTCCCATTTTCTAAATCCCTATTAGGGATGAAACTTAAGATAATATATCTGTGCTATTAGTTATTAGCTAGTCCTCTTAAGAGGACTTGAGCTATGAGCCAGGGACTTAAGTCCCTGGCGGACTGTGCAACTGACTAATAATGGTGCAAGATATCAGTAGAACTATTACCTCTAAATCAACACCCTCTTAAGCAACACCATTCTTCTTAAACCAAGCCTGTAAACGTTTCCATCCATCCTCAGCTTGCTCCTTCCGATAAGTAGGGCGATAATCAGCATTAAAACCGTGAGGAGTATCCGGATAAACGATAACTTCAGAACCACTATTTCCCGCTTTCAAAGCACTACGCATTTGCTCTACAGTAGCAACAGGAATACCATCATCACTACCGCCATACAATCCCAAAACTGGAACCTTCAAATCAGCCGCAATATCAACAGGATGCTTGGGAGTTAAATCAGTAAAATTGCTCACCAAACGTCCATACCAAGCAACACCAGCCTTGACCTTGGGATTGTAAGCTGAATATAGCCAAGTAATCCTTCCACCCCAGCAAAAACCCGTAATTCCTAGCTTATCAATATTCCCCTTACTGGACTTTTCCGCCCAAGCAACAGTTGCATCTAAATCAGACATTACTTGCGCATCTGGAACTTTTGAGACAACCTTAGAAATGATTTCTTGGATATTACTTATCTTGGAAACATCACCTTGACGAGCAAACATTTCAGGAGCGATCGCTAAATAACCCAACTTAGCAAAACGACGACAAATATCTTGGATATGTTCGTGTACACCGAAAATTTCTTGTACCACTAAAACTACTGGAAAATTCTCCCCAATAGCAGGCATTGCCCTGTAAGCTGGAATTTCCCCATCCTGAACAGGAATCTTCACCTCACCAGCTACTAAACCTTGAGTATCTGTCTTGATGACTTGTGCAAAAATTGGATGAACCGCTAGTGCAAATCCAGCAGCCAGCGTTGTGACAACAATAAACTTTCGGCGAGTAAAATCAACCATCAGTATTCTTCTCTAAGCTCTCACGAAAGAATTTTAACTTGAGTCAGACTAAAATATCATTAGATTATTCTTCTTAGTAAAGATAATGGTCATTGATTTAACTATTGCCATCCCCACATACAACGGAGAAAAACGTCTACCAGAAGTTTTAGATAGACTGCTAATCTGTTGCCAAGACACTAAACAACCCTTCAGTTGGGAAATCCTTGTAATTGATAACAACAGCACAGATAATACGGCAAAAGTTGTTCAAGCATACCAAGCCAAATGGCCAAGGCAATATCCATTGAAATATTACATCGAGCTTCAACAAGGAGCAGCATTTGCCAGACACCGTGCTTTTGTGGAAGCTAGCGGTACACTAATTGGTTTTCTCGATGATGACAATATTCCAGCAATAGATTGGGTGAAAGCAGCCTATGAATTTGCCCAAGAACACCCAAAAGCAGGTGCTTATGGTAGCCAAATATATGGTGTTTTTGAAGCTACACCTCCGGAAAATTTTCAGCGAATCGCACCCTTTTTAGCTATCACCCAACGTGGTTCAGAACCCCTGCGTTATGAACCTCAAAAGAAAGTCTTACCGCCATCGGCTGGGTTAATTGTACGCAAACAAGCGTGGTTGGAAAGCGTACCATCTAAGCTAATTTTGACTGGCCGTACTACTAAAAGTATGGTGACAAGCGAAGATTTAGAGATGCTGTCTTATATTCAAGCTAAAGGTTGGGAAATTTGGTACAACCCAGCTATGCAAATTGAGCATAAAATACCCCGTTGGCGTTTGGAACGGGAATATTTAATTCCCTTTTTTCGTGGAATTGGCTTGAGTCGTTATGTGACGCGGATGTTAAGTGTAAAACCTTGGCAACGACCAATTGCAACTATAGCTTACATGAGCAATGATTTGCGAAAAATTGCTTTTCATTTGCTCAAGCATAACTTTCAAGTTCAATCTGATTTAATAACCGCTTGCGAAATGGAACTGTTTGTCAGTAGTTTAGTTAGTCCTTTTTATCTCTGGAAGAACGGATATTTTCATCGCAAGGATTAACCAAATTTGCAATCTTACTCTCCCTGAATAGAATAAGAGGTTGAGGATTGAAGGTACAACAACCAACAACCAATAACTAATAACCAATAACCAACAACCGTTTTCATGCCCGTAGGGCTGTACAACTACTTATGTCACTTGATTTCACAGTTGCGATTCCCACCTATAACGGAGAAAGCCGCATACCAAAAATGTTGGAACGATTGCGAATGCAAATTAACGTAGAACACCTGAACTGGGAAATTATCATCATTGACAACAACAGTCAGGATGCTACAGCAAAAATTGTTCTTGAATATCAAAGCACTTGGCCTATATCTGGACAATTGAAATATTATCTAGAAACAGAACAAGGCGCAGCTTTTGCAAGAATGCGAGCGGTTAAAGAAGCAAATAGCGATTTAGTGGGTTTACTTGACGATGATAATTTACCAGCATCTGAGTGGGTAGCAGCAGCTTATAGCTTTGGCAAACAACACCCTCAAGCAGGTGCTTACGCTAGTCAAATTCATGGGGAATTTGAAGTAGAACCACCAGCAAATTTTGAGCGCATTGCTCCTTTTTTTGGAATTACAGAACGGGGAGATACAGCTACTCTCTACGAACCAGATAAACTTAAGTTACCACCAGGAGCAGGGTTAGTTGTTCGCAAACAAGCCTGGTGCGCAAGATGTTCCTGAACGTCCGTTTCTTAAGGGTAGGAGTAGGTAAATCTTTGGTAGGTGGTGAAGATTTAGAGCCACTGCTTACACCTCCACCAAGCCGGTTGGGAAATTTGGTATAACCCACAAATGGAGACTTACCACCAAATACCTAGCTGGAGATTGGAAAAAGAGTTATTTAGTTCCTCTCTCTCTTGGTGTTGGTTTAAATAGTTGCTGTCTGCGGACGATCAATACTTCTTTTTGGCAAAAACAAAATGTTCTTGTAAAAACCTTTTTTGGAAGTATGCGCCGCCTTTTTTTACACCTACTTAGCTATCGTTCTGCAAGAAATGATAATTTAGTTTATGCTTGCGAATTGGCTTTTTATTGGGGTTATTTACTCAGTCCATTTTATTTTTTTAAAGCTAGTTTAGAGAGAAAAATTAAAGCGTCACACTAACCGATGGGCTAATATTGTCTTCCTTTGCATAATCATCCCTAGGACTGAGGGAGAATTTTTTTTAGGCAAACTTTTTATTGTTAATGACGACTAATTAACGATTTGATCTAAATACACAATCTTAAATCCAACAGTGAGTGATACAGGAGCCTTCGATAATTTTATATAAAAAATGTTAAGAAAATTTTTATTGGTAATGATATAGATAAGCTTAAATAAGCATTCTTTAAAGACTCGATGAAGCCTGCTTAACTTTGTTGCTCATTTAAAGCTAATTGACCTATTATGCAAATAACGTATTACACGTTTTACATATATATTACAGATTTATTATCTCTGTTAGGAGTTAATTGTGGCGTTCATCCAGCTTGCTGATATCATCATCAACCTTGACTGTATTGCCACGGTGAAATTGAGTACTTACAGCGGGGTTAATGAGGGGAAAGATATTCCCATTGTTAATATTTGCTTGAAAATTCCAGAGGGTTCGTTAGATGGAACAACTGAATGTTGCGTTGAAAACTGTAATAGTTTAGAAAAGCTGGAGTTTGAGAACGAGCTAGCAATGGCGATCTGGAATTACTTCCTTGAATCTAAGGATGTAACTGTAATTTTTGAGTAATCAGCTACTAGGTAGTTAATACTATTTAGGATGGGGGAGATGAACCCTTAGTCAGCTAAAGCTGTTTGCTGTTTTTAATGGTAATTCATATTAGGGTGGGTCGCGTGAAAACTCATGCAGCAAAACCCTTCAAAACTTGCCCAAAAAGGTGCGCTAGACCTTAGTATAGCGCACCATTCTTAGGGAATAACTAAGTTAATATTATGTAGCCATGCTAACAACAGAAGATCGCTCAGCAACGCTGTTTTCTAGACGTGCTTTCAGCATCTGAATATAGGTAGAGCGGAACATTCGTAGTTGGTAATCTTTATAATTAGAATCCTTCAATTTGCCCCAAGCCTCTTGCTTCTTTTTGTCACTGCTTTCTTTAGCAGCAGCAATCATTTGTGGGGTGATTTCTGTCTGCGCTTTTGTCATCTTCTCGTACCCGTAATAGTCCATCTGTGCAGATGCGAGCGTCTCAATGATTTCGATTTCTTCAAGGCTCAGATGTTTCTTAAATTTATCCACATTTGCGGGAATAGGTGTACTAGCATTCGATTCCCAAAGTGCAGAAAGATTAGATATATTCTGTGCTTCATGAGACTGAGAAATATCTAACATCTCTGGCGAAAAATCTATACCCAAAAACTGGCATATTTTACGAAGAACTACTTCCTCATTTGCCACAAAATCTTCAAATCTGATAGTTAAAACCTTGTCGGGATATTTTTCAGCAAGTTGTTTTCCTGTCTCATAGGCCTTCACCCAGGTTATTGCATTGAGAACCGTGTCAAAATCATGAATAATTGCCCGGTTAATGCTGCTGATTTGAGCTCGTGGATCTCGCACCACTTGCAAAAACAACATATCGTCAAATAACTCCAGCAATTCGTCTGCATAGTGGACGTTATCCAGGGATTTATCCATGACAATCTTTGCTTGGTTCTTTTCCCCGGACTGAAGTAATAATTCCCAGGCAATGCTATGGATACTTCTCTGTTTATCCTTAATAGCATTAAACACTGATGTTGGATCGAATACCACATCAGTCCATCGTACTAAACTAGCAGTTTGTAAGCCGATAACATCTAGAATCAGTTGAAAGTAAACTTCATCATCCTCAAGATTTCCATACAACTCCACCAAGGGCATAAAATCAACTAGGTGGAGCGGATAGGGAGAATAAAAGTCAGAGTTAAAGTTCAAGCGCAGTCGCAGCGCGTGACTTCCACAACGTCTCAAGGGAACCATCAGAAGAGGCTTAGGACGATTATGTGCTTGTTGGATAGGCTGATTTTCTTTTTGCATGCTCTTGTCCTCAACTAACTACTTCTTTTTGGTTCTCAACTAAATCAAGGCGCAGGGATTGTCGTCATTCGTGGGAAGCCCAATCTTTCCGACTAATGACTCAATCACAAATGACTACTTTGTAAGCTGATGAACTTTTTAAGCTGATGGACTTTGAGGAAACAGGCAAACAAGACCTAGTAAAGTATTAAACCAGCAAGATTCCTGCTACTGGTATGACCAAGGCTACTTCCATACCCGGAAGCGGATAATTGCCATCAAGCGCTACTGCCAAAAGAACTGCTGAAGCCCAATGATGGGGTAGTGGTCTTACCAACCACGAAAGCAGCAGCAGTAATCATGCCAACAACTGCTGGTCTTACACCTTGCAATGCAGCTTTAAAGGCGGTCGATTTTTTGAGGCTATCTAGGAAAGATGTACCTATTAGCATCAAGTAAAGCTGGTGGCACAAACATACCTACAGTAGCCGCTAATGCACCCAGAAATCCAGCAACTTTGTAGCCAATAAAAGCCGAAGTAATCAGGATAGGGCCGG
>JAYFMV010000083.1:0-49641 GCA_042408245.1 Potamolinea sp.
CCAGTCCCTTGAAACTGGCGAATCGGAATGGCAATGGAGAATTCTGCACCCTTACCTAGTTCAGAACTACAAGTCAATTGACCCCCGTGCCTCTCCACAACAATGTGATAACTAATCGACAAACCTAAACCCGTACCTTTGCCCACAGGTTTCGTCGTAAAAAATGGGTCAAACAACCTACGACAGACTTGTTCAGTCATTCCCGGCCCGTTGTCAGCAATCCGAATAACAACATGAGGAATCTTTTCGGAACTACTCATACCTGGGTGTTCTGTGCTAATTTCCTCAACAGCAGTGGTAATGGTGATGCAACGGGGGCTTTCTTGGACATTAGCTGACACCTCCAAAACATCAACAGCATTAGTGAGGAGATTCATAAATACCTGATTAATCTGCCCTGCAAAACACTCTACCAATGGCAGTAGACCGTACTGTTTAAAGATGGTAATTTCTGGGCGATCGCTTGTCCCCTTGAGGCGGTGTTGCAGAAGCAGTAGGCTACTATCAAGACCTTGATGAATATCTACAGGCTTCATTTTGGCTTGTTCAGCCCTTAAAAAGTTCTGTAGAGATAAAACAACTTGGCGAATGCGGGTAGCTCCCACCTTCATGGAGGAAAGCAATTTCGGCAAATCTACCATCAGAAAATCCAAGTCGATCGCCTTTCTCTCTGCCTGGATTTGGAACACTGGCTGGGGATAATGAAAGTTGTAGAGATCCACTAAGCGAATCAAGTCTTTGACGTAGCAAGTTGCGTAATCGACGTTGCTGTAGATGAAACCAACGGGGTTGTTGATTTCATGAGCAACACCAGCGATTAGTTGTCCCAAGCTCGACATTTTTTCTGTCTGAATCAGTTGAGCGTGGGTACGCTGAAGTTCCTGTAACAGGGACTTAGCGTGACGTGTTTCGGACTCCAGTTGTTCAGTTTGCTTTTTTAGTTTAGTTTTTGATTCCCGCAAAGCAGCCTCAGTGCGCTTACGTTCCGTAATTTCCTGTTGGAGAAGTTCCAGCGCCTTTGTGAGATCAGCAGTCCGTTCTGCAACACGTTTTTCCAAATCGTCATGCTCTTTTTGCAATGCTTCTTGGACAAGCTGGCCCTCCGTGAGATCCCGCGTCACTCTCACAAAGCCCCTGAGTTCTCCGCAATCAGAGTAAAAGCTAGTAATTGCGATCTGTGCCCAGAACTGTGAGCCGTCCTTACGGGATTGCCAGCCTTCCTCTTCAAAACGTCCCTGACGCGCGGCGACTTCTAATGCTTGTTCCAGTTTACCCAAACTGATATCTTCATGATTATATAAGCAAGAGACGTGTTTACCTACCATTTCTGAAGCTTGATACTGATTGATACTTTGGGCACCTACGTTCCAGCTAACAATGTAGCCGACCGGATCGAGCATGATTATCCCATAGTCCTCAATGCCCTCCACCAATAAGCGGAAGCAATCTTGGCTTTCTTGGTGCGCGATTTCTGCTTGCTTGAACTCGGTACGATCATGAGCCACAGCGTAAATCAATTGCTCATCTTGGCAAGCGCTGACATTCCACAACAGCCATTTGTAAGAACCGTCTTTACAGCGGTAGCGATTTTCAAATGAACTCGTGTCCGTACCTGTGGTCAGCTTCTGCAATTGCTCGATAGTTGATTGCTTGTCTTCTGGATGAATAAAATCAATCCACCGTTGGCTGAAGAATTCTTTTGTGGTGTAGCCTAGTATTTTCTCACACATCGGGTTCATTTGCTTGAAATAGCCGTCAAAACCCGCGATAAAAAACATATCCAAAGAAAGCTTGAAAAATTTTTCCAGAGATCCAAATAAGAAAGGGTTCGGCTCTGCTTTCCTTTTTTTACTCTCGATGGTTAGGGTATCTGCCACTTTTATTACCATGAATAACTTACCTGCTGCAATAAAATCAACTTTTATCTTTTGAGCCGAGAACTACAAGGAGACGATAACAGGAAAGCAAATTCCTCGATTCGACTTTCCCTATGCGCTACCAGAGTTCAAAAATTCTTTGAACATAGCGATATGGCTACGGTCAGCCTCGCTGCGCTCAAAGCAATAAGTTGAGAACTAAGCAGATACACCCTTAAGTAATTAAACTTTTAAATCTTTATAGCCAGTTTAAGCCTGTTTTGATTTTTTCCTGACTCTTATATATATTAATTTAAATTAATTAAAATCTTCATTAATTTAACTAAACTGTGACTAATTTGACATAAATGATTGATTATGAGCTTGTTCATCTGAAGCCTTGGCGCTGAGTATTGTTACTATCGAAGGATTAGGCAATTAGCCAGGGGAGCCAGATAGCTAAAAATAATAAACAAATAAACAGCACAGGAATTGTCAGACTTAAAGCAATACGCAAATACATACGCCAACTAATACGCATTCCTTTACGGGCTAAGACGTTGAGCCAGAGGAGAGTTGATAAACTACCAATTGGTGTAATCTTCGCCCCAATATTGCAACCAATCACATTTGCATACACCATCACTTCTCGAACATCCGGATCGATCCCCGCGACACCTTGAATCGCCAGGGAATTAATCAGTACAGTCGGGAGATTATTCATCACGCTCGATAGCACAGTTGCTAGCAAACCTGTACCTGTGGCGGCTGCGGTAAATCCCCAGCTAGATAGCGATCCCAACCACTGGCTGAGAATCGCAGTCATCCCAGCATTACGCAAACCAATGACAACCAGATACATCCCCAAGCTAAACAAAATTACTTGCCAAGGCGCTTCACGCAAAACCTTGGGGATAGAAATGACAGCAATAGCATCTTTTTGAAACCAACGCCCCGCCAATGCTAGCATGAATAAAGCTGCAATCCCGGCGATCAAGGAAACAGGAATCGCCAGTGGTTGGGCAATAAAATAGCCAATGAGCAGTAATCCTAAAACCGGAAAGCTCCATTGGCAAACAAGGGGATCGCGAATGGCTTCCTCTGGGGGAGGAAGACGCGCCAAGTTATAGTGACGTGGGATATATCGGTCAAAGTAAAACCAAAGCACCGCTAAACTAGAAGCGATCGCCACAAAATTCAGCGGTATCATCACCAAGCTGTAGCGCAAAAAGGAAATGTTGAAATAGTCAACGGCGATGATATTTGACAGATTACTCACTGGTAAAGGCAAGCTAGTAGCATCAGCAATAAAACCTGTAGCAAAGACAAAAGCCAAAACTGCCTTGGGACTAAAGCGCAGCACCAGCAACATTTCCATCACCGTAGGCGTCCAGATCAGTGCCGTGCCATCATTGGTAAGTAGAGCTGTTACTACTGCTCCCAACAAAATTACCAAGGGAAAAAGCAAACGGCCGCGACCCAAACCCGCACGAGCCAGCAATAGCGCTAACCAACGGAAAAAACCCGCTTCATCCAGGATTAGGGAAATAATCATTAAGGCAATTAGGGTGAAAGTCGCATTCCAGACAATCGCCCAAACTGTGGGGATATCCTGTAAAGTCACAACACCCGTAGCCAAAGCCAACAGTGCCCCACCTAAAGCACTAAATCCAATACCTAAGCCTCGTGGCTTCAAGATTACAAGAGTGAGAGTGAGCAGAAAAATTGCGATCGCCACGGGAGATTGGGGAGTAATGTAGGGGCGGGTTTAGAAGATAATCTAACGGTACGTACCGCCAACCTCTCAACAAAACCCGCCCTCTTCAGGGGAAGATTGGGGAGTAATGTAGGGGCGGGTTTAGAAGATAACCTAACGGTACGTACCGCCAACCTCTCAACAAAACCCGCCCTCTTCAGGGGAAGATTGGGGAGTAATGTAGGGGCGGGTTTAGAAGATAACCTAACGGTACGTACCGCCAACCTCTCAACAAAACCCGCCCTCTTCAGGGGAAGATTGGGGAGTAATGTAGGGGCGGGTTTAGAAGATAACCTAACGGTACGTACCGCCAACCTCTCAACAAAACCCGCCCTCTTCAGGGGAAGATTGGGGAGTAATGTAGGGGCGGGTTTAGAAGATAACCTAACGGTACGTACCGCCAACCTCTCAACAAAACCCGCCCTAGAGATGAGGGAGATGGGGGGGGAAAACCTATTACAACCAGGATTATTGCATTTTAATCTCAGAAAAAACTTCCGAAATCCTAAAATAAATTTAGACCACCATTGCTGAGATGGTTAACAATGGCATCTTCAAAAGCTTTCTCTGTGGTTTGGCTAGGTATCGGAGAAATTTTGGGGAGTGTCAATTCAAGGTTATGACACCGCTGTAGTTAAGGATTTTTTGGTCGGCGGTTAGTAGCGGCAAGCCTAAAATTCTGGCAGTTGCTACGATGAGCTGATCTGCTGGATCTCGGCTTGATGCGCTTGCAACAAGACTTGGTGCTGCTGAGTGAGACGATTATCGCCCTGAACCCACCAAACCCAGATATGGGTATCTAGAACAATCATTGCAAAACGTCCCAGTCTTCTAGGGGGACTGCGGATGCAAAGGGATCGTCATAGCGATAGGGTTGTTGTCCTTGTAGGGGGTAGTTAGGTGGGAGAGATGGCTCAAGTTGGGATACTGAGGTCAGGCCAACACGGGCTTCTGTTACGGCTTGGCTGTCATGAGTTTGCTTGATTTTCAAGAAGCGGAGAAAGTCGAGGACTTCGACAATCAACGGATCAGGTACGTTCTCTAGCTCTTGAATTAATAGTTCTTTAAGTGTCATGCTTATTCCTTGTAGCAAACTGTAATAAAAAAGCCTCTCTAATCGAAAGGCTTCTCAACTCACAACTAACCTAACTCAAACCTCTGCGTTCTCTGCGTAAACACGACTCGTCCTCTACCTTAAAAAACTCCACTACACAGCAATATACCCAGCAAGCGCAGCCGCAAGAGCCGAAACCGTAGCCGTACTAAATAGCCACCAAGCAGCCGTAGCAGCAGCTTTGCGGGTTTCTTCTGCTTGCTTTTGAGCTTGATGCTTCACTTCATCAATACGGCGCTGTGCTTCTAATTGCAGACGTTCTGCTCGTTGCAACACACTGTTACGGGTGCGTTCAATCGAGTCAATAATCCGGTTAGCCTCAGCTTCGGAAATATCATCGCGAGAACTCAAAACTGCAACCAACGTATCACGATCAAACTGAGAAAGGCGATCGCGCAAGGACTCAAATCCCGCTTGTGGATCATCAAACAACTGACGGATGTCATGCTTAATGCCATCATAGTTCAGCTCTGGTCGGTCAAGGCTATTCAGATAATTGCGGATTTTTGCAAAAACCCGGTCAATTACCGCTTGAACACTCAGTTGCAGATTCCGCAGTTGTGCCATAAACTGCTCACGCACACCGAGGATTTGATCCACAATCCGGTTCACTTCCTCCGGCAAAATATCGCCCCTTTGTGACAACAAAGACACCAAAGTCTCGCGGTCAATATGAGAAAGGCGATCGCTCAAACTAGACATCCCAGCGCGAGGGTCATGAAGCAATAACTGGATATCCCGCTTAATACCCTCCGGATTCAGCTCTTCCTTACCCGTGGAGCGCAGATAATCAGCAATTACCTCTTGAAACTCCTGAACTTGACGTTGTGTGCGTGTAGCAAGGCGTCGGGGAGCCTTAACAATGCCACGCATCGTTGACTGTACTTGGTCAATAATTTGATTTACTTGCTCCTCACTCAAATCTTGCCGTTGACTGAGCAATTTCACCAAAGTATCCCGATCCATAGCAGCCAAACGGCTTCTGAGAGCATAGTAACCGGCTGTGGGATTATCCAGCAATGTGGTTAAATCGCGCTGGATACCTTCAGGATTCAGTTCTTGCTTCCCAGTATTCCGCAAGTACTGGGCAATTGCTGAAGTTGCTTCATCGTACTGCTCCTTAGCTTTACCAGCAAGTTGTTGCTGTGTGTGGCGAACTCTTGTCCAAACGCTTTCCACCTGATCGAGCATATGATTAATTTGCTCTTCACTCAGGTCTTGACGCTGGTTCAATAACTGTACCAAAGTATCCCGGTCAAAGTGAGATACCCGCGACCGAATTGCTGCAATTCCCGCTTGTGGGTCGTCCAAAAGCAGTTGTAGATCGCGCTTAATGCGATCGGGGTTGAGTTCCTCTTTGCCAGTATCTCGCAGTAAGGACTGGACTTTCAGCCACTGGGCCTCAATTTTTGCTTTTGCTGCTTCTTGTAGTTCTTGAGATTCAATCAAAGCGCGATCGCGTGCTTTTTCCAGACCAGCAATAATCTCGTTAACTTCCTCTGGTGCGAAATCTTGGCGCTGACTCAAAATCCGTCCAAAGGTAGAACGATCAAACTGCGTAAGACGACTATTTAGTTGTGTGTAATCAGCATCTGAATCTTCCAGAATTGGTTTGAAATTAAGCTGAATTTTTTCGGGAGTTAGGTCTTGTTTCGGGGTGGTAAGTAGATAATTTTCCACTTGCTCAAATAAGCCAAGTGCGCGTCCTCGCTCTTGGGCCGCTCTAGCTTCAGTTAAAACCTCCAAGCGAATCGCTTCTAGCAAGTTAGAAATTTCTCGAATTTTCTCTTGGGTAAACATACCCCGACGTTGCAGCACTTCAGCAAAATCTGACCGATTCAACTGCTCCAATTCCCTAATTACTGCTTCAGAATCAGCCGCTGAATCATAGAGAACATCTCTGAAATCTCGCTCTACATTTTGCGGTTTCATCTGCCAAGAATAAGTATTGAGCAGATAATTTTCCACATCAGCACGAACCGTGCTGAAAGAATCTGATTGATCGCCACTCACCCCAGCAGCAAGTTTACCTGCTTGGTCACCTGCTTGACTTGAAATCTTTTTCAGTTGACCGACTATTTTTTCTACATCAAAGTCGGAAAGATCACTCCGTCCCATCGCCATTCCAATCAGACTATTTACTCCCAGCGTCAACGCTTGAGCGAGCGGATTAGCGTTTTTTTGGGATTCATCACCTTGGGAATCATTAGTTTGAGAGGAGTGGTTTTGGCGCAGTTCTTGAATGAGTTCATCCAGCTTCTGAGAAAATTGATTTCCCAGCAACTGAGCAGGTGCGGCTGACTTGATAAAGTTAGTTAATTCAGCCATTGTGTCTTTGGGTTCCGGTAGCTGATTTACCGTTTGCTTCCAAGCAGCTTCTAGCTGGTCGGCGATGCGATTTACATCCTTTTTGGATAAATCACTACGACTGCTGATTAACTCTACAAATGTTTGTCTGTTTATGTTCCGGAGGTGATCGCTACCTGCAATTTGCTTCAGATTCGGGTCATTGAGTAAATGTTCAAATTCTTTGCGAATCTCCTTCAAATTTAATTCAGCGGGACGCAAAGCTTGGATGTAATCCTCAACATTTTCCCGGATACTAACCGGGTCAATTACTGAGGTGAATTCCCGACGAACAGCAGCAGCAGCAGCTTCAGCAGTCGCCACAACTTGCCTACTAGCAGCAGTTCCTCCAATCGCAGCGGCCGCTGTCCCCATAATCGCTTGCATACCGGAAGTTGCAGTGTTGACCAGGGAACCGATTAAAGAACCTACAGTAGTCGAACTAAACCAAAATAGCACTAAGAAGTAAGTCGCCCAAATTGCTAAGCCTACAATCGCCCCTAATCCAGCAGCAGAACTAGGAATTAAGGTCAATTTGACTGCCAATAAACAAGCGAAAAATAGCGCTACGGAGACGCTGATTAAAGTCCCAAGTCCCAAAGCGAAGCCAATCTTGCGAATCGTTCCACCCAAGCTTTCGGATTCGTTGTGCTTGTCGCTAGCTGAAGAATCCGATGAGCCCCCGACGCTAGAAATACCTACAGCAACGCCGAGATTGGTTAACACTAACTGGAAGGCAAAGGCCATTGCTACTCCAGCAACCAAGGCTGCAAAAAATTGTGGTCCACTTAAGGCAAATGCTGTATCTTTTGTTGTTCTAATGGCTGGATCTGCTGGAATTTGTGCAAGCCACAATAGCCAGTTAGTAAGTTCGGGTGCCATTCCCTCACTCTGAAACATGATTTTTACCTCTTCCGATTTTTATGTATCGCGTCAGTTTAAAGATTGCTGAAATAAAATTGCCTCTGTTCGGCTTGTATCACAGTCCTTACGACAGAATCGTTGGTTTGGAGGGTAGAAATCATCTTCCCAAGGTGTGAAAAGCGTTGGGAGTGACTAATTGGGGATTGGGGAGACGGGGAGACGGGGAGACGGGGATTGGGAACAATGACCTTTTTTCCCAATGATAAATATAAGAAACAAGCAGGGATGCTTGTTCTACTATCAAATCAATTCAATATTGCTTTGCTTTATGTGACTAAGTACTATTCACCTTTCGGCATCTCTTGAGAGAATTAGAGATGCTTGGCTGCTTTAAGAGACAATAAATTCCTTGCTGAATTAACTCTTCTATCTCAAGCTGTTCAAATGTTGAACAATAGAGAGTATGGGGAGGAATAACAGAGATATTTTCCTGGCAAAAGGCTACATAATGATTATTAATTCGCTTCAATACATAGGTAAGTAATTTTTGCCGTAAGTCAGGATTAGCAAAAATATTTCTCTGAATCTGAGCCGGATAAAAAACTAACAAGTTTTCTAACTCGGCATTGACATTGAGCAAAGTTAGATTGACTATTGATATAGTCATATTAGACTCCTTTTTTAAAAAAGACGTTTTTTTATATCCACCCAAAGATAGTATTTAGTAAGCTCCTCTACACCAGAAAAGCTCCACAAAAGTAAAAATTATAAAACTTACGCTGATAACTAACTGAATGTCTTGGATATAACTGCTTTGTTAGGGGAATTTTCCTAAGTAGATCAACCCTTTAATGAAGAAATGTTACGTAATTTTTGACTTGGTTAACGCACCAAATAACTAATCACCAATTTGTTACACAGCGACAATTAATCTTTACAATGCTTAATTCTAAGAGAAGAATTAGATACTATTCGGGGTTTTTCTTTCCTGAAGATCTTAATCCTACCTAGAAAAAGTGAAAATTTCGAGGTATAAATCGGGTATAAATCGGGAATACAGTATTATTTTATAATTCAAGGATAAAAATAACGTTACACTTTCTGGGGGAAAAATACTTTTATTAATTTTTGATAAAAAAACTTAAACAAACTACCAAAAAGTTAGCATAACCTAAATAATAAATAAGAAGAGCAAGAATTGTTAGATCACCGCCATCTTGCAGTGGCTAGTTTTGTCAAAAATGCGATGCTGATTAATTTCTTCGCCCTAAGTTTGCTGGCTTTCTGTGTGTTTTTAGTTTACTTGTTTTTTGTGATTAGAAACTCTGTAGTGCAACTCGACGAACCTGCAAAGATATCAGAGGTGGAGGAATTACAGAGGTGTAAGGTTGAACTTCAGGCGATCGCTGATAATGTACAGGATTTCATCGTGCGTTTTGACAGTCAACTGCGTCATTTGTTTGTGAATCTAGCCTTGGTGGAGGCTACGGGAATCAAGGTAGAAAACTACATCGGCAAAACTAATGAAGAACTAGGAATGCCGAGGGAACTTTGCGAATATTGGAACTATCACTTGCGGGAAGTTTTTGAGACTGGAAAGCCTAAAGAAATTGAATTTGAGTTTGATACTTTTAAGGGTTTACGTTCATTTCAGGCGCGGATTGTACCAGAGAGAGAAAAGAGCGGTGAAGTAAAGACTTTGTTGGCAATTAGCCGCGACATCACAGAATACAAAAAAATAGAAGCGGAACTCAAAGAGAGTCGTAAAAAATACGAAACTTTATTTCAATCATTACCAATTGGGCTTTCTCTTACTGACGAGGTGGGTAATATAGTTGAGGCTAATCCAGCTTCGGAAAGAATTTTAGGAATCTCAACTACAGAACATTGTCAAAGAAAATATGATGTAAAAGAATGGCAGCTCGTTCGACCGGATGGCACACCGATAGCACCTTCAGAATTTGCCAGTGTCAGAGCATTAACAGAAAAGCGAATAATTGAAAATGTAGAAATGGGAGCTCTCAAACCAGGGAAAGAAATTTCCTTTCTTAGTGTGACGGCTGCTCCCATTCCTCTGGAAAATTATGGTGTGGCGATCGCCTTTATTGACATAACTGAACGCAAACAAGTAGAAGAAACCTTGCGCAAAAATGAGCAACGCTTCCATGGATTAGCAGCTAATGTGCCAGGAAGGATTTATCGCTATTTACGGCGTGCTGATGGTTCTGATGCGTTACGGCGCGAACAGATAGAAGATGCGCTGCGCTTTTCTCTTAACGAACTAGAACTGAAGTTTCAAGAGCGCACTGCTCAATTAAGGAAAATCAATGAATCACTACAAACTGAAATTCGCGATCGCCTGAAAGTAGAAGAAGCACTTTCGATTAGTGAAGAACGTTTCCGGATTGCGCTCAAAAATTCGCCGATTACTGTCTTCCATCAAGATAGAGATTTACGCTACACTTGGCTATACAATTCCGTTGTTGGCTTAGATCCCGATACAGTTGTTGGGAAAACGGATTTTGAAATTTTGAGCTCTGAAGAAATCCAAAAGTTGACAGTACTTAAACAGCAAGTGCTGACAACAGGAGTGGGAAAACAGGTAGAGATATTTTTCACCTTCAACGGTCAAGTGTTTTACAAGGATCTGACTTTAGAACCGTTGTGCGATCAAGCTGGGGAAGTTGTGGGAATTACCGGTGTTGCTATAGACATCACCAAAGAGCGTGTTAGGGAAAAACAGTTAAAAGCCATCTTTGAGGGTGTACTGGATGCGATTGTCATTTCCGATGACGAAGGTAAGTATGTAGAAGCAAATCCAGCAGCTTGTAAACTGTTAGGTCTGTCGCTCTCAGAATTACTTAACAAGCGTATTACAGACTTTATGGAGCCTGGTTTTAATTTTGAACCGGCCTGGAGCACATTTCTGGAAGTTGGGGAATCAACTGGAGAGATACATCTCCTACGTCCGGATGGAACTGTGAAAGAAGCTGAGTTTGCTGCTAAAGCCAACTTTTTGCCAGGACGGCATTTGTCAGTTTTGCGAGATATTACGAAGCGCAAACAAGCACAACAGGCCTTAAAAGCAAGTGAGGAACGACTGCGTATCGCGCTGGAAGCAGCACGTATGGGTACTTGGGACTGGAATCTACTTACAAATAAGGTTTCCTGGTGTGCTAACCAAGAAGCTTTGTTTGGTATGGAGATCGGTAGCTTTGATGGCAATTTTCAAAGCTTTTTTGCCAGTCTGCACCCAGAAGACCACGATCGCGTGCTTCTGGGTGCAAAACGTACTATTGAAGAGGGCACTGACTATGACTGTGAGTTCCGCATTTTTTTGCCCAATGGTCAGATTCGCTGGTTAGGTAGCAAAGGTCAAGTATTTTACGATGAAACTGGTAGAGCAATCCGGATGAGTGGCGTAAATATGGACATCAGCCATCGCAAGCAAGCTGAGGAAGAACTGATCAGGATTAGTAAGGCTGTGGAAAGTGCCAGCGATGCAATTTGTATTGGTGATATTACTGGCAAGTCTATCTACCATAACAAGGCTTTTCTGAAGCTGTTTGAATACACCCCTGACGAACTGAACGCGATCGGTGGAAAAAGCCAACTTTTCGTCGATCCTGACGTTGCTCTTGAGGTAAATAATGCCACCATGAATGGTAACTCCTGGAGTGGAGAAGTGGTATTGCGCAGTCATCGCGGGAGTCAATTACTGGTTTCAGTTCGCGCTGACGCGATCAAAGATCAGGGAGGCAAAAACTTAGGATTTCTTGCTATCTGCACCAACATTACTACTACTAAGCAAGCCGAAAAGACGCTGCGAGAAACTCAGTATCTCCTTGAAAAGATTGCCGACACAACTCCTACTCTACTCTATATATACCACCTAATTGCCAATTGTAATGTCTACGCAAATCGCCAGTGCGAGCAGTTTTTTGGTTGTACACAGCCAGAAATCCAATCAATGGGTGGGCAGTTTTTTACAAAATTTATTCACCCAGAAGATTTGCAGAATCTTGACCAACACATAGCAAGATTAATTGCAGCTAAGAAGGGTGAGGTAGTTGAAAAGGAATTGCGCATGAAAAATGCTAACGGTGAATGGCGCTGGCTGCAATTTTGGGAAGTTATATTTACCCGATCCGCTGATGGCCAACCAGAACAGATACTTGGTACAGCAGCAGACATTACCGAACGCAAGCGACTAGAAGAAATTCGTTGTGATTTAGAAGCAGAAAAAGAACTCCGGAAGATGCAACTGAAATTCTTTTCTATGGCATCTCATGAATTTCGCACTCCTCTAAGCACGATTTTACTTTCTGCCCAATCCCTAGCACAATCCTATTACCGCTGGCCTGAAGAAAAAATTATTAAAAATCTTCAGCGTATTCAAGGTTGTACTAAACAAATGACTCATTTATTAGAGGATATTTTAACAATTAATCGGGCCGATACAAAAAAGCTAGAGTTTAATCCCAAAGATTGCAACCTAGAAACAATATGCAAATATTTGATTCAAGAAGCGCAACTTATTTATAATCATAAAAATCCCATTACCTTTGTCAGTCAAGGACAATGCCAAGAGGTTTGCTTAGACGAAAAAATTATTAAATCAATTCTCGACAATCTCCTCTCGAATGCACTGAAGTATTCAGCTCCGGGAAAAAATGTTAACGTTACCGTAGTTTGCACTCAATTTGAAACGATTTTCCAATTTTGTGACGAAGGTATTGGTATTCCGCTAGAGGATTTACCCCGCTTATTTGAACCGTTCCAGCGAGGTAGCAATGTTGGCAATATTTCTGGAAAGGGATTAGGACTCACTGTTGTCAAAAAGTGTCTGGATTTACAGGGAGGAAAAATTTCGCTAAAAAGTGAAGTGGATGTCGGTACACAAGTTACAGTTACGATTCCTTGGATGAATTGTGAAGTTTAATATTATGGGGATTGGGTAATGGGTAATTGGTCATGGGACATGGGTAATAGGTAATAGGTAATGGGTCATGGGACAACTAATAGGAAGGGCGTAGCATTTGCGTTTTAATCTTGTCGGTAATAGCCAAATATAAGGACAGCAGGGAGGGCGTAGCATTTGCGTTGTAATCTTGTTGGTAATAGCCAAATATTTGGGCGCAAAGGCTACGCCCCTACACAATAAATAACAAACAACAAACAACTAACAACAAACAACTAACAACTAACAACTAACAACTATGCTTGCTGACTCACCTACAATTCTTGCTCTTGATTTCGACGGTGTTCTTTGTGATGGAATGCTTGAGTATTTTCAGACTTCTTGGCGCACTTATTGTCAAATCTGGAAACCTGAAAACCAGACACCTCCAGATGACTTAGCACCTAGTTTTTATCGCTTACGTCCAGTAGTTGAAGTAGGCTGGGAAATGCCAGTTTTGCTGAGAGTACTGCTACTGGGAACTTCAGCAGAAAATATCTTACAAGATTGGTCAAGTGTTGCTAATCAAGTGATTTCATCAGAAAATTTGGATGCAGCAGATATCGGTAAAAAACTAGACGCTATCCGAGATGAATGGATTAAAACAGACTTAGATAGTTGGCTGGGTTTGCACCGCTTCTATCCAGGTGTAATTGAACGGATTCAGAGGATACTATCCTCACCGCAAACATCACCACAGCTATTTATTGTCACCACAAAAGAAGGTCGCTTCGTCAAACAGTTATTGCAGCAACAAGCTATCCAATTACCTGAAGACAGAATTATTGGGAAAGAATGTAAGCGCCCAAAACACCAAACATTACGCCAATTAATCGAGACAATTTCATCTGAAAATGCAAGCCTCTGGTTTGTGGAAGATCGATTGAAAACCTTACAATCAGTGCAAGAACAAAGTGACCTGGAAAATGTCAGACTTTATCTAGCAGATTGGGGTTACAATACCAAATCTCAGCAAGAATCAGTTTTTAATCACCCAAGAATTCAGTTGTTGTCTCTGTCCAGGTTTGTTGACGATTTTTCAGCTTGGTAGAATTAGTTATTTGTTGTTTGTAGTATAAGAGGGCGGGTTTTGATGTGAAGTTATTGGTGTATGGCTAAATTAAACCCCTAAACCCGCCCCTACTGTAACTTCTTGCTCAACATTTTTAATCTTGAAAGTATAAGAGGGCGGGTTTTGATGTGAAGTTATTGGTGTATGGCTAAATTAAACCCCTAAACCCGCCCCTACTGTAACTTCTTGCTCAACATTTTTAATCTTGAAAGTATAAGAGGGCGGGTTTTGATGTGAAGTTATTGGTGTATGGCTAAATTAAACCCCTAAACCCGCCCCTACTGTAACTTCTTGCTCAACATTTTTAATCTTGAAAGTTAACTAACAACCAACAACCAACAACCAACAACAAATGCTAGATTTAACAAAACTTGCCAAACAAATTCCTGGTATTAGCCAACATCTGAAAATCGAAGCTGCAGCAACACGTCAACGCCTAGAACTTGCCCAACAATTGCTGATGGAAGCAAATTCACAACAGGCAGAACTTGTCAAGAAACAAAAACAATGGCGCGATCGCATGACGTTTGCTACAGCAACACCAGTCGAACCCCTAGATACTCGTATTGAGATCAATCCTCCCCCAGAAAGCCACACCGTCTTTGCGACAGATGGTTCTCAGATGGCACCTTCTCACCACGAAATCGCCTACTGCTACCTAATCAACATCGGTAGGGTAATGTTGCACTATGGACAAAGTTTGTACCCACTGTTGGATAGCTTGCCAGAAGTATTTTACCGACCTGAAGATTTGTATGTGTCTCGTCAGTGGGGAATTAAAACCGAAGAGTGGATGGGATACCGACGCACGGTTTCAGAAGCTACCTGTTTAGCTGAAATGGCTTGTCGTTGGGTGAATCCACCAGGCCCTCACCTAGATACACCAAATCTAGCGATGGTGGATGGTTCGCTGATTTACTGGTTTCTAGACTCGTTACCAGGGGAGGCACGCGATCACATTTTGCTCCCAATTCTAGAATCCTGGAATCAGCTACGTTCCGTCAATGTTCCCCTAATCGGCTACCTCAGCGCTTCTCGTAGCGTGGAAGCGATTAACTTCCTGCGATTGCAAGCTTGTCCTCACCCTACACCAGACTGCATGACTCATTGTGCTAGTTTAGTTGACAAGTTTCCCTGTCAGGTGGCTGAACCATTGCGAGATGCAGCGATGTGGGCGACCTTCCTACAACCGGGCCAACGTAGCCCCCTCTATCGCAGTTCCATGCGGATTCTTGACTTGTACGCAGATCATCGCATTTACTTCTGCTATGTCAATGTTGGTACAGAAATTGCTCGTGTGGAAGTACCCCAATGGGTCGCAGAAAATTCCACCTTACTTAATCAAGCCCTTAGTTTAATGTTGGCACAAGTTCACAAAGGTTATGGCTATCCAGTCGCCCTTGCAGAAGCGCATAATCAAGCAGTGGTAAGAGGAGGCGATCGCCTGCGTTTTTTTACCCTCTTAGAACAACAAATGATTCGTGTCGGCTTAAGAAATGTCGGGATATCCTATAAGGAAACTCGCAAGCGTGGCAGCATTAGTTAAATCCCATTAACAATTAAAACTTAAAACTTAAAAAAGTTTTCCTGTAACTGATAATTTATCTTTTAAAATTACAAATTGTCGGGCAAATTTTGCTTCGTTAAACTTTTCTAAGTTATACAAGAACCTGAAATCATGGCAAACCCAGTCAGAATTCTCTTTTTACAAGACACAGTTCTCAAACAATCGACAGAACAAGCCAGCCAATTACCTAGCAATATGCGTCAGAATATTCCTGCGGGTACTTGTCTCGTGCTTCAGTCTTATGGTGGGCCTGATAACACCAAGCATTACAAAATTGGTTTAAAGTCCCTGCAATTGAAGGGCTTTACTACTTGGTATATTTTTTCCGAACACGTCGAAATCGCTGATCAACCCTTGGTTCCAGTACAAAGTGTTGCTAGTGTTGTCTCCAAGCAAACAGAAAAAAGTGTAGTAAAAATTATCGTTGATAAGCAAACTATACCGGCTCAAGGGGCTTTCCTGAAAATGGTCTTTAACGTAGACACCATCATCAAGCGAACTCCAGTTGACGGTAAATTACTTAATGATAATGCCAAACAATCAATACCAGCAGGTACAGAACTACCGCTGGCGACCAACAGACCAGATGCCAATAACACTGTTAAATTAATTGTTGACAGAAGTCATGTGAAATTCAACCTCAAAGATATTGAAATTAAGGGCTTTAATCAAAATTGGTTTGCATTTTTTGAACACGCAGGAATTCAACGCATTGGTTAAAGAAGCAGTTAAAAGGAATCTGCGTCATCTTCCAGAGTTTCAATTAACAAATCCATTTGCTGTTGTTTGGTACTGATAAATTTTTCGCATTGTCGTAGTTGTTCTACGGCAATTGCGAATTGGTCAACAACCTCTGCAAGTTCCAGTTTACCCCCTTCTATTTGCTCAATGATGGTTTCTACTTGAGCAACACTTGTTTCATAGTTCCAGCTTTGGGATAAGGCAGTGTCAGATTGCTTTAAACTAGAGCCACGCTTCTGTTTAATCATATTAAGTTTAAGGTATCAATCTCTTCTTAAATCATCTCTCAAATCTCTGCGGTCATCAAGCATTTGAGGAGTCACCGCAGGGTTAGTGAGTAGTTCATTTGGATCTCCAATGTCACCACGTTTCGTTACTAAATCCCGTGGATCTACAGCATCTTTGAGAACAGAGTCCAGATCAGTTTCTGATTGGTCTTCGGTATTTTCTTGGTCGGTAGATAAATTCGGTGTCTCAGGACTCATAAGTCTTAACTACAAACTGATGACTAACAGATTTCAGCTTAAACTACCTCTTTAGTAGTAGAACACTATCAAAAGGCAGAATTGAGATCTTACTGCAAAAATTTAAGCACCAGGATAGATGTATCTATTTTCAGGTGTAGCTATTTTTTACTTATATAACATTAAGCACAAAGCAAAACCGTCAACCAAATAGCATCTATTTGAGTTGTGATCTCCCAACGGTTCAGATACCTGACTTCTTAGATAAGTCGGGTATCTCTCCTTCAAAAATCATTTAGGACTGCTATATATAGTTGGTTGCGCGACGGCTTTTAGGAAAAATATGTGGGTAGAAAAACTGGCGCGTTTTGGATATGCGGCTAAGGGAATTGTCTACGCAATTGTAGGAATCTTAGCTGTACAAGCAGCATTTGGAACAGGTGGAAAAACCACTGATACAAGAGGCGCTCTTGGTACAATTGCAGCGCAACCTTATGGCAAATTCTTGTTAGCTTTAGTGGCGTTTGGTCTATTTGGTTATGTGGTTTGGCTGATTGTACAAGCTATTAAAGACCCCGAACATAAAAACGATGATGCTAAAAGTTTAGCAAGGCGCATAGGTTACGGAATTACTGCCTTAATTTATTTTAGTTTAGCACTTAGCGCCATTGGGTTAATCATAGGTTCAGGTAGTAGTGAAAGCTCTAGCAATTCACAACAAGACTGGACAGCATTCCTACTTTCTCAACCATTTGGTCAATGGTTAGTAGGACTTTTGGGAGCATTTGTTATTGGTCTTGGTTTCTATCAATTTTACAAAGCTTACAAAGCAAAATTCCGCAAACAGATGAAGTTACAGGAGATGACTCCTACTGAAGAAACTTGGGCCACTCGCATGGGAAGATTTGGATTAGCAGCACGAGGAATTGTTTTTGTAATCATCGGTTTCTTCCTCATTGAAGCAGCGCGTCAGTCTGATGCTAGTGAAGTACGCGGACTGGATGGGGCACTACAAACCTTAGCACAACAATCTTCTGGCCCCTGGCTATTAGCAATTGTGGCGCTAGGTCTGATTGCTTACGGAATTCATATGGGGGTACAAGCGCGATATCGTCGCATTATTGCTTGACCGAGAAAAATTTGGTTAAAAGCTCCTGTCGATTTACAAACGCGATCGCCTCACTAGCCGTATTTATTTGCCTTCATCTTGTTCTAAAATCGCTTCAATATCCCGTGCGGCGTGAAGAATTCGCACTATTTCAATGTAATCATCTAAAGATAAATAAAAAATCAGATGCTTCTCAAATCCCTTAACTGACCACTTCCGCAAACCTTCTAAACGGGGATTAGTTACTGGATAAAAGCGACCCATCCCTGACATTTGGGCTAATTTAGCAAACGTCTGACGTACTGCGTCAAAAAATCGCAATGCTGCATCCGAGTTGTTCTGAGCAATGTAAGCAAAGTTTTCGTCTATATCTTTGCTTGCTCTTGGCGTGATGACGATGCGTTTGGTCATTCCTGTGGCTGTTGAAATCCTTGCATTAACTGAGTGCGTTTTTGCTCCCACCAATCATCTGTCACTTCTATGGGTTCGCCACTATCCAAACCTTCCACTAATAATGCCTCAACTCGTGCAGCTTTAGCTTGTTCTTGGAGAATCAAGTGCAAGATGTATTCCGATTCATTGCTGTAACCTCCCTTAGCGACTTGTTGCTCGACAAACGTTTGAATTGTCTCAGGAAGCGAAATATTGAGCGTGGTCATAACTGTACAATCTCAAAATTTTCTTCAGGCATAAACTTCTACACTGTGATAAAGTTTGCTACATTCTGTATGTATTTGTAATATGGAGGATTAACTATTTTCCATTGATTTAAAGCCCACTCATGAAACTTTTCCCGCTTGTTAACGAATGCTACTAGAGGTCCCGTATCTAGTAGTACGTTTTGTTTCATGCACTACCTATTCCTTCTAAATACTTTTTATTCGTTGAAAGGTCGCCAGGGCCACCATCAACACATCCAGCAAACTCTTTTGCTGCCTCATAAGCAGAAATAGGTTCTTTCTTATCCTCCTCTATCTCAGGTTTTCTTGCTTTAAACTGCAAAAATTCAATAAAATCTAATACCTCCTGCTGTTGTTGTAAAGTTAAACTTCTGATTTGCTCGAAAATCGTTTTTTCCTTATCAGTTGCTTGAGTCATTGCTCTATCCTCAATCAAGAAAAATCAATCCCAAATCTCAAAGGAGAAAGTACCTCAACTATATCCTTATTCTCTCCTCTACCGCTCAAAACTTCTACCGAACCTCATTTTGAGATTTTACTACATTATTTTATAAACTCTATTCTTGTATAGATATTATTTTCTGTTTTCCTCAACAATCTCCGTAACTTTTTACCTTAGCTTCCCCCTCACCTAACTGTATTTTTAATTCCTGCCCAACTACTAAATTCGCAGTCGAACGAGCAATACTTCCATCCTGCAAACGCACCAAAGCATAGCCTCGTTTCAACACATTTTCAGGGTCAAGTGTCGCTAATTTTTCCTGTAAAAAATCACACTGCTGCGTTGCTTGTTTAAAACGCCTCGCTGTAACTTGAACTAATTGCTGACGCAATTTTGTAATCTCTTGTTTTTCCTGCTTTAATTGTCGATTCAAAGGTAACCTCTGCAATCTTTCTTGCAGACCTTGTAATCGCTTACCAGATGTTTCTAAAACTGCATTTACAGTTTGAGTGAGAGCAAGTTTTCGCTGTTGATGTTCGTTGTATAAACTAATAAGTTCAGGAACAGCTATTTCTGCTGCAGCAGTGGGAGTGTGTGCACAAACATCAGCAACCAAATCAGCCAAAGATTCATCTCGTTGATGACCGATACCAGTTAGTACAGGAATGGAACAATCGGCGATCGCCCTAACTACTCGTTCATCATTAAAGCAAGCCAAATCCTCCGATGCTCCACCCCCACGAGATAAAATCAACAATTGTGCTCTCCCATCCCGTTCAACCCGCTTAATGGCTGTCACAATCGATGCTGGGGCAATTTCGCCCTGAACTTGGGCAGGTGATAACAAGACCTGTAAACCAGGATAGCGATGCTTGAGGGTACGTTGAATATCACCCCAAGCAGCGGCTTGCGGTGAGGTAACGATCGCGATAATTTGAGGATGAGTTGGGAGCGATCGCTTACGTTCTGCATCAAATAACCCTTCAGCTTCCAAGCGGTTGCGTAGCTGACGAATGCGCAAAGCCTGCAAACCCTCACCCGCTGGCAAAGCTTGCCATACACTTAGTTGATATTCTCCCCGTTGCGGATAAACCCGAATACTCCCCAAAATAATTAGCTGTTCCCCCGAAATCGGCACTTGCGCTAGCTTACTTAGCTGCGATGTCCAGACCACACAGCGAATTGAGGAAAGAGAATCGGGGTCTTGGAGTGTGAAAAACATCCCACTGCGATGCTTGTGGGCACTAGAGACTTCCCCAATCACCCAAACCTGACGCAGTTGCTGATTCTCCTCTAACAACTCTTGAATGTAGTCTGTTAATCCAGCTACAGATATCGCCGCATCTGACATCAGTGAATCAGAAAAATTGAATGTCATTTTTGATACTTGCCAAATGAGGAAATTACTTAAGATGATTCAGGCAGGGAGGTGCTTTGAGAGCTTAGCCTTGTTTGAGCCAAGACAAAGTATCTTTTGCAGCACTTGGAGAGGATAGCAGGCGCTTAGCCAAAGCGATTGGACGGCTGCGAACCGAGCCGATGAGGATGATAAAACATAATATATCTACATAATAGAAAAAGCTGAGAGCTTGGGGTTTTTATTGACCAAAATGCTTGTTATTCAAGGCTTTTAGGCTTTTCGGACAAGATGACTAAACCTTCAACGCTCTAGGTCAGGAGCGTTAAAATAGAGAACAGTTGACTTGTGAGTCCCCACACCCCAATAAAGTTCTTGAGGCATAAATGGCTACCCAAATCACAAACAGTCCCGAGAAGGAAAAAGCCCTAAATTTGGTGCTAAGCCAAATTGAGCGCAGCTTTGGTAAAGGTTCCATCATGCGCTTGGGAGATGCCACCCGCATGAAGGTGGAAACCATCTCCAGCGGGGCAATTACGCTGGATTTAGCTTTAGGCGGTGGCTTGCCGAAAGGGCGCATTATTGAGATTTATGGCCCGGAAAGCGCTGGTAAAACCACGCTAGCCTTACATGCAGTAGCAGAAGTACAGAAAAAAGGCGGCGTTGCGGCTTATGTGGATGCTGAACACGCCCTTGACCCCGCATATTCTGCTGCTTTGGGCGTTGATATTGCTAACCTCTTAGTTTCCCAACCTGACAACGGTGAGGCAGCCCTAGAAATTGTAGATCAATTAGTGCGATCGTCCGCTGTGGATATCGTTGTAATCGACTCTGTGGCCGCATTGGTTCCTCGCGCTGAAATTGAAGGCGAAATGGGCGATAACCAAGTTGGTTTACAGGCCCGTCTGATGAGTAAAGCGCTACGTAAAGTAGCCGGGAATATCGGGAAGTCTGGCTGTAGTGTAATTTTCCTCAACCAATTACGGCAAAAAATTGGCGTCACTTACGGTTCTCCAGAGGTGACAACTGGTGGTAACGCCCTCAAGTTCTATGCTTCGGTTCGTCTGGATATTCGTCGCATTCAAACTCTCAAAAAGGGTAGCGAAGGCGAATATGGTATTCGTGTCAAAGTTAAGGTGGCAAAAAATAAGATTGCGCCTCCTTTCCGAATTGCGGAGTTTGACATTATTTTTGGACATGGTATTTCTCGCTTAGGTTGTCTGGTTGACTTAGCTGAACAAACGGGCGTAATTACTCGTAAGGGTGCTTGGTACAGCTACAACGGCGATAATATCGGTCAAGGTCGCGACAACACGATCAAGTATATGGAAGATAAGCCAGAATTTAGCGAAAAAATTGATCAGCAGGTGCGCGAACAGTTAGATATGGGCGCTGTTGTTCAAGCTAATTCTGTTACTCCTGTTGAGGTTGAGGAAGAAGAAATTTATGAGGATGAAGTTTAATTAGTCCTTCTTGAGTAGCCCACACCCTCAAGGGTGGGGGCCACAGAAACTAAGCCTGCCGAACGCAGGCTTTTGTTGTTTTAGTCCGCACCGGCGGACTTAGTTTGTGTAGCCGCGACTTAAGTCGTCGGGACTAATGGCTTAAGGCTTACGTTCTGCCTTATTTTCTAAGCGAAATAGAAAAACCACTAAGCCAATAACACCCATTTGCACAGCTAAGTTTGGTAGGGCTGTAGCGACTTCATTGCCAGCGGCTAATTGTGCTAAAAAGATAAATGCTCCGATTAAGCCAGAGGCGCCGCAAGTAAAGTAGATAAATTTTCTTAAGCCTCGGTAGGGAGCTTTTGCTTCTGCTTTTAATCTCGCATATTTTTCAGGGCTAAGCTGTCTTGGGTTGCTTTGAGAATTAGAATTACGATTTTTTTGAGCCGCCATTAGTTTTTGATTTTGCCTATAAATTAATGGTAAGTGAGAATCGCTTACAGTTTGAGCAATATAGATTTGCCTGTGGTTGATAAATTGTGTTATAATGGTTTGTCCCTGCCGATGTAGCTCAGTGGTAGAGCATTCGATTCGTAATCGAACGGTCGTGAGTTCAAATCTCATCATCGGCTTTAAAGAATTAAGGGCAATCTTTCAGTGCGATTGCGCAAAGCGCAGCAACGAAGCTGATCACCCCTAACCCGACCTAAAAGAAATTCGCTTGATGGCGAATCAGGTTGAGGTATTCCTCACGAGTTTTTTGGTCTTCTTGGAAAACACCAACCATCGCACTGGTGACTGTCCAAGAACCTGGTTTTTGGACACCGCGCATTACCATGCACATATGAGTAGCTTCCATCACCACAGCTACACCCTTGGGTTCTAAGATAGTTTGAACTGCTTCGGCAATTTGACGGGTTAAACGTTCTTGAACTTGCAAGCGCCGTGAATACATCTCAACCACACGAGCAAGTTTACTCAGTCCTACAACTTTTTGGTTAGGAATATAAGCAACATGAGCCTTGCCCATAAATGGCAACATATGATGTTCGCAAAGGCTAAAGAAATTGATATCTCGGACAAGAACCATTTCATTGTATCCTTCATCAAAGATTGCGCCATTGGCTAATTCTTCCAGGGATTGATGGTAGCCACTGGTTAAAAATCGCATCGCCTCTGCTACTCGCTTAGGAGTCTTCTGGAGTCCCTCACGTTCTGGGTCTTCGCCAACGCCCAACAGTATTGTCCGCACTGCTTTCATCATTTCTTCATCCATGTCTTCCGCAGGTTGCTGTAGATCTGGTTGCCGACCATTGTGGGTGTTGCGGTCGGGTCGTGTTTCCAGATTGCTTACAGCATTAATCAGGTCGGGATCTAAGGCAGATTCAGAGCGATTGTAACCGTTGGAAGAAGCATTAGTCATAGTTAGCCTGGTTAAGTTTTTTGACAACAATGAGTTTGATTTTTGTTGTTAGTTATGAATGAGTTTAAACACAACAAAAATTTTTCTATCGCACTCATAAATGTCTTATTTTGTCAAGCAGAAGCCTCCGTAAAAACACCTATACTGCGGAACTTTTGATAACGTAAATCCCGGCGCTGTTGACTGCTAAACTTAGTCAGCATTTCCAAGTTCTGTAACAATGCTTCCTTGAGGATAGAAGCTGCTTCTAGGGGGTCAGAATGCGCACCACCGGGAGGTTCCGGCAAAATTTGGTCAAGAATCCCTAAATCTTTCAGGTCGCCCGCTGTGATTCTTAAAGCAGAAGCAGCCTGGGGCGCTTTGGCCGCATCTCGCCACAGAATTGCAGCACAAGCTTCAGGGGTAGCGACTGTGTAAACTGAGTGTTCAAACATCAAAAGGCGATCGCCTACACCAATTCCCAAAGCGCCACCGGAACCACCTTCACCAATCACCATACAGATAATTGGCACATCCAAGCGAAACATTTCCCGGAGATTGTAGGCGATCGCTTCTCCCTGACCCAATTCTTCCGCCTTAACACCCGCCCAAGCCCCTGGAGTGTCGATAAAAGTTAAAATTGGCATACCAAACTGATTAGCGTGCTCCATCAGCCGCATCGCCTTACGGTAGCCACCAGGAGCAGGCTGTCCAAAGTTACGAGCAATATTGTCCTTAGTATCCCGACCTTTTTGATGACCTAACATCACCACCGGACGACCAGCCAAACGTCCGACACCACCAACTAAAGCCGGGTCATCAGCACCAGAGCGATCGCCATGCAACTCCATCCATTCATCACTAATCGCCTGAATGTAATCGAGAGTACTGGGACGTCTGGGATGACGCGCCAGTTGTAGGCGCTGGCCCGGAGATAAACCGCTGAAGATTTCCTGACGCAATTGCACCGCACGTGCCTCTAGTTGGCGGATTTGTTCAGAAACATCGACGTTATTTTCCTCTGCAAGTTCGCGAATTTGGTTAATTCGCGTTTCTAACTCACAAAGCGGCTTTTCAAAGTCGAGAAGAAAGGGTCTGTGTTCAGTGCTCATAGCTTGTCGGTGGTCAGTGGTTATTTGTTTTTGGTTGTTTGTTGTTGGTTGTTTATTGTTGACAAACACTTGTGACAGGCTGGACGCCTGTCCTACAAAAAGCAACTAATGACTAAAAGCTCAACAACGGTCTAAAGCCGTGTTTTACTGACACCTGTCCAATTTGATCCATCTTTTCTACGGTAATCTGATTGCGTCCCCAAGAAAAGTTAGTGTACCAGTTTTCAAATTCCAGTAGCATTGACTCAGCAAAACAGGCAAATAACTGACGGCCAGGGACATCCATATTGACGATTTGCATAATTTTCCAGTCAATATCCAGGGAATGTTCTACAATGCCGCCATTGAGGACGTAGACGCCCGGATGCTGAATCTTGCTTGCCATGTTTTTTGGGTAGCCGCCATCAATTAGCAGACAGGGTTGTTTCAAATTTGAGAAATCTATTTCCACACCCTTGGGCATACTGGCAACCCAAACCACAATATCAGCTTGGGGTAGTGCTTCTTCCAGTCCCATAATTTTGCCGCGACCGAGTTCTGCTTGCAGGGCCTGTAATCGCTCTTGATTCCTGGCAATTAGCAAAAGTTCCGCTACATCGCTACGAGCATCTAGCCAACGGCAGACAGCACTACCAATATCCCCCGTTGCCCCACAAACTGCAACCGTAGCTTTTGATAATTCAATTCCCAGCTTTTGAGAAGCTTGTTCTACTTGGCGGGAAAGAATATAAGCCGTGTGGGTGTTGCCGGTGGTGAAGCGTTCAAACTCTAACTTAATATTGCGCACCTGCTTGCTTTGGTGCAGGTTGAACTCTTCAAAGATAATTGAGGAAAATCCCCCCAAAGCAGTGATATTGATGCCATTTTTTTGGGCATGAGCCATGGCGTTCAGGATTTTACGCACTGCCGCCTTGATGCGGCGATTGGCGAGCATTTCTGGTAGAAAGCAGGATTCTACATACCGACCTTCAATTTGCTGACCTGTGATGCTTGTGACCTTAATCGTATCAACGATTTGGGGCGGGGCACTGCACCAAAAATCTAGCCCTTGATCGGCATATTCTGGGTAGCCTAGCTCTTTAGCGACTGCTTGAGCGTGTTCCAAACTGGTAAGGTGACCTATGAGACCAAACATGAATTGCTCGCTGTGATACCTGCTAATCAGGCGGGAATGGGGATGAGGGATGAAGAATAGTTAAGGACTCTACAAATTATCACAAAAATTTGCCGCCCATAAGAGCGGCTTGCTGAAAAAAGACTATAAATTCAATCTCTTGGGTTTTAAAGGTTTGCTATGCACTCTCAGGTAGAAGCTGGGATTAGTACCGCTTCTTGTTCGGGTAAGGCTATTTCTGTAAGTGGATCATAACCTAATTGCTCGGTAATCCGTGATCTTGCTAAAGCCCGATACTCCCAGAAATGCTCACCGGCGGCACATAACCCCAAATACATATTCAGGAATTGGGGCTTATGCCGCATGATATCCCAAAGCTGTTGCCAAAATTGGGCGCGAATTTCAGACCGTCGTATGCCTTGATGCCATATTAATTGAGCGACGAGTCGCATTCCCTTTCCTGGAGGAAAGTACATATTCTGCTCTAGGTTGGGATTAGATGTGATATTCAGGCATTGTTGAAAACAACGTCTGAGATAGTTTTTGGGTTCGTACATTGTCCAGATTGCATTGAGATACTCCCTGGCTACTTCACTCATTGGACGAGTAGGCTGAAAGTTCATCAAGGAATTCTGGTCTCCGATCTCAACCCCTCCAAAGCCTTCTATTAATCGCTGTTCTTGTTTTAATCTGTCCCAAAGAGCGGTATTTGGTATAGCTTGCAAAACGCCTAGCATCGGTTGAGGAATGCTGGTTGCTTCAACAAAGGCTTGAATGCGATCGCCTGCACCTGCTTTTTCTCCATCAAATCCTAGGATAAATCCTGCATAAATCAGCAACCCAGCTTTGTTAATTTTATCGCAGGCTTCGACCAAGGGATTGCGGGTATTCTGAAGTTTGCGGGTTACTTTCAAACTATCTTGATCTGGGGTTTCAATGCCGAGAAAAACGCCATAAAAACCAGCTTGCGCCATCAAGTCTAGCATTTCGGCATCTTCTGCCAAATTCATGGAAGCTTCGGTCAGGAAGGTGAAGGGATACTTCTTCTCCTGCATCCAAGGAATTAATTCTCGCAGCATCAGTTTCACATTGCGCTGATTGCCGATGAAATTATCATCCACTACTAAAACAGACCCACGCCAACCTAAGTCGTAAAGTTTTTGCAGTTCTGCTAAAGTCTGACTTGGTTCTTTTGTCCGTGGTTTGCGACCATAAAGATTAATAATGTCGCAAAATTCGCAGTTGAAGGGACAACCACGGGAAAATTGAATTGCCATCATTAAGTAAGCATCCCGCTTCAAAAGGTCAAAGCGAGGCATAGGACTTTTGCTGACATCTGGTTTCTCGTCAGCGCGAAAGATACCTTGATTTTCCCCTTTGCTTAATGCTTCTAAAAATTGCGGTACTGTAAGTTCCCCTTCATCCAGTATCAGGTAATTGGCACCAGCCTTGAGCGCTGGTTCTGGAACTGAGGTGGGATAAGGCCCACCCACGGCTACTTTTTTACCTAATTGCACCGCTTTTTGAATTTGGGCGAGAAAGTCGGGTTTCTGTGCCAACATGGCAGAGAGAATTACGATGTCGCACCATTCCCAATCAGCATCTGTTTCCTCGTTTACATTCCGGTCGTGAAACCGAATTTCCCAATCTTCTGGCAATAATGAGGCTACTGTCAGGATTCCCAATGGTGGAATAAACGCTTTCAGTCCAGCCATTTCCATAAACCGATCATATGACCAGAAGGTTTGGGGGAAGCGGGGGTATAGCAATAATGCTTTCATTTGTTTATTCCTAAAAACTAGGAGTTAAGCAATTACCCCCCTTATACCACCGCAGTCTCTTAAGCGATTTACACTTAAGTTATATTTATGCTAAGCAGCGGTCAGTCCATAGGCAGACATTCTCATAATGTCACGAGTTGTAAAACCAATGTTGCTCAAGGCTTCGCCATAGGCAATCATGAAGTCTTCGACGAGAGCTTCTTTTTCCATTGCTAAGATGTGAGCATCATCTGCAACTTGGTTCAGCATCCGCCAGACAATCGGCAAATTCTCGCGATTGGCTGCTTCTAGTTCGGCTTTTGACTCTTCAAAGTGTTCTTTTAGCCAAACTTCGCCAAAATTGAGGTGCATATACTCTTCTTTAATGACACCTTCGGTGATTTTTTTGGCAAAAGGATCAGCAACTTCGATATAAATACCGTAAGCGGCGATCGCGAAACACTCGATAATTAGTGATTGAATTAGCAAGCAAGTGACAACGTTACCTGTAGCTGCTGCTTTCTGGAAGTTCCCATGCAGACCACTAAAGTAATTACGGGCAAATTCCATGTCTGGAGTTACATTGAGATTTTTGCCACAGGCCTGAAAACCTTTCATGTGGCGATTCTCCATTTTTGAGAGACGAATCAGTTCATCTTTTTGGTCTGACAACATTTCGGCCAGTGTAATGTAATTATCGTGAGCCTCTTGTTCACCTTCAATCACAATCGCGTTAATGCGGCTATAGGCGTCTTTGTAGGTTTCACTGGTGAAATCGAGTTCTGGGGTGACTGCAATCTGCGGCATAAGTCGATTGTTTCCTGTTTGCATGAGTATGCTTCGACAACGTTGTTTGACTTGATCCCTTAAGGGTGAGAGTCAAAACATTTAATTTGGACATAACCAGCCATCTTATACTTTGCTGGTTGTTAGGCAATAGTTCCCTAGACAGAGAATCTGCCATTAGATATTTCAAGCATAAAGTTAAATCAGTAGAAATGCTTAAAATACATCATAAAAACCGCCCTTGGTAATTTGGGATATTCCTGATGGTGGTTTTGCTGGTTATGGCTGCTGTTGTGATACTACAACCCTTGGTTATTTTTGCCTGACTTCCTTGGAGTCACATATTCTAAAAACTGCCGACAGTCTGTTGCCAACGATACAAATTTGCAATTTTAGTAATAAGCTAAGAAGGGCGTAGCATTTGCGTTGTTAAATTGTCGGTTATTCCCCAATATTTGGGCGCAAATGCTACGCCCCTACACAAACAACAAACAACCAACAACCAACAACCAACAACTAAGAATTAGAATCCATCATTACTTTCAGACGAATTATCTGTTCACCTGTATCATCTAAAGCTACTTCTATCACCTCTCCAGACAGACGTTCTACACAACCTAAAAGAGAGCGTAAATGCGGTGTACTCGCACCAGTATCTACATACAATCTGTCAGATAAACTACCTAAACGTTTCCAAGTTGTATAGAGTTTCCCAACAGTTTGTTCTAACTGAGAAGCTTGTTTAACTAAATCAGCAGCAGTATTTAAACAATCGAGACGGATGGCTTCAGTTAGCGCCATTTCCATATCTAAATTTGACTGATTGATGACTTGAACTTGTGCAGCCGCATCGAGGTATTTTGATAAGTAACGAGCGTCTGATGTGACTTGTTTTACTGTTTCCACATCGGGGTTTTCTGCAACTGCATCTTGTAAAGCTGTGAGATGAGATTCTGGTAACTTTTCCATCTCTTTTACCAGCGGTGCTAAGTAACGTGCAGGGCATTGTACCAGCAGCCGCTTTTTCCTTCACTTCTTCTGGCAGTAATTCTGAAGACATCGCAGTCCATTCATCAGCAAGTTGCTTCACTTCCCGACGAGTAATGCGATCGCCCTTTTGTGCTGCTTCGGTGACCATTTGTTGGACTTCTGGGGAAGATTTGGCTGTTTCCACAAAGGCACGTTTGCTGAAGTTTCTGATTGCATCTGGGTCAAGTTTTCCTTCAGCTAAAAGTGTATCGGCGCTATTTGCTAATTCAATCAAAGAATAAGCCTGACTTTTGCTGATTTCTCTGCTTTTCAGCCAGTTTAAAAAACCTGTACCCCTTCCGTCTCCCCCTTTTTTCTCCCTGTCGCGAACTACCCGCAAAATCCGTCCTCGCCAGATTTCGGTTTGTAAATCAAAGCGATCGCATACTAACCAGGCATTATCGACTATGTTTTGGAAGTCATACTCCAGCATTTCCTCATCGTCTGGATCGGGTAGCTGGAAGTCGAGATCGACTGGTTGCTCAAGGATAGCAGCTAAGTCGTCGGTAGATTTGGGTACTTGAACCATACAGAAGCGATTGTCGAAAGACAGAGGGATTATTATTGCACGCTTCTGAAATTATAAGAGGACACCACTGATTGAGTTTCGTGGCTGCTTTGACAAGGAGACTACACAAAATATGTGGCCATTGAGTACATCAGAGTTGTCACCGTACAATAGACCTCTTGCATAAATCCTAGAAGGGCGAAGCATTCGTGTAATAATTTACTCAAAAGTGGCGTAAATCTAGGCACGAATGCTTCGCCCCTACAGATACATTACGACTTTTGCAAGAGGTCTAATGAAATATGAGTTTTATAAGAGGTGAATATGTTAACTGTTATTGATATTGGGACGCTGATTGTTAGTACTCCCGGAACCTGTGGAGGTCGTCCACGCATTGCGGGAAGGAGAGTTTCTGTTCAAGCAATTGCTGTTCTGTACAAACAGGGTATGAAGCCAGAGGAGATTGTTGAGGAGTTTGAGTTTTTGACTCTAGCACAGGTTTATGCAGCTTTAGCATACTATCACGCTAACAAAGATGAAATTGAGGCAGATTTGGCATTCCAAGAAGCGGAAGCAGATCGGCTAGAGGCAGAATATAAAGCTGGTAAACTCTCATGAGTCAGATTCTTTTGTATGTAGAGTATGACCGTTTGCAAGCAGAATATAGGTTGGGTAAGTTCTAATAAGTCAAACGTAACAATTTCGTAAATAGACTAAGGGATTGAAGAATTCAAAGAGAGAAATATCTAGGCATTACAGAAACTCCTGTGCTATGACTGTAGCTATCTTTGTTTCAGTCCTCTATCATCTTTTTACCAGTTTAATAGGGAGCTTGTTGCTAAGTAGCTCGATTTACCTACACTACAGACAGTCAAAAACTATGAAGAAAAAAATACTATTACCTGGTTGGAATAGTTGCTCACCTAAAAAACAAGAATTAATCAAAATTTGGGTTGAATCAGTTTTACAAGCCCAAGCAGCAAGTAAAGCTTTAATTGCAGTTTGCAACAGTGAGGATGTTGCTGAGGAATCAGTAGTAACCCTCAGTCAAGCGATGCATAATGCAGTGGACAACAAAAAGGATTTTGAGATTATAGAATTTGACGATAATTCTGAGGAAGTCATGAAGCTGGCTGAGCTACCATATGATTTTAGCAATGAACTTAAGGAACTTTTAAAGTGGTTTTGTCTAAAAGATTGTGAGTCACGGAGCAACCAAAACGAGCAAAAAAAATGCAGAGAAAATTGTAATCAAAAATAATCTTAAGGAAGTTTATCAAATAGACTTTTCTTGAAAATAGGGAACAGAAGAAGCGGGTTTTTCATCTTTAGTTGTATATAAATTTCATTGAGGTATTTTGCAAAAATATCTCTGACCCCACCCCTCCCTTTATCAAGGTGAGGTATCTAAATTTACCCCTCGTTACTAACCTCCTCCCTTAGCATAGGGAATTGGTGGTAATTCCGACTTTGGCAATTTTGTCTAATTAATTACTGGAAACTGTACTTTGATGAGTAAAGATTTTTCTGAGCAAAATTTATGTGGTAGGTGTTTTAAGGATCAGGATCTTACTGGTGCAAATTTTGCTCACTCTTTTATTAAAGGCGCAAATTTTACAAATGCTATCTTAACAAAGGCTAACTTTACTTATATAAAAACTGGCTTACCAAAGCAATGGGCAAGTTTATTGTTTTTAGCTTCGCTACTTGTATCAGCCTTATCAGGAATTACCTCATTAATGGCAGGTTCTATTGTTACTCTTTTACCCGATTTACCCAAGAGTGAGTCTATTAAATTTTCAGATTTTTCTAGTATAATCATTGTTCTATCTTTATTTATTTTGCTTGTTTATAGTGTTAGCCAAGGATTTGTAAGAGGATTGACAGCATCAATATTACTCTTAATACCCAGCTTAATTGCAGCCACAGTTTTGAAAAATTACAATAATATTACTTCACTTGTTACTTCCAGTGTAGCTGTATTTTTCTTGGGAGGAGCAGCAGACTTTTTGATTGCAAGTAGTTATGTAGGAACAGCACTCTCTACAGCTACAGCGATGATTACGATCAATTCTGTACCTATTGCTATAGCTGGAACTTTTAGTATTGCTCTAGTTTCGGCAATTGCTTTGAATAAAGGGGAATTAATACATACATCCGTAGCTATAACTGTAATTGTACTTTTGTTTGGAAACTACATTGCTTGGCGAGCAATGCTTGGAGATCAAAAGTTTTCTTGGATTCACAACCTTGCAGTCAGTTTGGCCTCAATAGGTGGTACAACATTTCAGGGAGCTGATTTAACTAATGCTAACTTCACCAAAGCAACGCTCAACAGTACAAATTTCAGAGGTGCTATTCTCACCCGTACTCGCTGGTATGAAACCCAAAAACTTGACCTTGCTAGAGTTGGTGATTCTATCTTAGCTAAGCCTTCTGTCAGAAATTTGTTAGTCAGTGGAAATGGCTACAAAAAATCATATATAGGAGAAAACCTCAAAGGAGCGAATCTTGCAGGAGTAAATCTCAATGAGGCAAATCTCAAGGAAGCAGATCTCAGCGAAGCCACCTTACAGGACGCAAGTTTAGAGGGAGCAAACCTCACCAAATCTCAAGCAATTGGTACTGATTTTACTCAGGCCTTATTTAACTGGTGCTTGTCTGGAAGCATGGAATATTGACTCGACTACAAAACTAGAAAAAGTCCATTGTCGATATGTTTTTCTCTTAGAGTATCTAGATGCTAAAGGTAATCGAGAACGTCGTCCTCACGACCCAGAGAAAGAATTTAAACCTGGAGATTTTGCCAAGCTATATACGAAGATAATGAACACCGTGCAGATTTTGCTGCGAAACGGTATTAATCCAGAAGCATTTACTGTAGCTTTCCGCAAATTAATGGAGGAAAATCCAGAAATTACTCCTGATTCCATTCAAGCAATTGAGAAAAAAGGTGAGGATGTTTTGCTGACGTTGGAAGTTCCAGAAGGAACCGACAAAGGTAAAGTTCAGCGCAATTTCGAGTCCGCATATGAAGCAAGGTTAGAAGCGCAAAAACAAGCTGCTTTACTAGAAGCAGAAATACGTCATAATCAGGATATTAAAGAAATCACTCTGACTTTAGCTAGTAATCTTAGTAATTTATTGTCTAATCTAACAATTATCGCAAGTGGAGAGAACACAACCATGACTGACAACAAAAACCAAGGTATTAATGCGACAGGTAGTTTTGTTAATACTGGTGAAATGAACAACATGACAGGTAGTACTGTTAATCTGGGACAAATTAGCGGTTCTGTCAGCAATGCTATCAATCAGTTACCTGTTTCTCCTGAACCAAATAAACCAGGAATTAAAGAATTACTGACTGAACTTCAAGCAGCAATTGAAGCTGAAACCAACTTAACAGCAGAAGACAAAGCCGAAGCATTAGAACAGGTGAAAGCTTTAGCAGAAGCAGGGAAAAATCCTCAAGAAGGTACAATGCAAAGAGCGGCAAAAACAGCGATGAAGATTTTGAAAGGAACCGTCGCTAGTTTACCCGTTGCAGCAACTTTGATCGAAGCGTCCCAGAAGTTATTACCAGCGATCGCACAACTTTTAAGCTTAGTTTAAGTGAGAGCTTGTATTAGTTGCACATTCCACCAAAGGTGCAAAAGATTTTAGTCCATTTCAATGGACTTAAGCTATTAGCCAGGGATTTAAATCCCTGGCTGATATTTTTATCTAGACAAATGTTTGATTCGGCAAAACTGCTAATAGTTATCACTTCCCTGGCATACTGAGGAGAACCAGATTAACCAACAGCAGTGAAATGCTGTTTCCCATCGTGTTCTCGAAAGCATCTATCCCCAAACTCCATCACTCACAACTACAGCTACTATTAATTATCTGCTTTCTCATCGCAGGCAGTTGTCTCAGATTGCTGTGGCCTGATGATATGGAGTGGAAGAGTGAAGAAAAATGGATGTTTGAACAGGCCCAAGGTATAGCCAATGGAACCCTACCTTTTCCACTATTAGGAATGCAGAGTGGAGTTCGCATCCCAAATCCAGGAATGAGTGTTTGGTGTTTTGCCGCGATCGCACATTTCGCTCACGATCCGATTGCTATGGTGCGCTGCATACAATCCTTGAACATTCTCGCACTTTGGCTGTTCTTTGGATTTGTAATCTTGCAAATTCCAACCAATCAGAAAAATACCTGGTTGTGGGGATTAGCGATCGCCAGTGTCAATCCCCTAGCAGTACTTTTCTCCCGGAAAATTTGGACACCAGATATCATCTCTCCCTTTTGCTTTCTGGTATTCCTAGGCCACTGGTTCAGGAAAAAATTCTGGGGAAGTTTCCTCTGGGGAATCTTCGGTGCTTTAATGGGACAAGTCCAGATGGGAGGCTTTTTTTTAGCCTTCGGACTGTTACTCTGGACAGTTTGGCACGACTTCCAACACAAAACCCTGAAACAAACAGCCTGGATTGGCTGGTTTTTAGGCAGCGTTTTAGGCAGCATTCCGCTTATACCCTGGGTTTGGGCAATCATACCCCAAATGGGAGGCTACACCCGCTCAATAGTCGCTCTCCTAGCACCCAAATTCTACAGTCAATGGGTGACTACAGCCTTGGGGGTTAATCTCAGTTACTCCTTGGAAAAGGCTTTCTGGAAAGATTTTCTGCGCGAACCTTTAATTTTTGGCATCCCAACTTATCTAATGATACCCGCGCACATCTTCTTGTTAGGTGTTGGACTTTACCCAATCTACAGATGGTTCAAGTCTAGAAGAAATTCTCAGAAAAAAGTTTTGATAGGCACAGTCGAGCCAGAGTTAAAATTTTACCTCAATGCCTTAGCTTGGGGCGTAGGCGGCGTTTTTACCCTCTCAGCAGTCAACGTGCGTCCTTACTATATCGCGGTGGTGTTTCCCTTTATCTACATTTGGCTGGCTTTGCTTTACAACAATAAGCTGAGGATGCTGAATGCGATCGCCTTGGTACAGCTATTCATTACCTTCAGCTTCCTAGTCTTCATTCACCGCACCGGTGGCGTTTCCGGTACTGACTATGGCATTGTTTATCGGCTTCAGGTTGAGCAGCAGCAGACCAAGAAGTAGATGAAATATAGCCTGGTTGTTCTTTAAATTTACCAAATCTTGACGTTTTTTTACAGAAATTTTATATAAATATAAGTCAATACAGATTAAGTTAAATAAACCTGACTTCAAAAAACTTGATATAATCATGCCTAAAATGGCGACTAGAATATTAACCTTCCGACTACCAGAAGAAATCATACAAGCGATTACATCTCAAGCCAAGACAACAGGCAGATGCAAAACCGCTGTGGTAGTTGATGCCCTCAATAATTTTTTTGGATTTTCTTCTAGCACAATACCACCAGCTTTCCTGGCAAAACTGCAACAACAACAAGATGCACTGACGAAAAAAATTACCTACTTGAACCAACAAGTAGCTGAGTTTACAGAAGAAGCATCGTCAGATACAATTCCGCAAAATCTAGAAAATGTCAATCAATCTTTAGTTGATAATCAAGATTTTCTAGATGAAATTTCCTTGCCATCAGTCACCGCTTCTCAAATTCAGAATATCGGTGTAACTGAAGCTTCAGTAGTCAATCAAGACTCAGAAACAATTAATATTAGAGGCAAAGAATTTGAAGAAAATCTGCAACAATTGACAGCGAAAGTCGAGCATCGCGCCAAGATTTTAGAACAAGTTCTCTCCGCATCTGTAGACCATATTTGTATGTATGACAGGTTGGGAAGATACACTTACGCCAACCGCGCCTTTATGGACTCATTTGGACTGAAACTAACTGAAATCTACGGGAAAACCTCGCAACAGATGGGCTTTCCAACAGACACAATCAAGCATTTCGAGGCGAAACTTCAAATTGCCTTAGCCACAGGCCAATCTATCGCTGAAGAAATCAGTCTTCCTACTGTCAATGGAGACAGAGAATACGAATACATCCTCAGTCCTATTCATAGCACTGACGGCAGTATTAAAGCAGTAGTTTACACGGCGAGAGATATTACTGAGCGCAAGCAAGCAGAAGAATTGGTCAGGGAATCTGAAAAAAATTACCGCAATTTATTTGAGTGTGCTAACGATTCAATCTTTATCACCGACTCTTCAAATAATACTCTCTTGAATGTCAATGAACATGGCGCAAGGCGATTAGGATATACCCGCAAACAACTTCTCAACTTGCCAACTGAGGAATTTAGCCCAGCAATGAACCATCAAAAACAAGAAGCGGTACTTCGTCAGTTGTGGAAAACTGGCAGTGTTATCTTTGAACACGTTCACAAGTGTAGAGATGGCTCACAAATGCCAGTTGAAATTAATAGCCGTGTGGTGGAATATAAGGGGCAGTTAGCAATTCAAAGCTTTGTCCGAGATATCACAGCACGCAAGCAAGCACAAGCAGCATTACAAGCAAGCCAACATTTCATTAATCGGCTAACAGAAACAGCTCCTTGTTTGATTTACATCCAAGATTTAATTCAAGATTGCTATGTCTATTTGAATAGTAAGGTTCAAGAGTTTTTTGGCTTGAGTTCGGAAGCTATCAAAGAGATGGGAAAATCCTTTTTTGCAGAGTTTTTACACCCTGAAGATGTTCCGAAACTAGCTGAAAGCAAAAAACGATTGGCTACAGCGCGGGATGGTGAAGTTATTGAAAACGAGTTCCGCATGAAAAACGCCCACGGAGAATGGCGCTGGCTTCATACCTGGGAGGTTGTTTTTAGCAGAACTAGCGAAGGTTTACCGAATCAAATACTCAGCACAGCGATGGATATTACCGCTTGCAAGATTAGTAATGGGTAATGGGTAATGGGTAATGACCACTAACAACTAACAACTAACAACTAACAACTAACAACTAACAACTAACAACTGAACAACAAACAACTAACAACAAACAACAAACAACAAACAACAATCAACAATCACACATAAGTTGAGAATTTATGTTGATTGCGGCCACTTTTCTTGGCACGATACATCGCTGTATCTGCCTTCTTAATCAAAGTTTCCTCTACTTCACTATCTAAAGGATAGATACTAATTCCAATACTCACCGTTACAAAAACATTATGACCATTCAATACAGAAAACATTAGACAGAGTTTCTAAAATTTTGTCAGCAACTATAGCAGCATATTCTGCTTGAGTAATTCCAGGAAGAATCACTGTAAATTCATCACCACCTAGCCGCGAAACAAGATCGCTGCTGCGTAAGCAACCGACAAGTCGCTGCGCAACTACTTTCAGCAACTGGTCACCAATATCATGCCCCAGTGTATCATTCACCTGCTTAAATCCATCCAAATCAAGAAACATTAACCCCATCAACTCCTTATTGGTACGCGCCCATTCTATCGATTGATTTAGGCTTTCATGGAACTGTTTACGATTAGCAAGACCTGTTAGAGGGTCATGATAAGCAAGATGACGCAAGCGGTCTTCTGAAAGTTTGAGTTCTCTGTTAGAACGGCTCAATTCTGCTGCAGATTCCCTCAGTTCTTGTTCCGCTCGTTTGCGTTCTGTAATGTCTCGGAGAATGCCAACTAAAAAGAGATTACCAGCAGCATCTTTGTACAGGGATTTTTTTGTAGAAATCCAGTGAGTTGTGCCAAAAGCATCAGTTAATTTATCTTCCTTTTCATGAGTTTCACAAGTTTGGAAAACCAGTTCATCTTGAGTCCAAAAAGATTCAGCTTCCTGTAGCGGAAAGATGTCATAGTCTGACTTTTCCATTAAAGTTTCAAGAGGATAGCCGATGAAATTACAATACGCTTGATTCAAAATAATCCAGTGATGTTCTTTATCTTTAACAAAAACTGGATCGGGAATAGTATCAATGACTGTCTGCAAAAATTCTTTGGATCTTTTTAATTCTTCCTTGATGTGAGCGAGATGACTGGTGATCACACCTGCAGAACCCAATATCCCTAAAAGTGACGGGACAAAAGGTAACCACCAACCAGCCAACAAAGCTAGGTAACAACTACCGCTTAAGGAACCACAGATGAACAGAAGAATCACCGATCGACTGCTATAACTTAATGGGTTTTTCTTTGCTCTTGGCGAGCGCAATCTCCAGATGAGACTCGCACTAACACTAGACCAAGCGAAAATCCACAGCCATTCTACAGGTTCCAGCCAAACTTTAATTAAAGGTCGTTCTGACAGGGCGCTGCTGAGGATTTGACTGATAAAATTAGCATGCACTTCAACACCAGACATGGGTTGTGCTGCACCCATGAGATTGTTACTGTAAGGAGTGTAGAAAAAATCTTGCAGACTGGGTGCTGTTGAACCAATTAGAATGATACGCGAGCGCAGCTTCTTAGGGTTGACTTGGCCTGTTAATACATCTGTCATGGAAACAGTACGAAAGCTACCGGGGCGTCGAAAGTTAGCTAAAATTTGATAGCCTTTAGTATCTGCTTGTACGTAACCGCCGTCATTTGGCCCGAAAGAAGGAAAGACATTTTTACCTAATTTTAAATAATTAGGATTAACATCTGCCTTTTTGGGAGTAATTCCTTCTGATTTGAGATAAATTAAAGCTAGTTTAAGCGCTAAACTTTGATGTTCTTTTTCGCCTACGTGCCAATAGAGCAAACTACGTCGCACTTTGCCATCGCTGTCAACAACAACGTTATTAAAACCCACCTGTTGGCGCTGACTTAAAACTTCTGGAGGTGCAACGCCTAAGCTTGTTTTATCCTGAAGTTTTTCAATACCAATTAAATTGGGGATAGTTTGAGCAGCTTTGACAAATTCCTCCTTACCGGGTTCAGTCGGCAAATCGCGATAGATATCTAGACCAATAGCGCGTGGCTGATAAGAGTTTAATTGCGAAAGTAGCTTGGACATCACCTGATCAGGAATTGGCCATTTTCCTGTCTTTTGTAAATCATTTTCGTTAATCTCAACAATGACAATGCGATCGTCAGCGGGTTCTGGTGGACGCAAGTGAAACAGTTGGTCTAAGGAGGCAAGTTCTGCTGATTGTAGTATCCCCATTAGACGTAGAATAATGACGGCTGCTGTGACACTAGCAGAGGTGATTAATATTCTATTTTCTTGCTTAGTCCACTGTTTTAGTTGGTGAGCTATCCTTCCTTTGAGCATCTGTTTGACTGCGCTATTTTTCAAAAAATGCAGTTATATACGTCATCCTGAGTCAGGTTGAATTAGTGTTTTTTATTGTTAGGTTAAAAAGTAAATTCAGTTGGTAGAGAGCACTATCCGGATTAATCGTTATTGAAGTGGGATCATAACAATTTGTCGTGCTAATACCCTTGATGAGTGGGTGTTTAAAACGATAGTTAAACCCACTCCAGCTTTGATGACCAGTGCCTTTAAATAAGCTTTTTTCCTTGAGTGCAAACAAAGCAGCTCAAGCAAGTAGTGAGAGTTTTCTCACAGAGCAAAGCATGAATCGGCTTTTCAGCTATGCAGAGGCAAACATATAATTAGCAGTCTACCTACCTTACCAGAAAGATTGTGCTTACTGGCAAGGATATTTTGTTTTCTTAAAATCAAAATCAAGCACCCGCTCTTTGTGCCAAGTTTTTTTTCAAAAACTCGCGACTTGCTCTCAAAATCTCGAATAAGACCGCTAGGACGAATAGATGACCCTGACTTCAGTCTGCAATTTTGAGAGATCAGCTTACAGAAGTTATCTCAAATTATACCCGTATCACATCCCATTAATTGCTCATCATTAACTTTAACTACAGCTAAATATTCCACGGTATGTTATCGCTCTTCCCCCAAAAATAATCCCACGGGAGCAATTGTTGCCGTGGGATTATCATAAGTATTCTTGGTGCTGTCAACAGAACGCTAAGGCTCTGGAAATTTGTACTTAAAAGTGCGTAGTCCTTGATAGTCGGTGAGATTAGCGAGTTCGTCTAGTGTCTTGATTCCAGAGCTTAATTTCCCCTTAATTTCCCAGCTAGGAAAAGCTTTTACTCCAGCATCAAGACAAACTTGTGGCTGGGCATTTTTGCCATCCGCTGCACACTCAATCGCTTGCAGTTCGCTAACTGCTTCTTTACCGAATAGTTGCTTCTGTTCGTAGCAGTGGGGACACCAGTAGGCAAAGTACATCTTAACGCCGGCTTGTTTGAGATGACGCGCCAGAGCAATTTCAGCTTCGCCAGAAGTAGTGGTAATTTCCCAACCGACTCCTGGTTTTGGCGTACCAGAAGCAAGGGTAATGGGAGTGCGATTTGTCGGCCCGCCCACTTGCGAATAAACCCCTAATGTGCTAACCAGAGTCACCATTACTACCACAATACCGACGAAGAAAATTTGTCCCAGATCCTCCCAGCTACGACCAATCAAAGATAAGGTTAACAGGCTCAGGGAGAATAAGGCAGAGCCGATGCAGTACAGACAGACGGTTTTGAGCTTAAAAGCCAGCACATACATCAAGTAGCCGCTAAAAGTCGCCATCGCTGTTGCACCAGCAAACAGCAGTAGCCAAGTCCAATCTTCGAGTTTTGAGCGGAGTTCTTTTTTCTCCTCCTGGTTAACTGCTAGGGGAGCTAGGGCAAAGGTTGCCATACTGGTATAGGCAAGGCAGCCAAACAATGCTAGAGGTAGTCCAAAAACGATGGCATAGGGACTCGAAAGCACGTCGTTACAGCCTTGAGCGCTCGCGGCGGCATCAGCAGTACAAGCAACGTTGTTGCCCGTGAGTTTAACCACTGTCAGATAAGCGGTTAAGATGGCACCTACGATAGCGATCGCGCCTATTAGCTGACGAGACCAGCGATGAATCCAGGGAACAGAACGTCGGCGACTCATGATCGGTTGTTAGTTGTTGGTTGTTGGTTAGTAGGACAAGCGTTTCGCCTGCCACTTTTTTGTTGCTCGCTCTACTTACAAATGTACTTTGACAGAGTTCACTTGTTGTGATACTACTTTGGCAAGAGTACTCCGGCGTGCCGCTTCCACAAATTGACTGACGCGAATCGGGTCAATTGGTTGCTCAATTTTCCCACGCCGCTTCAGGGAACTGGAAACAATTACACCGTCTGCGGACTGCATCAGGGTAGAAATGTTTTCCCAGTTAGCACCACTACCAATAAAGACTGGCGTCCCATTGGCAGCTCCATAGGCAAGTTCCAAGTCTTCCAAAGGGGGAGGGCTACCGGTTGCCCAACCGGAGAGAATAACGCCATCGGCTAAACCCCGTTCGATGGTTTCCTGCACTGCAGTTGTCAGATTTGGAGAACCCAAAGGTCGGGCGTGTTTTACCAAAACATCTGCCAAAATTTTGACATCGCTGCCTAGTTCCCGTCGATAGCGGAGTAATTGATGGGCCTGTCCTTCGATCAAGCCTTGATCCGTGGCCATGACTCCTGTGAGGACATTGACACGGATAAACTGAGCACGGACGCAGGTGGCGATCGCCATAGCACTTTGGGCGTCATTGCGTAAAACATTGATACCCACTGGTAGAGTCACCAGATTCATCAACCGCTGGACAATCAGCGTCATCGCACTGACCACAGCAGGATCTACCTGATTTTTTGTAAACGGGGCGTCAAAGAAATTTTCCACGATTACGCCATCTACTCCCCCACAAGCTAGGGCCGTAACTTCCTGTTCCGCTCTGTCGATTACTGCCTTCAGGCTTCCTCCCCAGCGAGGAGATGTTGGGAGCGGGAGCAGATGAACCACGCCAATAATGGGATTCGGTGTCTTGAAAAATTGATGTAACTTCACTTATTTACCTGAGAACACCGGCTATTTTATAGCCTACCTGTAGATCTTCGCGCCTGAACTGCCCCAAAAAGCAACAGTTAAGTTGGTGATTCCGACTCTCTTGCGGTACGGCGATGGCTGGGCTTACATTGACAAATGCCATAACGGTTACCCTGATTGCGTTCGGAGTTGGCCCGACAGTTTTTTTAAACCTGGATTGTGTATGATTTGTTTCAAATTAGCTTTTCTATTAACAAAATTTCATATACAATGTGTAGTGGGGTTTTTAAAAGGAAACAGGAACATCCGGACTGGTGGAGTGTGGGTGAACCAAAAGGCTCTTTCTGAGGTAAACTTTTCCTCTATTCGAGCTATCCCCACTCTATTGAGTCACCATTAAAGACGACCGCATGGGCAACAAGCCAACTATTGCAATTTCTCACTTGGGCTGCGAAAAAAATCGCATTGATACCGAACATATGCTAGGCCTGCTGGTCCAAGCAGGCTATAATGTAGATACAAACGAAGAACTAGCTGATTACGTTATTGTAAATACCTGTAGTTTCATCGAAGCGGCTCGTGCCGAATCTGTTCGCACGCTGGTAGAACTGGCGGAAGCTGATAAAAAGATTGTCATAACAGGCTGTATGGCTCAGCATTTCCAAGAACAACTTTTGGAAGAGTTGCCAGAAGCCGTGGCGGTGGTAGGAACCGGCGATTATAACAAAATCGTTGACGTGATTCAACGGGTAGAAACTGGTGCTCGTGTAAAGCAAGTTTCAGCCGAACCGACATATATTGCAGATGAGACAACACCACGCTACAGGACTACCTGTGAAGGCGTTGCCTACCTGCGCGTGGCGGAAGGGTGTGATTATCGATGTGCTTTTTGTATCATTCCCCATCTCCGGGGAAATCAGCGCTCGCGTACAATTGAGTCCATCGTCGCGGAAGCCAAACAGCTCGCTTCTGAAGGGGTTCAGGAATTAATCTTAATTTCTCAAATCACCACTAACTACGGTTTAGACCTATACGGTCAACCGAAGTTGGCGGAACTTTTGCACGCTTTAGGCAAAGTTGACATACCCTGGATTCGTATGCACTATGCCTATCCGACTGGTTTAACACCAGCGGTAATTAAAGCGATTCAGGAAACGCCTAATGTTCTTCCTTACCTGGATTTGCCCCTACAACACTCTCATCCAGAAATTCTACGCGCCATGAACCGGCCCTGGCAAGGACAGGTAAATGACGCAATCATTGAGCGCATTAAAACAGCGCTACCGGATGCGGTGTTGCGGACAACCTTTATCGTCGGGTTTCCTGGCGAAACGGACGAACACTTTGAACACCTGTTGCAATTTGTTAAACGTCATGAATTTGACCATGCAGGCGTCTTCACCTTTTCTGCGGAAGAGGGAACACCAGCATACAAATTGCCAAATCAGTTACCCCAAGAAGTAATGGATCAGCGGCGAGATGCCCTGATGGCAATTCAACAGCCGATTTCATTGCAAAAAAATCAAGCTTGTGTAGGCAAAGTGGTGGATGTCCTGATTGAGCAAGAACACCCCGCAACAGGTGAATTGATTGGTCGCTCTTCTCGGTTTGCCCCAGAGGTAGATGGATTAGTCTACATCCAAGGCCAAGCTCCTCTGGGAACAATCGTACCAGTGGAAATTACCGAAGCCGATATCTACGACCTTTATGGCTCTGTAGTCCAAACTCCCTAGTCAGTTGTCAATAAAATTTAACCCCTTGTTTCTTGTCCCTAGTCAGTTAGTCGTTATTAACGGACACTGACAACTGGCAACTGAAAACTCAACCCGAAACAACTAACAACAACAATAAATTATGACCCTTTCATTCCAAAGCCTGGGCCTGTCCGAAGCTGTCGTTCTTCAACTGGAAAAATTAGGCTTCTCGGAACCCACAACTATTCAAACCCAAGCAATTCCCGAACTACTCTCAGGGCGAGATGTAGTTGGTCAATCTCAAACAGGAACAGGCAAAACTGCAGCGTTTTCCCTGCCGATGTTGGAGCGCATCGACACCGACAACCGTGCAGTACAAGCTTTAGTGCTGACCCCAACACGGGAACTAGCATCTCAAGTCACTGAAGCAATTCGCAGCTTCTCAAGTAACCGCCGCTTGGGCGTCCTGACAGTTTGCGGCGGTCAGTCAATGGAACGGCAACTGCGCGAACTTAAGCGAGGCGTCCAAGTTGTCGTCGGTACACCAGGACGAGTCATCGATTTACTCGACCGACGCGACCTCAAGCTAGATCAAGTTAGCTGGGTGGTGCTGGATGAAGCAGACGAAATGCTGAGCATGGGCTTTATCGATGATGTTAACAAAATCCTCGAACAAGCACCCCGCGATCGTCAGACCGCTTGCTTCTCCGCTACCATGCCAAGACAAATTCGGGATTTAATCAATAACTTCCTGAAAGCCCCAGTCACAGTAACAGTTGAACAACCCAAAGCGACACCATCGCGGATTGAACAACGAGTTTACATGGTTCCCCGTGGCTGGACAAAGGCAAAATCTCTACAGCCAATTCTGGCCCTAGAAGACCCGGAAGCAGCGTTAATCTTTGTGCGGACACGCAAAGCAGCCGCTGAACTGACTAGCCAATTGCAAGGAGCTGGACACAGTGTCGATGAATACCACGGCGACCTTAGCCAGTCCCAGCGGGAGCGCTTGTTAGCCCGGTTCCGTGCTGGACAAGTGCGCTGGGTTGTGGCGACAGATATTGCCGCACGCGGTCTGGATGTCGATCACCTGACTCACGTCATTAACTATGACTTGCCGGATCAGGTGGAAAGTTACATTCACCGTATCGGCCGTACAGGTCGTGCTGGCAAAACGGGGACGGCAATTACCCTGATTCAAAACTTTGAGCGGCGTAAGTTGTTACTGATTGAGCGCAAAGTTCGCCAAACTCTGCAAGTTTCTCAAATTCCTACTCGCTCTCAAATTGAAGCGCGGCGTCTGTTGAAACTGCAAGACCAATTGCGCGAAGCACTAGCAGGTGAGCGTATGGCTTCTTTCTTACCAGTGGTACGCGATATGAGTGAGGAATATGACCCTCTGGCGATCGCCGCTGCAGCGTTGCAAATGGTCTATGACCAAACTCAACCAGCTTTCAGTGCACCAGAGTTTGAACAACCGAACGGAGACCGTCCCAAGAAAATCATCAAGCGTCATACCGACAAGCCAGAAAAGCCTGTGCTACCGAACCGCTCGCGGTAAACTAATGGTGGAAGGTAGTTAGTTGTTTGTTGTTAGTTGTTTGTTGTTTGAGAGCCAGCCTACAATCAATAACTAACTACCAATCACCGTTTTCCTGCCCGGTTTTCATGCCCGTAGGGCTGTAGGGCTGTACAACCAATCATCAACAACCAATTGTGGCTTCTACTCTGCCTGCTATTTATTCCTCTACTTCTGGTGACAATGCCCCCCTCCGTCTCAACTGGCCCGGTTTAATTGAGGCTTATCGCCCTTATTTGCCGGTCACTGACTCAACGCCAGTGGTAACTCTTTTGGAGGGCAATACTCCCCTGATACCCGCTCCCGCGATCGCCAAGCTGATTGGCAAAGATGTGCGGGTTCTGGTGAAATACGACGGTCTTAACCCTACCGGTAGTTTTAAAGACCGGGGGATGACGATGGCGATTTCTAAGGCAAAGGAAGAAGGCGCTAAGGCAGTCATTTGTGCTAGTACTGGCAATACTTCTGCTGCTGCTGCAGCCTACGCTCGTCGCGCCAGAATGAAGGCTTTTGTCCTGATTCCTGATGGTTATGTGGCCCTCGGTAAGTTGGCGCAGGCTTTGCTTTACGGTGCTCAAGTACTGGCGATTAAAGGTAATTTTGACCAAGCGCTGGAAATGGTTCGGGAAATGTCGTTACACTATCCCGTTACTCTCGTAAATTCCGTTAATCCTTATCGCTTGGAAGGTCAGAAGACGGCTGCTTTTGAGGTGGTGGATAACCTGGGTGATGCTCCCGATTGGCTTTGTATTCCGGTAGGTAATGCTGGAAATATTACTGCATATTGGATGGGTTTTTGTCAATACCATCAACAGGGTAAATGTCAGCGTTTACCGAAAATGATGGGCTTTCAAGCATCAGGTGCGTCTCCTTTAGTTACTGGTAAAATCTTTCCTCATCCTGAAACTCTGGCTACGGCTATTCGCATTGGCAATCCTGCAAGTTGGGAAAAGGCGATCGCCGCACAACAAGCTAGTCAGGGGGAATTTAATAGTGTTACCGATGCGGAAATTCTCGATGCTTATCGTTTGCTGGCGTCGGAAGAAGGCATTTTCTGCGAACCGGCTAGTGCTGCTTCTGTGGCTGGTTTGTTGAAGGTGAAAGACCAAGTTCCCGCAGGTGCAACTGTGGTCTGTGTTCTGACTGGCAATGGCTTGAAAGACCCTGATACTGCTATCAATCACAGTAATAACCAATTTAAGTCGGGAATTGAGCCGACCATCGCTGCTGTGGCTGAGGTGATGGGGCTGAAAAAATAATAATTTAATTGGTGTTTCGCCCGCTTCAGTTATGACTCATGAAGGGGCAATTGGCTTTTTGTACAAAAAAACCTTTTTTTGTATCAGGGGCTACGATTTTTGTTTTATTTGGAAGGTATAATTTTATAATCGGGATGTAAGCACTTTTTTTATTGACGGACAGATTCCCATTATCTAAAAAAGCATATTATTAGAATAACATTTTTGGCGCAGTATGCAAAAAAAAATTTTTCCTTTTAACTAACTGCGATCAGAGTTGATGGTTAGCATTGGACTGTTGATTGCCCCTTTCTTTGTTAAGCTGCTCCATAGTATCTCCAATCACAGCAGTTAAGTTTTTGCGGGTTTGAGCATGACTAGCTTGTTCAGTTTTTAAAGCATCGATCAGGCGATCGCGTTCCAGCATAATTTCTTTTAGCTTAGCCTTCAAATCCTCAACAGTTTCCAGTTGTGCTAACTCTTGCTCAATCGCCGACACAGCTTGTAAATCGTCGGATTTAGCAGTCAAAGCCTCACCTTGGATTTGGCGGATTTGGGACTTAAGGGTTTCGAGCTGTTGTTGAACAAGACGAGCTTCAGTTCGACGTTGCTGCGCTTCATTATTGTAGAGCTGACGCCACTTATCTGCACTTTCATGAGCCGCATCGCGATCGCTAGCGCTATCTGCTAATTGTTGTCTCAGCGCCTTAATTTCAACTAACCACTGCGTAAGTTCATTGCTCATCGATAACCGCTTCCCTATTCTTGCTCTTTAATAATGCTGACATAGGATTGGGAATTGGGGATTGAGGATTGAGAGATTGGGGATTGGGAATAATAGACAGAAGAATCCTCTTAGCAATTACCTTTTTCCCAATTACCAATTACCCTGCTGCCCAAATTAGAATTTATGCTATCAGCCCGTTTTTTCCGTTTCTTTCGCTACCTTAATCTAAAAATCCTCAAAAAAACCTTCGCTCGTGCTTTCAAGCGTCGGTTAATGGGCTTGTCAGCCGAAATGGCATACAACGCCATCTTAGCTTTATTCCCAGCAATTTTAGCGATTTTAACAGCAATTGGATTATTTGAGGAATCCTTACAAGCAGCGTTTCGTTACTTAGCGAATCAGCTTAGCCAAGTAGCACCAGATCAAGCATTACAACTCATACGTGATTTTGCTAGGGAGATTACCAAGAGCAAAAATAGCAGTTTATTTTCTCTTAGTTTTGTATTGGCAATTTGGGTATCTTCTGGAGCGCTAAGTGCCGCGATGAACGCCTTAGATCAAATCCATAATATTCCTAGGAAAAAAGCGCGGCCTTTTTGGAAAGCGAAATTGATTTCTATCGCTTTAACAATTGGCAGTATAGTACTTCTGGTTATGGCATCTTTCCTAGTATTTATCAGTGACATGATTTTGAAAATGGTAGTTCCAGAAGTGAGAATTATAGCTCAAGAAGGTGGAGTTTCGTTATTGTTAACAGCGTGGCAGTTTTTCAGTTGGTCATTAGCCTTGGGTATAGTTGCTTGTGCTTTTGGCTTTATTTATCGCTTTGGGCCAAGTTGCTGGAATCCTGGTACACCGCTAATGCCAGGAGCATTTTTAGCTGCAATTTCTTGGGCGATTGTGTCAGGAATATTTCGGCTTTATGTCGTAAATTTTGGCAATTACAACAAAGTTTATGGAGCGGTAGGTGCTGCGATTATTTTATTACTTTGGCTTTATATGACTTCTTTAGTGCTTTTATTGGGCGAACAACTTAATGTTACAGTGGGAGAGGCGATGCAACAAACTAAAAGGAAGGTTGAGGGTTAAGAATTTAAAGTTTTTCATACTTCAGACAAAATACCTCCCAAGGGCGAAGACTTAGGAGAGAAAAATTGACATACAGTAGTCAATAAATAGATTTTCTACAATGTCCCAACCTCATCGCCAGCATTCCAATCAGCCAATACAAGCCAATCATCCTACCCTCAAGCGTCTGCGAAGATTAAGTCATCTGCTTGATAACGCCATTCCCATTCCAGGGACATCTTATCGTATTGGGCCTTGACCCGCTAATCGGTTTGTTACCGGGAGGTGGTGATTTTGTGGGAACGGCGATCGCGGCATATATAGTAGTGGAAGCGGCACGTATGGGTGTACCGCGAAAGACTTTGGTACAAATGGTGTCGAATATCGTTTTGGATACAGTAAGTGGTACTGTACCGGTGTTGGGGGATTTGGTGGATGTGACTTTTAAGGCTAATTCTAAGAATGTCGCCATATTGGAAGAGCACTTGAATGTTCCTCGTCAGCAGTTAGGAAGAAAGGTAGATTGGTTATTCTTGGCTATGCTGTTGGTGGGATTATTTTTGTTTGTGATTCTTATGGCTGCGATCAGCGTTATGCTCATCGGATGGATTTGGAGAGCGATAACTGGTTGATGCTGGGATGTTAGTTAGATTTATTATTGTCATCTATCTTCCATATCAGCCAGGGATTTAAATCCCTGGCTAATAGCTTAAGTCCATTGAAATGGACTGAAATCTTTTTAATGTAAGCTGACAATTACTTGACTTCCTAAGAATTTAATCAGCTACTTGAAAACGAGAAATTTCCTGGCGCAAACCAAGTGATACCTGGTTTAATTGTCTGGGTTAAACCAAGGTATTGATTCTACATTATATATCTGTTTCCAGTCAGGAAACGCACGCTGTTCATTCATGAACACTTATTCCATAACGCTGCTGAAAAAGTCGATGGTTTCCTTCAGTGCGACAATGAAGGTGTCAATTTCTTCCTTAGTGTTGTAAAAATACAAACTCGCCCGTGCTGTTCCAGATACGCCTAAAATTCTGTGTAAAGGTTGGGTACAGTGATTTCCCGAACGAATAGCAACACCTTCTTGATCCAGCATAGTAGAAATATCACTGGAGTCGAGTCCTGGAATTGTAAAAGAAGCTAATGCAGCCCTACCTTTTCCGTCTAATGTTGGTTGCGGCCCATGAATTTTTAGGTTAGGAATATTGCGCAGTATGGCGAACAAATAAGCTGTTAATTCTTCTTCGTAGCTGTGGATTTTGTCCAGTCCAATTTTTGACAGATAATCTACCGCTGAACCTAAAGCGATCGCTTCAGCAATAGCGGGAGTTCCTGCTTCAAACTTGTGGGGTAAATCCGCATGAGTAAAATGGTCGAGATAGACTTCCGAAATCATCTCACCACCACCCATAAACGGAGGCATTGCTAACAGTAAATCCTGCTTTCCATACAGGAATCCGACACCTGTAGGAGCGCACATTTTGTGACCGGATGCTACTAACCAATCACAATCCATTGCCTGTACGTCAAGTGGCATATGAGGTGCACTTTGACAAGCGTCGATTAGTACCTTAGCGCCGTAACGGTGGGCAATGGCAATAATTTCTTCCACCGGATTAATACAACCCAAAGTATTAGAAACATGAACCACACTTACCAGCTTTGTTTTATCAGAAATTAGCTGCTGTAACTGCTTTAAATCAAACTCCTCAGTTTCAGTCAGTCCCACATACTTAATCACCGCACCAGTCTTTTTAGCAATGATTTGCCAGGGAACTATATTACTGTGGTGTTCCATCACAGACAGGATAATTTCATCTCCTGATTGCAATGTATTCAAACCCCAACTATAAGCAACTAAATTAATAGCTTCACTAGCATTGCGGGTAAAGACAATCTCTTGTCGCGAAGCAGCATTAACAAAGTTTGCTACCTTATCTCTAGCTCCCTCATAAGCATCTGTAGCTCTCGCGCTGAGGGTATGAGCGCCACGGTGAACATTGGCATTATCATGCTCATAGTAATGGCGTAGGGCTTCTAACACCGCTCGTGGCTTTTGGGAAGTAGCGGCGTTGTCTAAATATACTAAT
>JAYFMV010000084.1:0-24434 GCA_042408245.1 Potamolinea sp.
GGGATAAACGTAATCTTTGTAATGATTTGGGGGAATTAAATCATCTGCATAGCCATCATACTGCGGCAAGGAAGCCATTCCATGCAGATGAATTGATGTGCGGATGTCTAGCTTATTGATGAAGCGGACAACTGATTCTCGTCCTCGGCTTTGCTTAAATGTCGGGCCAGGAGTGATACCGTTATAACTCCAAATTTCAGTTTTTAAACCAGGCAGAATCTCAACTTGAGACTTCTGCATAACAATCTCATAGTAATCTGTTGTGCTGTTGCTGCGCACCGGCTTGAGGACGGGTGGAGTGCGGAAGGGAAGCCCAAAAGGCTTGATTTGTGGACTAAAGGGGTTGACAGCAACAGTTTGCAATACGGGCGGTAACAGGAGATATCCACTGCTGCTTAATCCCAGCTTAATTGCCTCTCGTCTGGTAATATTCATGCTGGCTTTACCTGTAAATTAGTTATAAATTTTGTAAAAATTATTTAACGAAGGGAAATTTTCGAGTGTCAATAGCCAAAGCACTCGTTGATCAACCGAACGCACCCTATCAATGGCTTTGTTCTTAATATAGTTGCTCCATGCTACCGTTATTGCCAATTGTCACAATCGGTCAAATTTTCACTCCAGTAGATCTACTCATTCCCGCGCCAATTCCTGTTCCAGCACAACAAATCGTAATACAACAACCTCAAGAAGTTCGTGCTTTACCAGGGCAACTAGATAAAGTGCTGATGTTTAATAGCAATAGCCCCGAAGTTATACAAACAGAAGGAATATTGCTCTCTACCTTTCCCCCTGCAGGTAAAGCTGCATTCGGTGCTCATTTAAACTTACCACTTCAGGGAAATTTTAACCTGTTTACTCATCACATTGCCAGAGCAAATACACCAGAAGAAAGGCGAACTTTGTATCAAGGGGTAATTGTCTATAATCCAGGCGATCGCCCAGTAACACTAGATATCTTGCAGGCCGTAAGTTATGTTACTAACCCAGATGCACCATTTATTGACTTACCACCCACTGTTGATAATGCTACTGGTAACGTATTTTCCGGTCCAGGTTCACGAGTGACAAGTGGTATTTTACGAGGGCTTCATCAAGCAGATTTTCCCTCTCAATTGGTGATTCCACCCAAGCAGAGCCGAATGTTATTTAATTTACCAATAGCCCAGGCAAATTGTCGCTCTACTTTCATGAGATTGCGGACTAATGAACCGGTATATATGGCGAGTTTAGCAATGTATGCTCGTCAAAATCCTGATCTTGACTACGACCTAAAAAATCCCTTCTTTTTGCTGTTTCCTCCTCCTGTTACTTATCGTCCACCGCTACTAGAAGAATGGCAACAGTTACTAGAAACTGGAAACTTAGCCCAACCGCGCGATCGCTTTCCCACACCTCTAGAAAAAGACAATGGTTATATTGTTTATAGTCGCGTTGCTGGAGTGGCTCAAGGTTCAGAATGGCACACAGATATTGTAGATCGTCCTGGTAAGCAAGAACTCAGTATTCCTAAGCGTGGACAAGCCTTTTCTTACCCTCTAAGTACTGTTAATATGATCACATTAGGAACCAGTCAAGTGCAGAGTGCGCCGCTGTTGGTACGCTATCCAGACACAGCTTATCGTGCTCATGGAAACTATGGCGTGCGATATAACCTAACTTTGCCATTAGTTAACAATACCCGTGAAACTCAAACAGTAACTCTGGCTATTCAGACACCTGTGAAAGAAGAAAACCGCGACGACGGATTGCGCTTTCTGGAACCACCAGATCAGCAAATATTTTTCCGGGGAACTGTGCAAATTAGCTACAAAGATGACGCAGGTATTCCTAAAACTGCTTATGTCCATTTGGTACAACGACGCGGACAAAAAGGACAGCCTTTGGTAATGTTAAATATGCCTTCAAGCGATCGCCGATTAGTGAAAATAGAGTTTATTTATCCTCCCGATGCAACGCCACCGCAAGTTTTAACAGTTAGTACTTTAGAAGCTTCTAGAGAGCAGCAATCAGCAACAAGAGAGCCAGACAAAAACTAATAAACAGGGAAAAATAGTAGAGCAAGCAATATGCTTTCTCTACTTTACTGTCAGCCTATCTTACATTTTCTCTTACTTGTTGATAAATCGCCAGCAACTGCTGATAATTATTTTCAGGAGTATAGAAAGATTCATATGCAATTCGGGCATTTTTTCCTAGAGAAATCATTTCTTCAGGATGCTCATTTGCCCATTGCATTTTGTCTGCCAAATCCGCTGAATTTCCTGCTTCAAAATGCAGACCAGTCACACCATCTTTGACGATTTCAGCCATACTACCCAAACGAGAAGCTAAGACAGGCAAACCACAAGCAAAAGCTTCAACCATCGTCAAACCAAAAGTCTCATACCAAATTGAAGGGAAAACCAGAAAACGTGCGTTCTGCATCAGACTGAGAACAGTTAATTTATCCTGTAATCCTAAAAACTCGATAACATTTTCAAGCCCTGCAGATTGAACATCCGCCTGCAATTCCTCACGCAATGGCCCATCGCCTACAATCTTCAATGGAATGCGCAAATCCTGTTGACGATATGCCTCAATTAGCGTCGCCACACCCTTCTCCTGGGAGAGTCGCCCCACAAAAAGTGCATAATCACCCTGTACCGTAGTATCATCTAATAGTTTTGGAGCAAAAACGTAATTAGGCTTAACGAAAATTTTCCCCCTCGGTAGCCCAGCTTGAACCATCTTTTCTTTTTGAAAAGTAGTTAGGACAATGTATGCATCAACTTTTTCCTGCCAAGTACCACGTAACCAATGAACAGCAAGCATAGCAGCAACAACAGCACTTTGGCTGCGTGAATTGCGATAGCAACCATGTACAATACCTGGCAACGGCATTATTTTACCAAGGCAATCTTCACAGACCTTACTATTACGAAGCAGCATAGCATTAGGGCAGCCAAGTCTGTAATTATGCAGCGTTTGAACCACTGGTACACCTGCATTTTGACAAGCATCATAAACCGCTGGAGAAAGTAAGGGAAAAAAGTTATGAACATGAACTACATCAGGACAAAAATTAGCAATTTCTGCGCTCACTTGTTGCTTTGATGCAGATGAATAAATGGCACTGATAGCAGCATTAGCTTTTTGCCAAACACCAGTAATTTCATCATTACTTTTTTCTAACAAAACTACTTGATGATTATTTGCTTCCAGTAACGCTTTTTCCGCCTGTACAACAGCATCTTCACCCCCTGCAAATTGGTAGCGGTTATGTAGTAGTAAAACTCTCACTTAATCACCCTTTCTAACAATAATGGCGTGCGGCTCACTTCTACCTGATTCACATCAGAGAGGCTACGTTTTTCACCAGACAAATTTCTTATTTGCTTGACACCCCATGTCTTAGGGAGATTGAAAGACAAATTTTGAGTAGGATTCCAGACAATCCAAGCTAAATAGCCGCGCTCCCGCTTCAACTCACAAACCCAATTGTTTTTTTGATCTGATCCACAAGCAGTCATTTGTGTCCCGACTAGCCACTTCTGAACCTCTGTGTATGCAGTAGCTACAGGCTTCGGTGTTCTTGCGTCATAATCAGTTAACCCCATACTCCGATGACCCCAAGCATACCAATAAAGTCTTTCTACTCCCGCAGCCCAAGAAAGAATATAAGAACGGGCAATATAAGCAGAAGCATCTACACTAGAAAGTGCCTTGCCCGCCCATTCTTCATCATTAATATTTTTATCACGATTAATAATTTTCCAGCCACTTTCTGTATTCCAAAGGGGCTTATTATCAAGGCGATACTTTACCATTAGCGCTTGCACTTGCTGAATCATTGGCAACATTGCCTCTGGAGATTGAGGTGCTACATAAAAATGATAACCAATGACATCTGCATAATTACCCCCATCCTGAATAAAGTAGTTTTCAAGATATTTCAAAGAGTTACAGCAAGGCGATAGAGCCGGAGAAATTACAGTAATTGAAGGATCGACTTCTTTAAGTACTTGATAAGCGGCCCGGTTCAATAAAATTAGTTTCTCTATGGTTCCCGAATAAAACCTTGGTACATTTGCCTCATTCCAAAGCTCGTAATAATTAACCTGTCCTTTGTAACGTGTGGCAACTGTTCGGATATAGTTTTTCCAGTCTTCAATATTCCTAGCTTCAGCAATATTTCCCTTTGTTGTCCACGGTAAAGGATAGCAGCATCCTGTTTCCGTTGGACGTTTTGAAGCCCATGTAGGCGTAGATTTGAGGATTAAAATTATCTCCACTCCATACTGTTGCGCTAACGAAATATCCGAGTCCAAATTTTTAAAATTCCATTCATCTTTATTCTTTTCAAGGATTGACCAATCCGCGTAAGTATTTCGCCAACCTTTAAAAGGAATGTTCGGCCATGCTGCACCATATTCCAGATTAATCAAATTCAGACTAAACAGACTAGCAGGTATAACTGAAGTCGGAGTTTTTAGCTTTGTAATTAATGATTGATCAGCTTGAACAAACCCAGGCAATCCTTGTAAGCTGCATAGAACAAGTAGTAGAATAACCACTCCTGCTAAAGTAATGTAGCGCCATATTTTAGCCATAGTTATCTTTGTTGTTTGATGAAACTGTTTGGCTTTGGGCCATCCACCCGATCATCAACATCATCAATGATGACGGATAAACTAGGAAGTCTGGGACAGTCGCTTCCGTCGCTCCACGAATTATGAAATAAATAAGCAAAGACAGCGCCAAAGCTTCCTGCGGCAAACGAGCTTTAGCTGCACAGTAAACCTGCCAAGAATATGCTATGTAAGTTAGTACGCCCAGAAGCAGGCCAACGCCACCCAAATTAAACCAGATGTTCAAAACTTCGTTGTGTGGATGAACTAATCTAAGTCCAATTATTTGGTCTGCAATATCCCGATACGATTGATACCCATATCCCCAGATTGGATTTTCCTGAATCCTATTCCAAGTCATTTCCCAAATCTGGGTTCGTCCTGTACCAGTGGCTAAAGCCTCCCCACCTTGCTGTTCATTTAGATATGTATCCAAATACGTACTCAGGCGTGTAAAAGACACAGCTATTATTCCGCCCGATATTAACACTAAATTTATCTTTTTTTGGGCACTAATTTGGCTGCGTAGTACATATACCGATGCGGCTATCAAAAAGCTGAGAATAGATGTCTTACTCAAGCTTCTCAGTAGAGTAAAAAGTAAAAACAATAACATCACTATATAGGGACGGCGCTCTGAAGCCTTTCCCCAAGATTGTAAAGCTAGATAGATTGCACATAGGCAGGTAATCGCCATTTGATTACCAATGTTATTCGGATGAAAGAATTCCTCATTACCTAAACGCCCGTCAATAGTTCTGGCATTTAAAATAAAAGGAACTAAACCCAATATTAGACTACCCCAAGTTAACCCCTGTAAAGATTTTATGGCAACTTTCTCTACATTTCCTAATAAAAACAGTAGCAATACTATAAAAATTTTTAGTGCCAAAATAGCCCAGTAGCCAAAAGCTGAAAAGCGAGGATTCGCCCCTGTCCAAAACATTGTTAGACCAGCCCAAAACGAAAGTGCCAGTAGCATCTTGACCGACATGGATTTCAGTATCTCTGCATGTCGAAGTTGGCCACCAATTAACAAAGTCGTTAGGAGAAAAAATGCAAAAATAGCAGGGGGTATATAACCTACTAATGTTCCAATAGCTGGTTGGTTAATAAAAAACAAAAAAGTTAGACAAGGCTCAATTCCTATAAAAAACCAAAACCAAAAGGCAACACTTTCAAATTTGATATAGGCTCCTTTAACAGGCAATTTTTTGGCAATAGATATAGATGTAGATACTATGGTCTTTCGTTTCATAGATTATTGAGGCATAAAATAACTAAATTAACCCTGTTTAGTTAGTTATCGACACTATTTATGTTTTCGTTTAACTACTTCGTTGAGCAAAGCTTGTAGCTTGACTTTAGCTACAGATACATCAAAATAACACTGAGCCACATTTCTGCCAGCCGCACCTATTTTACGCCTAATTTCACTAGATTGAAGAGCTTGATAAATGGCTTGAACTATTTCCTCTGTAGTTGTTGTTCGGGATACTAATAAAGCACTTTCACCATCACGCAAATACTGGCTGACATCTCCAATATCTGAAGAAATAACCATGCGTCCAGAAGCAAGATACTCACTTAGCTTTGTTGACAAACCCGAACGACTCCAAACTCCATCACGGCGAATATTGATGAGAATATTTGATTGAGATAGTTGCTTCTTAACTTCTGCTATTGGCACAAATCCTCTCATTGAAATGAGAGAAGATAGGCCCAGCCTATCAATCTGTTCGTCAATTTGAGTCATTCGCTCTGAATTCCGTTTATTTCCTCCTAACATGACGACGTGAAATTGATAGTTACGTGAACGTAAGATTGCTAAAGCTTCAATCAGATTTTCAATCTCATCTTGTTCAGAAAATGCGCCAGAATACAAAATCGTGGGAATTAATGTATCTTCCTCCTCACCACAGTTCCAGGCTTCACAATCAATAATAGTGGGAATTAAATATACTTGATCGGGATGTTTGCTGAGTTTTACGTATTTCTCTTTTAAGTAATTTGATATAACTACAACTCCGTCAGCTAGCTGAGGACAAAGTTGATCACACAACCAAGAATTTGCTGCAAATATACGTCGAGACAAGGATAAATGTTTTGAAGAAACAAGCTCATGACGTTCGTCTTCATAAGATTGAATTGTCCGAATCTGCAAACGTTGGGCTATCAGTGTCAATGGGTAAACATCATAAAATGACAACTGATTAAACCAAAGTACATCAATTGCTTTTTTCTTGTGAAATTCAGCTAGTCTTTTGCTAATTTCTTTAACTGCCTGAAGTTTGGTCAAAATTGAGCCAAAGCCCGATCCTCTTTTCGTACTAGCTAAAACATAATCATAGGATGCACCGTGAATCTGTCCTTCAAAATTTAGAACCGATTCAGGAGAAATACCCAGACTATGCTCATTCCATATAGTGACTCGATGTCCACATTGAATTAGGGCATGAACTAAAGTTTTTAAGCGTGAAGTATTTCCACCACCTTCAGGCAAATCAGCGATTGTAACAAACACAATATTAAGACTAAGATGTTCTCCCAAAGTTGCACTCATCTCTTTTTGTTTTTAAACAGCACTGAACCTGATTTCCCGTCATACTATTATGTTACAATAACATTGCTCTAATTAAAATTAGAAAATTTAGAAGCTTAAACAGCTTTGCTGATCTGTATCAGTTTATACTGGCTCATTACTGAATACATGATTTTTTTTAGTAACTTCTTGAAAGAAAGGAATTTATTTATGAGTTTTTTGAGTAAGTTTAGGACTGTTTACGATCTATTTATTAATACAGGTTTGTGGGGAGTAATAACTTACAAATCCCTGCCTAAACCCTTATCTGTTGTCTTGTCAAAACTAGGATTGGAATTAAAAAATAGAGCTTATTATGAGATACACGTAAAAGGTTATAAGTATCCAGTTATCTTTCGCTATGGCTCAAGTGACTCACCGGTACTTTATCAAAGTTTAGTGAGAGAAGAATATTCTTGTTTAGAGCCTTCGGAAGATCCTAAGTTGATCATAGACTGTGGTGCAAATGTGGGCTACTCTTCTATCTTTTTTATCAATAAATATGCTAATGCCCATGTAATTGCTATTGAACCCGATAATGATAACTTCAAAGTATGTGAGAAAAATCTTCATCCATATAGAGAGCGAGTTTCATTAATTCATTCAGGTATTTGGTCTCATAAAGTAGGGCTAACTGTTTGCAGGGGAGAGAAGGAGGAAAGCCTTGAATGGGAAGCACAGGTACGAGAATCCAAAGAAGGAGAAACTCCGGATATATCTGCAACAGATATATCTAGTTTATTAGAAGGATCTGGCTTTAATACTATTGACATCCTTAAAATGGATGTAGAGAAAGCAGAAGCGATAATTTTTGCAAAAAATTATGAAAATTGGCTTAGCAAAGTCAAAAATATTGTGATTGAACTTCATAATGAAGAATGTGAAAAAGTTTTTTTTAACGCTTTATCTAGGTATAAATATGATTTATCAAGAGCCGGGGAACTGACAGTTTGTAAAAATATTTTGCCCAAGGATTAGCAAAAATACATTTTTTCTAGTGTTTTAAATAATTACGTACTCTTGTGAGTAGAAAAATTAGAGCCGTAGTTTCACTAAGTAATAAGGACAAGATGACACCTGTTTCTTGCAGTTTGTCCACAAGGATTATAGTGAATACAAATGCAAATGTACAGGCTACTATAGTATTTAATAAAATTTCCTTCGTGGCAGCTAGGGTTCTGAAAAAATAGAAAGCTTGTATACGAAAAAATGCTATAAAAGCAATAATTAATTGCAAAACGATCAAATTCGCAAATACTGCATAGGCTTCTCCATATGCCAATTGAATTAACTCTTTAGATAACAAGGCTATTGTCATACAAGGTAATGCTAGTAGTAAGCCACCCAACAAACTAACTTTTTTTAGGTAATTTGTTAATCCGGTTAGCTGTTTTTGTGAGTAATGCTGTGCCGCCTGTATCGGTATTATATTTTCCATAGCCTGGAATAAAATACTCAATGGTCCGACAATATTTTGTGCAGCTCGAATACCACCCACTGAGGAAGCACCTAATATACTAGCACCAAACAATAAAATCCCCTGTGAACCTGCCCAGTTAATCTGGCCAGCAAACAACAAATTACGTCCAAACTGCCAACTTTGCTTGAATATCTGCGCAGGCATAAGCCCAAACAGGCCGGATATTTTCCGTTAGCATACCAATTGAAAAGGCGGTAGCTGAACTAACTGCGATCGCCCAGAAAGCATTGGTAATATCTAGCTTGCCGAACCTATAAAGTAAAAATAATAGTGCAATTTGTCCGCCATAGCTAACAACATCATTGATAAATACAGCCTTACCTTTGCCACTAATAAAATAGTAGCGTCGCAACCAATCCTGTAATTGAAAAAATAAAATGCTCAATGCTAACGGTAATATACTCTCCCCAACTTTCCAGGAAGGAACCCATATATCTGCTCCAATTCCAAGGACAGCAACAATCAAGCTCAGTATAAAACTAAATAGAAGTTGTAGGGTAAAAATACCTTGAAAATAGTTGGTTCGCTCAACATCTGAACTAGCTTGCGGTGCAATGCTCATCATCGGCGCAATGATCAGCGCAAACTGAAAAATGTTTACATAAAGTAAGACTGTATATAACAAGACAAACTGACCATAGCCTTCTACCCCTAAAAACCGACCCAACAAAACGCCAGTTAGGAAGTTCAACCCACTGACCATAACCTGATCCGCCAGTGTCCAATTAAGATGGCTATAACGCTGTAGCAAAAGGCTGAAAAACTGAAGCATAAGCTTGGATATTACCAGCAATGATTAACTTTATATATATAAAAAGCTGGCTTTAACATACTATAGCTTTCTCCGTTTCCTATTTTTAAAATTTCCTTCACCCCCATTTATAGCTACTCCACTTTCAAGAAAAAAAACAGAGTGGGAAGGAAAGCGGGCGTTTAACTCTTTACAGAGAATAAATCGATAAAGTATAATAATATCCAGTTTGCCACCCTATTTGTTAGTTACTTGCATTCAAGTTTTTTGAAAGTTGCCTCAAGAGCTTGAGCGCACATTGTAGTACTTTGCTCAGGGCTACAATGTTACCAGGTTGCACGACCAGGTTGACAAGCCAGTTAGGCTATTTTTAGTGTTGAAGGCTAATCAAGAGATCTGTTATACAGTTCGTCTGTATAGGTAATAAAAACCTGTTAAGCAAGTTGAAAGGATTTGAAACAATGAGTTCAGGTGCTGCTTTCTATAATTACCTTAAATCTGAAAACCCCGGCTTCTCTGGTAGCGAGAATAAATGAAGTATATTCTCAGATCGATCCCCTTCTGATAAGTTTTTACAGGATGAAAACTGGTTGGAATAAACCTCTTCCACCATTGGATTTAAGAAGAATCACAGCCAAACGTTCAATAGATGATTACGTTAAGTCAGGAGAGCGCATAGTAAAAAGTCTGACGGATGGACTTAATTCTGTCGGAAAAGATATCAATGATTTTCCCAAAATTCTGGATTTTGGTTGCGGTGCAGGACGCCAAGTTCAATATTTTTATGATAACAAAAAACTGACAATCTCTGGCTGCGATCCTAATGAATCTCATATTCAATGGCTTTCGTCCCAATATCCTTTGGCAAATTTTTACGTAAGCAAATTTGATCCACCTTTACCCTTTCCAGACGAATCTTTCGATCTGGTTTATTCTGTGTCGGTTTTCACACATTTAAGTGAAAAAGCTCAATTTAATTGGCTCACAGACCTCAAACGTATTCTTCGTCCTGGCGGTATAGCACTTCTTACCACTCTAGGTGAATATGCAGCTCAATTGTCTGATGAAAATTCCCTTAAAAAACGCGATATCAATGAGCCGGAAATAGTTTCTCAAGCACTTTTGGAACAAAAATTTATCTTTTATGTGCCAGAAAGCTATCGTCAAGTAAACCAATTCATAAATCCAGACAGTGTGTCCGATGAAGAAATGTATGGTATTACTTGGCATTCTCAGGAGTATTTGAATAATAATTGGAACCAATATTTTGAAATATTAAAATAATTCCTGGTTGTATTGATTCCTTACAGGATTTGGTGATTCTTAGAAAAAACTAGCCAAACAAATAGTAAGTTACTGTTATTTAATTGCTCGTAAAATGAGTCCTCATTCTACTATATTTTCTGACTATATGTAGAAGCTCTCGGCAATATTAAGGGTAATTTTTCTGATGAGGATAGCTTATGTAACTAACTACAATGCTCAGGACATTAGAAACTGGTCAGGATCAGGCTATTACATTGCTCGATCTCTGGAAAAGCAATCTATATCAGTTGAATACATCGGTTCTTTGAAAGAGAAATTTGGCTTACCCCTAAAAGCCAAGCAATATCTCTATAATTATCTCTTGAAAAACCTACCTCATCAAAGATATTTACGAGACAGAGACCCGATTATACTCAAGCATTATGCACAGCAAATTTCTGGGAAATTATCTAACATTAATCCCGACATAGTATTTAGTCCAGGTACAGTTCCCCTTGCCTATCTTGAGTGTAAACAACCGATTGTTTTTTGGACAGACTGTACTTTTAGTGGCATGATAGATTTCTATCCTGAGTTTAGCAATTTATCTCAAGAAACAATTAGAAACGGTAACACTGTGGAAAGCTTGGCATTGAACAAATGCAGCTTAGCAATATTTTCATCGGACTGGGCGGCTCAAACAGCGATTAATGATTATCAAGTATCTCCAGAAAAAGTAAAAGTTGTTCCCTTTGGAGCGAACATTGAATGTGATAGGAACGATTCTGATATCAGGACGATAGTTGACTCAAGACCTACAAATAAATGCCAACTTTTATTTTTGGGTGTTAATTGGTATCGCAAAGGTGGCGACATCGCTCTGAAGGTGGCTAAAGAATTGAACAAAATAGGCTTGGACACTGAATTAACAATAGTCGGCTGTTTACCTGAAGTAGATGAACCTCTTCCTAAGTTTGTTAAATATATGGGCTTTATTAGCAAATCTACTCAAGAAGGACAGAAAGAAACTCAATAATTTCTTAGCTGAGGCTCACTTTTTAATTTTGCCTTCGAGAGCAGAATGCTATGGAATTGTATTTTGTGAAGCAAATTCCTTCGGCGTTCCTTGCTTATCTCAACAAATGTGGGTGGAATAACAACAGTGATCAAAGATGATGTCAATGGCAAGACTTTCTCCACAAGTGCTAGTATTGCTGAATATTGTAGCTATCTTTATGATTTATTTGATGATTACTCTCGCTATAAAGAGTTGGCTCTCTCCTCCTTTAACGAGTATCAAACTCGTCTCAATTGGTCAGTTGCTGGTCAAGCAGTGAAAAAGCTTTTGATGGAAGTTATCTAGAGGAATAATAACTCTTGGGTACAGTTGAATTATTATCAAGGTGTCCTAACAGAGATATTTTTGGTAACTACTCAAGCTAATGAGCCTTCGTTTTACTATATTTATACCTGACTATATTTAGGATATATTTAGGACAGAGTTGCAATTTGAGGATAATTTTTCTGATGAAAATAGCTTATGTAACTAACTATAATGCTCAAGACATTAGAAGCTGGTCAGGATTAGGCTATTACATTGCGGATTGCCTGGAAAAACAATCCATATCAGTTGAATATATTGGTTCCTTGAAAGAGAAATATGGCTTAGCACTAAAAGCCAAGCAATATCTATATAATTATGTCTTGAAAAACTTACCTGCTCAAAGGTATTTGCGGGACAGAGACCCGATTATACTAAAGCATTATGCACAGCAAATTTCTAGCCAGTTATCTAAAATTAATCCAGACATAATATTTAGTCCAGGCACAATTCCCATTGCTTATCTTGAATGCAAGCAACCGATTGTATTTTGGACAGACTGTACCTTTAGTGGCATGATAGATTTTTATCCTGAGTTTAGCAATTTATCTCAAGAAACAATTAGAAATGGCAACGTGGTGGAAAGCTTGGCATTGAACAGATGCAGTTTAGCAATATATTCATCGGATTGGGCGGCTCAAACAGCGATTCATGATTATCAAATATCTCCCGAAAAAGTAAAAGTTGTTCCCTTTGGAGCGAATATTGAATGTAAGAGGAACAATTCTGATATCAGAACGATAGTTGAATCAAGACCTACTAATAAATGCCAACTTTTATTTTTGGGTGTTAATTGGTATCGCAAAGGTGGCGATATAGCTCTTAAAGTGGCTCAAGAATTGAACAAAATAGGCTTGGACACTGAATTAACAATAGTTGGCTGCTTACCTGAAGTAGATGAACCTCTTCCTAAGTTTGTTAAATATATGGGTTTTATTAGTAAATCTACTGAAGAAGGACAGAACAAAATCAATAACTTCTTAGCTGAGTCTCACTTTCTAATTTTGCCTTCCCTAGCAGATTGTACTCCAATGGTTTTTCCTGAAGCAAATTCATTCGGTGTTCCTTGCTTATCCACAAATGTGGGTGGAATAACAACAATCATCAAAGATGATGTCAATGGTAAGACTTTCTCTAAGAGCGCTAGTATTGCCGAATATTGTAGCTATATTTCTGATTTATTTGATGGTTACTCTGGCTATAAAGAGTTGGCTCTCTCCTCCTTTAACGAGTATCAAACTCGTCTCAATTGGTCAGTCGCTGGACAAGCAGTGAAAAAGCTTTTGATGGAAGTTATCTAGAGGAATACTAACTCTTGAATGCAGTTGAATTATTATCAATTCGACTTGATTCAACGCTGATTACTCCACCAAATTTTGCCTTAAAAATCCATACTTCAGTTAAACTTGCCATTAGGAGGGGTAGATTTAAGTGCCCTGGGCTTAACCTTGTCCTTTTCTTGGCTGATAAAATCTTTGTCAATCTGGTATTCCTTGGCATAGAAGTAACTATCAGGCTCATTTTCAGGTCTTACACCATTGATTACCATACCCAGGACATTTTGACCGGATTGTTCCAAAAGTTCTCTAGCTGCAAGAGCGCTAGTAGAATCGACTAACTTAGGCTGAACTACCATCAGTATACCGTCAGTTTTGACGCTTAAAATGCGTGCGTCAGCAGCAACGCTTAGAGGAGGAGTATCAATAATTACAAAGTCATAACTTTGGGAAAAGTCCTCAATTAATGAAGACATTCGCTGAGAATTAAGTAGGGCCAAAGGGTTAGGAGGTTGTACGCCAGAGGTGAGAATATACAGATTCGGCATTGCCTCGATGATTGCTGTTTTTAGTTCAATTTGTTCAACAATGACATTGCTTAACCCTACAGCATTTGTAAGTCCCCAGCACGCATGTTGCGAGGGATGACGCATATCTGCATCTACTAACAAGACTCGCAGACCCAATTGGGCGATCGCTAAGGCCAAATTAGCAGAGACTGTAGACTTACCTTCTTGAGGAACACCACTTGTGATCGTAATGACTCTAACTTCTTGATCTGAGCTCAAAAACTTCAGGTTTGCATAAAGCATTCCGTAAGTTTCATTGATCAGGGAATGCGGGGTATCTCTAACAGGAATTTTCGGTATAGATGGTTCTTGATTTTTACTGCGAGATCTAGGTTTGTCAATTTTTTCAAAATTAGGGATAATTCCTAACAAGGTATACCCTAAAAGTTCTCTCGCCTCTCTAACCGTTTTGATAGATTTGTCTGTTGCATCTAACACCAACGCGCTGACTATAGCTAGCACAAGGCCTACAGTACCTCCTAATGCGAAGTTTAAGGGTTTAGTCGGACTAATGGCTTTTTCTGGAACTATGGCAAGATCACTAATTCGAGCATTACCTACATTTTGTTGCTCGGTAATCCTGACTTCTTGAAGCTTTTTCAAAAGAGTTGCATAAGTAGATTGGGCCGCTTCTACTTGCCGTTCAAAATCCCGTTGACTTTGTTCTAATTGGGGTATAATATTGGCTCTTTGTTTATAGCTAAAAGCTATTTGATTTAAAGCAGCAAGCTGATTGCTGGTTACCAGGCGTTCCACTTCTGAGTTGATAAATTCTTCAGTAAGTTTTTGTTGAAGCGCTCCAGTCTGCAAGTTGCCATCTACAGGTTGCTGCTGTTCTCCAACCACTTCTTTGGCTCGCTTTTGAAGGAGGTTTTTTAGATAATCTTCCTTGCTTTTGAGGTTAATAATTACGGGGGATTCTTCCTGAAAGCGGCTGCGCTCAGCTTCTAATTTGCTCTGTACTGTTTGTAATTCTTCCAGCAGCTTTTGTACCCCAGAAGATTGACTAATGTTACTTATAGTTTTGGCTTGCTGTGAATTTAGTCCAACTTTATTCTGGAGTGCTGTAGAACGCGAATTTGCATTAGTAAAGGCAACTTGAGCTTTAGCAATTTGGTTTTCTAATTCTGCAATTGCTCCTACTGCTGACTTAGCTTCCTCTTGCAAAGAAACAATTCTGTTCTTTTCTTTGAAGGTACGAAAAGCGGCTTCGGCTTGACGGACAGTAGCTTCAGTTTTAGGCAATTGTTCTTCAATAAATTTTCGAGCAGCCGTAGCTTCAGCTCGATTGCTGCTGATGTTGTTCTCCAAATATAAACTCATCAGTTGGTTAACCACTGCTGCTGCTTCTTGAGGAGTATTACTTTTGAAAGAAAGCTGGAGAACATCCGTTCCTTTGATAATTTTCACCTCAAGCCGCTTAAGAAAATCCTTGTGTTTGAGAGGGGCACCACGATTATCTTTTAAGTTGAGCGTGTTGATGATTTTCTGTGCAAAGGCCACAGAACGAAGAATCTGTGCTTCCGTATCTACAGGATTGCTCTGTACGGAATTTAACTCTCCTATTTCTCTTCCCAAACCCGTCAAGCTAGAGGTGCTATTAGCTTTTTTAAACAATAGCCCACCTTGGGCTTGATAGACAGGCTTTTGCAAGAATGTAAACCAGGCTGTGAGTAGAAGCACAAATCCTAAGACAGCGGTCGCAGGTAGCCAGCGCCGTTTGAGGATAAACCAGTACCGTTGAAGATATATAGGTTCTGTATGTTCTGTAGATACCATGCAGTTTGTACTCAAAAATCTATAATTTAACCTGTCTTCTTAACAAAGTTTTGTCTATTAATGATTCTATCTTTCTTTAAAGACAATTAAATCTATTTTTATGTTCTGTAGGTTCTTAAGGAAGAGCCATAACTGATTTTTTTTGTACAACTGCAACTTGATATCCTAACTGCAATTGGCAATTATGAATGACAACCAGAAAGGGCTTGAGTAGACCGAAATAGCTAAAGATAAACTGCAGTTTCAAATTCGTTATATCCTTACCCGCTATCCTTAACCTTTCGGACTACTCAAAAAAAACTATTGGAAGACATTTGCATAAACTGCGCTCTCGTTGTCAGAGTCAAGGCTTCAGATTCTGGTATTCCTGTTAATGCCTAAGTAATGAGTTAGTAACTGCCTTAAGGCTAGCGCTATAAAAGTTGGGTTAGTGCGCAGATATCGAATCCCAAGTCTACGCGGCTCTTGAATTAGCCGATAAAACCACTCTAATCCTAAATTCTGCATCCATAGAGGGGCTCTTTTGTGAATTCCTGCCAACATCGGGAAAACTGCCCCTAATCCAATCATGACGGCCTGAATTTTGCCTTTGTTTTGATGTATCCAGTACTCTTGTTTAGGACATCCCAAAGATACTAAGACAATTCCAGCTCCACTGTCCTGGATCTTTTGAATAACGGTTTCATCTTCTAGTGGTAGGAGAGGGTGAAAAGGTAGCGGCTCCATCCCTACTATTTTAAGGTCAGGAAATTCCTGCTTCAATTTCGCTCTCATTTTCTCCAGGATTGTTGTCTCAGAACCCACGAAAAAAACACCAATATCTCTTTGGGGAGCTAGCTGACACAATGACACAAAAAGTTCCATCCCCGCAATGCGATTTTGCTGGGATGCTCCCATTAGCTTCATCATCCAAACTAATGGCATTCCATCAGGAGTAACCAGATCCGCACTTTTTAAAATGGAGGAGAACTTTGGATTCCAGTGAGCCTCCATTAGCATATGAACATTAGCCACACAAACGGACTTGCTCTCACGATTACTAGCCCATTCCAACATCGCTTTTATTTGTTCAGCAAATGGTAAAGCGGTTATGGGAGAGCCAATCACGTTAATAATAGGCTTCAATAATTTTAAAGTTTTTCTTTCTACATTTAGATGGTCTGGGGATTGTGCTGTTAACTGATTTTGACAACCTGATAATTTCTGTATCTTTAGCAAGCTTTGATCTATTTTGCTCATTAAATTAACCTCCCTTGCCAAGGGAATGATAAATTTTTTCGGAAATGGTTAAATCAGAATCTTTCTTCGGGTTTTTCAACTAGTTTTTATTTACCCTGGTAAAGCCACCTTCGAGACAAGCCTTTCATAGCTTTCACGTTATGCTACTTTTTGTCTTTTCTCGGTTTTACTTGGTTGGCAAGAAACAAATTCTAGCATCTATTCTCTCACAAGTGAAAAAATAGATGCTATCTTAAGTCACCAAACCTTGATTTTGACGTAAATCAGTATTTTTTAAACTGAAGTGGTACTTAAGTGCTGATAGCAAATCTTTTTGTTTGTTCGGCCGAGAGAGGGTTACAGCTTTACCTAACGCCGCTAGGATTGTTTGATTTTTCTGATGAATAGGTAAATTTATCTTAATTTTTTTTTAAGTAAATCACCTGCAACTTTCCACCTAAAACAATACTCATAGCAGTTAACTATGAGTAAGTTTAGTAAGGTATTTGGCGACTTATGTCAAGTCGTTACTGGTTACTCAGCACTCAGGACTTTTTACTTGTTAATACCCAACTGATCGCCGCGCTTGTACTGCATATAGGCAGCAAAAAATAGCCCAACGAGGGTGACTGCGGTTAAGGCCAAGGACGATTCCGGAAAGCAGGGGTTCTACCACGTTATTTCTCCTAAAGTAGTTATAAGTTTTTTTGCCTAGTTTTTATCCTACTAGGTCTGGCACCCAAACAGCTTAAGACTAAGCCAGAGGAATAAACCAGCCCTGTAGCAACCAATACTTGCGGAGTACGGCAAGTCAAGACTTGCTTACTCATGCTAGAAATTTTAAGCTATGTTTATTAATCGACATACTTGCCGACAAGCTGTTACGTAAGATCACTGAGCAATAACTCAATCGTTTTACAGTTTAATTTTTCTTAAAAAAACCTTGTATCAATTCATATCTAGAAAGGAGTACTTTTGGAAAACCAGCTTGCCCAACCTAAAATCCTACTAAGGCGGATTACCGTAATGGTGCTAGCGGTAATGCTAGTAGTCGGCGCAAGCGTCTTAGGTTTTCACCTGATTCAGGTTTCAGATCCTTATACCAACAATGTATTATCACTAAATGGTGATACTATGCGAGGTAATGCCATTTTTCAAATCAACTGCGCCGGTTGTCATGGATTACAAGCAGATGGTAGGGTGGGACCAAGCTTGCATCACGTCTCTGGACGAAAGTCCCCAAGCAGTCTAATTCACCAGGTAACTAGCGGTGAAACTCCGCCAATGCCTAAGTTCCAGCCAAGTCCCCAGGACATGGCCGATTTGTTGAGTTACCTGGAACAGCTTTAGGGAATGGGTAATGGTTAGTTGTCAGTAGTCAGTTGTCAGTTGTCCAATGACTACTGACTAAACTGTTGTGCATAAAATCGGGAATAGCGATCGCCTTGTTCTAGCAATTCCTCATGGGTTCCAGACTCGACAATTTGACCCTTTTCTACCACCAAGATGCGATTGGCGCGGCGCACAGTTGCTAATCGATGAGCAATAATAAAAACGGTACGCTCCTTCATAATCCGCTCTAGTGCTTCTTGTACCAAAGCTTCAGATTCTGAATCAAGGGCTGATGTAGCTTCGTCGAGGATGAGGATGCTGGGGTTAAGGAGAACAGCGCGGGCGATCGCAAGTCTTTGTCTTTGTCCCCCCGATAAATTAACGCCTCTCTCACCCACCCAAGTATGATAACCCTGTGAAAACTGGGTGATAAATTGGTGCGCATTGGCAATCTTCGCCGCTGCTTCTACCGATTCTAGGTCAAAATTAGCTTGACCAAAAGCAATATTTTGGGCGATCGTACCAGAAAATAAAATAGTTTCTTGGGGAACAATACCAATTTGCCGACGCAGACTTTGTAGCGTCACATCCTTAATATCTACGCCATCAATTAAAATTTTCCCTGCTTGGGGTTCATAGAAGCGCGGGAGAAGATTTACCAAAGTAGTTTTTCCGGCGCCAGACGCACCCACAAGGGCGATAACTTCTCCGGGTAGCACCCGTAAACTCAAGTTTTTCAATACTAGCGATTGTTCCTTCATCCCCCCATTTTGTAGAACAAACGTCTCGCTTGTTTCCCCATTTTGTAGAACAGACATCTCGTCTGTTTCCCAACGTGAATAAGCAAAACTGACATCAGAATATTCCACCTTACCAGTAACAGGAGGTAAAACAATCGCATCGGGTTTTTCCACTACAGTGGGCTGAATTGCTACCAATTCAAATATCCGATCAACAGAAGCCTGACCTTGTTTAAAATCATTGTAATTGCTAGTAATGTGAGCAATTGGGTCAATAAGTAGCCCCACACCTGCGATGTAACTTACAAATTCTGCACCAGTTAAATTTCCCAAAGAAATTTGCCAACCACCAAGAAAAAACAGCAGTAAAACACTCAGTCCGTACATAAATCCTACCACCGGAAACTGAATCGCCTTCAGTCGTTCCGTCGCATATTTAGCTTGACGATTGTATTCTGCTTCTTGAGCAAAACGCTCAACTTCATATTCTTCAGCAGCGAAAGCTTGTACTAAACGAATACCGCTAAAAACCTCTGTCAGCAAAGCAGATAAATTAGAAATGCGATTTTGACTACGGCGAGAATACTTCAACATTTCTTCGCCAAACCAGCCAATTAGAACACCCATCAGAGGTGCAACGATAAACGTTGCCAGCGTCAATTGCCAATTGAGATAAATCATATATCCCAGTACAACAATTAGCTGCAACACACAGGGAACAAAATCATGGAAGACCTTGTTTACCACTTCTCCAATGCGGTCAATATCTTCAGTAAGGCGATAAGTTAAATCACCTGTTTGTGCAGTTTCAAAATAGCTAAGATTGAGACGCACAAGATGAGAGTAAACCTGTTTTCGTAAGTCTAAAGCAACGAAAAGTGCTGCTTTTGCCATCAGGGAATCCTGACCATATTGTAAGATTTTCTGGAAGAGAAAAACTAGGGCAAGGACTCCAGCTAATTGGGCCAGCGCAACGATATTGCCCTGTCCGAGGAAATTTGCTATTTTACCAGCTAGTGCAGCCTGTATCGGCCAGAATGCAGTGAACCCTAACGTGCAAACAAATGCCTGAGTGATGGTTTTCCACTGAGGCCGGATATAAGGCAATAATTGTGAGTAACTAGAGCGTGTTTTCAAGCTGTGATGTCCGGAATAATCTTTGATGGGATTTAGGCTACCAGCTTTTATCCTATTTACAAAGACCCCTGTGTGATACAAGAGGTTTCCGTCTGTTGGTCATCCAAACCTCAAATCAACATTTATGCAAGAGGTCTATTGTTAGTTGTTGGTGGTTGGTGGTTGGTCAGTTGTCATTAGTTACTTGATACCTTACCCCAAATTGTCTCAAATAAATCAGCAATCATTAAAGCTAAAGTAGCGACAATCTCCAAAAGTGCCAAAAGCAGAATAAATGTCAGATTGAGGATACCTAAAAATACTATCCAAAACAGTCCAACAATTTTCGCCTCAATCAAAACAATTCTCAAAGTACGTAGAATTATTCGGCCGATTCTAATCTTTTGACTAAGTTTCAGATTGGAAGGTGTGGGATCTTCTGTGAGAATTTTTCCCTGTCTTTTACCAGTTCCCTTGATTTCGCAAATTAACTCATTGATTTCATTTTCAGAGATTGTCGCTCCCTCGCAGTTCTCCAGTATCCAAGCAATACCGCAAATCCTCCCAATCAGAAAATCATGTTCGCGGTAACGTTTATCAAAAAAGCCACCAAAAGCACCCAAAAAATCTGAAGCTAGTAGTTCCGCTGCGCCACCTTCTTGTAATTGTGCTTTCGGGTTATTTTTTCGGATTTGCTTTAGTAAAGCATCATAAACTGGTTGCAGTTGACTAAGCTTGGGATGAGTTATATTATCAGCAATATTGCTAATCAGTGTTGCCGTAATCGGACGAAGTTCAATATGTTCGTAAGGAATTGCTTGCTCCAGTTGTTGCTGAATTTGATTGCGCTGTTCCCAGCTACTTTTTTTGAGTAACTTCCGCTTCTCTTCTGCAAGTTGGTTGCGTTTTTCAATTTCTCGTAAACGAAGTGAGTCATGTTCTTCTGTCGGCAAAGTTAACCCGCTTAAAGCAATTTCCAACAGAGAAAAGTGTCCCCGTGTCAGACGCTTGTTACTCTTCAAATCTTCTACAGGAATCGGTCGAATATAGACGTGTAACCTTTCAGAACTATCCTGGGGTTTGTTAGCAAAAAACTTTTGCTTAAACTCCTTGGTATAGTCGTCATCGTCGTCTTGCAGATAACGCAACTCCTGTATTAGATCAATTCCCTGCAAAATTGGTAAGCTATTCAAAATTCCACCGTCAGTATAGAGGAAATTTAAATGATCATAATCGCCATACAACGCCTTAACTTCTTCTCTGTTGAGTTCAGTTTTTTGCTGATCAATAAAGTAATCCTCACTTAAAATTTCCAGGTTGATACTCTCAATACTCGACTCATCCCATTTAGGAGGAAAAGCAGCAGGAAAAGCACCAGAAGCTAATCCACCCTTGACCGCTTTTTGCCACATATTATTCAGCTTATATGGCTCATCTCTTAGCCCTGAATGAAAAAGAAACTGACGAGTTTCGCCATAAGTGATTGTCTTAAAATATTCCTTGGTTGTTGGGGATTTGCTTAATTCTACCTCTTCGAGAAGCCCCTGCAAATTTGTAACTGTCATTAACAACGCCAGCGGTTGTGTGTCTTGTGTAAGCTGTGGGATATTTTTTGAGGTTCCTAATATCCTGGATACCTGATCTGGCTTTTCTTCCAAACCGATAAGCTTAGCTATTTCTTCAATCGCTTCTCCTGAAAAAATACTTAGTTTTTTACGAGAGCGCTCTCTTTTATAATCTGGCTTGGTACTCTTGTAATCAGGGGTTACTTTTTTCAACAGAGTTGCTAGGATTTTCAGTAATTTATTTTTACTGTTGTCATATCTTTCTATAGTCGCCAAGAAGCTATCGCTAAAACTATCCTGAGTCGCCAGAAAACCATCCTTGAAACTATTGAGTGTCACCTGGAAGTTATCTATATGTTTTATATCGACTTTTTCTACCCAAGCTTTGTAAAATACGTTTTTCGTGATGTCACTGGGGAAGAGTTTTTCTCTGTCTTCGCTTAACAAACAGTAAGCAGCAATTACTCCTGTCATTGCTCCTGCGGAAGCTCCGGTGATAATATCAATGATAATTTTAGGGTTAGGCTTGACTGATTCTTTGGTAAGCTCATAGAACACTCCTGCCATATACGCACCCAAGGATATACCACCGGAACAGTTGAGTGTAATCAGTTTGGGATTGTTTGTAAATTTAGATTCTGTTGTCATTGTTTTCTCCTTGGTTGTACTAATTTTAAGCATATAAACAAAACCCTAGGGCCTGTCTTTATAGTGAAAAATCTAAGGTAGGGGCGTAGCATTTGCGCCAAAAGATCTGGGTATTTACTACAAGATAAATACGCAAGTTCTTCGCCCTCCAAGGGCAAATAAAACACACCCTAGCATACCAATTTATTTGTCGCACTCGCGTATTCGTCATCTTTTTCGATTGTAGGCGAGTGCGCTATTGTTGTTTCTAAAAAGTTCACAATAGTTTGAGCAATTCCCTTTGAGGCTAGGAAAGGTACACCGTTACCAATGGTTTTAAACATATTCGTTAATGACATATCAGGTGGCAGCTCAAATTCTTTAGGTAAAGATTGAATTGCTAAGGCTTCAGCAACTGATATTCTACGAATTTTATAGGGATGCAAATGTACTTCGTTGTTTCCATAACAAGCTGTGGGAGAGTATCGCCATCTGTGGAGGCGTTTGTAAGATTTTTTGGCAACATCTCCTTCATCTACAGACTCAAATCTTTTGATACCTGCCCTTGGTTTAAAATAATGTTCAGAATTGGGATGATTAACTACGTCGTTTTTCCTGAACCAGGATTCTACTGTTAGTTCTTGAGGGATGTTTTCAGGACAAGGAATATCTGAATCTTCCTCGAAGGTATTGGTAGAAGGCCAAGGATAAGCAAACGCTTCAGCTTGAGGATGTAATATGTGTTTGTCCCAAGGAAAAGCGCCAAGCGACTTTACATTTTTATCCTTAAGAAAATTAGCGTGAAACCCAACAAGAATAATTCTGTGTCTATCCTGGGGTACGCCATATTTTATAGCATTTATTAAACGCTCGCTTAAGATATATCCTGCTTGATTTAGCTGATGCTTAAGTTCTTCAAAGAAAATTCGGTGTTTTTTCGTCTTCCACAAACCTTTGACGTTCTCGAATAAAAAGAAATCCGGTTGTTGCTGGCAAATTAATTTAATATAAGCAGCCGAAAGCTTACCGTTATCTCCTTCTTGACCGCGATTTTTTCCACCAACTGAAAAATCTGGACAGGGAGGCCCGCCGATAAATCCAATAATATTACTATGATTACGAGCATCTCGTATTAAGTTAGAGAGGTGTAAAGCTTGTGTTGTTTCGGTAAGTTTGGTGACATCGGCTTCTTCTCCTTGATGGTATCCGTATTCGGGTAATGCTAAGTTAAGTTTAGCCCGTGAGTAACGGTAAGCTTTGATAAATGGGAGGTAAATTTCGTTGACGTAAGCTATATCAAACCCAGTCAATTCAAAGCCTAAGTCGAGAAAGCCTGAACCTGCGAAAAAAGAGAATATTTGAGGACGTTTGTTCATTCCATGAGCTTGGATAAAAATGGCCTAACTGTAGGATTATCTTACCCCCCCAACCCCCCTTAGCAAGGAGGGAGACTCAGGAAAAGTTTTTAGATCATTTCCCTATCAGAATCATCCAAAAACCTCTGCGTCCCTCTGCGTTCCCCTCTGCGCTCTCTGCGTTAAAAAAACATCTTATTCCAATGCAAACGGATTCGATATTATTCTTGGGGGAGTCCAGGAAAATCAAGTTTCATAAAATTTTGTTACATAAACTTAATTTTTGAGCAGATGTTACGCAATCTGCTATTCTATTTTCAGAAGAAAAACCTAAAAATATTGGCGCCACCAGAAGCTGTTAGCTGCAACTTCTGAGAGGCTAACCCCCAAGCTGCACAAACCAGTCTGGAGGCTAGAAGAAATGTTATCACTCTAGCCACCCCGACTTGTTATCAGAACAAATATGGGGTGGCTAAATTTTTGGGTAGATACATCACCTAAAAATCAGGAGTGAATTATTATGTCCCAAAATTTAATCACATCTGGTGTAATTGACCCCACTCAATTGCCCTTAGAAGCTGTCAAGCTAGAAGTTGCAGCCGTTTTGAAGATTCCCCCCAGCAAAATTGAGCGCTTGGAGTGCTGGAAGAGCCAAATTTGGGTGAAAATTGTGGAATCTCGCGCTAAATTTGTCAGTTATCGCCAGTTACCTCTCTGGATTTCTCAGGGAATTGCTGTTATCCAGAGTTGTGAAAATCGCCTCAGTCTTGACCAGTTGGGGGAGATTTTGCGTAATGAGCGCGAGTGG
>JAYFMV010000085.1:0-28609 GCA_042408245.1 Potamolinea sp.
AAAAAGATTCGTGCCCAGCAGCTAAGCCAGGAATAACCTGCGACGAGCACCGAATGAGGAAAGTGCCATCGCAACGGCTGGTTGGATCGAATTCAAATTGGGTGCGACAGATGTCGCTGACCAGTACTTCAATACTTTGCTCAGTCGAGGAACCCGAAATCCTCAGACCGTGTGCTATGTGGCGAGAATTCTCGAATCACGCGGTCGCGAACAAGAGGCACTGGCACTCTACCAATCGGCGGTCGACCTGCCTGGTCTGTTCGTACAGCGGGCTGAAATCAAGAATTGCTCAAGACCAAAGCCGCCGCCAAGCCAAAAGACGCAAAGCCCGAGAATGCGACTACTCAATCAGATGCCAAGGCTGCGGCGAAGCAGCCGATTGCTGCGCCTCTGCAAAAACCCGAAGCGAGCGGTACGCAACCGGCAAAGAAATCCGAGCCGACCAAGAAAGCAGATACGACTACGCCTCCATCAGGCAACAAGCCTGACGCGTCTAAGTCGAAGGAGAAAGCCAAGTAAGCTCGATGATCTTCGGGACGATTTTTGAACGCGAAGCCGTCACCTTGCCGCGTCGGTCAAAGCACTTTTTCTATCGAGCCTTGTCGATCGCCGGTCTGTTCGTGATCGTTTGTACAACCTGGCTACTTCTTGCCGGTATACAACCGCTGATCAATCTCGGGACCTGTCCCGCTTTAGCTCGTTGGTCTTTCAAATTCTTGCGCCTCTCCAGCTGGTGCTGTTGATGTTCGTCGCGTGCCTGGCAGGCTGTACAGCCGTCAGCAACGAGAAAGACAAGCGGACGCTCATCCTGGTATTGATGACGACGCTTTCAAATCAGGAGCTTGTCGTTGGAAAAATGAGCGCTGGTTTGTTGACCGGCATCAATTTGCTTTTCTCCGGTATTTTGGCGCTGATCGTTCTTTCGCTCTTGGGAGGTGTTTCGCCAAGTCAAGTTTTCGAGGTTGGTGCGATTGCGGTAGCAACCATTTTCGCCTCCAGCGCTTGGGGTACCATGGTTGCGCTGTGGCGAGACAAGACGTTTCAGGCGATTGCCGTAAGTCTTTTAGGATTGGTTTTATACCTGGCCATCTCTGAGTTGATCGCTACTCGAAATGCGAAGTTACCTATCCCTGGGATCCAAGGCGTTGCGGAATTGTTGAGCCCGATCCGTACGACGATAGTCGTTTCGCGTCCCATTCCAAGCGTAGCGTCGACCGGTCGTTGGAATCTGGTAATCGGATCGTGCGCAACGATGCTGATACTTGGGGCGACTTTCTACTTGCTAGCAGTTGCACGTTTGCGGATATGGAATCCTTCGCGTGAAGGTCGGCCGAAAGTTGACGAAGAAGAATCCGAAAGCCATCTCGACGGCGGAGGCGGTAAAGCGGCATCTGTTTCCAAAGGCTGGCAAGCTCGGCAGCCTCGGCGTGTTTGGATAACCCGATCCTGTGGCGCGAGGTGTGTACTTGGGCCTACGGTAGGAAAGTGCTGCTCATTCGCCTTTCGTATCTATTGTTCGGATCGTTGATCGCGTTCGGACTCCATTCGACCATTTCGGAAAGCAAGACATCGATGGCTGGTGGACTGAGCGATGGTCTGGTGCCAGCCGCAGCTCTGCTCTTGGGTCCACTTCTGGTCGTATCGATGATCATCATCAACGCCCTCGCGGTGAACTCGATTACGAACGAACGTGATGGTCAGGCTCTCGACCTGTTGCTTGTTTCTGAAATAACGCCGAGCAAATTTATCTTTGGGAAGATGCTTGGGATCTTGTATGTCGCCAAGGAAATGGTCGTTTTTCCGATAGCGCTGAGTATCTGGATGTACCTCGCGGATGAGCTTTCCGGAGAGAATCTGTTTTTTCTCGTATTCGGTCTGTTGGTAGTCGATATTTTTGTCGCGATGTTGGGATTGCACTGCGGAATGGTCTATAGCCGATCGACGACGGCCATCGGAACCAGCCTTGGAACGGTTTTCTTTCTGTTCCTCGGCATCCTCACTTGTATGCTCATCATGATCAGTTTTCGAGGCTCTTTCGGTCGGCAACTGGCTCCTTTCCTCGCGATCATCCTTGGCGGAGGGACCGGGCTGTATGTCGCATTGGGATCCCGAAATCCTTCGCCCGCGATCACCTTGGCTGCCTTCGGCTTGCCATTCTTGACGTTCTTTGCGATCACGAGCTTCATCTTGCGAGGTCAGGAATTGACCGTCTTTAGTACCGTATCGGTGGCATACGGATTTGCAACCCTGGCGATGATGATTCCTGCCCTGAGCGAGTTCGAATTTTCGTTCGGTCGATCTCAAGCTGCCGGACACGAAGGCTGACCATCCGCTAACAGCGATGACGAGTGCTTTTTTGGCAACGCACTCGATAGAAAATGCATCGCTCTAGAGCATTTTTCAAAGCGACATAGGCTCGGGAAACGGGTCAGGAGCCAATAGTGCGAAGCACCCTTCGGGCCAGGGCTTTCAACATCTTTCCTGGCGTTTTTTCAGTAGCTTGTATGTGGATAAGTGTGCACCATTTTTGTACTCGGATTTCTGTGGCTGTGGAAGTTTGGGACCACGAACTCTTTTTGTGTGTTTGCTTAGGTTGAACTGTCTCGCCAGCTTCGTGAGCCACCTTGCTTTTTGCGACATGGATGTTGGTCGCTGCGCTCGCCATATCTCATCAGGAACTGTGAATAGAAAACCACTGAAGTGTGAAACAATTTCTTGAGACATCGATTTGTGCGAGATCACTTCCGAGATGTTCTCGCCATGGGCTGTCGCTAAGGCTGCAAGAATCACTTGCCAAGTGTTGTAGGCTATGATCGCCATGCTAAATACAAATAACGCTGCCTTCGGATAGCCCAGTGATTTGACTTCGCAACAAAATGTCTGAGTGATGCAATAAAACACTTGCTCTATTTGCCATCGTGCTCGATAGAGTTCTGCAATTCCAATGGCGTCTACATCAGCCAAAGGTAGATTGGATAGAACGTGGACTTCGGTTTCTCCTTCCTCTGTCGGTTCGTCAAGTTCGACAGTAATCCTGCGAAGTTTCATGCCCGAATCTTGGCTAGTTTTTCCTATCACCATTGGTTGTTCATAGACAACTCCAGTGTCTGTCCGACCAATCTTCTTGCATTTTCCAATCAGTTCGCCCTTTAAAGCTCCGTGCTGTCGAATGGCAAAACAAGCACCTTGGCCAGCGATGTTTTGTAGAAAATTTGTGACGCAATACTGTCGGTCCCCTATTATTACGTCGTTGGGTTGGATGGCATTAATAACATCACCTAGAACCGTCCGTTCTTGAGCATGCCCATCTTCGATCAGGAAAATTCGATCAATCAAAAACGTTTGCAAATCCAATAGAGCAACCGTGGTTCCGGGCAGTCCCGATGACCAATGGCTTCGCAGCTCCGCGATTCTGCTTTCGCTAGCTCGAAGATGATTTCCATCAACGACTCGACATCGATATCCCTTCAACCATTGCCACGGTTGATAGTTTAGAGGCCAATTGAAATTCCGAGCCTTTTCGGCACAAGTGGCGACAATTGCTTCGGTAGTCAACGTCTCAATTCGATTAAGCTTGTTATAGAAAGCCGTGGCTGAGACTTGCAAAGCTTCTTTATGCTGATTGAACGCGTGAAAAGGACTAGGTGCGAGCCTAAGGACTACATCTGAAACAATCTTCCCCATGTCCGAAAAGAGAACCTCACGATGGTATTGTCTGCTTCTCTCCTTTTCAAACACTCGGTCGAATTCGGAATCGATCAAACCTTCTAAAACCAACCTGATCATTACAACTAAAGGAAACTTTGCTTCATAACGCTCCAATATGCTGGCTTGACCGGCCATGATCCTATAAACTCCTGCCGTCCTGGCTACGAGGGGTGAAATGGGAAGATTGGGAGGAATAACAAATTTCAAAAGATGTTGAAAGCCCTGACCCTTCGGGCCGTTCCGGCTATTGGCTCCTGACCCCGTTTCCCGAAGTACCTACGCAAAAAATAAGAATGCTCTAGTAACCACCAGGCGGTGAGAAATCAGCATAATTTGCGAAATCGGCGTTGTGCTCGGACGCCTTGTTCGAGAAGCGAGTAAAGTCCCGTTCCCAAACAAGTTCACAGTCTCCGACCGGGCCGTTACGCTGTTTGGCGATGATGATTTCCGCTTGGCCGCGGAGTGCGTCCGCTTCTTCGCCGCGATGATAGTAGTCTTCGCGATGCACAAACATGACGACGTCTGCATCCTGCTCAATCGCGCCCGACTCGCGCAGATGACTCAGCTTCGGCCGATGATCTTTCCCTTCTTCCGCCTGTCGATTTAGTTGCGACAAGCAAAGTATCGGTACTTTTAATTCGCGCGCGAGCATCTTGAGTCGTCGAGCAATTTTTGCGACCTGCTCCTGTCGAGGATCCTTGGGGTTATCCGGATCGATCAACTGAAGATAGTCGATTACGATCAGGCCAAGCTTGCGACTGTCGGACTTTCGCATCTCTTGCTGCGTAATGCGTCGAGCGACGGCGGCGATCTCGCTGACTGTACGGCTTGGCGCATCGTCGACATACAATGGCGACTGACTGATTTGCCCAGCAACTTGCACCAGCCGCAATCGATCTTCTTGGCTGATCGTGCCGTTGCGAAGCCGAGATCCATTGACCCTCGCAACGGAACACAAGAGTCGATCGGCTAGTTCGATGGAAGACATTTCGAGACTGACAAAGAGAACCGGGGCATGCTCTTTCATCGCAACCTGTTCAGCAATATTCATCGCAAACGCGGTTTTTCCCATGCTGGGACGAGCTGCGAGAATCACCAGTTCACCCGCGTGCAATCCACCCGTCATATTGTCGAAATCGGTAAAGTGCGTCATCACCCCATCGGATAGTTGCTCGCCCTTCATGCGGGCATTGATCCGGGCCATAGCAGACTTCAAGACTTCACTGATGACCGATGCAGAATTCGCATTGCGTTCGTCTTGGATCTGAAAAATCCGTTGCTCGGCTGCGATACCAAATCCTTAGCCTCTTGGGCTTCGTCGTAGGCATCTCTCAAGATGCTCGTCGATGCATCGATCAGTCGACGCAACGTCGCTTTGTTGCGAACAATCTGAGCATAGTAAACAGCGTGCGCTGCGTTTGGGACGCTGTTTGCGAGCTTGCCAAGGTAAGCAGCGCCTCCCACCAACTCGAATTCACCTGCATCCCGCAATCGACTGACAAGGAGTGTTACATCGATTTTCTGACCGGCGTCGTGCATCGCATGCACATGTGAGAAGAGCTTGCGATGAGCATCGTCGTAAAAATCGTCGGCGCGTATCAAGAGCACAAGATCGTTGCAAACATCCGGGTTTAACAAGACACTTCCCAGAACTCCCATTTCCGCCGATAGGTCAAGTGGCGGAGACCGCTCAAGAATGTCTACCGGTCGCTGAGCTTTCGCTTTCGAGGCTCCATCGTCGCGGCGGCGACTCGTTTTAGGTTCCGTAACCATGCTTGGTATTTGCTCCATCCGGTGGAAAGTCCGCTAAAAAACCGTTCAATCGCGATCAGAGGCTCGGGAATCGGGGTCAGGTACCAATAGCCGGAACGGCCCAAAGGGTGCTTCGCACTATTGGTACCTGACCCCGTTTCCCGTGCCCCCGTTTCCCGAGCACTAGTTCACGAAAACGTCAGAGAAGGATTGTAGCGTTCTTGGTCAAATGAACGAGCGAGGCTAGATTTAGTGTCTCTAGCCCAATTTTCTACAATTTATTTGCTGATTTGCTTTCAAGCAGTCGAGCGATGCGGGGGATAGTTTGAAGAACGACGCAAAAATCGCCTACTGCACGAACGTCCATGCTGGACCAGACCTTGCCAGCGTTCAAGCCAACCTCTCGACCTACGGTTTGGGCGGTACGAAATTCGCTGGTGAATTCAGGAGATTGGCGAGTCGACGAGTTCTTGGGGATCGGCCTGTGGCTGGCAGAATCGGCTGCCCGAGAAACGCTCGTAGGAAACAACCTGGCCAAGCTTGCCGATTGGTTTGGCGAGCACCGCTTGCTGCCGTTCACCATGAACGGCTTCCCGCAAAGCAATTTTCATCAAGCCGTCGTCAAGCATCGGGTGTACGAGCCCATGTGGTGGCAACCTGAACGTCTTGCTTATACACGTTGCTTGATTCAGATCCTGGATGGACTGCTGCCGCCCGACCAAATCGGTTCGATTTCGACGCTCCCGATTGCCTGGTCAAGTCCAACGCCCAGTCATGACCAGTTGCTTCAGGCGGCCCAACATCTCAAACAGCTTGCCATCGAGTTGGATCGTCTCTTGCAGTCGACCCGACGAGAAATAGTGATACCTCGGAAGGAATATTCTCCAAATCTTCAATATCTTTCCTAATAACTGCAGCGCAAGCAGGAGCTACAGCATGATCTACTATACTCAGTTTACAAAAAGGTTTGTACACACCTTCTTTTAGGCGATTGCGATTACAATATTGCGAAATTTCCTCGGTTTTTTGATGGTTAATTGTACCATTTCCATCAATAACGTAATGATCGCAAAAAGCCAAGGCTAAATCTGGATTTGCTTCCAGGGGTGTCACAAGTTTTTCTAAAAAATCTTGATTCCACAGATCATCATCGTTCAGGCTAGCAATATATTTGCCCTGTGCCTCTTTTATTGCCTTTGCAAAATTAATGGCTACTCCCAGATTAGTGGGATTGCGACGAAAAATAATCCGCGAATCTTGAAAAGCTTCGGCTATTTTTTGATTTTCAATGCTTGCTGGGCCACAATCATCGGCAACAATAATCTCAAGATTTTGATAAGTCTGTCCAACAGCACTCTCAATTGCTTCTTGTAAATACTTGGGTCGGTTGTAAGTGGCAATGATTACACTGACTAAAGGTTCTGCTAAGTCAGTAGATAAATTTGTTGGTGATTGATTAGATGCTGCCATATTCTTGAATTGGATTTCAAATTGAAAACTTCTTAAGTAGCTGGTGTAAGTTAGCTCAGCAATTCGTTGAATTTTCTTGCCGATTTTGCAGGCAATAAACTTACTAAATTCTCGAAAAATTTTGTCTCTGAATCCAGAGAAGACCAACGGTTTTCAGCTTGGAAATAAGCCGATGTTCCCAAGGGTTTTGTAGTGCTAATAAGCTAAGAGAAATTAAGTTTTTTTTGTGACTTAGTTTATACTTGAGCAATTGATAAGGCCAATGCTGAGCGAGACTGACTTTTACATCAATACCTAAGCGTTCTAGTTCGCAGTTTAAGCGATTTACGCGAAACTCATGGTCTTGCAATACACGAATTTCCCGTGCATTATCCTGTCCGCTATTGACATTCCCCCAACTATTCGAGTTGTGCAAACGGTAGTAAGATAAGGTTTGCTCTATACCCACTACTTCTCCACAAAAGGGAGCCAAATCTGCCAGGTAAGCATCTGCAGCAATCCGGTACTCTTTTTCTGGCATATTCATAACTTTGCACAGAAAATCTCTGTGGTAACTTAATGCTGAAGATGGAGGGAAGGGCCACCAACCTCCGGTTTTAGCTACTTGACTAAAAATGCTTCCCCTGATGGGTTTGTAGGCCGGCCAGGGTTGTCCAAATTGTTGGCTTTCACTGTCGATATTTTGTATTTTATGGTAAACGACAGCCGCATCAGGATAGGTGTTGAAAGCTTCAACTACTTTTTCAACTTTTTGGGGTAACCAGACATCATCTGAATCCAAAAAACAAACTATTTTTCCCTGACTTACTGCAAATCCTGCGTTGAATGCTGAGCCTTGTCCGCCGTTTTCTTTATATATTGGAATGATGTTATTTTCATAACTCGCTATTACCTCCCGTGAGTTATCGGTAGAACCATCATCTACCACGATTACTTCAGTATTTGGGTAGGTTTGATTGAGGGCGCTATCAATTGTTTCTCTTAAGAAGTGTCCATAGTTGTAACTTGTTAACAAAATGCTTACCAAAGGCTGCTCTACACTCATTTAAACCTCCTTTTCAAGAGCGGAATAAAGTAATTTAGGCTGCTTCTTTTTCTTGTGAATATGAAGGGAACGATTCGGAATATTTTGTCCGGTGAATTTGTCATTTTATAGTAGATCGCTAATAGCTATCTCTCCGTAATGAAGGTCTATGAATGAAGTAAACAACCGGACAAAATATAGTTAGTTTCCTCAACTAAATGGTTGACTGCGTAATGAGTAGACTAGATGCTCACATTTGGTAACTTCTGCAAGTTTTCACTGATATTTAGCCCATGCTTCACAACCAATTTGATGATCCTGCAGATCTTGCAATGATCTCTTCCTGAGTCACCCCAGTTCCAGTAGGTAAACTCATCACTCGGCCAACTAAGCTGATTGGTCTCAGGGAGCTGTGCTTCAGCTTCGGGAAACAGGGTCTGATAGGGTTCCATCTGGTGACAGCCAGGGAAAGAAGTAGCGCCGTAGCCACGACGTTTTCAGCGTGTAAGATCTCCACTAGGCGATCGCGACTGATCTGAGTGATGCTCTCGTCAATCTCCAAAATAATGTACTGATAGTTGCACGTTCTCGGTTTCATCAAACTGAAAAAGACGGACTCCGGGGACACCTGCTAGTTCTTGGTGGTATCGTTTGTAGTTGCGATAGTTGACTTCGATAAATTCGTTTAAGCTATCCAGTCCAGTTACGCCCATTGCGGCACAGGCTTCGTTCATTTTGCCATTTGTGCCCACAGAAGTAACATTATCGTAGCCAGCAGCGAAGCCAAAGCTCTTCATCAGGCGAATTTTTTCTGCTAAATCGTCATTGTTAGTAACGATCGCTCCGCCTTCAAAAGTGTTGAAAAATTTAGTAGCATGAAAGCTGAAAACTTCAGCATCACCAAAATTGCCGATCATTCGTCCTTGGTATGAACAGTGAAAAGCGTGGGCTGCGTCAAAGATCAGTTTGAGGTTGTGACGCTGGGCGATCGCACTCAGCGCTTCTACATTGGCTGGTTGTCCCCAGACGTGGACAGCAAGAATAGCAGAGGTGCGGGGCGTAATTAGCTGCTCTATCTGAGCTGCATCGATTGTATGGGTTTGTGGGTCAATATCGCAAAAGACTGGGGTGAGTCCTAACCATTGCATCGCGTGGGCTGTAGCCACGAAAGTGAAGGATGGTAGTATAACTTCGCCTGTGAGGTTAGCGGCACGAGCAACAATTTCTAGTCCAATTGTGGCATTGCAGACTGCCATGCAGTGTTTGACACCCAGCAGTTTAGCAATGCGATCTTCTAATTCTTGGACATATTTCCCATCATTAGATAACCATTTTCTGTCCACAATATCGCTGATGCGATTTAGTAGTTGTTCGCGGTTGCCAATGTTAGGGCGACCAACATATAGTTTATTCTCAAAAGTAGGGCTTCCTCCAAAAATAGCGAGTTTTTTAAGTTGCTCCCATCCAGTTTTTTTTTCAATGATTACACGTTGTTTTCCAGCCTTTAACTCTTTCTTTCGTTTGCATGAGATTACTCTTTTTTTCCTTGATAAAAATTTCAGGTCAGTCCTCTTCCTTAGATTAGGAGAGATTCTGAGCAGAGCCACCCTCTCATTAATCTTTTATTAAATTAGCCTTAAATACTCCTGATTTTGGGGTAATTTGAACTAACTTAACAATAAATTCATATAACCCCAGCATTATCGTGTTTTTCCAGGCGATTATAGTCCTCGTCAGTCACTCTCCGAATTAACCCTTAAAGGGAGATAATTTCAGCCATTTCTCCTTTGCTCTAATTCTCTGAGCCAAAAATTAAAATACCGCTTTCTAGACAAAGGTTTGAAGATTTAGAAATTACAAAAGTTTTTGGAGAGTGACAGAAGAGGGATAAACAGTCTGATCAATAAGAATCTAGAAATCAAGCAGACTCAATTTTGAGAATCAGGAGTTAGTACTGCGGCTGTATTCTCTTTACTCTTATGTCTTTGACCACCCAAGATTGTTCGCAACATCGATATTGTCCCATCCAATAAAACGAGGCGACCCGCTGACCTGATGACTTTATAGGAGGGGCTGTACTTGAGTGCTGCTCGAACTTGAGCGATCGCCCTCGTCCTATCATCTATAGCAAACAACGACTCTGCAGTTTGGAGGGCAAAGAAAGCACAATTCTGCTTCGCTTGCTTATAAATTTGCTCAGGGATTGTTTTAGGTAAATAGGATTAAAAAGTCTCGATAATCTTGTATTGGTCTTGCATATAAAGACCATTGAGTACACTAGATTTAGTAATAGAATTCGAGTGTTGGCGATATAGAGCCAACGGTTCAACTTCATACCACATTGGATAGTTGGCAGCAATTCTTACCCACATCTCCCAGTCCTCACCCAAGGTAAAGCGGTGGTCAAATCCCCCTAGGTTTTCGTATACTTCGCGCCGCACTACAATTGAGGGTGTTTGAATACGACAAACGCTAGCAATTCGCTCCAACCAATTACTAGGTAGAACACCGCTTTCATGCTGCTCTAGATCGGATAAATATTGCCAATGGTTATGCTCATCCATAAAGATGTTGCGACAAAAAGCAGCACCGATCTCTGGATGTTCACTGAAGCCTCGTTGCATTTTCTGATAGAAGCCATCCCGCACACAATCATCACCATGCAACAGATGAATTAACTTGCCACGAGAGAGTTCTAGGCAGGTTTTAAAATTTTTTGAAAGACCTAAATTCTCTGGTTGCCGATAAAATTCAACACGCCCTTTTCCCAGTTCCTCAACAACTTTAGCCGGATCATCCTGAGTGGAGTGATCATCGACAACCATAATTTGCATGACATCAGAACCTGGATCTTGTGCTAGCACACTAGCCAGTGTCTCGCGGAAATATTTCCCACTATTGTAGGTAGGAATCATTACAGACCAAAGTGGACGTGCTACTCCCTCTGGAACTGGTGGAATAGTAGGGCGATAGAGATGTTTTTCACTCATGGAAATTTACCAAATCAATTGTTATTAGATCGTTGTCTTTTCCCCATAAAAACTGGGACGAATCAGGAATTTTGCACTTTTCAACCAAAACCGAATTAGATAGTAGACTCGTTCCTGCCAACTGTAGAATGGCCACCCTAAGATCAGTCCTGAAATGGCTCGCATCTCATCGTTATCCCATTTTGCCTGCAAATAATACTGTGTACGTCGATATTGAAGGTTGCGGGCTAAGTCTACTTTCTCTGGATAATTGATGCGTTTTAAAAAATCATTCAGGTATTGGTTTGTCATCTCAATTCCTGCTTGGGTTTCTGCTAGTTGTTCACTGGTTACGTGCTCGCTGAAAGAGAAATTGTTCGCACCATGAAGCCGGTAACTCCCCAACACTTCATTTAATGTTTTAATCTTGCCCAGGAAGGCCGTACAGTAGACTAGACAACCATCGGCGCACAATTGCCATTTTCCAGTATCCATTGGGAATACTTTTGTTAGTATGCTTCTTCGATAGGCAAGTCCAGAAGTAGGAGGAAACCACCAAGCGTTACCTGTATTTAAGACCACTCTGGCGAGATCTCCACTGGGAATTCTTTCGTTGCTGTCCGGGGTGCTGGTGACGTTTCCTTCGCGGTCGATCATCTCCAGTAGATGCATAGTACCCACAATATCTGGTTGATTGAGGGCCTCTACTACTCGCTGTAATTTGTTAGGTTTCCAAACATCATCCGCATCTAAAAATGCGATTATTTCTCCCTTTGCAGCCTCAAATCCGGCGTTAAAAGCGGCGGACTGTCCCTGATTTTCCTGGAATATTGCTTTGATTTTATCAGGATATTTTTGTTGAAACTGTGTGATTACGTTACGGCTATCGTCCTTTGAACCATCATCTACGATGATGATTTCATAGTCAGAATATGTTTGCGCCACAACTGAATTAATTGCTGCTGGCAGATAGTTTGCGTAGTTATAGTTGGTGATAATGATGGAGATTTTCATTGTATTTTTTCGATAAGAAGCACCATCTAAGTTCTGTTTGTTGACCTGGAAATATTCAGCGCACAGCAGCAAAGTACTAAGTCTGACCTACTTCATATTGCATTTGATGATATTTCCAGAGCTTACCGTGCTGTTCCAATAACTCTTGATATCCTCCCTGTTCAACAATGCGTCCCTGTTCAAGAACTACTACCTTGTCAGCACGAGTAATCGTAGATAAACGATGGGCGATCGCAATTACAGTCCGACCAACAGCCAGCTTTTCTAAAGACTCCTGAATCAAGCGCTCAGAGACAGAATCTAAAGCACTGGTTGCTTCGTCCAGAATTAAAATTTCTGGATTGCGCAACAGTGCACGAGCGATCGCAATCCGCTGACGTTGACCTCCAGATAAACGAACTCCTCTGTCTCCTAATTGTGTGTCCAAACCTTCAGGCATTTCTTGAATAAATTCCAGAGCATTTGCTAATCGCGCTGCTTCTAAAATTTCCTCTTGGGTTGCACCTTCTGTACCATAGGCAATATTGTTCTCGGACAGAAGTATTAAAAATGAATGTATCCTGACTGACCACAGCCATTTTTCGACGTAGGGAAGTAATCTCAAAATCTTGCAGAGGGATTTGATCAAGCAGAACTTGACCTTGTGTTGGGTCGTAGAATCTTGGAATCAGGTCAGCCAATGTTGTTTTTCCAGCACCAGATCCTCCCACTAGCGCTGTCATCTTCCCCCGTTCAATGGTTAGGGTAATATCATGTAAAACCAAGTTATTGTCATCGTAGCCGAAATCTACAGATACGAAGTCAATTGCTCGCTTTAAGCCTAAAAACTCAGTTTTGCCATTTTGAAAATACTGCTTATTGTCAGTTCTCAAAAGTTCCTTAATGTTGTCCGTTGAGCCATGCAAAGTGCTCAGTTGGGCCAAAACACCATTGACAGATTGGATACTTGGCACTAAACGAAATAGGACAAAGAAAAATGTTAGTAACGAGGCTACTTGTAGCGTTCCATTAGCGATAAAAACCGTAAACGCCACAATAATCATACTAATCAGAACTGTGGTAGCTAACCCCTCACCAATAGGCTTCACCAATGCCCAAGCTAAGATTGCCTTACTATAGGAACTTACGATCTTAGAACTAGCCTCATAGAAGCGTTTACGCTCAAAATCTTGAGTAGCAAATGCCTGAACCGTGCGAATCCCGCTGATAAATTCCATCGCCGTTGAAGTAAACTGACCGCTAGCGGTTGTAACTCCAAAACTAGCTTCTCGCACTCGCCCATTCAGTGTTGATAAACCCACTGCCAAAAGTGTAAATAGCAGCACAGAAATTATGGTAAGCTGCCATGATAGCCAAAACATTGATATAACGTAGACTAAGGCTGTCAGGATACTGGTGAGCAAATAAGCAAAGCCACCGAAAGCTTGCTTAATCCTCTCACTTTCCGTAGTAATGGTATTAATTAGCTCACCAGAACGTGTTTTGGAAAAGTAAGTTAGGCTCAAAGATTGAAGTTGTTCAAAAATCTGTTTGCGGAGACGATCCAACAGCTTTAGTTGAGAAAATTCGGTGTAAACAGATGCCAAGTAGTTAAAGCCAGCACGAGTCCAAGTGGTCAGTAAAATTAGAGCAGAGATGCGATATAGCCGACTAATGGTGGATGTATTAACTCCCAGCACCCAAATATCAAACCAGTCAATTCCTGTGTGCACAGGTTTCGCATCGGGAGTAGTCAAGCTTTGCAAGAAGGAAAGAAGAAAGCCAATACCAACTCCCTCAAAAGTCGCCGCCAAACATGTGAATACTAAAGCTAAAATTGTAACTTCAGGGAAGTATTTGAATTCTCTAAGTATCAGGTAGTTGTTCTGCCAGATCTTTGTAGCTCTCAGTAGATTGTGAATTGGAGCGGGAAGTGTGAGAGGCATGGTAGATTTTCAACCGTGTTTTTATGGTAGTGATATTTCTCTTGCCCGAACATTTTTACCCCAGCTATTTTGATATTAATTTGTAGTTTTTTATTTTTGTATAAATTCTTCCTTAAGATAATTTTGACCTGAGTGGGGAGCATTAATCAACTAAATTTTTAAAGGCATTCAAGATATTTATGAGTGCATCTCTCGAACCTTTCTCAATTTTTCCCCAAGCAATTTTTTTGTATGTATGCAAATTCAAAACCCTAGCCTAGGTGTTGCCCAAGTTCAACTTAACCAAGTTATTTTTCTAGGTTTTTGGGTCAATTTCTGAGCTAAGTCAGATGAAATTGTTTACAGATCAGTTTCTATTTAGACTAATCGCCAGAGCTAAGTATTGGGGATTTATGAGAAATACAGTTGTTTTGAGATTAACAGTATCACCAAGCAAATAGCAGCCCTTAAACAGTAATTTTTCTGGAAATTAGCGCCGATATCAAATAAACTTGATTCGGCGCTTGGGTATCTTGTTAAGAAGCTTGATCTGTTAAAGATGGAAACACTAGCTGCAAATTCTTCTGGAATTTATTCGTTCCGTCACCCAAGGGTAACGAACCAGACCGCTCAACCTGAGTAGTACCTTCAGCCAGAATCGAATCTGAACTGAGCAGTACAGCATCATGCAAAGTTAAAGGATGCGGCCCCACAAGGCTAATCTCACCTCGCAACACATTGAACAATTGCGGCAGTTCGTCAAGCTTATACTTGCGCATCCAACGCCCGATGGCTGTGGATTGAGAAGAATTGTTAAGCTGAGTTGTAGAAAATTTAAAACCACGGAATAATTTTCCCCGTGCTGCTACGTACCAGTCTCTAGAGAATACCTCTCCTGGTGAATATACGTAAAACAATGCAACGATTGCCAACATAACTGGGCTCATTACGACGAGCAACAAAAGCGCCGCGATCCAACTCAGACACCAACTGAGCTGACTTTGCATACTAGGTATTTTTGTGTGTGCAACAGCTCCCCGTAGAAATACTGGCTTCTTCGCTCTTCTGCAAGCTTCAGCCCAATTTTGAAGCGTTTGCTCACCCAGTTTTGAGTCTATGGAAACCAGCCGCACTGGTGAGTTTTTCAAGCACTCTACTAACCATTGCTGGCTCTGAAGCGAGGGGAGATTTGACTGTTTAAGATTCTGAGAAAGCCTGACTAACAACTGCCCACGCCGCCACTGTAACCGACAATTAGGTGAGTCGTTATACTTAGGCGACTGATTATTTTGCTGCTGCTGATAGCTGGGGAAGATCGGCAAGGGCGCACTTGTAGCAATTGTCATTCGTGTTATCCCCTTTTGTGACTAGCTAAATCGGTAGTGACCTGTCTTGCTTTACAACATTAATACATTCCGTAAAAATAACTAGGGGTTAATGCATTTCTTAATATTTTTTTTACAAATAAAAATCAAGTATTTCTGAATGTAACAGTAAATAAATTAATGATGCTAATTGCATAAAAGTTGATGTCAGCCATGAGGCAAGATAATTCAACAACGCCAACGAGTAAGCTAAAGCTAATTCTCAAATTAAGACAGCTATTGACTTGATACTTGTACTGGATTTAGTCCCTAACTCAGGCTGTGAGGGAGATATCAAGTGAATAGGCCAGTTTAAAGGCAGAATATGATTGTTTTTTCAGCGTTTCTCTAAAAAGCAGTTATTTTTATTTATGAAATATAAAAATTTGTAAAAAGTATGGTTCGCTACAGTTTATTGTCTTATAAATTGATCAACATGGTTGACGAAGATTAGGTCAAGCCTATGGGTTATATCGAGTCAAGGAACCACTGCTAAACCCTAACAAGTTGAATCGGGTGCATCCTAAAGGTGCTGGGAAACCACTATGAGCAACTCGACTATTGAGATTAACGATCTCTGTGTCAAAGCAAACAGCCAAAGTTATTTAATATCATCAGAATTGTTTGCCGGCATTATCAATAGTCGTAAAAGGAAAACAGCCCTCCTACTCCATTAGGACTGTTGGGTAGTTTTGTCGCTAGTTTGCCTAATGCATGGATTTAAGAGTTAATTTGGTTCGCTCATAACCTTTGAGAGTTCTGGTTAGTCGGCTATCAAGGTATCTCTAAGTTATTTTCTCGCCTAATGGGGTGGCTAATTGAGCCCCGTAATCTGAGTTTTCCCATCAATCTCGCAAGTAGTAAAGCATTTTTTCTCATCGCAATAAATCAGGCAGGTGCATAAATATGAAAGTTGCTTTAGTTCACGATTACTTGACGCAACCAGGTGGCGCAGAGCGGGTATTTGAATTGCTTTGCAAACACTATCCCAATGCTGATATTTACACATCTCTGTACGATCCTCAAAAAACTGTTGATCTGGGCGATCGCCTAGTCCACACCACTGGACTTCAGAAGATTCCGGGAGCAACAAAATATTTCAGACTAATGGCTCCCTTTTATTTTCCTGCTTTTAGAGCATTAGACCTGCAAGACTACGATTTGATTATCAGCAGTACCACCAGTTTTGCTAAAGCCGTGCGCAAAAGACCAGGAGCAAAACATATCTGCTTCTGTCACAATGTTACCCGTTTTTTATGGGATACCCAAAACTATCTTAGGGAGTTTAGAACCTATCGTAAATTCTATCCTTTTCTCGAACAAATTTTTAAGTCACTAAGAAAATTGGACTATACTTATGCTCAAGAACCTGACTTTTACATTGCTAATTCAAGTATTGTAGGTCAGCGAATTAAAAGGTTTTATAAAAAACAAGCTGTTGTCATTAACTATCCAATTGACAGTAAAAAATTCACTTTTTCTGATAATAAACAGGACTTTTACTTTGCTTCAGCTCGGATGATCAGCTACAAGCGCATTGATGTAATAGTTGAAGCTTTCAATTGGCTAGGATGGCCTTTGTTAATCTCCGGTAATGGTCCAGAGCGAGAGCTTCTAGAATCCAGAGCGATGAAAAACATTCATTTTTTAGGGCATATAAGTGATGCAGAACGCAGTCATTTAATGTCTAAAGCTCGCTCTGTAATTGTTGCTGCTTTGGAAGACTATGGATTAGTTCCGGTAGAGGCAAATGCTAGCGGTACACCAGTTATTGCTTATGGTGCGGGTGGAGTATTGGATACTCAAATACCAGGTAAAACTGGTGTCTTTTTCAGACGGCAAACTCCAGAAGCTATTCACTCGGCATTAGTAGAGGCAAGTGAAATTGATTGGAACTACGGAAAAATTCGGGATCATGCCCTGAGTAAGTTTTCAGAAGACGTATTTTTTGAGCAAGTAGATCGGGTAATTGAGGAAGTTTGTTGGTCAAATAATTAACAAACTGACTTCTAGTAGAGTTATTAATAACTTAGGGATAGTAAAAATGGTTGATAGCACTCTTTATCCTGCTGCTGAAACAGATGCTGGTTATGGTCAAATTTTTGGGATATTAATACGCCGACGCTTTTGGTTTCTCGGTGTATTTTGTCTAACTTTGGCTATTGCTGGCGTCCAAGCTTTTAAGGCTAAGCCTATCTATAAAAGCTCTCTCCAAATGCTTGTCGAATCTAACTATCAAGGCAAAAAACAAGATGGACAAGCTGGGGCGGATAAGCAGTATGCCGATTCTAATGTTGAGATAGACAGTGCTACTCAACTTAACCTGATGCAGAGTTCTCAAATACTCCAAAAAGTGGTGGATTTGCTTCGACCTGAATACCCAGATCTCAAAGTAAAGGACATTAAAAAATCTTTGTCTGTAACTCAAGTGGAAGATGGCAAAGGTGAGAGCAAGACTAAGATTTTTCAAGCGACATACAGCGATAACGATGCAACTAAAACCCAAAAAGTTCTACAGGCAATGCAACGGGTTTATCTCGATTACAACCGAGAGCAACAGAAGCTACGTTTAGCTAAAGGCCTCGCTTTCATTGATAATCAATTACCCAATGTTCGTGATAGCCTTACTCAGTCTGAGACTGCTTTAAAACAGTTTCGTACAAAACATAACCTCATCGAGCCGGAAGCGCCTGCAAAAGCTCTGACTGATGCGATTAATAACATTAAGCAGGAGCGAAGGGCAAACGAGGCTCAGTACCGGGAATTACAGGGTCGCTACAATGTTCTACAGCAGACAATTGATCGTTCTCCAAAGACTGCACTCGTTTCTTCACGCCTCACTCAGTCGGCTCGCTACCAAACCTTGCTAAACGAAATCCAAAAGACAGATTTGGCACTCGCGCAACAACGCCAGCGCTTTACTGATGATAACCCTACTGTGCAGAAGTTGATCTTACAACGTCAGGAGCAACTTGCTCTCTTACAGGAACAGGGACAACGCACTTTGGGGGGAGATTCTGCTCAATTGAATGCTTCTCAAGAAGGTCTTCTGGCACAAGGACAGTTTGGCGATACTGACTTAAAACTGGTTAATCAACTTGTTGAAATTGAGACAAATTTAAATGGCTTAAAAGCACGGGAACAAACCCTGCTACAGAAAGAGCAACAGTTGAATATTGAACTTGAAAAGTTTCCTAGTTTATTAGCTGAATACAATCGCTTACAACCAGACATTTTACGTCTGCGAGAGACGCATCAACGTTTAGAAAAAGCACGACAAGATTTAAGTTCGGAAATTACTAGGGGAGGGTTTGATTGGCAAGTTGTCGAGAAACCTGAGATCGGAGAAAGCAGCGGCCCCAAAAAGCAGCAAATCTTATTAGTGGGTGCTGTTGCTGGGTTGATGCTGGGTGGTATTGCAGCTTTTATCCGCGAAATGACTGATGATTCTGTTCGTACTTCTGATGAGTTGAAAAAGCAGGTTTCCCTACCCTTGCTAGGAATGACTCCAGAATTACCGAAAAATAAGAAGAACGAACCGACTATTCATCTACCTTTTAGCAAGCCGCAAGCCTTGAAAGCAGCGTCAAGTGATCCAATTATCAAGCTACCTTTTGGCAAGCCGCAAGTTTTGTCACCTTGGACAATTGAAGTAATCCATTGGCCGCCTTCTTGGGAATCCCTAGACTTGATTTCTAAGAATATTCAATTACTAAATGCTGTCTCAACTTTCAGATCTTTGATGATTACTTCCGCACTGGCTGGTGAGGGAAAAACTACACTATCTTTGGGTTTGGCAGTTAGTGCGGCTCGTCTACATCAACGGGTACTGTTAATTGATGCCGATTTACGTAATCCGACACTGCACAAACGACTTAATCTTCCTAATGATTATGGACTTTCAACTTTGCTGGCAAGTGATACAATTATTCCAATTCAGAGTAGTATCCATTCCTCAAGCTCATACATCGATATTTTGACATCTGGGCCAATACCGAGCGATCCGGCTAATCTTTTGAGTTCCCCACGCATGAAGGAATTAATAACAGAATTTGAGCAAAGTTATGACATAGTTTTGCTGGATACTGCTCCAGTTCTAGGCATGGTGGATGCTATCATTACCGGCTCTTTTTGTAATGCTGTCCTGTTGGTGGCACGCATTGGTAAAGTCACTAAAACTGAACTTACGCAGGCTACAGCTATGCTGAGTAAGTTAAATATGATTGGGGTTGTGGCTAATGGGGGTAGCAATTCTAGTAATACCTACGCACCCAAAACTATGCCGGTGTAAACTCCAAATACACAAAGTATTGAATCACGTAGATGCCCAATTTCTTGGAGAAGTCGGGTATCTTGGTTGGAGACTTGCGCTAAGAGTTGAATCGTACTCATATATACCTTATAGTTTTAATTATTTAAATCCACAATCTAAAATCACTTGACATACGACAACGCTTGTAAATATCTCGCTGAACAGTACCCAACAGATTTTGTTCGTTGGCTGCTATCAGTTGAAGCCCAGAATATCCAGGTTCTCAAAACTGAACTGACTCTAGAACCAATTCGCGCTGATTCTGTTAGCTTTCTGCAAACTGCTAACCAAATTTTGCACATCGAATTTCAAACCCTACCTGACTCAACCCCGTCAATCCCATTTCGTATGCTTGACTATTCAGTAAGGCTGAAACGGGAATATGACTGTGATGTTGAACAGGTAATTATCTTTTTGAAACAGACGAATTCAGAGAAAGCTTATATCCAGGAATATCAAGACCGAACTACATCTCACAGCTACCGAGTCATCCGCCTTTGGGAAGAAAACCCAGAGCCATTTTTGAGTAATCCTGCGCTCTTACCTCTAGCTACTTTGACTCAATCTGACTCACCAACAGCTTTACTAGAGCAAGTCGCTCAACAAGTCGCTAGGATCGAGTCAACCAATGAGCGGCGCAATATTTCAGCTTGCACAGAAATTATCGCAGGTCTGCGCTTTGAGGAGAATTTGATTAACCAATTATTTCGAGAGGACATTATGCAAGAATCTGTCATCTATCAAAAGATTATCCAACAGGGACGCCGGGAAGGACGACAAGAAGGACGACAAGAAGGACGACAAGAAGGACGACAAGAAGGACGACAAGAAGGACGACAAGAAGGAGAAGTAACCTTAATCCTGCGTCTGTTGACAAGGCGGTTTGGTACAGTTGATCCTCAGTTGTTAGAACAAATTCGATCGCTCTCCATTGAGCAACTAGAGTCGTTAGCAGAAGCGTTGTTGGATTTTTCCAAAGTAACGGATTTAGTCACCTGGCTAGAACAGCAGGAGTAATAGTCCAAGGGCGCTATCATAGTAAATAGTTAAGTTATGTAAAGAAATTTAACTTTGAAACCTACGAATAGCGTCACTCTGGAAACAACTTGGCACGCCCTAACTCCCATCTGGGAAGGTGGAGAGGATATTGTGCAGCAAGGATTACCCCACAGCCAACTTGCACCGGCTTGGCAAATCTTGCTTTTGGGGGATGGTTCTCCCACTCGTCATCTGCAATTGCTGACGACTGAGCCCACGGAGGTGGATGTGATTGATATGTCTGTGATTGGGATGAATTGCGACAAGGCACCAAGTCATATTCAAGCTGTACCAGGGCCAAGGCTACGCAGACAAGTCTGGTTGCGTACTGCAAGCGGTCAGCGACTGGCTTATGCTACCTCTTGGTGGGAGGCTAATCATGTGGATGAGTATTTGCAGAATCGGAATATACCGATATGGGCAAGTCTGGCTCGTTTGCGGAGTGAGTTATATCGGGATATTCAGGGAATTTATTATGGTCACTCGGCTGCTTTAGAGTCTGCTTTTGGGGAGCACGGGCCTTTCTGGGGTCGTCATTATCTGTTTTGGCATCAAGGTAAGCCTTTAACGCTAATTTATGAGGTGTTTTCGCCTTATTTGAGGAAATATCTCGGAGATACGCAGCGGGTGGTTAAGGGCGATCGCTCCTAGGGGCGGGTTTGGATATCAACGCAGGAACAAATGTTCTGGGTAATGCAATTAAACCCGTCCTTTTTTTTAACGCAGAGGACACAGAGTTAGAGCGCAGAGGGACGCAGAGTTTTTGCTTGACCTTTTTACCAAAATGTGCATGAAGTCAGCGATTGCGCAAAGCGCACCAGCGAAGCTGAGAGAACTTTCGATAAACATCAGGGAACCCTTACTCATTTCCCGGTAACTCACCAAACTGTTCTTGATAACGCGCTAACAATTCCTCTGGGGTTAAAATTCGATTGCCTCTCTGGTCAAACCAATACAACCACTCGCGCTGTAATCCTCGATGATTTCCGATTCCCCGACCAATTCCCAAGCCAATTTCTGGCATCCAAAATGGCTCACCAATTTGACGCTGATAACTACCACTAACTAAGCGATAAATCTCAAACGGTTCCTGTTGGTCTCTGCGCCAAAAATCAGGGTTATAAATGACATAATATAAAAGCCCTAATTGGGCATAAATTGATATTTTTTCGTCATACTCTCCCCCTGGCGTTTGGGAGACAATTTCTAAAACAAACATGGGAACAATGCCATTTTCTTCCCAAACCACATAACTTTTGCGTAAACGATTTCCCCGAATGCGCTCAACGCCCAAACTCAAGAACCCATCCGGCACAATGGGAACTCTGGGATTGATACCAGTGGTATGGTAAATTCCCATATTGACCCCAAAAAACCAATCCAAGCGCTGACCCCAAATGAAACCTAAAATCAACCCTAATAAATTGGGAACGAGAGTATGAAGTTCATTATCCACAGGTAAACCATCAGTTTCTGGCAATTCATCGCTTGTTGGTAAGCGGAGCTTGGGGTCAGATTGCACCATACCAATATCCCTCTCAACTCTGGTTTTATCTTAACTTAAAGGCACAAAACCCTTAGATATTGGTGCTATCTATCCAGATAAATTTCTATTAACAACACTTTCAGTGGACTTAAACAATGAGCCAGGGAATTAATTCCCTGGCGGACTGTTTTTTGAGTAATGAAGGATGAAAAAAGTTTTAAACTGTGACTACTTTTTCTAACATCAATTTGGAACGTTTAACCAGTTCTGGGATCTCAATCGGGTAATTCCCAGTGAAACAAGCAGAACAGAAAGTATTGATGTCTTCACCAGTAGATATCAGCATTCCTTCCCAACTTAGATAAGCCAAACTATCCACCTCAATTTGTGCGGCAATTTCTTCTACTGATTTGGTTGCAGCAATTAAGTGATCTTGGCTGTCGGTATCGATACCATAGAAGCAGGGATGAGTAACTGGAGGTGAAGAAACTCGCATATGTACCTCAGTCGCACCAGCATCACGCAAGGCTTTGACTATTTTGCGGCTAGTTGTACCCCGAACAATGGAATCATCGACAATTACAACTCTTTTCCCTTGTAAAACATCTTTCAGAGGATTAAGTTTCATGCGGATTCCTGCTTCTCGCATAGCTTGGGTTGGTTGGATGAAAGTACGACCAACATAGCGATTTTTAATTAGTCCTTCCGCGTAGGGAATCCCTGATTCTTGGGAAAAGCCAATTGCTGCTGGTACACCGGAATCTGGTACAGCAATTACAATATCAGCATCAATTTTTGATTCTTTTGCTAACTGACGACCGATCCGCAAACGATAGCTATACAAAGTTTCGTCATGCATCAGGCTATCTGGTCTGGCAAAGTATATCATCTCAAAAACGCAAAGCTTACGCTCTGGTTTTTTGCTCCAGTGGAAGGAAGCTAAACCAGCTTCGGTAATCCAAACTAATTCTCCCGGTTCAACATCTCGTAGGTATTGAGCACCGATAATATCTAAGCCACAAGTTTCAGACGCAAGGACGTAACGCTGAGGATTACCATCTAAGGTACCGATGACCAGAGGACGGATACCGTTAGGATCGCGGACACCCATTAAGCCAACTGGTGTACCAATTACTAAACTAAAGGCTCCCGTACAGTGACCAAAAGCGCTGATTGCTGCGTCTAACCATTCTTTTCCGTTGTCAACTTCTGAACCGATCGCGATCGCGATCATCTCTGAATCAGTAGTCGTCACAAAGTTACAATTACGGCTTTGCAAGTACTCTCGCAGTTCACCTGTATTCACCAAGTTACCGTTGTGAGCGAGGGCCAATTTTCCTAAGCGAGTTTCCACCACCGCAGGCTGAGCATTGGCAACCTTGCTGGAACCGGTGGTAGAGTAACGGTTATGACCAACTGCCAGATCTCCTAGTAGTTGGTTCAAGATGGTTTCGTTAAAAACTTGGGACACTAGACCCATGTTCTTGTGCAAATGCACCTTGTCCCCTTCAAAGGTAGCAATCCCTGCTGATTCTTGTCCCCGGTGCTGTAGCGCGTATAGACCAAAGTAAGTCAGCTTGGCGACATCTTCCCCTGGTGCATATAGGCCAAAAACTCCGCAAGCTTCCTCCTGCTTGTCTGGTCGCTGTGCATACTCATCATGATCAGATGTCGCCGAATACTGGTCAGAGGGAAGGGATGGTTGGGGAATCATAGTAGGGACTGCTCCTGATATCGGTAGTAAGTCAGTGAGACTTGTATCAAAGCGGATATGTTTGAAATCGTTAACCAATCTTAACGACCCCTTAATAATACTATCAATAACAGTACATTAGTTATGATTCCTGATGTTACTGTTGCGATATAATCCGCTTTGGAACAAGCGTGGTTGATTTCTGCTGAGCTAAACTGCTAAACGCCTAGGAATAGCGTTTTGCCAAGCGTCGCTCATATCTGCCATCGTAACCTCGATTATTGGCTGATTGTCAGATGTCACAAGTCGTAAAGCCGAATTTTCAGGGTTGACAAGGCCAAGTTTTTGCCAATATGTGCCGTTACCTTCGGTTCCTCCCAACTGCTGATTTAGGGAAGCTTCCCAATTAACTTGTTGTTCAGGACTTACAGAAACTAGAATGCGACTGGCACTTTCACCAAAGAGCACTTCATCCCAACGTCTTTCTACATCTGTAACACCTAAGTTAATTTCGCAACCAAGTTGATTAGCAAGACAAGATTCAGCCAAAGCAACGGCTAATCCTCCCTCAGAACAGTCATGGGCACAACGCACCCAACCTTGACGGATACCATCGCGGGTTGCTGCTTGTACGCGACGTTCTAAGTCAAAATCCACTAGCGGTGGTTTCCCTGCAATTAAGCCATGAATTGTTGCCAAATATTCGGAACCACCCAAGGAAAGGTGAGGAGTTGTATCAGTAAGCGGTAATCCCAGCAAATAGATGACATCCCCTGGAGTTTGCCAACCTTGACCGCAGATATGAGCAAGATCAGGAATTAATCCCACCATCCCGATTACTGGAGTTGGGTAAATGGATTCCGGTTTACCACTCGCGTCTAGAGTTTCGTTGTACAGGGAAACATTTCCACCTGTTACAGGTGTTCCCATCTCGCGACAAGCTTCAGCGATTCCCTGACAAGCAGAGGCCAATTGCCAATATCCAATCGGCTTTTCTGGAGAACCAAAATTGAGGTTATCTGTCACAGCTATGGGTTCGGCACCCACACAGCTAAGGTTACGTGCTGCTTCTGCGACTACTGCTTTTGCACCTTGATAGGGGTCAAGATAGACGTAACGAGAATTGCAATCTACAGTTGCAGCAACACCCGATGTGGGCTTTCCAATCGGAGGGGTTAGATTAGTGCTTTCTACGACTGGACGCAACCTGACAACAGCGGCATCTGCTCCACCAGGTAAAATTACCGTATTGTTCTGTACTTGATGGTCATACTGACGATAAACCCAGCGTTTAGAAGCAATGGTAGGTGTATCAAGCAGTTGTATCAAGATGTCATTCCAACTTTTCTGCGCTCCTTGGATTTCAATTCCTGCTGCAGTACAAGCAGGTAAGGATTTTGGTTGCCACGCCCAGGCTTTTTGAGCATATTCCGGTGCTTCTGTCAAGAGTTCTCGGTGATAAATTGGCGTATTATCAGCCAAAGCTGTCGCTGGGATTTCTGCGGCAACTTTTCCTTGGAACAGAATACGCACAATTGGCTCTTCAATTACCGTACCTGCAACTACTGCTTGTAATCCCCAACGGTGGAAAATATCGATTAATTCCTGTTCTCGTCCCTTGTGGGCAACAAACAGCATCCGTTCCTGAGATTCTGAGAGCAGGTATTCATAAGGAACCATCCCCAGTTCTCGTGCTGGAACTAAGTCTAAATCAAATTCAATCCCGACACCGCCTTTAGCAGCCATTTCTGAGGTAGAACAGCTAATTCCAGCAGCACCCATATCCTGTGCTGCGACAACTGCGCCGGTTTTAAACGCTTCCAGACAAGCTTCAATTAGTGATTTTTCTAGGAAAGGGTCACCAACTTGCACCGCTGGGCGATCGTCTAATGATTTTTCGCTCAATTCTGCACTAGCGAAACTTGCACCACCCATCCCATCTCTACCAGTGGTGGAACCGACGTATAGTACTGGATTGCCGATACCAGAGGCACCAGATTTAACGATTTCTGGAGTTTCCATCAATCCCAGCGCCATGACATTCACCAAAGGATTGCCGTTGTAAGCTGGGTTAAAGTAGACTTCACCCCCAACTGTGGGTACTCCAACGCAGTTAGCATAGTGTGAGATCCCGGAGACTACGCCATTGAACAATCGTCTTGTTTTAGCATCTTCCAGGGAACCGAAGCGCAGCGAGTTCAACAAAGCAATGGGACGCGCTCCCATTGTAAATATATCTCGCAAAATTCCTCCGACTCCGGTTGCAGCACCTTGAAACGGTTCGACTGCTGAAGGGTGGTTGTGAGATTCAATTTTAAAGGCTAGTTGCAGTCCGTCTCCTAAGTCTACAACTCCCGCATTTTCTCCAGGACCGACGAGAATGCGATCGCCTTCTGTGGGAAATTGTTTGAGTAATGGTCGCGAGTTTTTGTAACAACAGTGTTCAGACCACATGACGCCGAACATCCCTAACTCAGCTTTATTGGGATGACGCCCTAATCTCTGCACTATTTCTTGGTATTCTTCAGGCTTCAAGCCTTCACTAGCAATTTCTTCTGGGGAAAAGGGACTAGAGGGAGTGGCGGACATGGCACCCTTGTACAAATTGGGACAAGCCTAATTTTACTGATTTCTTACCCAATTCCGGAATTGTCGCAAAGCCGTAATTATTCCCAAGATTTTACATTCTTCCAGGTATTGGTCAACTCTAGTCCCTGGGAGTAAGGGGAAGGTAGGACTGTTGCTGCATTCTACATATTCCCCATTTTGTAGTTGATAGATTTGCAATGTGCGCCCATTGTATCGCCAGATTTCCGGTACGCCTAAATCTGCGTAGATGTCGAATTGATTCAGGGAACTGCTGGTAATGTCAATCTCCAGCGCTAAGTCTGGGGGTGGATCTTCAGTTAAGTCTAATTTCGTTTTCCCTCTCAGAGCGATCGCCTTTTGGATGTAGTAGCAAGAGTCCGGTTCCTTTCCCGCTGCTTTTTCTTGGCGCTTCAGCGTTACGGAACCTCCCAATTCAATGTTGAGGTTCAACTCCTCGACTAAGGCGAAAATCATCGCCTCTATGCTTCTGTTGGGGTTCTCGTGTTCCCAAAGTGGAGTCATAATTTCTAGTTTCCCCTGATGATAAGCCAGTCGGGTGGAACGATTTTCTCCCAGTTCCACTAACAGACTTTCAAAGAAGTCCCAACTAATGTTTTGCAGTAAGACTCGCTGTTCTGCTGGTGTTGAAGTAGTAACCATTTGTAACTTCACCTTGCAAGCTGCTAGCTTTAGCTTATCGCGCTACTTCAAGGCTGATCAACAGCTTGGATATTTTAGTTGAAGGTCAAGATCGGTAATTGTGTTGAGACAAGGTTAGTGAACTCAAACTGAGGACGGGAAGACAGCATGGCGATTGTGGATTGAGATTGACTGGTGGCGATCGCCGCTTCTTTTTCAAAGATGAATTCGCTGTAGTCGGCAAGGTTATCCAGTCCCAGCACGTTGAGGACTAATCTCGACTACTAACCAGGCGATCGCTTTAACCCATATTTTTTGCCACTGCGTCTTCATCTGTAAAAAGCCTCTCTCGTTTAAGAGGAAGGAAAACTTAACCTGCCTGTCTCTTTAGCTTAATTTAACTAAAGTTATGTAAAGAATGTAACACAGACTCAATGAAGTAATATGAAATTTCGATGAAATTTCCCCTCAACCTCAAAGATTGTGGTACAAGGTGTCATCGCACCGTGGGATAAAGCCGTCAAGCCCCCTTAGCAAGGGTGTTTCTGGGGAACTCCAAAGGCTCAAATACCTGAAATTCCGTAAATGCTGTCTTAGTATTGATCTACACAGGTAATAGCAACGCTTCCGCTAACTCTGTTAACTCTGTGGCTGTCAACTTGCCGATCAGCCCAGCTCAGAGTGTTGCGTTATGTAAATATGCTTTACATTCCCAACATAGATTCGCTTAGCGGCCAAACAACGTTAAATTAACAGTTGAGTATTTAATAAACCCCAGCAGGCAAGCTACTCTAATAAACCGATCGCAATAACATAGAGGCATCTATGCCAAGAACTCAAAAGAACGATAACTTCATTGACAAAAGCTTCACGGTGATGGCCGATATCATCCTGAAAATCTTGCCCACCAGCAAAAAAGCTAAAGAAGCCTTTGCCTACTATCGAGATGGGATGACAGCACAATCTGATGGTGAATATGCCGAAGCCTTGGATAATTACAATGAAGCTCTGACCCTAGAAGAAGACCCCTACGACCGTAGCTATATCTTGTACAATATGGGGCTGATTTACGCCAGTAACGGTGACCATGAGCAAGCTTTAGAACTTTATCATCAGGCTATTGAACTTCAACCCCCGTCTCCCTCAAGCTCTCAATAATATTGCCGTAATTTATCACTACCTGGGCGATCGCGAAAAAGAAGCAGGAAACGACGAACCTGCTGAAACTTTGTATACTCAAGCAGCAGAATATTGGCAACGAGCAATTCGCCTAGCCCCAAATAACTACATTGAGGCACAAAACTGGCTGAAAACTACAGGACGCTCAAAAATGGATATCTACTTTTAAATGTAGTTGTTAGTTATTTGTTATTTGTTATTTGTTGTTAGTTATTTGTTAAGAACAACTGACTACTGAGAGGAAGGGAGAAGCATTCGTGTTGTTATATTGTCGGTAATAGCAAAATATTTGGGCGCAAATGCTGACGCTCCTTACGTCGCTACCGCTGTGCGCTAAAAGCGCCCCGCAACGCTTTCGCTAACTCCCCTACACAACTGACAACTGACAACTGACAACTGACAACTGACCACTGACCACTGACAACTGACAACTGACAACTGACCACTGACCACTGACCACTGACCACT
>JAYFMV010000086.1:0-74342 GCA_042408245.1 Potamolinea sp.
GGTGGTAATTTCGCCGATTGCTCCCACCGCTACAGGTGGCGACCAAGTAACATTTTACTTTTCTCCTAATCCCGGAGAGCCACTACAACCGTTGTCTGCAACGGCTTCTGGTGGGGAGATGAGCCGCTTTTTACTAGCACTGAAATCTTGTTTTATTAGCACAAATTTTGCTTCCGAAACATTAATTTTTGATGAGATTGATGTTGGGGTGTCCGGTCGTGTAGCGCAGGCGATCGCCCAAAAACTGCACCAACTCAGTCAGCGCAACCAAGTCCTCTGCGTCACCCACCAACCGTTAATTGCTGCGATGGCCGACAGACATTTCCGAGTCGATAAACAAGTAATTGACCAACCCCTGACACTACCTTCGCCAACAAAATTATCAAATAAACCGCATGGTAAAGATGCAGTAGAACTTGACTACCAAACGGCTGATTCAGAACTTGTTGACATTCGCACCGTTGTCAGAGTCAGTCTCCTGGATAATCACTCCTCACGCCGCGAAGAAATTGCTACTCTTGCTAGTGGACAGTCAGCTCAAGAAGCTATGACATTTGCTGAATCCCTACTGACAAGAGCTGCTAACTGGCGTCAAAACTAATCAGCAACTACAATCGACCGCAGAAGATGGGTAAAGGAGTAATAGAGTAAGTGACTTAGATCACTAAATTGAAGAGATAAAAAAAGCTTCTCTGTAAAACAGAAAACACTTCTTTTTTGCTTTAATGCCAAGATTATTGATTATACCAACAATTTAATGGAGGTAGTCGTGAAAATATTAGCTTTGTTGCTGTTTATTTAATTATTGTCAAAAGACTAAACTGGAAGAAGACTGGGATGTACTATCTAGGAACCTACAGATGCATGAGTGAAGTTTATGAGTCATAATAAGCTTTCCTTAACTTTTGAGATATATAAATCCAGGACTATAAATTTCTTGCCTTGAATAAAGCCATAACGAGACAGACTCACAGCTATAAAGATAAGCTCTACATTTAGATCTTCACTAGAGACAAAAATATGACAGCGGCATCTCCAAAAAATTGGCAGACGTTGGACGCCACCGTAACGAATATAGACCCAGTAGCCCCCGTGGGAAACAAGATGGTACATCAACCACCTCGATCGCCTGCGGGTGGCTTAGTCCAGAGTGGCAAAAAGTTCTCCGACTTTCTCGCTCCCCTGAACCCGGAAAGATTCAAGGAAGTTGTAACAGGTGTTGAACAGAAACTCCTGGTGGTCAATCAAACTCTGTCCATGCTGCTTGACAGTCAGGGTTTTGAAACCATTCTCATGGAAATGTTGGATGCAATTACCCTGAAAACAGCGGAAATTTTGGGTGCAGAACGGACGACAATATATTTACTAGATGAAGAAAAAAATGAACTCTGGTCGATTGTTGCTGAGGGACAGGGTAGCAAATCAATAGTACTGCGGTTTCCAGTGGACAAAGGGATTGCCGGTGAGGTCGCAACCACCAAGCATATTGTTAATATTCCCTACGATTTTTATCAAGACCCGCGATCAGCTTTTGCTCAAAAGACAGAGGAAAAAGCAGGCTACCGCACCTACACAATGCTAGCTCTACCACTGTTGAACGAACAGGGAGATTTAGTTGCGGTAGTGCAATTAATGAACAAATTAAAACCTGTTCATGATCTAGAGGCCCCAAGAGAGGAAAGAATTGATAGAAATGGCTTTACAGATGCAGACATAGCAGTGTTTCAGGAATTTTCTCCTTCAATTCGTCTGATTCTGGAGTCGTCTAGGTCGTTTTATGTAGCAACCCAGCAACAACGTGCCGCAAGAGCGCTGATGAAAGCGACGCAATCTCTCGGTCAGCTAGGTTTGGACTTAGAAGAAACCCTGAAGCGGGTAATGGCTGAAGCTGCGGAACTCATGGAAGCAGACCGCAGTACGCTGTGGCTAATAGACCGCGATCGCAATGACTTGTGGGCGAAAATCCCCCTACCAGATGGCACTTGGCGAGAACTGCGAGTGCCTATGGGAGTTGGTGTTGCTGGTAAAGTTGCTGAAACTGGGGAGATTCTCAATATTCCTTTTGACCTGTATGAGCATCCAGATGGTGCTAATGCCAGAAAAAGTGACCTGGAAACAGGTTATCGTACTTGTAGCTTGATTTGTATGCCAGTTTTTAACGCCAAGGGTGAATTAATTGGCGTTACTCAGCTACTCAACAAGAAAAAGAAGGGTCAGTTTGAGCCATACAATCCTCACGACTGGCCAGAAGCACCCGAATGCTGGAAAGCAAGTTTTAATCAAAGCGATATCGCTTTTATGGAGGCGTTTAATATTCAAGCAGGAGTAGCACTAGAAAATGCCAAATTGTTTGAAACAGTCAAGCAACAAGAGCAAATGCAGCGGGATATACTGCGTAGTTTGAGTAATGGTGTTATCTCTACGGATAAATCAGGCAAGATTATCGCCGCTAACGAAAGTGCTAAGCAACTGCTAGGCTTGGGCAAAGATGAAACTTTGGAAGGTAGATCAGTTCGTGAGGTGATTCAGTTAAAAGAGGGTGATTTTTCTAAATGGTTCCAGGATGCTTTAGAAGCAGCAGACTCCAAAGCACGGGAGCAATACTATCCCGACCGCACTTTATTGTCCGAGGGGCCAGAACTGCAACGTAGCGTTAATTTGTCCGTGAATACAATTGCTGATGCCAGTGATCATGCTAAAGTTCGTGGAGCCTTGGTGGTTATGGATGACATCAGTGATGAAAAGCGCCTCAAGAGCACGATGTATCGCTACATGACTCAGGAATTGGCAGAGGAATTGCTGAAACTTGATGATGCCAAATTAGGAGGCGATCGCAAGGAAGTTTCCATTCTTTTCTCAGATATTCGCAGCTACACCGCCTTAACTGAAAAACTCGAAGCGGAAGAGGTAGTTGGTATGCTCAATGAATATTTTGAATCGATGGTTGAGGCGATTTTTAAATACAAAGGTACTCTTGATAAATACATCGGCGATGCGATTATGGCGGTTTTCGGATCTCCCTTACCTTTGAAAGATCACGCCTGGAAAGCGGTGCAAACATCTCTAGAGATGCGAACTCGACTCAAAGAGTTTAATGAGCGTCGTACTCAGGCTAACAAGGAAACAATCAAAATTGGTATTGGTATTAACTCCGATGTCGTGATCAGTGGCAATATTGGATCTACGAAACGCATGGAGTTCACCGCCATTGGAGACGGCGTTAATTTAGGTTCCCGTCTGGAAAGTGCCAGCAAGCAATATGGCTGTGACATTATTGTTAGTGAATACACCTTTAAACCCTGTGAGAAGCTAATCTGGTATAGGGAACTTGACTGTATTCGAGTTAAAGGGAAAAACGCACCTATCAGAATTTATGAAGTCGTAGGGCTAATTTCCGAGACACCTCCCCAGCAGAAGCAAGACGTGATCGAACATTACCAGAAAGGACGCGAGTATTACCTCCAGCGTAAGTTCCGTCAGGCGATGAACGAGTTTACCCTGATTTTGGAAGAAATCGATCCTAAAGACAAGGCCGCTGAATTGCAGCTTGATCGGAGTCTGCACTTTGTCAAAAATCCACCACCCGATGAATGGGATGGTGTCTTTACTATGACCGAGAAGTAGTACTTGCCCAGAAGAGGAGATAACTTCCACCATTAGCTAAAAAGCTCGCTATGGCGAGCTTTTTAGCTTCTTACTATTGAACCGCAAGATTGAGATAAATAACCAAATGCATCCAAGATGCCAGCAGAGCTTCTATCATTGGTTGATGAGGCTTTTGCACAAGTCCGTGAAGCGAGTAACCGGCTTTAATACTTTCTTGCCTTTGTGTAGCGCTAAAAATACTGTTCGCTTTAGTGATTCGATACCAAAGGTGGTCTATTGTTAATTTTTAGTTATCAATTGTTAGTAGTCAGATAAGTGAAAACGACCAGTGGGCAGTTAAAGCAAAACACCAAGATCAAAACTCAAGGCGAGCTTCAAGACACTGTTAGAACAAAACTCTCTACAGTTTTGTCACGTCTGAAACGCTTGGGTACTTCTTTCTTAGCACGTCCGGAATTAATAGCAAGTTTGGCCGTCACCGGCTTGCTACTGGGGGGTCAGCAACTCAGTTTGTTGGAACCTCTAGAACTAAGTGCCTTTGACAGGTTAATGCGACAGCGCGCTGCTTTACCACCAGACCCGCGTCTACTGGTAGTGGAGGTGACTGAGAAAGATATTCAGTCCTATGGTTTCCCAGTCTCAGACGACGCGCTAGCTAAACTTCTGACTAAGCTGGAACAGTATCAACCCGCAGTCATTGGCTTGGATATCTATCGAGATATTGAGCATCCACCGGGTCACGCTGAGTTGGCCCGTCAGCTAAAAAAGAGCGATCGCCTGATCGCAGTCTGCGAATTGAAAAATAGTGACAATCCGGGTGTTCCTCCTCCCCCAAATTTTCCAGAGTCCCGTGTTGGCTTCAGCGATATTCCCATAGATAAGCCCAATGGTATCGTGCGTCGGGGACTATTAGCTGTGGGTGATGCTAGCCCTGTTGGCTGCACTACCCGTATGTCCTTCAGCTTTCAGCTAGCACTAACATACCTGGAAAAAAAAGGAATTCAGCCCTCTGTAACTCCCCAACAACACATAAAAATCGGTAACACAGTCTTTAAAAAACTTGCCCCTAACGATGGTGGCTACCAGTATGGTGATACTGCCGGCTACCAAATTTTGTTGAATTACCGTAATCCTAAAACTGTCGCTCAGAGTATTAGCTTAACTGAAGTTCTCAACAATCAAATTGACCCCAGTTTGGTGAAAGACCGTATTGTTCTCATTGGTGCTACCGCTGCTAGTGCTAAAGATAACTTCTACACTCCCTTCAGCTTTGCTGGACGACGCATTGAGAAAATGCCGGGAGTGGTGGTACATGGTCAGATTGTTAGTCAAATTCTGAGTACTGTACTAGATGGGCGATCGCTGTTTTGGTTTTGGCCAGAGTGGGGAGAAGGCTTGTGGATTTTGGGCTGGTCACTAACTGGTGGTATCCTGGTGCGGGTGATCCGTCATCCAGTAAAACTCCTACTGGCAGAGAGTGCAGCAGGAGCTACTTTGTTAGGAGTATCGTTTGTAATATTTCTTGGGTCAGGATGGATACCTGTGGTAACACCTACTCTTGGTTTAATTACCGCTGCTACTGCTGTACTTGCATATAACGTCTACGAACGTCAAAAAGAAGCAGAATACATTGCTGGCAAAGTTAAGGAACAGGAAAAAAACATTGCACTGTTGCAGACTCTCCTAAAAGATACACTCACCCCTTTATCCTCAACGCCCGAAAGCGCTGCGTTTGAAGACAAGGAGACGGCTATCCCCGACGAAGATTCTACGACGATCGCGACCGCTGCAGATTCTGCATACACCGATACTGCAAAACCCCCCCAAACAGATCCTACTCTCCTGGGTGGACACTACAAAATCACCAGTATTCTGGGTTCCGGAGGATTTGGTCGCACCTATTTAGCGCAAGATATCCACCGACCTGGTATCCCTCTTTGTGTAGTTAAGCAGTTGAAACCGGCTCGTAGTGATGAAAGATTTTTGCAAATTGCCAAACGCTTATTTTTCACTGAGGCGGAAATCTTAGAAAAGTTGAAACATCCTCAGATTCCTCGGCTATTGGCTTATTTTGTCGAGCGTAATGAATTCTACTTGGTTCAAGAATATATTAACGGTCATCCCCTCAGCGACGAACTGCCGGTAGATAAGCGACTTCCAGAATCACAAGTAGTGAAATTTGTCAAGGAAATTTTGGCAGTTCTGACTTTTATCCACAAGCACAATGTTATCCACCGGGATATCAAACCTGGTAATATCATGCGTCGGGAAGCGGACGGCCAAATTTTCCTGATTGACTTTGGCGCTGTTAAACAGATTCAACCGCAAGATCCGAGTAATGAGGAAGGAAATACAATTGCGATCGGCACTCGTGGCTATGCGCCGCCAGAGCAATATGCAGGCCACCCAAGTTTTAGTAGCGATATTTATGCCCTAGGGATGATTGCAATTCAAGCACTGATCGGCATTCCACCTCATCGTTTGGAGCTTTCCAAGGAGACTAACGAACTTAGCTGGCGTCATCTAGCGAATGTCAGCGAAGAATTTGCCCAGATTTTAGAAAAGATGGTGTATTACCACTTTGCGATTAGATATCAGTCAGCAGATGAAGTGCTCAAAGAGTTAGACCATATCAAATAATCGTAAAGAGTTGTAAGCCAGAAGTCATTTTTTCTTTTTCCGTAATCTTCCGAGCAAGAGGCCCCAATGGGGTCGGATTATAGCGGCTCTCATCTAGTTTGATAATTAATTGATCAATTTAGACTGTTGACAAAAGCAACTAATTATGAATTGCGGATTAGAGCAATTTTTATTTACACAGAATCTATTTACTGTTGAGTTAGAGTCTGCTATTCTAGATATAGAACTGGAAAGTAACCTGATAATTAAATGAAAAAACAGGGGAAAAAATATCAGTTCTATCTTTTGTCAACTTTCAAAGATTACTAAGGAGACCAATAATGGTAGCACCAACCGAGATAAAAACCGCGACAGGTTCAGTGACGAACAGGAAAACAGATGTATACACAGGTCCAGCTTTTAAGATGGAGCATACGTATTGGGGACAATACACTACAGCTGGTAATGGCTTTGTCAGCTCCGAGTTAAAAGTTACTAATACTTCAGATGTTCCTATTAGTGTACGGGTGTACCTAGACCTTGACGATACAGGGATATTTTGGGACGCTAACGTGCGTAATAGCCAAGGAAACCCTGTGGAGAGCAAATGGATAGAGATAGGAATTATCCAACCGCAAGCTAGTAGCACGACCAGCTATTGGTGGGGAGTTGTTAATCTATCTGGCATACAATACGTTGAAACTTTTGAAGTGACATTCAACCTTGCTCCAGAAATTAAAATTGATTACACGAATATAAAACCATTCAATAATAGCAAATCGACAGTAACCACGATGATAGCTTAAGTAGAAGCATAGCGAAACTTAACCTACAGAAGAAGCTCAGCGATAAGTAAGAAGACTGACGCAGATTTTTCTAAAGATAGGGTGGGCATTGCTCACCCTATCTTTTTGTGTCAGACTAACAGCTACACAAAATTGTTGATATTCTCTAAGGCTAATTTGATCATTATTACTAGCATCCAAAATGCAGAATATTACATGAGCTTTAGCCGTGTGAGTGTCTTGACGTTCTGTTGAATTAGAAAAATTACTAATTGAACTATCGGCTACCTTCAGATATTCTTCTGGTGGACAGAAGCGCTAGGCTTGTTAATTTTGATCAACCGGACATGATATGAGTTTAGTACGGGGGTTGTTTGTTGTTTGTAAAGCAAAGAGCCCCGACTTCTTGGAGAAGTCGGGGCTCTTGGGTAGCCTTCTAACCTAACAACTTTAAGTTATTACGCCCAGAGTACTAAACCTGGCTCATAAGGACTTGACAAATTGTCATGCTTGGGTAGTACCCGCAGAGATAAACCCTGTAAGCCACTGGCACTGTAGCTCACATCAGCGGTATAAATGCTGCGCTTATGTTCGTCGGTTCCCTGAAAAGTCATCGGGACTGGCAAACCGTTGACAATCTGACCATCAGCATTGACAGAACCTTGGTAGAGTTCCACCTGAACATCTTCAGGAGTCAACCCAGCCAAATTAATTCTGGTTTTGACAGAAACAGCTTGGTTGACCATCAACTCAGACGGTGCGGCGATATCAACATCTTCAATTTTGATGTTGTACCAACGTTCAAACAACTGTCGCTTCCAGTGGGCTAATTCCTTCGCTGGTTTGTAATTATCTTGAGTCATAGCAAAGAAGCGATCGCTGGTGGGGAAATACCCATGAACAGCGTAATCTCGCAACATTCGGGCCGTATTGAAAACCGGACAGTTGAGCTTAATAGCGTCTTTCATCTTCGCTACCCAACCCCTGGGAACACCTTCCCCATCGCGCTCGTAGAACAAAGGTACAACTTCCTGCTCTAGCAGATCATACAAAGCATTAGCTTCTACCTGATCCTCATATTCAGGATCATCGTAGGTTTCCCCATGACCGATCGCCCAACCTGTGCGCACATAATCAGCCTCTTCCCACCAACCATCAAGGATACTGAGATTAGGTAGACCATTCATAGATCCCTTCATTCCAGAAGTTCCAGAAGCCTCACGGGGGCGTCGGGGAGTATTCAACCAGACATCGCAACCAGCAACCAAAAGCCGCGCTAGATAAATGTCGTAATCGGGAACGAAAACCACATGATCGCCGATTCCCGCTTCCCGAATCTGGTGGATGATTTCGCGGATCAACTCTTTCCCTGGCGTATCTTTGGGATGGGCTTTACCAGCAATGACAAACTGCACTTGCCGATCTTTGTTAGCCCTCATGATTTTCTTAATCCTGTCCATGTCTCGCATGAACAAGTTTGCCCGCTTGTAGGTAGCAAAGCGACGAGCAAAACCAATCGTTAGGATATTAGGATCAAGGATTTCCTGAGCTGCAGCCAGTTCCCCAGGAGTAGCACCGCGATCGCGCAGATGTTTCTGCATCCGCTCCCGCACATACACCACCATCTCCGAGCGACAACGCTCGTGATTGCGCCACATTTCCTCATCAGGAATGGAGTTAACACGATCCCAAAGAGGGTCTTCCGGCCCTTTCTCCGACCAGCTAGGACCTACGTAGCGGTCATACAGTTCCTGAGTGGACTTAGCCACAACACTACGAGCATGAACACCATTGGTAATGGAGGTAATTGGCACTTCCACCAGTGGTAGATTGGCCCATAGCCCTTGGAACATCACCCGTGAAACTTCACCATGCAACTGGCTAACGCCATTGATAAAGCTGGAAGTTTTGATTGCCAAAGCTGCCATGCTAAAGGGCGATTCCAAATTGCTGGTATCTTCCCGGCCCAAGCCTAGAAATTCCTCTCTCGACAAGCCAAAGAAGTTGGCATATTGTCCGACATAATACATCGCCTTATCGGGTGGGAACAGGTCAAATCCAGCCGATACAGGGGTATGAGTTGTGAAAACCTGGGTAGCTTGGGCTACCTGTTTCGCTTCGGTAAAGGATAGACCTTCTTCCTGGATGAGCTTACGGATGCGCTCTAGAATCAAAAATGCCGAGTGACCTTCGTTGAGATGGTAAACCGTAGGCTTATATCCCAAAGCCTGTAGGGCACGCATCCCCCCAATCCCTAACATCATTTCCTGGTGAATCCGCAAATCCAGGTCACCACCATACAGTTCGTCGGTGATGTCATGGTCGTAAGGATTATTTGGTTCAATGTTAGTGTCGAGCAGGTACAGAGGTACAGTTCCCACTTGTACGCGCCAAACACGAGCATAGACAGTACGACCGGGATATTCTACTTCGATCCGCAGCTCTGAACCATCTTCATTACGCTCTAGATGAAGTGGCATATTGTAGAAATCGTTAATCGGGTAACGTTCCTGTTGCCAACCATCAGCATTGAGATACTGAGCAAAGTAACCTTCTTGATAAAGCAAACCTACTGCAACCAGGGGTAAACCTAGGTCTGAGGCTGATTTGAGGTGGTCACCAGCAAGAACACCCAAGCCTCCAGAGTAAATTGGGAGGCAATCTACTAGACCATATTCGGCGCAGAAGTAGGCATAGCATTCTTTGGCCTCGGTTTGTCCGCGATTTTTGCGGTACCAAGTGCGCTCCTTGAGGTAGTTGTCTAACTGTTGGGAGGCCCGTTCCATTTGCGCAATAAAGCCATCATCTTCAGCGACTTCCTGAAGTCGCGATTGACTGATGGTTCCTAGCATCAAGACGGGGTTGTGGCGACTGGACTCCCACAGGTCTCGATCTAGGCGTCGGAATAAGTCTTTGGTCTCGACGTTCCAATCCCAATGAAGGTTGTAAGCTAGCTTCCGTAAGGGGGCAAGTTGCGTTGGGAGGAATGGTGAGACATTGAAGGTACGAATCGGCTGCATAGAGCGACAAAATCCCTAGTCTTTCACGCATTATATTGTGTACTCACTTAGGTCGAAAGTAAGACACTTTTAATACTGTTTTAGTTAATGGGGATTGGGGATAGGAGATTGGGGATTGGGGAATGGAGATTGGGTAATATTCTCCGTTTCTTTGCGTCTCCCCGTCTCCCCGTCTCCCCAAAGATCAAGAACAGCTCCCCAGCTACTTAATCGGCACCTTCAATTGGTGCAAATCCTTGACGCTGGATGTTCTCGGTGATCGTCCGAGGTTCCAGGAACTGCAGTAAATAATCTGGCCCACCTGCTTTCGAGCCTACACCAGAAAGTTTAAAACCACCAAACGGCTGTCTCGACACGATCGCACCTGTAGTAGTGCGGTTAATGTACAGATTACCGACTTCAAACTCAGCCATTGCTTGCTCAATATGAGAAGGTGTCCGAGAATATAACCCACCAGTCAGCGCATAGTTGGTACCATTAGCAATATCCAACGCTTCCTGGAAATTTTGTGCTCGAATTACAGCAACCACAGGGCCAAAGATTTCTTCTTGAGCAATCTTCGCATCCGGTGAGACATTACTGAAAATCACAGGGCCAACGAAGTAACCTGTCTCAGGTGCTGACATTTCCAAAGCAACTTCGGCTTCTTGTCGCCCTATTTCGATATACTCTCCCATGCGATCGCGTGCTGTCGCATCAATCACTGGCCCTACCTGAGTACTGGGTTCTTCAGCTTCACCGATATTCAGCGATCGCGTTGCTTCTACCAAACGTTCCAAAAATGCCTCATATACGGGTTCCAACACAATCACCCGCGAACAAGCAGAACACTTTTGACCACTGTAACCAAAAGCCGACTGCACCACACCAACAACTGCTTGGTCAAGGTCAGCACTTTCATCGACAATGATCCCATTTTTCCCGCCCATCTCAGCAATCACTCGCTTGAGATGCTTTTGTCCCGGTTGTACAATTGCCGCATCTACATAAATCCGACAACCTACTTCCTGAGAACCTGTAAAAGCAATCAAATGCACATCAGGATGCTTCACCATGTATGCACCAACTGTTGAACCTTTCCCAGGTACATACTGAAACACTCCCTTGGGTATGCCAGCATCTACCAAAATTTCAGCAATTTTAGCCGCAATTACGGAAGAAACTTCCGCAGGCTTCAATAAGGTACAATTTCCTGCAGCTAACGCAGCCACTGTCATTCCCGTAGCAATAGCAAAGGGGAAATTCCAGGGAGAAATAACAACAGCAATTCCTCGCGGTTGGTAGATATAGCGGTTATTCTCACCAGCAACATCATAGTTGTGTCCCTGATCCAGACGTTCCATCTCATCCGCATAGTAGCGACAGAAATCAATGGCTTCTGAAACTTCGCCATCAGCTTCCCGCAAGGCTTTACCAACTTCCAAGACAATCCAAGCACATAATTCGGCCCGGCGTTCTTCCATCAAATCAGCAGCTTTACGCAATACACCAGCACGTTCTCTCACAGGTGTTTTTCGCCAAGCTGGAAATGCTGCTTTTGCTGCTTTTAATGCTTGTTCTGCTTGTTCAACAGAAAGCAGTCCAATTTTACCAATCACTTCACTGGGATTGGAAGGATTGACGGATTCTACGATTTTCTCAGTGTTGAGGAATTCTCCATTCACTAGCGGTAAGTAAGTCTTACCCAACTGTTGACGAACCTTAGCAAAAGCTTGCTTTGCTTCCTGTCTGGCTTCCACATCAGCATAATCCGTATCCGCAGCATTAGGGAAACCTATATTTTTCTCCCCTTGACTTAGGGGGGATTCAACCACAGGTGGCGCCAACAATTCCTCAATCGGTCTTTCTTCCAAACTTTGCCGCAAGAAAGAACTATTTGCCGTATTTTCCAACAAACGCCGAATCAGGTAAGCCATTCCTGGTAACAGTTCCCCATAGGGAGCATAAACACGCACCCGATGACCTCTTGCTACAAGGGCTTTGGCCAATTGGTCACCCATACCGTAGAGTACTTGCATCTCAAAACGACGGCGTGGGATGTTGAGACTTTCAGCAATGGCGATCGCCACACTCTGGGATCGCACGTTATGACTACCAATGGCGGAATAGATATACTCATGATTTTCCAGCATCAATTGAGTAATCTTCTCAAAATTGGCGTCAGTTGCCGCTTTTTCGTTATAAACCGGCTGTTTCCAATCTTTTTGGGCTGCTTTAATCGTTTCCTGGTCCCAATATGCTCCTTTTACCAGACGCACAGTGACAGGATAACCGCGTTCTTTCGCCCAAGCAATCACGTCCCTACAATCTCGTTCGCTATCACGCAAATAAGCTTGGATAGTTAAGCCTACATCAGTACGTGTTCTAAATTCCTCTTCCATCAGTAGTTGTTTGAGGATACTGAGGGTGAGGTCTTTGTATGCGTACTGTTCCATGTCAAAGTGAACAGCAGCACCTAATTCCTTGGCACGACGCAAGAGGGTACGAATGCGATCGCTTACTCGTTCCTGACTTCCCTGTTCATCGAGTGGGTCAAATTGGGAATAAAATGCTGTTAGCTTGACAGATGCTTGAATTTGTGATATAGATTCACCATCTGCAGTATCAATTGCCTCAATAATTGGCCACTGCTTTGCAGCATCAGTCAATTGTTCCAGTAATTCCAGGTAACGATTGAGATAAGATTGCGCTTCGGCTTCGGTAATTACAGCTTCACCCAGCAAATCAAGAGTGAAAGCCATTTTTTCCTTACGCAAACGCTCAATCGTCTTAATTGCCTGTTTGATATTTTCGCCGGCAATATACTTATGAGCCAAAGTTTCCACTGCTGTAGAAACCGTTGTCGCCGCCACAGTACCGGGCATCGAGTCAGCTTGGGCAAAGTTTAGCATACCCTTAAGCGCTGCAGGCAGTTCAACTGACTCATCTCCCAGGTATTCTTGCAAATGACGGGCAACTTCCGCTTTACTGCGCAAAGCTGGGAGAGAATCGATGAAGCGAAAAAGCTGAACCCGCAAACCAGGATTACTCATTGCCCAAGCCAGGAGTTTATCATCCCAGCGCATTTGGTCTCGCATTTGGGCAAAAAAGGAGCGCTTTTTCTCCTGGGTAGCTTCCAGGAGTTGTTTAGCGATTTCCTGAGTTTTTGCTTCGTAGGTGCTTTTCTGTACTTGTAAAACCACAGTTTTCGGACTCCTAATTTAAGGCAATGCCAATATTGTTCTAACCCTAGATTTTCCTATTTTGACGAGAAATTAGGTGATTGGCGTACCTTAAAAGAAACTTAAGAACTGTAAAGCTTTTTGGTCATTTTTGCTACTAACAAGTACAACGCCAGCTATATGCAAGCGTTCGATTTAAGACAGTTTTTATTGAAAACGGAAGCGTCTCTTACTCTGCTTATGTCTAGCAATTTCTTTACGCTTGCGTTTTTCAATAGGCGTTTCAAAGTGGCGATGTTTCTTGATATCGGGAAAAATACCTGCTTTGGAAACTTGTCGCTTAAAACGACGAAGGGCCGATTCAATCCCTTCATTTTCGCCAAGAATCACTTGGGCCATCCGAATTCCTCCTGTAATTGACTGAAACTAATAACAAGCATTATGTGAGTAATGCAGCAAGCCTGAAGTTAAAAAGGGTAGATAGCTTGTATCCCCTTTATACTTTAGAGTTAAATGATGGGCATTGAATCATAATTGCGTCGAGAAAATCGATTATTGTTGTTGCCCCAATTACCATCAAAAGTCTCCGCAATTTAGATGTTGTAGAGAACTAGACTCGGAGAGAGGCTTGTCAGGGCTAAAGACTAAACTACGCTGCCGAATGTAATTATCTTTAATAGATCGTAACACAGAAGCAATTACCAACAGGCTGTTGCAGCTAATAGCTGGGGATTATTAGCCGTTAAAAGCTTTAATATTCTGGTTCATTTCCTGGCTTCCACTTGATGTTACAACCGATACTTGGTTTTTGGTCAGGGTTAACTGCTGTGTTGGACAGTACTGCATCAATAGCGGCTCGTAAATCCTTACCTGTGACTGGTTGAGTGTTACCAGGGCGGCTATCATCAAGTTGTCCTCGATATACTAGCTGCTGAGTCCCATCGAAGAGAAAAAAGTCAGGCGTACAAGCGGCTGTGTAAGCTTTTGCGGTTGCTTGGCTTTCGTCGTAGCAGAAGGGAAAGGTGAATCCTAGTTCAGTCGCCATTTCCTTGAGTTTGTCTGGGGCATCATCAGGATATTTACTGGCATCGTTAGTGCTAATTGCTACAATGGCGATGTCAGTATTTACATAGTCTTTGCCAATCTGTGCCAGTTCAATTTGGATATGTTTTACGAAGGGACAATGACGACAGATGAACATTACCAATAATCCTCGTTTACCTGCAAAGGTATCTAAGGAAATTGTTTTGCCAGATACGACATCCGGTAGTTGAAAATCTGGTGTTTTTGTGCCTAAAGGCAACATTGTCGAAGCAGTTCTCGCCATTTGTGTAACTCCTGAAGTACTGTGCTGACACTTATCTTGCTTTAGTCTCTCGAAAAATATAGTACACTAACCACCCTGTAGGGGCGCACGGCCGTGCGCCCCTACTATTTGTGCTTCGTTATAGTACGATTGTACTTAACGTTGTGAGCCAAACCGACATGAAAGGATTACAAGCAGGAATTCGTTTAGTTCGGCATTCTGTTTCTAAGAAAGCGCTCAAACAAGGAATTAGTGATGAACAAAAACCGCTTTTGTCGTTTCCTGCAAAATCTTCTGTGGAGGTGTTGCGACAACGAACTAGGGATGGTGTGAAACGCTTGGAGAGTCAAGCAGAATATATTAATGAACTTGCGGCTGAATTAGAAGTAGCGGTATTGGAATTGAAAGAGATTGCGTCTGAAGTTAACCGAGATTGGAGAGCAATGCAAGGGATACAAAAAACTGCTGCTAAGATTGCAGATATTTGTGAGTATCGCGCTGCAGTGGTTCCGCAAGTTGAGCGAAAAAAAGATGGTTCGTTTGTGTTGAAATCGAGATTAGTGGATTTGTTTCAAGCGGAACGTGAAGCCACATTGTTGGCGCAAAGTTTGCGCAGTCGTGCGAGGAAAAAGCAAGGGAATCGTAGGGGTAGATTTGAGTAATTCAGTAGTTGTGAGATGTCAGCATCTCAGATCCCCGACTTCTTGGAGAAGTCGGGGATCTATCCTTCAGAATTGCTATAGATTTAGCTGGAAAATCAAGGTTTTACTTCGCAAATGCTACGCCCTTCCAGGATTTATGCAAGAGCAGGACTTACGCAAATTGATCTTTATAGCACCATCTGTAGGGGCGCACGGCCGTGCGCCCCTACCATATACGGTGTCTGTGCGTAAGTCCTAAAGAGGTCTAGTTTCTACCTGCGTAATCTCTTCAGGAATCGTTCGACAATTTCATCTGGATAGTTAAAGCATTCATTGGCATCAAAGCGATGAACCCAAACTCCGTGGTCTTGAAAAAAGCCATCTCGTTTGTGGTCTTCTGCAGCGCGAGATGCTGGGTGAAATGGTTCGCCATCGACTTCTAAAATTGCCCAAATTCCTTGGTAGCAGATGATAAAATCGCATTCAAGATTGCATCGTCCTTGATTTGTATTGAGGCGGCCTATGCAATTTGGGAAGAATAATACACCTGCTCGATCTAATGCTTGGGCAATTTTTGCTTCGGATACTGAGCGGAAATGTAAGTTTTGCCATTCTACTTTTCTTGGTTGATTGAAAGGATTTTGAGAGAAGTTACGGTTGTTCATCGTTTTACGGTTCCTGTGTTTTTTTCATACTTCCACAATGCTTGATTTATCTGGGTTACGCATGATCGAGTTATGATCGATCAGAAGTAGATCTTGACAAACATCACAATCAAGTATCCAGATGGCAACTCTTAAGGCTTCTGAACAGGGTAAGAAGAGAATTCAACAAGCCAGAAATGATAAGGGGTGGACTGTAGATGACCATAGATGGCTTGTGGAAGCTAGCAGGATTCTTGAGCCAGATCGAAACTGGGAAGTGAATAGTGAACCGTTTGCGAATGGTGTATCAGAAGGCTCTTGGAAAGGTTTTTTATACAACTCTCGAAAAAAGGGGATTCTTACTAAGACTTTCAAGGCATATTGCCAGGTTTTAGAACTCCCTTGGGAAGAAGTTAGAGAGGTTTCTAAAACATCTGGTATAAATCAGGATGCTGCTGATGTAACCCCTGCGATCCCGATCAACTACCATCAGCAGTTGGAACAGCTAGAGAGAGAGTCTAAAGTACGCTGCATAGAGCGCTGGCAAGCAGCAGGAGTCAGCGAGAGTAAGGCTATCGAGCTTGCTGATGACTCATCTATCGGAATAGCTCCACCCAATATACAGCTATGTGCTGAAAAGCTAATTCTTCTAATTGGAGAGCTTGGCGCTGGAAAATCGCTGATTGGGGAGCGCCTTTTTCAGATCGCAATTAAACAAGCAAAAGAGAATGCTAATGCTCCTATACCCGTCTATCTGGAAGCTAAGAAAGTGGTAGGTCATTTGCAAGAAGCTGTAGAAGCTGCTGCCACTGGCATAGGTAATCCACAAATTCAAGGCGCTACTGTGATTATCGACGGTGCAGATGAAGCGGGAACTGGTCTTGCCTCTCAGCTACTGACCGAGGCTCGACTGCTTAAAGCATGGCAAAAAACTACAGTAGTTATTACCAGTAGACCAATTCCAACCTTCGAGCAAGTAGAGGAAGCTGTACCAGTTCCGCTACTTTCTGATGACGATGCCCTATGCTCTCGTTGAGCGGTTCGCGCAACAGCCAATATCAACATTTACAGCTTCACAGTGGCCACAGGCAGTTCAGGATGCTATTCATCGACCTCTATTTGCTGTGCTACTGGGTATTTACCTACATGAGGTAGGTATGACAGTGCCGAAATCGTTAGGGGAGTTGCTATCTAGTCTTGTCGAACGCGCCCTTCAACGGCAAAGAATAGACATTGATAAAGCCAATCATCTACTACAGAAGCTTGCAGCTCTATCCATAGAATACGGTGGCGGAGCCGTTTTTGCTGGAGATGTCGCATCGAGCGCTGAACTGCAACCGTTAATAAATTCGAGGTTGGTCGTTGAGCGCGGCAGAGCAATTGGCTTTCCCTTGCCAATTTTAACTCAGTGGTTTGCCGCACAGAGTTTAGTTACTGGCAACCCTGAACCAGAAGACCTTATCAGTGATTTTGAACAACTTGAGCGCTGGCGATATCCTTTAATTATCGCTATTGCCACCTTTGGAGATAACGAAGTATCAAGATTACTCAGACCAATTGCTGAGAACCATCCTGCATTCGCTGCTGAGATTGTAAAGGAAGGGCTTGCAACTTGGTTTAGAGATGTGGCGCTGCCACCACCACTTGAAAGCGGGCGACGAATAAGGATAGCAATGCAGGCATGGGTGAAGGGCATCGGCTCACTCGCTCAGTTGATTGCACCTGTGCGTGAGGATGGCACACTGCCACCAATTGGTGTACACACAGATGGAGGAAGACTTTCAACCGCCTGGTATGACGGGAGTGACGATTTGAAAGATGTTGTCAAGTTGCCAGCGTCTAAATTACCAGATTTCCTAGGTGTCGGTACTTGCCCAGCTCTTACATCACTGCCTGATTGGACTGAGTTTCGGAGTACCCCGACAGTAAACCATTCTGCTTGGGCTTGGCGCTCGACAATTGAGGAGCTTGTCCCTGCACTCTCTCAAATACTGCAACAACGCGCACTACCTATCAATGAAGGATTCCTAGTACATGAAGCTATTTGGCAGGCTGCGCAAGCAGTGTTGTCAGTCATCCAAGGCGGTTCATCTGGTTATCACCCTATCCCTCTTGACAAACTTAAGGAATGTCTTTCCAGGCTACCAAGTAATGTTGATCAGTCATTTGGTATCTATAAACTACTACACAGGCACAACCTCAGCCAGCTTATCAGGGAAGTGAATCGTCTCCGCGAATTAGGTCAAAGAGAGTTGTGTCCTCCTTGGCCTAAACCAGAGCATGAATGGACAGGGGGGCGACTTTGGAATTATTATACCGTCGATCAAATGCGCTCTCATGCCGAGACTGTGTATAAAGGGGCGCTCGACGCATATCAGCTACTCGTTAAGACATGGTTTCCAAAATTTGCATCCAGACTAGAGACAGAAGTTCTATTGCCTGCTCGTCTTGTAGGTATAGTAACTCCGCCGCAACCGAACCAAGAACTCAAAACTGCCCCTGTCCTCAAGTGGTGCTTTGAGGTGCTACCTGAAGGTGAACAAAGCACAGTTGACTTTCGCTTCGCCGATCAAAATCTATGGGACTACATCCCAGCATTAAACGATCACTTACATTCTCGGCGTCCCGAAGCAGTCACATGGATTAGTTCTACTACAATGCACGTTTCAAATCTTGATGTATTCCATCCAAACTCTGCAACGAAGCTAGCCTATACTTGGCTGTGGGATGACCTCAAGCGAGTTTCTTGGGTAGATGGCTTTCTTGGTAGTCCTCCTCAATAGAACTGGAGATGTTACGCTCGCTCCCCACCCTCTCCACTAGCAAAGCGTCTGCATCAAAGCATTGCCTCTCACTAGAAATGAAAATAGCAAAAAGTTGAGCGCTCGCATTTAGTAATATGTTGGTAATCAGTTGAGGTTATTGATATGAGCAAACATAAAATAGATAAAGGTACTGAGGAACTAGCAAATAATCTCAACTTAAATCCGGAAGAGGCTCTAAAGCTTGCTCAACAGCAAGAGAAAGAGAGGCAACTGACAATCAATCTACAGAATTTTTGGAATAGTTTTCGGGATATTGGAGTTGCTGCTGGTTTGCCACAGATACTGACGCTTTTATCCTCTCCTAGTCCCTTGGCTTTGGGAGCGACAGTCGGTAGTTTTGTAGCTTCTGTCTGGGGAAGAGAACAACAAAATAAGTTGCTTGATGAAATTAAAGAGCTGATTGATAAAAGAATTAACGAAACTAATGCAAAAATCAAAGAGCCTGCATTGAGTTTTGATGAATTTATGGAACTCTTTGGTCAAGCAATGGATATTGTTTCTAAATCAAAATCAGAGCTGAAACGGCAAGCTCTTGCTAAGGCGTTGGTTAATTCACTCATACCCCCAAATAGCCCGTTCACTGGTAAGCAGGCTCTTCTTCGCATTCTCTCTCAACTATCAGATGAGGAAATGATTGCACTCCAAGTTATGCACGATGAAAAGCCACATATTGAACAGACTTTTCTTGTTACTGCCCAAATCGAAGCAAGGCTAAGATGTAGTCCAGAAGATGCCCTTGTAGTTTGTCAGAGCTTACGCCAACTTGGTCTTGTAAATGAACCTAACTTTAATCCGAATGCTGTATCTATTGAATATTCCCCTGAACTACAGGGTTGGCGTGTTAACGAGTTAGCGCAAAAGCTAATAAATTGGGTTACTGAGGAAGTGCCAACTGCAACTGAGGCGAACACCTCTGAATCAACAGATAGCACTGAAAAAACTGCTTGGTCACAATTGACAGCAGAGCAGTTCTTTTCTGGGTACAACGAAGCAGACGCTATCTACGACACAATTTAAATTATGCAGAATTACCAACCTGGAGAAGTCCTCTTGCTGTCATTTCCGTTTGTAGATACAGCAGGTTCAAAGCGTCGTCCCGCATTGGTACTTCTCGATACAGGTGATGAGGACATCATTGTTGCTAGAATTACCAGTCAAATTGTACCGACAGACTTTGATGTAGAACTAGCAGAGTGGCAACGAGCAGGTTTACTACTACGTTCATACATTCGGATACACAAAGTTGCAACGCTAGAAAAACGTTTGGTAGAGCGTAAGCTAGGATCATTAACCTCAAACGACTGGGCAAAGGTACAAGCTAAAATTCAACAGCTTTGGGCTTCTATCTGATATTCCATTCATCACGAACCATATCCCTCTAAATAACTCTTGTTAGTAGAAAGATCGCTTGGCCCTTCCACAAAGCCAATAACTTCCTGTGCAAGAGTTAGAAATGACTTCACTTGCTCCCCATCCTGAAGATATTTCTCTCCCCCAACAGTCTTAGTTTGCAAGAACTCAACAAAATCCAACACTTCCTGTTGTTTTTCTGGGGGAAGTGTTCTCAACTTTGCTAAAACTATTTGCTCAATACTCATCACTTCATAACTTAAAAATCTACCCCTCGCTTCAAATCTACACCTTTCTCACAATAATGCTTATGACAAATCATCTCTGAATGAACACTCGCCAATTCAAAATATGCAGGTATATTCTTACAACGACCAGTAATAATAACTTCCGTCTCGCGAGATTTGCCTAACAAAGCCTCAACAATCGGTTCTACCTGCAACAATTCCAAATCCACTGTAGGATTCAATTCATCCATAATGATAGTTTTGTACAAACCCGAAGCTAAAGCTGCTTTAGCGATTTCCCAGCCGCGTTCTGCTTCTTCATAATCCCCCGTTTGCTGCTGTCCCCTCCAAACGATCGCATCTCGACCACAACGATGATGATCCACTAAATCGGGATAAGACTGCTTCAAGGCCGCAATAGCAGCATCTTCCGTATAACCACTACCACCCTTCAACCACTGGATAATCAGCACCCGATGGGACTTATCACTACTAATCCCTCTACCGATCGCCTGTAAAGCCTTTCCTAAAGCATTTGTAGACTTACCCTTCCCAGCACCAGTGTATATTTCTATACCTTCAATCCCCTGTTCCCTAGAGGCCGGGTGGTCATGAGGTACAGACTCACTATGTAAATCAGCAATGTCTAGTAACCCTTGAGGTGTGCTGCGACCTGTGACAATAATCTCCACAGGGTCAGGCTTATTTTTCAGCGTCTGAATAACCTCATCTACCGGTAGCAAACCTAAATCCAGAACTGGGTTAAGCTCGTCTAAAACCACAACTGAATAGAGTTCAGAGGCGATCGCACCTTTTGCCACATCCCAACCGCGCTGAGCCTCAGATACATCAAAGCGCGTTACCTCATCCTTGTCAAAAAACGAAGCACGTCCGGTACGTACTTGGTCGATCAAATGGGGGAAACCTCGACGTAACGCTTCAATCGCCGCATCCTCATCGTAAGTGCGTCCTGGCCCTTTGAGAAACCGTAGCAACAAAACGCGACTACCTTCATCAGAATTAATCCCCAGTCCAATCGAGCGCAAAACCACACCCAATGCAGCTTGGGACTTCCCTTTTCCTACCCCATCGTAAACGTGAATCTGACCTGTGATGCGTTCAGAACGCTCAACCGCTGTACGAATACCAATACCAGTTCTGCTCATTGAGTTCCTTGCCACTAACCGCAATACATAAGTTTACAAAAAAGTTATATGTGCTGAGTTTGAGTTATATGTATTTACTCAGAACTCGCAAGCCGAAACAGAAAGTGTGGGTACTCAGAAGGAGGAACTCTCAGAAAATGAAAATTGAGTAGTTGCCAGCAGTGACAATACTAGAGGATAAAGTATAAAGTCTTTAACGGCAATAGCAACTGTAAGGAGCCGAATGTCAGAACCTGTTGTGCCAATACAGACAATTTTGTTTCAAAGTATATTTCTGCTAGTGGCGATCGCGCTCGAAGCCAGAGTTTTGCAGCGCAAGCTTTACCTCACCCGTAGAAGAAGCATCGAATATGCGACATCGATTAATTTACTGTCCGTGGTCCTCGGATGGTTAGGTTTTTTCCTAATTCAGGAATGGCTACCACAGCCATTAAAACTCGAATTACTTACTTTTATTTTTTTCGATCGTTTTTTGACCCCACAAGCAGAGAACTTGGTTTTAATGATTGTCTCAACTGGGATTGTCATTTTCTTTTCAGCTTTCATCATCAAGCTAAAAGGATTACAGTTACTAGAAGCATTGCTAGAGACTGCTCCAGAAAAGAATATTACCAAAGAACAAGAAAAAGAAGCCCTCAAGCTACCTCGTACTCGGCGTCGTAAAAACTTACCAGAACGGCTAGATCAAGCAGTTACACGTACTGACCCCACTCAAGCAACTGCAGTACTTTTAGCGAATGCTTATAGCCATAGCGCAATTTTGTTGCTTTTAGTGCTTCGTTACCTTCAGCTCAAAGTTCTCTAATTCTCTAGTTGATAATTGACGTGAAATTTCTTACCAACCTCTACGAATGGCTGAACAAAAACGTTAGGCCACCCAGCGCTTTTTCCTGGCAAACTCTTATTTTGCTCAGCGTATTTTCTTTCTATATGTCCGTGTTGGCAACACGAGGCTTTGTGAAAGAAATCTTGATTGACTTTGGCTGGATTTTTGTGATTTTTGGTGTTTACTGGGCTACGCATAATGCTATATTTCTCAGAATTGGTTATGACGCCAAGGAGAAAAAAGACGGCTTTCCTTTAAGTCCCTGGATTACCGGCGCTCTAGTCAGTATTTATCTCTTTGGCGTACTCCGAGATCAAATCCTCTATGGCTTTGTCAAAAGTGGAATCTCACCAGAAGCTTTAATTTACTGGCCTGTAATCTCAGCAGTGATTGCTGCTTTACCGGATTTTTTAAAGGAAAAAGAAGAAGGAGGAGTAACATTTAAAAAGCCAGCCCTGCAACAGCGTCAAAACCTGGTAGTTTTGTTCGGTACACAGCTATTACTAAGTTGTTGGTTCCAGTTTAATTTTTTGCTGCAAGATTGGGTAGTACAATATCCCAGTATGCTGTCCGATGACTTCCGTCAAAGTGCCTTTGTTGTGAAACGTAGCACTAATGTGTCGCCGCCAACTAGAGGTAGTGAAATTTTAGAAAAGATGGAAGGCAAGTTAAAAAATCAGTTAGACCGTAAAACATGGCCACAGATTGAGCGCTTGCTTTTACCTGAAGAACGAAATAAATGGCTCCCAACTCTGGAAGCACAAACTAAGAAAGAACTTGCACAAATTCCTGAAGATAATTTGTGGACGTTGGCCCATAATGTTTCCTCTAAAAAGTCTGGGTATAACTTAGAATTACAGGCGATTTGGCAAGGACCTCGTTCAGAAGTTAAAAATAAATTCCTCACGAAAATTTGTCAAATTTCTCAGGTTTTCCCAAAAAGAACCCCAGCTACTAAACCACTTAACACTAAGCCAGCATCCACCCAAACACCATTTAGTACTTTCAAATGCCAACCCACTAAAGGTTGGGGGATAGATAAGCCAATCGTTGCGGATAAAAAATGACAATAGGTAATGGGTAATGGGTAATTGGTAATTGGTAATAGGAAAGATTGCTATACTTCATCAAGGGAATTGCTTTTACAACTTCAGTGGCGTCGATACACCTACCAAGAAAGAAAAGCAATTAATAATTATCCATTCCCCATTGACTTTTTAAACATACAAACCAAAAGATTTAAAATATGAGTTTTGCCAGAATTTGGGTGATAGCCTCGAATGGATTTCGGGAAGTAATTCGCGATCGCGTTTTGTATCTTATTGGCTTTTTTGCGCTGCTATTGATAATTGCACTGCTGCTATTACCGGAAGTAGCAGCAGCCACAGAAGACAAAATTTTACTAGATTTTGGTCTAGCAGCGATTGGTGTCTTGGATGTGATTGTTGCTGTTTTTGTCGGTACTGGTTTGATTAACAAAGAAATTGACAAACGTACCGTATTAGTATTAATTCCCAAGCCTCTGAATCGTGCTGAATTTATCATTGGTAAACACTTAGGTCTATCTGGCGTTCTAGCTGTCTTAATTGTCGCCATGACTGCAATTTATCTGATTATGCTCAGTTTTGGTAAGATTGAGTACCCAGTGGTTAGCATTCTGGTTTCAACGTTTTACTTGTTCTTAGAATTGTGTTTAATTACAGCAGTAGCGCTGATGTTTGGCGTTTTTACTAGCTCACTTTTGGCAACGTTGCTGACTTTCGGAGTTTATTTAATGGGCAACTTGAGTCCCGATCTCTTAAAATTGGGAAACTTGAGCCGTAACTCTAACCTCCAAACACTTACTCAAACTCTTTATTTAGTATTACCAGATTTATCGCGTCTCAATTTGAAAAATGATGCTGTTTATGGGATATTGCCGTCGCCAATGACACTTTTGGGAAATGGAGTGTATGGTTTGTTCTATACGGTACTGCTTTTGGCGATCGCCATCCTCATTTTTTCCCGACGTGAGTTTTAAACAGTAAAATATTAATAGTTATCAGCAAGTTTAACAAAAATCTGACTAAAAATGATCGAGCAAAAATTAGAGCAATTAAAAGCTTTATTCGCTGAAATGAAACAAGCTTTGATAGCCTATTCGGGAGGAGTCGATAGCACCCTAGTTGCTAAAATTGCCTGTGATATTTTAGGCGATCGCGCTTTGGCAATTACCGCAGAATCTGCTTCACTTTTGCCAGAAGAGTTAGAAGACGCTCGCATCCAAGCAGCTACAATTGGCATTACTCATGAGGTAGTGAAAACTCATGAAATGGACAATCCTAATTACACTTCTAACCCCGTCAATCGCTGCTATTTCTGTAAAAGCGAACTCCATGACACCCTGAAACCTTTGGCGCTAAAACGAGGCTATCCCTATGTTGTAGATGGGGTAAATGCGGATGATTTGGGAGACTATCGTCCGGGAATTCAGGCCGCAAAGGAACGGGGAGCGCGATCGCCTTTAGCTGAAGTTGGTGTTACTAAAGCGGAAGTACGCGAACTCTCCAAAAAATTAGGGCTTCCCTGGTGGGATAAACCGGCTCAACCTTGTCTCAGTTCCCGCTTTCCTTACGGTGAAGAAATTACTGTCACTAAGCTACAAAGAGTTGGGCGTGCTGAGATATATTTGCGTAAGTTAGGTTTCTCGAATCTCCGCGTTCGTTCTGAAGGCGATACGGCAAAAATTGAGTTACCACCTGAGAAAATTAAGGAGTTTGTTTTAACTACAGATTTAGCAATTTTAGTATCAACCTTTCAGGAATTTGGCTTTCTCTATGTCACCTTGGATTTAGAAGGTTTTCGCAGTGGAAAATTGAATCAGGTTTTGCAACAGAACTTGGTTTCATCTGCTAATCCATAATCCTCTAAAAACTTAAACCGTTTGGAACATAACCAAACGGTTCTTTCCGTTTCATTAATAGACCTAGCAAGTGATGTAACCGTGGAATGCTGACTTACTAAAATACTCCTGCCAAATAAAATTACCAGCCTTTGATTAACATTAATTAACTTTTTTTGTCTGGCTATATCAGTAAGCTAACTGGAACTGAGCAGTAAATTACCCCGCTACAAGCCAGTTTTTCAGTTTTGATTAAGTTTTGTGTTTTTCTACGCCCCGCAACAATTAAACCTAGATCACCCCTGAAACTTCAATCAATTTTCCTTGATCGGGGTATAAGAAATTGGTGCTATCCATTAGTCGTGTTAGAATTGCCGTCATCATGGTGACATACACCCTGTCAAAGCGCGAAATTTAGCGTTCTAACACTTATAACTGATCTTTAAGGGCGTCGATGCTGAACCCATCTAAAAATCATCCTAAACAGCCACTACAGCTACAGTCTCTAAAGCAGCTAATCCATAGTCATCCTTATTTCTTTCTAGGTGGACTTTGGGTTACTTTGGTCTTGGTTGGCGGTGTGGCAAGTTTCGGTCTCTTCAACGTTGGAAAAGTTGAACAAGAGGGATCGAAACCAACACCTACTATCGAGACAATTCAAGAATCCACAGCAAAATCTACTGACAAAAAGGATTTGCCGTTGTCCTTGTTTGCTGCAGTTGCTATAGGCTGTGCAGCAGGTTCTTTATTAGTTACCAAAGCCCTGAAAGATTCAAGCCAGGGTCGTTCAACCCCCAAACGTTTGAAACAGGTTGTAGGTGTTAGTAAAAAACGGCGACATCCCCCTAGAAAATCCCCTCCCGTCCCAGAGAAACCACAGCCAGTTAGTTCAGCTCTAACCTGGCAAACTATAGATAACAAATCGCCGACGATAGAAGTGAAATTGCGTCCGACAACTAACAGAGCAGCACTACTAACGAGGGTAACAGTATTGCCACCAGAGGAGAATCATCCTCTAGATGGAAAGCAGGAAAACCTTGCGGAAATGATGGATTTGCGCAAGCATTATACTTTGGCTTCGCTGATGCGCAGCAATTAGTAGCACAGGCATCTTGCCTGTGATTTATTATTTGTAAATACAACACAAAAAAAACTAGGCAGCAATTTTTAGATACCTGTAATACAGGCTACGGGTGCATTTTCTTGCGCCCTTAAAGTATTCTTTGTGGTAATACTAAAAAAAGGCAATATTCTCTTCTAGAGAGGGTTCATAACTGATTTTCAAGAACTTGTTTATCCTACAACATCTGAACGCAACTTAGTTGGATGATTAATCATTCTGATGAGTCTTAAACAATAAATATTCTTTGTAAGTACTACCAATCAGCTACTTTTAAGTAATTTTACTCAAAGTAAATTTAGACAAAACAATTCTTCCTTTATCGCCGTAGTATTGAATTTTTATTCACTAAAAAATGTCAAGGAAAAGTTAATTTTATTCTAGAAATATTGCGGTACATTAACAAACATAATCTAATTTAAGTATTTTGGGCTCATCTTCAACTAATTTGTGTCGTTTTTTGGCAAAAAAGTATGTAATCTTACAGAAGTTTTAAGTTAAATTAAATCTATGTAACTTTTTGTAGTGGGTTTTTCTCGGCAATAAAGTAGCAAAAATGACAGGTGATTGCTCAAGGATTGATAAGCTGTCTTAATATGTAGCAAGTTATACACTTGCTTTTGAGCAACTTTTGGATGTATTGTAATTAGCGAAGAGCAAAGACCAACAAATTGATGGTCATTTAGATGCCTATAAAAGGCACTCTTCAGTAAACACAAGGAGATAAAAATATGTCCACAACTTTACAGGCAAAGCCCTCAGTAGAATATTTAGAGCAGTTGTTTCAAATGGCTGCAATTGATGCTGAGTTCTCCAATGAACTTCAGAACCATCCAGAAATGTTTGGCATCAATGCCGACATGGTAAACTCTGTACCTATGTCAGTAGAAAAGCAAGATGAGTCCTTTGCTGAGTTATTAAACGATGCTTTAGGACAACTCGACATCATGGCAGGTTGTGCAAGCACCTGTAGCTTCGGAATTGCGACAATCGTTTGTGATGGAACTACCAAGTAAATTGGTTGAGAAATCAATTCCTTAAGTTGATAGCCTAAAAAGCTATCCCCAGGCTAGCAGCATGGCAGTGATTGTGATCCTAGCCTGGTTTTTTGAAAAAGTTTCGTGTTCAGAATTAACTGAACGTAATTTAGACAACTTACCGGAATCATAATATGTCCACAACTTTACAAGCCAAGCCCTCAGTAGAATACTTAGAGCAGTTGTTTCAAATGGCTGCAATTGATGCTGAGTTCTCCAATGAACTTCAGAACCATCCAGAAATGTTTGGCATCAATGCCGACATGGTAAGCTCTGTACCTATGTCAGTAGAAAAGCAAGATGAGTCTTTTGTTGAGTTATTAAACGATGCTTTAGGACAACTCGACATCATGGCAGGTTGTGCAAGCACCTGTAGCTCTGGACCTTTGACAATCGTTTGTGATGGAACTACCAAGTAAATTGGTGGAGAAATCAATTACTTAAGTTGATAGCCTAAAAAGCTATCCCCAGGCTAGCAGCACGGCAATGATTGTGATCCTAGCCTGGTTTTTTGAAAAAGTTTCGGCATCAAAAAATAGCTAAAAAATTGGCAGAGCCGTAAATAATTCGTTAAATAAAATCACCAATTCTGAAAATATCTCGGTTCTAGATTTTAATTAGACTGTAACTTGGTCATGACTATGCTCAATGATGATTTTCTTCTCAAAATAGCCTGCCGTGCTAGTAATTTGTCAGAGCGCGGTTTCATCGTCCAAAAATTAGCTGAGAGCCAAGCAAAGGATGCATGGAATACACCTCTGAGTCCTCTAGATAGCTGGAACATTCAGAAACTAGCAGGTAAATTAGCTGTACAGCTAGTTAAGGAAGCTTATGAGAAAGGAGCCATTAGTCAATCGATCATAGATGATTTACAAAAACTGCTTAGTGACTATAAATTAGCTGAACGCAATTTAGACAACTTATCTGAATCAGACAAATTGGTGTTCATTGAACTCCATCGTCAATGGTTGCAAGTTTACCAAGCAGCGATGGCAACGATAGATTTACCCAAAGATAAATTTTGCGAGAGTTACTGGTACACAAGAGAGATTTACTACGGAAAATTTGCTAAAGTTTGTGAGCCATTTTTACGACTGTTGGACATCACATTGCAACCCTTTTTCAAGGTAGTAGATAATGATACCAACAATTGTCAGATTCATCCGCAAGTACTGACTGATATTGAGCTTCACTTGCTGAATCGGTTTGATATGCATCTAGCCTGGGCGCTGGAAGCCAATATCAATATTTACTGTGCTCAAAACAAGATTGACAAATCAACTGATGATCCTGATGCGTATATCGCCTATCTAGAAAAAACATTTCATACTCAGCAGGATTATCATCGTTTTTATAATCAGTTTCCCACACTGGGACGTTGGTTAGCGCAAGTTACCTCCTTTATGTGTCGTCAAGGGGAAGAACTGCTACAACGTTTAATCCGCGATCGCCATGAACTAAGTGCGACTTTCTTTGAAGGTAAAACTATTTCAGCAATTAAATCCTTAAAGTTAGGCAACTCTGACTATCATGGTGGCGGTAAGAGTGTCGTGATCGTAGAACTAGAACTCAATAATTGCGAGTCCGCCACTATTGTTTACAAGCCTCGCTGTGTTAAAGCAGAAGCAGCAATGCAAGCTTTGCTTAAACATTTTATTCAGCATCAGGTTGTGGAATTTGCTACTTATGAAGTCCTTTGTAAAGAGGACTATGGGTATGCCGAGTTTATTCCCTCCGGAAAAAATTATGTGGAAAGCCAGGAATCTGTTAAGCGATTCTATCAACAACTGGGGGGATTTTTAGGGATTTTTCATATCCTTGGAGGAGGCGATCTCCATCATGAAAATATTCTGGCAACTGATGGTAACGCTTTTATCTGCGACTGTGAAACGGTCTTAGAAGCAGTGCCTCATGGTATGGACAAATTACCAGATACAGTATTTGATTCAGTGTTTAAAACAGCCATGTTGGAATGGCCTCGTGATGATGCTGATGATGAAAAACAGATGAGGATTAGCGGCTATAGTGGTGGAGAATCTTACGAACTCTCTTATACCCTTCCCAAGATTAACGACCGTCGTATGTCCTTTGCCGTGGGAATCGAACATCAAGCCGGAGTAAGGGTTGAAATAGAAGCCACCAATCGTATTTATTGCCAAGGTCAACTTGTACAGCCACAGGATTATAAAAGCGACATTGTGGAGGGGTTTAACCAGGTTTATGAATGGTTTCAACAAAACCCGCAGCAGGCAATTTCCCTGATCAAAGACTTGTTCTCTTCCTCCTCGGTGCGCTTCCTCAATTGGGGAACACAGGGCATATGCTAAATCAATGGTTGCTGCAAGACATCCCAAATGTCTTGCTGAACCACTGGAAGTAGATTTGTTTTTCAATAGTTTAAAGGAACACCATCGGCAGTGGGACCAAAGCCGAGAATTGTCACAGATGGAAGTGAACGCAATGTGGCAATTAGATGTCCCCATCTTTACTACTAAAGCAGCCAACAGCCAAGATTTGATTGGTAACTACCAAGAAACGCGAGCGAATATCGTAGCAACTTCACCTGTAGATAATGCCTGCCAACGGATTCTTAGGTTGTCTACAGAAAATCGAATCAAACAAAATCAATATATTTATACCAGTTTATCTCCCGAAGAAATCAATAGTCCTTATTTCATTGCCTCAGCCGTTAACTATGCTCAACAAATTGGCAGGCAATTGTGCGAAATGCTGGAGCATGAGGACAGCAAAGCTCCGTGGAAAACTTATGATTATACCGCCACGGGAAAACGCATTGTTGATATCAGCGGCGATCTTTACGATGGCTCTGCTGGAATCTGCTTATTTTTGGCTTATCTAGATGCTATTCAACCACAACCAGAATTCCGCCAAGCAGCAGAGCGAGCCTTGTCACACGCCATAGAGCAACGTAATACTACGTTCGTTGGAGCCTACCAAGGGACAGGGGGGTTGATTTACTTGTTGACGCATCTAGCTCAACTGTGGAACCGACCAGCGCTGCTTGATCTAGCGGTAGAGTTGAGTGATGAAGTGAAGGGCAGAATTGATCAAGATAAATACTTTGATCTTCTTCATGGCGTCGCGGGACTAATTCCTGTGATGCTAAATTTGGCAGCAGCGACTGATGGTAAAGGAATAGATTGTGCAGTGCAGTGCGCTCAACATCTGCTTGCGCAGGCAAGCCGCCGAGATGATACCTTGAGTTGGCGTGGTAGACGACCAGAGTTAGCACGAGACAATCTCACTGGTTTTTCTCACGGAGGTAGTGGTATCGGTTGGGCGCTCATTTTGTTGGGGTGTCACCTCAATGAGCCTGACTACATTACAGCAGGTCGTCAAGCGTTTGCATATGAAACAAATCACTTCGATCAACAACAACAAGATTGGTATGATTTACGCATATCCGTGATGACATCAGAAGACCCAAATCAGAAGCATTTTGCTAATGCTTGGTGCAACGGTGCAGCCGGAATTGGTTTAAGCCGGATTGCCAGTTGGGCAGCTTTAGGGAAAACTGATGACGATATGTTGCGCGATGCTTATAGGGCGCTCAATGCAACTGTCGGTAATTTTAATAAACTCGGTAATGATTCGTTATGTCACGGCAAAGCAGGTAATGCTGAGCTATTTTTGCTGGTTTCCAAGCTCAATGACCAGCCTTATCTCCAGATGGAAGCGAATGTGCTGGCACAGGCCCAGTGGCGTATTTTTGAAAAAGCGCGACGCTGGATTTGCGGGTCTAATGGGAACGATATTCTCCCTGACTTAATGCTGGGAATTGCAGGGATTGGGATGCACTTTTTACGGCTAGCTTATCCGGAGTTTGTCCCTTCACCTCTGTTACTTGATCCACCTCCAAAGGTGTAGGTTTTTAGAGAGCAATAAATCCAGATAGTCAAAATTTGGATCAACAATTATTGCCAGTGAAAAGAGAATCTTTCAGGACTAGAAAAATGACAAAACAAAAAATGATAAATGGCATGATTTTTGCCTGCTTGTTGTCAATAGGTTTCCTACTAGGAATGCCAGATCCAGCCTTGGCTTTCAAGCAGCCAATTCACTTGGAAATCACCAAAGAAGTGTTTAGTAATTTCCAAGTGGTGGCTGGTGGTGAGACACTCAAATTCACTGATTATGCTACTAATCAAATTTTGGACGCGAATTATCATACTGACGATCTCCCCAACCAGTTTAATAGTGAGAAGCATTTCGACGGTGAAAACTTTCTTGGTGGTAGTCAACGGGTAAAGGATCTCAAAGAAAGAGTTATTAGCAAAGTGACTACAGCAGATCCTCAAGCTACATCAGCCCGTAATGATTTAGGAACTGCTTTACATACGATTCAAGACTTCTATGCTCATAGCAACTGGGTAGAACTCGGTCATAGCAGCCCGAATATCAACACAAAGATGGGAAGAGAAATATTTTCTGGAGCTGACAAAAACACCCCAACCTGTCCCAATGATCCAGGAACTCTCGGTGATGCAGGATTAAGTCAACTAACTTCTGGATATTTCATCCTTAGCAATCAGGTAGCCTGTGGCGTTCCTCAAGGAAAGTGTCGTCATGGTGTCCCTGTTGTATGCTCGACTGGAATTAACAAAGACGATAGCAGTCGCCAGGGATTTTCTACAGCACGCCCTTTAGCTGTTAGTGCTACTAAGGATTATCTAGATCAGATTTTCAGTGATTCCCGCATGACAGATAATGTTAATGCTATCAAACTTTTGATGCGAATCAATAATTAATGAATATTCAGCTTTCCCAATAGGGGTTTTTCAATCAACCAATAATTTGTGAAAGCTGCAAAACTTCCATAATTATTGCTTTGGTTACTCAACCTAACCCCTAAAATAGTCCAAAGCTAGTACGAGGATGTGGTGGCTGTTATCCTATTTTTGAAAAATTGAATTTTTTGAGGTGAAAATGTCCAAAGAAGCTGTAATCAACTTATATGAAGCTATTTTAAATTCAGAAGAATTGCAACAAGAGCTTCAAGCAATCACTCGACCAGAAGAACTTATTAAATTAGGAGCAAGGAATGGCTACTCTTTCACCCTAGAAGAGATCGCCCAAGCCGATGCTTCTTATTCTTCTAGAGAAAATAGCAAACCGCTGTTGTCCAATGATTTTTCCGATGATAGCGTCAGTAATAATTTCCCCCAGTTTTACCATTATGAGTTTGCCTTCTCAGAGATTCCAGGATTTGAGGAAATAGCCCAGGAATTTGAAAAACTCAAAATCAAGCCCAGTACAGTAGATTTAAATTTGTATCAACAAAGCTTTCGAGAAGAAGATTTGAAGTCTACATATGTCTCCCCGGATTCACCCGGCTTTAAGCAGTTGTATGACAAATTACAAAGTTCATATTTAGATATCCCCAGTCCTAAACCTGACTATGCATGGTGTCCATTTCACTTAATTAACCTAGACTTTTATGTAGACCATCCGCTCTATGAAGATTATTTTCGGACAAAAGTGAAGCTCCTCAAGCTCCTCAAAGATTTTTTTGCAACTGATGTGAGGTCTTCCGGGAGCTTATGGTATCCTCCAAACTCTTATAGATTGTGGCATACCAACGAAACCCAACCCGGTTGGCGAATGTATCTGGTTGATTTTGACTACTTTGATCCTAATCTCGATGGAGAAGCCTTTTTTCGCTATATGAATCCCAAAACTAAAGAATTAGTTACCCTTGAAGAAAAGCCCAAGGTAGTTAGATTTTTTAAAATAGAAAGTGAACAAAGTAAATTATTGTGGCATTGTATCGCTAATACAACAAAATCAAATAGATGGAGTTTTGGGTTTCAAATTTCTAGTAAATGGATGAACAAATTATTGCAAGCTTCTTAAAGAGAATGTATTAGGAGTCAGAACATGAAAAAAGAGAAAATTAAAAATGCAATTATTTTAGTACGCTTGTTGCAATCAGGTTCGGATTCAAACTTTCTCCCTCTTACCACATATAAAAAGGGTTGTGGGATATTCTAGGGATGAACATTGGACTCCCACATCGAATTGCTGCTAATTGCACCTAGCAATCCTGTTAGGAATGCAGTTACAAGCGTTACTTTATATTTGTCCTAAACTAACAAGGAAAGAAAATAATGAAACTGACAATTAAGTCGATGAGCCAAGCCGTTTTAGCAGTGCTATTTGCTGTTGTTTTGGCTAGCAGTTTGCTGGTGGGGATGGCAAAAGCTGAAGAAATGGAATTAACTGAGCCAACAACACAAACAATGCCAATAACGCCAACAACACCAACAACACCAACAACACCAACAACACCAACAATGCCAACAATGCCAACAATGACGACAATGACGACATTGCCAACAATTTCGCCTGAAATGCTGAAGGAGTTTCCTCCGTGCCAACCAGGGCAATCAGAGCTGATTCTTTGTAACCCAAACTCAAAGAAATAAACGCCAGCCTTAATTCGAACTGAGGGCAACCAGCGTTTCCTTGAGAAAGTGGAAATTGACCCTCCCGCCTTTCTGGGATTTAGTTGGGTAATTCATATGAGGTAAGACCTTCATAGTCTCTTTCCCAGGCTCTAGCCTGGGAAGACATACTAAATTCACATCCTCTATGACGGCGTTTTTACGAAAAACGTAAGAACGGGAAAATAATGCGGTTTCATCTTCAAATAATCAGCACCTACAGAAGAAATCAAAAAGCGAGAAAAAAGTTATGAATAAAGGCCTGGATCGAGATGAAATCAGACAGATACAGATGTTAATGTTCATGTGTTTGTGTCTCTCACCACAGAGCAAACTACGTCAGTTACTGGAAATGGCTTTAGCGGCGTCTGAAACTGAAACAATGGCAAAGGCGATTGCAATTCCCTGTGATGATGTAAGTGTTGATGGTTTATTTTTTTGGTTGAGTTCTTTATTCTCACAAACAGAACCAACAGAGTCAGAAAAGCGGTTGCTGGAGTGGCAAAATGATGACCGCAATATGTTACCCGCAATTGATGAACTTAGGACGATTGAAAGCAAATTGGGCTTTAAATTTAGCATTGAAAAGCTTAATTCACAATAGCACCAATTTGATATTTAGAGTTTGTAACTGAGTCAGGGCGACTTAACTGCTTTTAGTAATAAAAAGGAGATCTGGCATGAGTAAAGCAGTGTCACACTATTATCCTATTGCTCCACATGAGTGGCAATCGGTTTTGGCAGCCTACGAAGCTTCTGTACCCTACAATTACGCTGTCATAGACAATTTTCTCCAGCCTGATGTTTGCCAGCAACTTCATCAAGAGTTATTGCATCACCCAGGATGGTGCGATCAGGAAAGAACAGGTCAAACCCTGCTTAGTAATATGGGGCCAAAGATAGAGACAATTTTTGCGATCGCCCAATCCCTCAAAGCCCACTGTCCTTCTCTGTTCTCTGACTATGAGTTGGTTGAGCATTGGGCGCTCATGTACCCGAAAAATGCTTCTGGGAAGCTGCATTCTGACATCGGATCTTTAACCTTGAACCTCTGGTTAACGCCAGATGAGTATAACTTAGAACCGAATGGAGGTGGTCTAACCTTTTTTGATGTCAAACGTGAGTCCGAGCCTTCACCAGGTAAGTCTTTGTCATATCTTTGGTCAGAAGAATATATGAAAGATCATAAGGCAAGTCAAGAAGTCAGCATCAGTTATAAATGTAATCGCGCACTTCTGTTTGCTGCGAGTACTTTTCATAAAAGTGATACTTTTTGCTTTGCCAATACGAAACCGGAGTCTTACCGAATTAATCTTTCTTTGGCATTCGACAATCCTACGGTTTATCATGAGCGTAATCGTGCGTTGAGAGAAGCATTTACTAATAGCAGCAATTGAAAAAAAACTCGTGGAATTAGCTAAGCTTCCACATTCCATTCTCTAGCAGCTCTAGTAATAAATGGTGGTAATTCACTAAAGTCGGACGATGGCCAACGCTAATATAAGTAGTTCCGGTTTTCATCAAATTTTGGTAAAGTTTTTCCTCGTTTTTGATATCTAAAGCGCTAGTGGCTTCATCGAGGATGGCATAGCGAGGTTTAGTAATAAAGAGACGGGCAAAAGCAATCCGCTGTTGTTCTCCCAAGGAAAGGACATCAGACCAATCTTGTTCAACATCTAAACTACCAAATCTCTCAACTAATTTTGGTAAGCCGACTTGTTCGAGAACACGACAAAGTTGCTTGTCATCAAGTTGACTTTCAGTACTCGGATAAATAAGCTGATTGCGTAGTGTACCTAAAATCATATACGGGCGCTGGGGCAGAAACAACATTTCACTAAGATTAGGGCGGATGATTGTCCCTGTACCAGAATTCCATAAACCGGCGATCGCTCTTAACAGCGAACTTTTACCACAGCCACTCTCTCCCTTTACCAGTAGTCCTTGTCCTGCTTGCAGTTCTAAAGATAGATTGCTAATTAGGGTTCTTAAATAGTTTGGGGTTTGCAGCGTCAACTGCTTAATAGCCAAGCGGGAGTCTTCAACTATATCGATCGTCGGTATATGGACTGCTATTGTATTTTTAGCTTGATTTTTTTGTTCAAGATACTGTTTGAGAGCATACAATCGGTCAATTCCAGCCACGAATCCAGTCAAAGACTCAAATCGATAAACAATAAAATTCAAGGCGTTGAAAACACTCAAAAAAGCACCTATAGACTCAGAAACTTTCCCGACTTCCATATCTCCTGCTAGAATCCTAGGAGCCAAAATTACTGGTGGAAGAAGTAAAGGAAGAAACTGATAAAGATTGGTTAGTAAACTCAGATTAAACTCACGTAATATCAGGCGATTAAAATTTTCAAATACCTCGTTAAATAACTTTTTTGCATAGCTAGACTCTTGTACTTCCCCACCATAAAAAGCTATAGACTCAGAGTTTTGACGGATTCTCAGCAAACTAAAGCGGAAATTTGCTTCTTTTTTAAGCTGTTCAAAACGTAGTCTAACTAATGGTTTACCAAAGACTAAAATTACTATAAAAGTACCTATCAAGATATAAGCTACGATTAATAAAACTAGAGGTTGATAAATATTCCAGAGAACCCCACTAAAAACAATTATTTGAAGTACTCCCTGAATGAGCGAAATAAAAAAACCTAAAGCATTTTGAGTAAAACCTTTGATGTCTTCAGCAATACGTTGGTCTGGATTGTCAATTTCTTTATTAGAGCTCAGGTAGTAAAATCCACGATTTTTTAAATATTTATCGAGAAAATGTCTCGTCATCCACTGCCGCCAGAAAATTCCTAGCTTATTTACTAAATAACCATATCCAGCATAAAGTGGCACATAAATAGCTAAAATCTCTAGGAAAATAAGTACAGATCGCCAAAACCTCTGGGAATCTTTTTTTGATAAAGCGGAAATTAAGTTGCCCTGTTGCTCGTTTAATACTACGCTCAAGTTTGTGTAGCTTAATAGCAATAAACCTATGAGGAATAGTAGACTAAATGCACCTATTTTCTCACGTCCAAGCCAGTACAGTTTGGCAATCACCCAAAACTTTTTGAACGAACTTAAATTTAAGAAATTCATATTTAATTTTTCTGGGGGAATTCAAGAATTTATTATTTATGATACTGTTTACTCTAAACAAATACAAATTAAACGATTGCTGTACATTTCTTAGAAATTTCATATTAATTTCATGTTTTTTTGTAACAATTTGCCTACCTGCCAAATTCACAGTTCACAGTGTATAAAAGTTGTTTTAAGTTAAATATTTCAAAAAGAAAACGTTTTTGATGATATAATATTCTGAAGTAAATAAATATTGTATCTGCTTATTTTTTTGAAGTCAAAAAATTAGATTTACATGAAACTAAGTGTTATCATTCCGTGTTTTAATGCAGAGTCTACCATCGCCGTTCAACTGGAAGCCCTAGCTAACCAACACTGGTCAGAGCCTTGGGAGGTGATTATTTCCGATGGTGGTTCCAGCGATCGCACTACAGAAATTGCACAACAGTATCAGGAAAAACTACCGAATTTAAGGATAGTTGACTCCTCTGAGCGACGAGGAATTGCTTATGGTCGAAATGTGGGCGCACAAGCTGCCGCTAGCGAATCTCTTGCCTTCTGCGAGGCTGACGACGAAGTAGGGACTGGTTGGGTAGCGGCTATAGGGGAGGCACTCTCTCAGTATGATTTCGTAGCTGGCTATTGTGATATCAAGAAACTTAATCAACCTTGGACAATCAAGGCGAGAATGGGGGGAAGACTTCTTGACGGCTGGGAAGATGGAACTCTGAGTGAGAACAGCTTTATTAAATACTCCATTGCCGGAGGATACACTGTTGGGATTAAACGCTCAGTCCATGAAGCGATCGGCGGATTTGATGAGTCTCTACCCGGTGGCGATGATATTGACTATAGCTGGAGAGTGCAGCTAGCTGGGACGAAATTGCATCATATCCCAAGTCTCAAGATTCACTATCGGCTTCGTGATACCTTAGCTGGCATTTACCGTCAAGCCTATGTATATGGTAAAGCTAATGTTTGTCTATGCAATAAGCATGAATCATTAGGCATATATTCAGGTCCATTGCCGGATGGAAAAATAGAGTGGCAGCTTCTACTTAAAGATTTAGTGAAAATTCGTAGCAAGGAACACTTGGCGGCATGGTTATGGAAAGTTGGCTATCAAATAGGATGTAAACAAGCTCTCAGCAATGAAGGTTCATAACTTGGTCTCGATTTAATAGTGTGAGTGGCTTGCAAAAACAGGCGAAGATCTGGTAAATATAGTCTGAAGAGAAACAGAGTTTGAAGGTGAACGCGAAAGCATAAATAATGAGATTACTTTGGGTTGATATAGCAAAAGCCTACGGAATGTTCTTAGTTTTCTATGGTCATTTACTTGAAAAATTAATCGATTTAGGAAACGTTGCAGCTTTTGTACAATTCAAGTTCATTTATTCATTTAATATGCCGTTGTTTTTCATATTGTCTGGCTATATTAGTAAAAACAATAGCTTGAGTTATAAGGAATTTTTAAGATTACATTTAATTTCTAGAATAATTCCCGTTATCTTTTTTAACTTATTAGCTATGACTATCAATATTTACCAGGATAGTCTTTTGGGTTCTTTACATTGGAATAATTACTTATTTGGTTTAATAAACTTACTGAAAGGACATCCAGTATATAATGTTGTTACATGGTTTCTTGTTTGTTTATTTACTATTGAAAATATTCATTTCTTTTTATCTCACTACTTAAAGACAAATAAGCAATTAATAATTTCTGCCGTTATCCTATTTTTGATTGGGTTGCTAATCACTTTAAACATAGAATTAGTCACCTCGGTGACGGGAGTAGAAAAAAACTTCTGGTTTGTACACGAAGCCTTAGTTGCTTACCTATTTTATCAATTTGGAAAAATCTTAAAGAACTGGGAACTTTTAGAAGAAAAAATAACGCTATTTTTTCAATTCTTTCTTTTGGTTTTTACTGGTTTAATTGTCTTGTTCACCTTCAATTTAAATACAAATCTATTCACAGTCAAAACAACAGCCGTAATTATGGCTAGTTCCAGTCATGGAAATTTTGTACTTTTCCCGCTAACCGCGTTAGCAGGTTCACTTTTTGTTATATCCTTAGCAAAGTTAACACCTTCCTCCAAAATAATTCTCTTCATCGGTCAAAACACATTAATTCTCTTAGGTCTAAATGGTTTATTTTTTCATTTTGGAAATCAATGGCTGATTACATTAATAAAAGAGTTTTTAACAGATTCACATTTGGTAGTTTTTGAGGCTTGTAGCTTGGGGACTTTACTTTCCCTAGTTTTATGTGTCCCGTGTATATTTCTTTTTAATAAGTTTATACCTCAACTTGTAGGAAAGCCAAAAAATAATGGGCCGTTACTGAAAAATCTAGTTTAAAGATAACTTTAGGAATTACGTAAATTTTGAAAAAACTAGAGTCATGCCTGACAATAAATCTATTATTATCACAACCATTAATTACCCAACGGATGGTGTCAAAAAAATAGCGACTAACTACAAAGATTGGAGCTTTATTGTTGTTGGAGACAAAAAAACACCGACAAACTGGAACTGGGAAGGCGTTCAATTTTTGTCTGTTCCAGACCAATTAGCACTTGAGAGTGCTTTTGCTAGGGAATGCCCCTTTCAATCATTATGTCCGGAAAAATATCGGTTACCTCAAAGCTATACAGGACGGTGCAAAAATTATTGCTGAGACAGATGATGATAATATTCCATATGACTCTTTTCTAGTTTCAGTTGACAAGCAAGTAGAAGGCCAGCCGGTACAAAAGCATGGCTGGGAGAACATTTACACACACTTTACAGACACTAAAATCTGGCCACGCGGCTTTCCTTTGGAATACATCAACGAAAGTTTTAGAAAAAAAAGCCTTTTGGGTGAGAAATCTACGTTTGATTGCCCTATCCAACAGTACTTAGCTGATGGTGACCCAGACGTTGATGCAATCTATCGGTTAACAACTGAAGAAGAAACGAAGTTTAGGTCAAACACAGTTATTCTCAAAGATGGCACGTTCTGTCCGTTCAATTCACAGAATACGATTTGGTGGCCGGAAGCGTATCCCCTGCTCTATTTACCTAGTTTTGTGAGTTTTAGAATGACTGACATTTGGCGATCGTTCATCGCACAAATTTGCTTGTACAAGCAAGGTAAAAATATTGCTTTCCGGGAAGCGACTGTTGTTCAGTTGAGGAATGAGCATTCTCTGATTCGTGACTTTAAGGATGAAGTTCCAGGTTACATCAATAACATCATAATTATGGAACTCCTTAGCGGTCTGGTGTTATCAGAAGCACCAGACAGGACGAGCGAGAATTTACGTCTGTGCTACGAAAAGTTAGTAGAAGCAGAAATAATTCCACAGGAAGAGTTACATTTGGTTGATTTGTGGATAAAAGACCTCAATCATTTGGATGCATCCCACTAATAGTATTAACTAACAATAACTTCAGGGAATTGAGGATTTTGGATTTGCTCAAGCCGAGCAACAAAGTTTTGAACTGGTATCAGTTGCCAGCTAGAATCACTCAATAATTCTAAGACTTGCTGATGATAGTTTAGTAAACTCTCTCGGTGTCCAACACTTATAAAAGTAGTTTCGCTTTGCTTTAGCTGTTGGTAAAGATGCTTCTCATTTTGCTGATCCAATGCGCTAGTTGCTTCATCCAAAAAAGCGTAACGAGGTCGATTTAGTAAGAGTCTTGCGAAGGCTAGACGCTGTTGTTCTCCTATGGACAAAAAGCTACTCCAATCTAGTTCTGAATCAAAGCCACCTACTTTTGAAAGTAACTCAGGAAGGTTAACTTGCTGCAACAATGATTCCAATTCTTCATCTTGAATTTGACGATTAACCTTGGGGTAGAGCAACTGTTCCCGAAGAGAACCCAGAATCATATAAGGACGCTGAGGTAAAAACATGATTTCTTCGAGATTGGGTCTGACAATACGACCCTTCCCTGTGTTCCACAGATTGGCGATCGCCCTTAGCAGAGAACTTTTACCAAGACCACTAGCTCCCATAATCAATATACTTTCACCAGGTTCTAACGAAAACGACAGATCTTTAACTAAAGTCTGTTCACCGTTAGGAGTTTGCAAAGTCATGGCTTCAAGAGCAAAACGATTGTCCTCTAATATTTCAATAGTGCTGACATTTTCTTGTCCCTTCGACGCTACCAAAACCTCAGCCAAAGTAGCCAAGCGATTAACCACAGCAGCAAGAGCGCTGAGAGAATCAAACCTACGTATAATGACTGCTAGTGCCCCCGAAAGCTGAAAGCACAATATACTTGCTTGAGTAACTGTTCCTAACTCAATCTGACCACTAAAATATAATGTTCCTATAGTTAAGTAAGGGAGGATAAAAATAGAATTTTGGTAGCTTACGGTTAGCAATTCTATATTCCGCTCCCACCCTATGATCAGATTCAAATTCTCCATGAGCATAGTGAATCGCCGCTTCAGTATACTCGATTCTTGATTTTCTCCACGAGAGAAGGCGATAGACTCAGCATTGTCGCGCAACCGAACCAAGCTGTAACGGAAATTTGCTTCGTATTGGAGTTTTTCAACGTTAAGATTAACTAACCCTTTACTAAAAAAAATCACAATCAGGTTGATAAGCAAAGAATAGATCAACAGAGCGATAAACAGTATTTTAGAAATCGTCCAAAGCACAATTCCGTAAGCGATTAGATTAACTACTTGATTAAGCATAGCCACCAAGAAATCCAATATAGTTTGAGTAAACGACTCAACTTCCTTGGAGATACGCTGGTCTGGGTTATCGACATCAAGATTGGTCTTAAGTTCGTAATAGGCTCTATTGTAGAGATACTGATCCAGAAAATAGTTGGTTAACCATTCTTGCCAGTAGAGACAGAGTTTCTTTTTGATGTAGTTGGAAAAAACCATCAAGGGGACGATTGCGATTAACGAACCGCCATAGAGTAAGAGCAAGGGAATATACTTTGACATCTGCTGTTGAGCCATCGCAGTAATCAAGTCCCTATTCACATAGCTACTTAGAACATTTACTCCAGTACTTGATAACAATAATAACAAGATAATTGTTAACATCAACCACGGTCGCCACTCCTCTAGTAGCTGTTGCCTGTAGTAGTAAAAACCAGCAATGGTAGCCAGCAAAAATAAACCAATTAAATAGATAACTGGCGATTTGATAATCTGGATAAAATAATCCGCTAAACCTGGAGCAATATTGTTGAGAATTTCTGGAAAGTAGTGCTGTCCTCCTAAGCTGATGATGCTGACAATAGCAAAAGAGGCTATTGAGAGGAATGCCATTAGCAACAGCAATACCCCCACAAAAGTTCCTCTTCTATTATCGGAGCTGGGGTACCAGTAAGGTTGGACAAGTGCTAAAAATCTTTGCCCAAACTGACGTTCAAATCTATATGTTTCACTCATTTTTTCAACTCAATTATTTATTGCGAAAATCTTCATGGTTTTAGATAATGTCAGTCTTCATAAAGAAGAAATAGAACAGCAGATAAGAGAATTTACCAATTACTGAACCGACAAATCTATATGAATATTTCCTTTGTGAAGCCTATTGAGCATCAGATTGATCGATTTTTGGATGTGTTTTCAAAAAGCTTGAATCCACTCTCTCACATCATATTCAGTCCAAATACCATTTTTCCAATAAGGATCTGCTTCAATTATCTGGCGTACTGTTGCCTCATCTTCAGCTTCATAAATACCAAAGACTTTAGTCACATCTTTAGTAGGCCCAAGAGTAATTAAAATACCATTTTCTTTTTGAGCAGCAAGTCCATCAAGATGAGCTTGTCTGTAAGGAACACGCTTTTCTAAAACATCCTCACAGTAGCTTCCCCACATCACATATTTAGGCATAATTTTTTATTGGTCAGTTGTCAATTGTCAATTGTGTAGGGGCGGGTTTTGTAGATAAATTATTGGTTGGTAGCGCATATTATCTGCTAAACCCGCCCTTACGGTTGTTAGTTGTTAGTTGTTAGTTGTGTAGGGCTGTACGCAACGCTTTCGCCCTTCCTATCAGTTGTTAGCTTTCCTTGGTTGTTCACCAAAAATAATCAACAAACAACCAACAACCAACAACAATTATTTAACTTCTGAGACTAACGCCGAATTTTTCTACGAGAGATTTTCGGACGTTTTCATGTGCCGGCTCAATTTCCTCATCGGTGAGAGTGCGATCGCTCGCTCGATACACTAACCTCAAAGCTAAACTTCTTTGTCCTTCAGGTACAGATTCTCCTCGATATTCATCAAATAATTGCACCGACTCCAATAAGTTACCAGCAGAATTTTGCATGACTCGCTCAATTTCCGCTACAGAAACTTTCACCGGCGCGAAGAAAGCGATATCTCGGTCAGAGGCTGGATAAGTAGAATAAGCCTTAAAGTGAGGTGTTAGACGTTCAGGCTGATCCAAAGCATCCAACATCACATCCAAATCTAACTCAAAGGCATATACAGCATCGGGTAAACTACGTTCCTGACGTAACTGAGGATGTAGTTGTCCAAAATTCCCCAGGCGATCGCCCTGTAACCACAATGATGCAGTACGTCCTGGATGAAAACGTGGATCTTGGCGATTCGGTTGATATTCAACGCTTAAACCCAAGCGCTGAAATACACCTTCAAGCATTCCCTTAGCTTCATACCAAGTCATTGGGGTTTCCCGGCCTCCTCTAACCCATTTTCCTTGAGTTGGATCGCCACCAAAAATCCCTGAAACTGCGTCTGCTTCTTCCAAACCTTCTTCTTCTTTCCAGAAAATTCGACCAATTTCAAAGCCGTTTAAGGAACCGTTTCCTTGTTCTAGGTTGTACTGGAAGGCGTCAATTAGTCCAGAGACTAAATCTCTTCTGAGGGCTGAATATTCTGTAAACAGGGGATTAGCAAGACTAACTTGTTCTTCAGATTCTGGTTTCCCCAAAGAGTAGTGTACTAATTCTGTCAGCCCTACAGCCCGGAAAGCTTCCCGTAGCTGTCGCATCAATAGCTGTTCTAGGGAAAGAAAACCTAGTTCTGCATTATCAGGTAATTCCTCGCAAAACTTGTCATAGCCATAAAGACGGGCTACTTCCTCAATCAGGTCAATTTCTCGCTCTAAGTCTCGATAGCGGTAGGGTGGTACTGTGACAATCCAATGGAGGTCATTCCGTGGTGCACCACGTTGCAACTGACACCCCAGGGCTGTGAGGATACGTTCCACATCTTCTGGGAGGATTTCGCCGATATCTTCTCCTAAGTCTACTGGCCCTAAAACCTGATTGATGCGGTCAAGACGTAACTCAATCGAACGTGCCCAAGTTGCGGGATCTGGTCGTGTGTCAGCAATTTGCTGTGAACTTGCGCTTCCAGATGCTAACTGGGTAATTAAGGCGATCGCTCTTTGACAAGCAATATCTAATTCTGCCTGATTGACACTACGCTCGTAACGAGTAGAAGCTTCTGTTCTCAAACCTTGAGTACGAGCGGATCTACGGATTGCTACTGGTTCAAATAGTGCTGCTTCTAGAACTAGATTCTGAGTATCATTGTGAACTTCTGTTTCTTCGCCACCCATTACCCCAGCTAAGGCTACAGGTTGGTCATTAGCGGTGATTAACAAAGTTTCTGCTTGGAGGTTACGGGCCTGTCCATCCAAGGTTTTCAGGGATTCCCCACTTTTGGCAAAGCGTACACCAATTGTCAGAGAGTTTCCACCTGCGACAGCTTTAAGCCGATCTCGATCAAAAGCATGGAGTGGCTGACCCCATTCCAACAAGACATAATTTGTGATATCAACAACATTGTTAATCGGTCGTACTCCGGCCGCTTGGAGGCGTTGTTGTAACCAATCTGGGGAAGGAGCAATTTTCACCCCTTCGATCACGGTTCCAATATAGGCTGGGCAAGCTTGCGGTTCAGATATTCTTAAGCTAAGACTGTTTGAGTCATTGCCAATAAACACTTCAGAGGCTTCTGGCAGCCGCACAGAAGCACCTGTAAGTGCTGCGACTTCTCTCGCGACACCCACCATACTTAGGGCGTCAGCGCGGTTAGCAGTGGCTGTCAGGTCGAGAATTACATCTTCCAGGTCGAGGATGGGACGAACATCACTACCTAATTGAAGAGTTTCGTCTTCAAAGATGTGAATTCCTTCTGATTGTTTTTCTAGTCCAAGTTCCGTTAAGGAACAAATCATCCCTTCCGAACGAACACCACGTAATTTTGAGGGACGAATTTTCACATCAATTGTCGGGAGGTACGTTCCTGTTGTTGCCACAGGTACATAAGCACCAGCACGAACATTAGCAGCACCGCAGACAATGGTCAATAAACCATTAGTATCCCCAATATCTACTTGACAAACCCTGAGTTTATCTGCATTCGGGTGTGGCTGGACTTCTAGAACCTTCCCGACCACAACACCATCTGCTAGCTTACGGCGATCTTCGATATCTTCGACCTCAAACCCAGCGATTGTTAGGGTTTCGGCTAGCTCTTCAGGAGCCAGGGTCACGTCCACCAGTTCTCGCAACCAATTTAAAGAGATACGCATAGACTCCTAGCTCTTACCTACCTTCAGTTGGACTATTTTACCGTCTGCCTGGTTAATGGTTATTTGTCATTTGTCATTTGTCTACTGACTACTGACCACTGACCACTAACCTTAATCAAGGCTTCATCAAAAATTCGGCGCTCTTTAGCAAGTCTTTACAGAAATTTGATAGATAAATTTCAATATTGCCTGATACTCCCCCATGTAGTGATGAAAATTAGGATATCCTTGTTTTAAGTGAGACTAACTCTAAAGGCTTACATAAGCGAGGGTGCATTCGGCGGTGCGTTCCAAACAAGAGCCAGTATTTTAAGCCGGGTGCTTCGATCAAAAGCTTCATTCCCCGCACAGACGACGCCCCATCGGTGACGCTCAATGAGCTACTGCCTAAATCCTGCCTGTCCTCATCCCAAAAATCCAGTACACGTCGAATTTTGTCAGGCGTGTAAATCTAAGTTATTGCTACGCGATCGCTATCGCGTGGTCAAAGCTTTAGGTCAAGGTGGCTTTGGAGCCACATTTTTGGCTATAGATGAACTTCTACCCGGTTCACCAAGTTGTGTAATCAAGCAACTCCGTCCAACGGCGACCAGTGCCCACCTTTTGCCAATGGCGCGGGAACTGTTTGAGCGAGAAGCCAGAACCTTGGGAAAAATTGGCAATCATCCCCAAGTACCCAGGCTTTTGGACTACTTTGAAGACACCGATCAGTTCTACTTGGTGCAAGAGTATATCAGCGGATTGACTCTACAGCAAGAGATTAAAGAGAGCGGCCCGATGAGTGAAGCTGGGGTGAAGCAATTCTTAAGTGAACTTTTGCCACTGCTGAGAGATATTCACAAACAGAATGTAATTCACCGAGACATTAAACCAGCTAATATAATTCGTCGTGAGCAAGACCGAAAACTGGTACTAATTGATTTTGGTGCTGTTAAAAACCAAGTAAATCAAGATGGTAACAACTCAGATCAAACTGCTTTAACAAATTTCGCTATAGGTACCCCAGGTTTTGCGCCTCCAGAACAAATGGCATTGCGACCTGTTTTTGCCAGTGATATTTATGCAGTTGGGGTAACTTGTATTTATTTATTAACTGCTAAATCACCAAAAGATTTAGATTACAATCATTCAACCGGCGAAATGGTCTGGCGAAAACACGTTCAGCTCAGTGACGATTTTGCTGATGTCTTGAAAAGAATGCTAGAGTCTTCTGTCCGTCATCGCTATAAATCGGCCGATGAAGTTCTCAAAGTATTGGACTTAGTGCCTTATATTGACGGCTTGCGCGAAGGCTTAACAGTTAAACCAAATAATCCACCCAATTCCAGCAGCAGCAGAGCCATATTTTCTGGAGACTTAAATATACCGAGTAATCCTTCAGACCCTTCAACTCCAACATCTGCTACAGATAAGCTAGCCGCGCAAATTCGAGCTAGACGTGAGCGCAACGCACGCGCCGGCGGCCCTTATACTTCTGGTGGTCAAGGAAGTTCAGGTATTCCTGGTCAAAGGGCTGTAGCAACTTCGGTGCGAGGCGATGGCAATACAGTAGGAAGGCCCAAGAGTCCTGCTAAGATGGACGCCAATGCTGTTTTAACTGCTTATTTAAAGGGACGAAGAGATTTTGCTTCTCTGGATTTGAGTAGTCTAGATCTTCAGAAAGCTAACTTATCTGGGGGGATTTTTCACCAGTCGAAATTGTCAAGAACAAATTTACAGGGAACTAATTTATCTGGTGCTGATTTTGGTCGAGCAAGTTTGGTTAAGGCAAATTTAAAAGATGCAATTTTGGGACGAGCTTACTTCAGTTTTACAGATTTTGAAGGGGCTGATTTGCGCGGGGCTGATCTTAGCTATTCCTATCTCAACAATGCCAATCTCAAAGGTGCAAATTTGTGTGGTACTAATCTGACTGGTGCCAAAATTACTGAGGAACAATTAGCACAGGCAAAAACTAATTGGGCGACTGTTTTACCTAGCGGTAAGAGAGGTTTTTGGTAATTATTTTTTGGGGATTTCTCCAGGCTTTGAAAAACCTGGATTCTAATTGGAGAGTTTTAAAACTGCAATTATCTCGCCAGCAGGAATGAATGTTTGACCTACAGGCACAACTGCAAGACCATTAGTTTGTGCCAAGTTAATTAAATTGCCGGAGCTATGACTACCACCAGCAAGATGGAATTCGTAGGTACCCGCAGTGTTTAAATTCAGGCGACCCCAAAGGTAGGTTTCCCTGCGTCCATCTGAGCGTAAATCTTGATTAGTTTGCGCTTGGACAAACCTTGATCCCCATGCTTCTTGTGGCAAACCAGAAAGTTTGGAGAGTGCTGGTTGGACAAATCGCCAACAGGTAACTAGGGCGGAAACGGGATTTCCTGGTAGACCAAAATACAATATTGGACGCTTCGATCCCTGCTGATCCCCAGATTCCTGGGGGACGAATGTGGCGAAGGTTAGGGGTTTACCTGGTTTGATAGCAACGGCACGGATATGAATTTCTCCACCTAATTCAGCCAGGATTTGATCCACATAGTCATAATCTCCTACGGAAACGCCGCCAGTTGAGAGAACGATATCTGCTGAAGCGATGGCTTGTGCGATCGCTTCCTGAAGTTGTTCTGGCTCGTCACGAACTATACCCCGGACTACTGGTATTCCTCCGGAGAGGACAACAAAAGCAGAAAGGGCGTATTGATTGGAGTCTACAATCTGACCCGGCTGCAAAGGTTGGTAAGGTGTCACTAACTCGTCACCCGTTGACAAAATTGCCACTCGTGGGCGTCGATAGACACTTAGTTGAGTACACTGAGCAGCCGCTAATACAGCCATTTCAGGCGCTCCTAGGGTGATTCCTGGCTGAAGTAGTGGCTTTCCTGCTTGGTAGAACTCTCCCCGGTAACGCACAAAAGCTTGTGGTTTTGGGGCTTCCATGATATATACGCGGTTCTCCTTCCGTCTGGTTCGCTCTTGCATTACCACAGTATCCGCACCCATTGGCATACAAGCACCAGTCAAGATGCGGGAAGCCTGTCCCTGTTGAAGTGAGCTTTTCGGTTGATAGCCTGCGGGGATTTCTTCTACAATTTCCAAAATGGCTGGATTCTCGGCATCACAGGCTTCTACATCTGCATAACGCACTGCATACCCATCCATCGCTGAATTATCCCAGTGAGGAAAATCCAAGGAACTCGTCACTGGGGAAGCTAAAATACGACCCGTGGCGGCTGATAATTCCACAACCTCTGTATCCATTTGTCCATCTAGAGGTTGCACCAAACCGAGAATGATTGATTGGGCTTCTTTAACTGGCAGCATGGCTGTAACGCTAGACTTGACTGCTTTGACACTATCACGCAAGGCATGGTGGTAGAAGGCTAAGATGTTAATTAGCCAGGAAGCACCTCAGATTTCTCATGAGTATTGAACGAATTTACACCCGCTTTCCCAAGGTGCCGATAGAGCGACGAGTTGCAGCCTTCGCCATTGATTTTGTCGTGGTTTGGCTATGTAGCTCACTTGTGGGAAATAATATTCTGTTTCAAATACTGGTTTTTACATTACTTTGGCTAGCTCTGCGGGTTGTGCTAGTCTCTAACAATCAGGGTCAGAGTCTGGGGCGTTGGGCGCTGGATATGAAAGTGCTTGATGCCAAATACAGCAAAATTCCTGGACTGTTAACCTTAAGCAAACGAGAAGGCATTCTGGGTTTAAGTACTTTCTTAGCGCTGATTGGTCTAAGCTGGATGTTTGCTAATCCTATTTCCTTTCTGCTGCTGATTACTCCCTTGGCGGTAGATGGCGGTGTTGCCTTTGCTGATAATGAAGCTCAACAAGCTTTCCATGACCGCATTGCGCAAACGATTGTGATACAGACTCGTCGGGGTTATTCCCTGGACATCCGTCTCAAAAAAATATTTGCCCAAATCAGGCGTCCCATGAAATAATAGAAATTTGTGTTTAATTTCAATTAACCTTGATTTTCTAGAAATAGAGTTATGGCAAGTAAGAAAGGCGTCCGCATTATTATCACCTTGGAATGTACCGAGTGTCGCAGCAACCCTGCTAAGCGCTCGCCAGGTGTCTCTCGCTATACAACCATGAAAAACCGTCGCAACACGACGGCACGTTTGGAAATCAAGAAATTCTGCACTCACTGCAATAAGCACACAGTACACAAAGAAATAAAATAGCTTGAGTGAGTAGTCAGCGTTTCCTCAATAAATCAACAGGGAGCAAGGGCAAAACACTCAAGTCACAGTTATTACCACAAACGACAAACAACAAACAACTAATAATGTCTTACTTTCGCAAACGCCTGTCTCCCATCAAACCAGAAGACCCCATTGACTACAAAGATATTGAACTGCTGCGCAAGTTCGTTACAGAACGGGGTAAAATCTTGCCACGCCGGATTACAGGTCTGACTTCTAAACAACAACGAGATTTAACAAAGTCAATTAAGCGGGCACGCATTTTGGCTTTGCTACCCTTCGTTAATGCAGAAGGATAAAACTACTGAGTCATCGGCGTTCTGAATTTATGTTGCTTGTCAGAGGGATTTTAAGCAGCCCTCCGCTGAGGAAAAACATACTTTCGACTAGAAAACTCAGATTTGTGGACTTTAGTTGGGTAAAAAAAGACTGCTAGGCGATCGCACTTCAAAAAGCAAGCGCGGTAGTGTCCGAGGAATGACAAATTGCGAGTCAATTAAAAAAAGTATTCGATTTTGTCATTCTGTGCTAAGACACTCTGTATGCTGAGGTGAGCATCGCACCAGCCACCCGATAGACTAGGTATTAAGTTGTTATAGAAAAGGCTACCGGGGTAAGCGTTACTGGTGGAAAAGGGAACACTCATTGAATTTCGCCTCGGCGGAGAGCGCCGGCTGGCAACAGCAGACCGTCCAGAGGGCAAAAAACACTGGATTGTCATAGACGAACGCGGTCAATCTCACACACTTCATCCTCGGCAATTTACTTATGAAGTGGCTGGTTGCACACTCAAGCCATCAGAAATACCAAAATTTCTCAAAGAAGTAGAGCCTTATTTAGACCCTTCTAGTTTGGAAGTGGCTTGGGAATTACTGGTTGAAGATGGCGAGGCTGTGACTTGTGCCGCAATGGCACAGCTTTTGTTTTCTGAACAAAGTCCGCCTCTGTGCTATGCGGCTCACTATTTGCTGTCTGAAGACAAAATTTACTTCAAACAAAAGGCAGACGCTTACGAACCTCGAAACGCTGCTATGGTTGCTGAAATCAAACATCAGCGATTAGCTGAAGAGTCAAGAGGGCGGGAGCAACAAGACTTTTTGAGTCGCCTACAGCAGAAATTAGCAGGTGTGGCGGTGGAGTGGCAGGAGAGCGATCGCGCTCGTATCGATGCTTTAGAACGGTTCTTGCGGCATCCAGAAAATGCGCCTCGCGCAGCGCAGGAAATCCTGGCAGCATGTAGTCGCCCTCCAACCCCAGAAAGTGCCTTCGATTTGTTGGTAGAACTGGGTTTTTGGCGTTATCAAGAGAAGTTTTTGCTACTTAGTCAAATCCCTGTTTCCTTTCGTCGTGAGGTGCTTGAAGTGGCGCGTAACTGCCTGGATTCTCCGCCTCCCGACAGGGATACAAATCGGCTTGATTTGACTCATCTGAAGGTTTACACCATTGACGATGAAAGTACCCAAGAAATCGACGACGGCTTGAGTGTAGAATACCTTGATGACGGGCGTCAGCGCCTCTGGATTCACATCGCAGACCCGACGCGCTTGCTGATCCCTGGGGATGACCTTGACCTGGAAGCACGACGACGTAGTACTACGTTGTATCTGCCAACAGGGATGATTCCCATGTTCCCACCCCAACTAGCAACGGGGCCGATGAGCTTAATTCAGGGTAGGATCTGTTCGGCGCTGAGTTTTGGGGTAATCTTGGATGAAGTCGGCAATGTCCAGGAATACACTATCCATGCCAGCTTAATTAAGCCAACTTATCGCCTCACCTACGAAGATGTAGATGAGATGTTGGAGTTGGCAGTGCCTTCAGAAACTGAAATCACCGCGATCTCTACTTGGGCCATGCGTAGGCAGGAGTGGCGGCGCTCTCAGGGATCGATCGGCATTCATATGCCTGAGTCCGTGATCAAAGTTCGCAATGATGATGAAATCACTATTGATGTTTTAGACGATTCGCAATCGCGGCAGTTGGTGGCGGAAATGATGATTCTTGCCGGTGAAGTCGCAGGCCGCTATGGTCAAACTAATCAAATTCCCCTGCCATTTCGAGGACAGCCTCAGCCGGAACTACCATCAGACGAAGAACTGCTGCTACTTCCAGCAGGTCCGGTCCGCTTCTGTGCCATGCGTCGGTGTATGCCTAGAAGTGAAACCAGTATTACTCCTTCACGGCACGCTGGCTTGGGTTTGGAAACTTATACTCAGGTAACTTCTCCTATCCGCCGTTACAGTGATTTGCTGGCGCATTTTCAGATCAAAGCACACCTGCGGGGCGATCCACTGCCTTTTAGTACCGACCAACTACAAGAAGTGATACTTAGTGTTTCCTCAGCGGCTTATGAGGCAACCCTGGTGGAACGTCAGACCAATCGTTATTGGGGATTGGAATATTTGCGGCGTCACAATGATCGGGTTTGGCAGGTTGTAGTGCTGCGCTGGCTGCGAGAACACGAAAACTTGGGGCTGATTCTCTTGGAGGATTTAGGACTGGAGATGGCGATGCGCTTCAAGCGCTCGGTGACTCTAGGCGATCGCTTAGATGTCCAAGTTGAACGAGCTGATCCCCGTCAAGATGTTATTCACTTTAAAGAGTTAATTTATCAAGAGGTTCAGACCGCAGCTACTTAGGGATATTTATTCAGAGTGCAACAAGTATCAATCGTTTTCCCATACAAGTTCCAGCCTCACCAGATTGTTTTTTTAGATCATGAAAATACTCGTTTATACAGCGAAATCATTGAATTTGTAGAATCTCGCCAAATTTATTGGGTGCGCCCTTTCATGCTAACTTTACCAATGTCGGTGAGCTCACCCGAACAGCTAACTTTGTATGACTTGCGCCAAGGTGCAGATTTACTTTGGCCTGCGAGTTTATTTTTCCCTGCACTGGATACTGAGGTAATTCCCCTGTTTGTCCAGCTTAATGACCCAAACAGCGAAGCTGTAAACAACTCAGATGGTCACAAGCAACTAAGCTGTTTTGTCCGTAAGTTTTGGCAAGCTTATAGCAGTGCCTTTCAGACTTCGTAGCGACTTCCAGTGTCCTTTTTCTGCCAACTCCTAAAATTTTTCTAGTATTTTAAAGCTCCCACAATACAGAATAAACGCTTTTTAAAAATTTACTTTTCTATCCAAGACCTTTATCTAGGTCGTAGGTACTAACTGAATTCTTCCAGCATCCATCTCAGACATTAGTAATTCCAACGCCTCGTAATCTACGTCTGAAATGTGACCCAGGCGAGTCAGTTCATAGTTGATTTCGTTCTCTATATCAGGAGTTAATTTCCGAATATATAGGGCTTTTTCTACAAGTTGACGAATAATGTATGTAGTTTTCACGCTTCATTTACTTAGAACTCCATACTTAGGTATTCTCATCTGAATTTTGAAGCATTTTAGTGATCTAAGTCTTTTTGATAAAGTGATATGAGTCACTGCTATTAATGACTGAATCCTATTTATTTTTTTGCCTGATTAGGAACTGTATACTTTGGTTTACTATACTTTGACCTGATGTGCTTTATCTTATCTATCTTTTGATAGTTGTGCTTCTTTTCTACCTACCGTAAAGCTTAAATCACCATTTTCAAGACTGTCCTGAACTTTTAGCTGGTTAATTGAACAGCTTATTTATTTAAAGTAATTTAGAAGATAAGATTTATTAATGATTCCCTTATGAATAAAGTATAGAGACACACAACTTTATATGAGAGGAAGTAATAATATAGAGATACACTTAATTAATTTTTTTTGACAAAAGCTTAAAAAAGTGGCACTCCTTAATAAAAATTGATCAAAATCATCCCAAGGGAGTACTTAACGAGAGAATATACAGATTATCTTCAGTACATTCTCTAGAAGATTATTAGCTACACAAGTAAGGATGTAACTATGGCAATCGCAATTTTAGATTCAAAAATGACAATTCTTCAGCCTTCTGGGCATATTAATGCTTCCAATGCTGCTGAATTCAAGCGCCAGCTTGCAGCTACAGTTGCTTCTGAGCCCAATTGTGTTTTAGTTGATATGCAGCGCGTAGAGTCTCTTGATAGCGCTGGCTTGATGTCCCTGGTATCAGCTCTGAGTATGGCTCAAAATCTTAATCGACGTTTTAGTATTTGCTCAGTGCCACCCTCCATTCAAATTATTTTTGAGTTGACTCAGCTAGACAGAGTGTTTGATATCTTTGAGAGTCGCGAAGCTTTTAAAGCCTCTGTAAATCAAAGCAAAAAAGCTGTAAAGCTTATTGCTTAGCGTTTCTCCTGTAGAAAATCGCGGAAGAGCCTTGAAAAGCTAAAAACTGCGGTTGTCTTTAAGAGAACGAAGAATAAATGATAACTCTTGAAAGAACAATAGTCAATACTTGCTAGCGACGGTGATGCCATAGAAACATCAATTGACACTCCCCGGCGTGAACGCACGGGGATTCTTGGTTCAACGAAACCACTTAAATTAGATTCCTTGCGTCCTCTAGCCCAGAGGTGGGATTCTCCCCAAGCGTTACTTCGGGTATGCCCCTACCCTAGTTGCATTGCTGCAAGTCCTGTTTGAGTTTGAAGCGCATCTGCTTCAAAATGCTGCTCGTCTAGTCCCCGTGAATCTTTTACCTACTTTCGGGCGCCGACAGTTTGCCAGCAATCTGGAACAACAAGTAGAACCGCATAGATTCAATTGTCAAGGTTCAGCTTGTCTTTCAACGGCTAGGTTTTTTAAGTGGTTGATTACCTTTCCACTGATACAAGCATACGGCAAAGCAGTCCCAGAAGGACGGGGCTTTAGACCCATTAATCCTGGTAAGATTAATGGGTGCTAAAGTTTGGCTGCATTGACAGCAGTGGGAAAGATCGCTATGGCGCTCACCGTCGAAGAAATACTCACAAAAGACATCATGGGGCCAGCGCGTTACTTGGGTAACGAGTTGGGAGCGGTACACAAGCCTTGGGAAGCAGCGAGGGTACGCTGGGTGCTGACGTATCCGGAGATCTACGAAGTGGGCGCTTCCAATTTAGGGCATATTATTCTCTACAATATCTTGAATGCCCAACCAAGACAGTTGTGCGATCGCGCTTACTTACCAGCACCAGACTTAGCGAAGAAGCTACGGGAAAGCCAAACACCTCTGTTTGCAGTAGAAAATAGGCGATCGCTCATAGATTTCGATATTTTAGGCTTTAGCCTCAGTTATGAATTAGGCGCCACCAATATCCTGGAAATGCTGGATTTGGCAGGAATTCCTCTAACTTGGCGAGAAAGACAGGAAAACCCTGTAGGGGCGGGTTTAGAAGACAATCACAGGGTCAAACAGACAAATATTGTACAAAACCCGCCCTCTTCCCCTTCAGAAGACAATCACAGGGTCAAACAGACAAATATTGTACAAAACCCGCCCTCTTCCCCTTCAGAAGACAATCACAGGGTCAAACAGACAAATATTGTACAAAACCCGCCCTCTTCCCCTTCAGAAGACAATCACAGGGTCAAACAGACAAATATTGTACAAAACCCGCCCTCTTCCCCTTCAGAAGACAATCACAGGGTCAAACAGACAAATATTGTACAAAACCCGCCCTCTTCCCCTTCAGAAGACAATCACAGGGTCAAACAGACAAATATTGTACAAAACCCGCCCTCTTCCCCTCAAAAATTATCTTACCCCTTGATTTTTGCTGGAGGGCAAACAGCAACCTCCAATCCTGAACCCTACGCTGACTTTTTTGACTTTATCGCACTGGGAGACGGAGAAGAACTCCTACCAGAAATCGGCTTAATACTAGAAGAAGGCAAAGTAGCAGGATTGAGTAGGGAAGAATTACTCTTGGACTTGGCACAAATTCCAGGAGTCTACGTACCTCAATTCTACGATTCTACCGAGGATGGCTCAGTACACCCAAATCGGACAGATGTTCCCAAACGGATTTTGCGACGAGTTGCGACTCCCATGCCAGCTTACTCGATTGGCTTGGTTCCCTACGTCGAAACTGTGCACGATAGACTGACAATTGAAATTCGACGCGGTTGCACTCGCGGTTGCAGATTTTGTCAACCAGGTATGCTAACACGGCCAGCGCGGGATGTGGAACCCCAGCAAGTCGTAGAAGCAATTGAAAAGGGAATGAGAGCAACTGGCTATAACGAATTTTCCCTATTATCTCTCAGTTGTTCCGACTATCTGGCGCTACCAGCAGTTGGAATGGAAATCAAAAATCGCCTCAAAGATGAAAATATAACCCTTGCTTTACCAAGTCAGCGAGTAGACAGATTTGATGAAAATATTGCCAATATTATCGGCGGTACGCGACAAGGTGGGCTGACTTTTGCACCGGAAGCGGGAACGCAACGAATGCGAGATATTGTGAATAAAGGGCTCACTAATGAAGAATTACTCAGAGGTGTAAAAACTGCTTTTGAGCAAGGTTGGGATAGGATTAAACTCTATTTCATGATTGGTTTACCTGGGGAAACCGATGTTGATGTTTTGGGGATTGTTGAAACTATACACTGGTTGCAGCAGGAATGTTGGGTACAGGGTAAAAGAAAGCTGAATTTTAACCTGACAATTTCTAATTTTACGCCCAAACCTCACACACCTTTTCAATGGCATTCTGTTTCAACTACTGAGTTTAAACGCAAGCAGGAATTGCTGAGAAATGAGTTCCGCCGTATGAGGGGTGTTAAGGCAAATTTCACCGATGTCAGAATTTCGGCGATGGAAGATTTTGTGGGACGCGGTGACAGACGTTTGTCTGCTGTTTTGCGTCGCGCTTGGGAACTTGGTGCTGGTATGGATGCTTGGTTTGATAATTTATCTCAGGCTTTTGGTGCTTGGGAAAAGGCGATCGAAGAATCTGATTTAACTTGGAAATATCGCCAAGTGGAAAATGGCGAATGGAATGTTTTTGTAGGGGCGGGTTTAGAAGATAATATATCGGAAAAACCGACAACTGAACAACAAAACCCGCCCTCTTTAGGCAAGGTTTTTGTAGGGGCGGGTTTAGAAGATAATATATCGGAAAAACCGACAACTGAACAACAAAACCCGCCCTCTTTAGGCAAGGTTTTTGTAGGGGCGGGTTTAGAAGATAATATATCGGAAAAACCGACAACTGAACAACAAAACCCGCCCTCTTTCGGGAATGAAGATAATATATCTGTTCAACAAAACCCTTCCTCTTCATGGAACCTTGACGCACCATTACCGTGGGATCATATTGATACAGGAATTGATAAAAACTGGCTAATTGCTGACTTACAAAAAGCATTAGAAGCCGCAACTGTACCCGATTGTTCCTTTGAAGGTTGTTCTCACTGTGGAATTTGTGGCACAGATTTTGGACACAATATTGTTATTAAAGCGCCACCGATTCCACAATTTGCCGGACATTTTCAGCCAGATCAAGAAAAAGTTCAAAGGTTGAGGATGTGGTTTGGTAAGTTGGGTGATATGGCTTTGGTGAGTCATCTGGATTTAATGCGATTGTTTGATCGCGCTGTAAGAAGAGCATCGCTACCGATCGCTTATACAAATGGTTTTCATCCCAGTCCTAGAATTATCATTGCTAATGCTTTGTCGTTGGGTGCTACTAGCCACGGCGAAATTGTGGATTTTGAGTTAACTAAAGTTGTGGATGTTGAAGAGTTCAAGGAAAAATTAGCAGCGCAATTGCCTAAAGATCTTCCGGTGTATCAAGTTGAGGAGGTTGATTTAAAGGCTCCTGCTGCTACTAAAGTATTGGAACAAGCGGAGTATTTAATTACAGTAGCCAATTCCGAAGATTCTTTGGAACAGTGGCAAAATTTGGTTGAGCAAGTTAAGGCTTGTGAGACTATTTTGTGGGAGCAGACAACGAAATCTCGAAAGATAAAACAGGTGAACTTGAAGGAGCGTTTGTTTGAATTAGAAGTAAAAAAAATGCAGGCGGATGCAGTTGTTTTGCGGTATGTTGGTAGCTGTCGTAATGATGGAACTTTGCTGCGTCCTGAGCATTTGGTTTATATGTTAGAGCAGGTGAGTGGACGAGAATTGCAGTTAGTAGATATTCAGCGAAATCAGTTGATTCTGGCTATTGGATGATTAACTGTACAAACAGGTAGCCTTTGAGCTACTTGTTTGGCTTTCTCTGTCAATTTTGTTACTCAATAAGCACAGACTCAAATATATAACTTAGAAAAGGAAAGTTGGCTCATGAATGCACAAATTACACCTTTTGGCAATAAGGTTGGCAGAGAAGAATTGGAAGAACTATTACAATTCTCTGAGCCTACTCAATCTCCTAATACTCGCAAAGTTGTGATTCAAATTCCCAAAATGATCACTGGAGAACCCATACCTGAAGATGCGTTAAATAGACTTCCATTCGTAATTGCCATCGCTGAATATTTCCCGCATAGCTAGTAGAGGGTCGTCTCCTCCAAGTCCACCAGGACAAGAATATGTTGAAGAAAAGGGAATAAATGAGAAACTACCAGGTGGTGGAAGTATTCATTTCCAGGTAAACTCTCAAAACACTCCTGTAAGTGCGGCCATTAGTATTTTTGAACATAATATTTCGGGATACGAACAGGTTAAAAAAATCGAGTTTGTGCTTGCTCAAATTTCTGTGTCATCTACTACATATAGATGATAGATGCGTAGCTTAACTGAAGACGAGTTCAAAGCTGAGGCACAATCCTCTTTGCGACAAGTGTTTGCGAGTGACGACCCCTTTGGCCCGCAACCATTTGCACCGAATATTCCTTTGCGCAGAATTGTGTTTGGTTGGAAGTACAATCTCAAATACATCGTTAGACCACCGCTTATCGATGCTGTGGTAGCTGCTGCTTCCAGCATAGGAGACACGGGCTGTTACTTCACAGTGCTATGGCGTATGAACGAAGAAGCTAATGGCGAGTTCAATCATTGGTATATTCCATTTACTGAAATATCCACATACATCAGAAACGATTATCAAGTCTTCAAATTCGCTTTTAATTCAGAAAACGTTCTCTATTCACCTCAAGGAAAATGGGGAATTATGACTTCTCATGAATCTCATGGCCTGCTTGCTGGTACTCAGGAGTTTATGGATGAGGTACGTCGAAGAATTCCAGATCTTGATGAGCAAGTGTATAGCTTTTTGAAGATTTGGCAACACCATAAGACTCATAGTTTCGGTGCTAAAACAGACTGGCTACCAGGACTTTTGACCCAGATATACGGTCACGAAAAAGCTGAAAATATGCTGCAAGAAATAGGTTGGACATAAAGTTGTAAATTGTTGCCTTCACAATCATGTTTTTATTTAGCAACGCTAGCTTTTTATCAACAAAATAACTTTAAAATAATTTAGAGTTACTTTGTTGAGCTTTCAAGATTCATAATATTTTTTTAAATTAACTTAACCACGCTTGCACTAAGTTCAAATGCTGAAATTGTTTTGCCCAACTCTAATACTTTCTTCTGCTCTGTTTTTTTTGACAACTGAAGTTACCTTTAGTCAACCTTCATCTAAAAACTCTCCTCCGGTAGTGCCAAATTCAACTACTGACTTACCGATTTGTTATATTCAGACAGAAGCAGGTACTTTTTTGGACTTGAGTGGTTTATGCGGAAAAACACCAGCACAGAATGTTTCAACACCTGTAGGAATTACAAGAGAAGAGATTATAGCTTCATTTCCAAAAAGACTACAAATGATTTGTAATAGTGTAGCTCCCAGCAGGATGGGTCCTTCACTTAAAATGCGGTGTGAGCAATTGCCTAAGACAGGTTCATAATATATTTAACAAAGATTATCAGGAGGTGACTCCCAGCGATTAGAGTATGTTTGCGGTTGAATGAAGAACTATTTCGACTTGCTGTGTGCTTTCTCAATACATTTTCTTAGCTGTTCTGCGACAACCTGAACGTGAGGTTTCTTAAGCATAGTTAGGTGGTTACCAGGAATCATTTGAACTTCCACACCTCCTTCGGTTAGCTTACTCCAACCGAGGGTTGAATCTTGATGAGTTTTTCCTGATTGTTCGCTAGTTTTAAAAAGAGTAATTTGCTTCGGGTAGACTTGTGGAACGTAACTGAGAGTAGCTTGGCTGTTAGCTTGGAAGACGCGAAGAATTGGACGAATTGTTAACTCGCTCAATATCCGCTGTCTGGATTCTTGAGGGATAAGGTTAGCTAAAGCTGCTTCTCCTAATAGGGAGTTCCAGGACAAATTATTTTCAAAGCGTTGAATCAATTTATTTAAATTAGGAAATCTCTGATTGAAACTGTCAAATTTAGGCTGATTTGGAGCCGCAAGTACATAAAAATAATCTAGGAAAAATGGCCAGACATATCGCACTGCTGTCGTAAAAAGAAACTTCAATCCATCCCAGACGGAAGGTTTATTACTGGGAATTGGTGCTGGGGTGTCAAGCACTGCAAGTAGGGCTACTTGATGTCCAGATTTAATTAGTTGCTGCGCCATTTCAAAAGCTACCAAACCTCCAAAAGACCATCCTCCCAGGAAATACGGCCCTTCGGGTTGCACTCTAAGCAATGCTTCTATATATTGAGTAGCCATATCTTCAATGCTGGTTAATGGGAGTTGTGCTCCATCAATACCGATGGGTTGTAGTCCGTAAAATGGTTGATTTGCCCCCAAATTATAGGCTAATTCGTAATAAGGGAAAACTGTCCCAAAGATGGGGTGAACGCAAAATAAAGGTGGATTTGAACCATTAGGCTGAATTGCAATTAATGGCGACCAAGATAAAGAATCTCCTCCTAGGTTTAGAGAAGTTGCTAGACCTGCGATTGTTTGATTTAAAAATAGGGCAGATAGGGGTATATCTTGCTCAAATTGCTCTTTAATCTTAGCCATCATACCTATGGCTAGTAGTGAATCCCCTCCCAACTGAAAGAAGTTATCGTCGATTCCCACTTGTTCGAGGTTGAGAATTTCAGCCCAGATTTTTGCCAGTGTTTTTTCTGTTGGAGTGCGAGGCTCAAGGAATGCTTTTTCCTGCGATAGGCTAATAGTATCATTTTCTAAAAGTAGGTGGCGGCGCTCTACTTTCCCATTAGGAGTTCGCGGGAGTGAATCTAACATTACGAATGCCGAAGGTATCATGTATTCTGGCAATTTATCCTGCAAGAATTGGCGTAGATTACTTGTTGTAGGCGCTTGCTTCTGATCGGGGACGATATAAGCTACGAGATACTTGTTACCCGATGCGTTTTCTCTAGTAATTACCACCGCTTCTCTTACTAACGAATGCTGACTCAGCCAAGCTTCAATTTCTCCTATTTCTATACGAAAGCCGCGAATTTTTACCTGATTATCAGTACGACCTAAAAACTCAATATTGCCATCATTTCGATAACGAGCTAAGTCACCAGTTTTATAAAGACGTGCTGCTGAATTATGATTAAAAGGATTGGGAATAAATTTTTCAGCAGTTAATTCAGGGCGATTGAGATAGCCTCTCGCAACTCCATCACCGTCAATGTATATTTCGCCATAAATGCCGATTGGGACAGGCTGTAAATGCGCATCTAATATATAGATATGAGTATTAAAAATTGGGCGACCAATAGACGGCTTATTGCTATTGTCGATAATTTCTGCAACGGTAGTCCAGACAGTTGCTTCAGTCGGCCCGTAAGCATTAAAAAAGCGACGTTCCAAGAGCAACCAGTGTTTTACAATCTCTTGAGAACAAGCTTCCCCTGCGGAAATAATTGTTTGCAGTGCGGGGAGTGATTCTGTAGGTAAAACTGCCAAGACAGATGGCGGAAGCGTGACGTTGGTAATCGCTTTGTCGCGCAAAAATTGGATTAAACTTTGTCCTGGGAGAATGGATTTTTTCTTGGCTAAGTAGAGTGTTGCTCCTGTGGTTATCGCCATGACAATTTCAAAAATTGAGGCGTCAAAACTCAGGGAAGCAAATTGCAGAATGCGGTTAGTTTGTTGTATGTTGAAAGTCTGAATCTGAGCTTGGGATAAGTTGCACAAGCCTTGATGTTGGATGAGAACACCTTTAGGATTTCCTGTTGAGCCAGAGGTGTAAATAACATAGGCTAGGTTGTCAGATGTAACGCCACTGGTAGGGTTTTTCTGGCTTTCTTGAGCGATGGCTTTCCAGTCTTTATCTATGAATAATGGCTTGAGTTTTTCAAAACGCTTAAATAATTTTTGCTGGGTTAACAATACAGACACCCCTGCATCTTCCAGCATAAAGTTTAAGCGTTCCTGCGGATAACTTGGGTCTAAGGGAACATAGCAACCACCCGCTTTGAGAATTCCTAATAATCCCACAATCATCTCTAAGGAACGCTCGATACAGATACCAACTAAAACTTCTGGTTTTACACCAATTTTCTGCAAGTAGTGCGCTAGTTGATTGCTGCGGTTGTTCAACTCTCGATAGGTGAATTGTTCTTCTTCAAAAACTACTGCTACCCCATCAGGTGTCCGTTCTACTTGTGCTTCAAATAGTTGATGGATACACAGATTCTTGGTGTAATTAGAATCTGTGTCGTTCCATTCAATTAATAGTTGATGCCGTTCTACTTCAGTTAGAATCAGTAAGTTTGCAATTCGTTGATCTGGATTAGCGACAATACTTTCTATCAGCGTTTGGAAATGTCCCAACATCTGGGTAATAGTAGCATCATCAAATAAATCTGTGCTGTAAACTACCTGTCCTCTAATACCCTCCGAACACTCCCATAAATGGAATTCCAAATCAAACTTTGCGATTTGGCTGTCAAACTCCAGTAAACTGAGGGTTAGTCCTGGCAATTCTAGCGCCTCAATTGGTGTATTTTGCAGGGAAAACACCACCTGAAACAGTGGATGAAAACTCAGGTTTCGCTCAGGATGCAGCTCTTCTACTAGCTTTTCAAAAGGCAAATCTTGATGAGCATAAGCTCCTAAAGCTACCTCTTTCACCCTACTCAGTAATTCTCGAAAAGTTGGGTTTCCTGACAAATCGGTACGCAGCACTAAACTATTAACAAAAAAACCAATTAATGCTTCAATTTCACTGCGGTTGCGGTTAGCAATTGGCGAACCTACTGCAATGTCTTCTTGTCCCGTGTAGCGATATAGTAAGCTTTGAAATGCTGCAAGTAAGGTGATAAACAGAGTAACACCTTCCTGCTGACTGAGGGAAGTTAGCGACTCACTCAGGCTTTTTGATAGCTCTAGAAATTGTCTTGCACCCTGGTAGGATTGAGAAACTGGGCGAGTTCGGTCAGTTGGTAGATTTAGGACAGAAATATCATTTAATTTTTGTTTCCAGTAAACTAATTGAGTTTCCAAGATTTCATCCTGTAGCCACTCGCGCTGCCATTCGCTATAGTCAGCATATTGGATTGATAGTGAGGGGAGGGGTGAAGCCTGCTGACTAGAAAAGGCTGTGTAGAGAGTTCTTATTTCCCGAATTAGTACCCCAATCGACCAACCATCGGAGACAATATGATGCAGATTTAGTAACAAGACATATTCGGCTTCACTTAGTTGTAAAAGCGTTACTCGCAACAATGGTCCAGAGGTTAGATTAAAATTAGTTTTAGCCTCAATTTTTACCAATTGTCGCGCTTCATTTTCCCGTTTAGTTGCTGATAGATTTTGTAATTTTATTACGGGGAGGGGTATGGTTAAATTGGGAGCAATTACCTGGACTAATTCTCCCTCTAACATCATAAAACTGGTGCGTAAAGTTTCATGGCGACGCACAATTTCATTGAATGTTTGCTCTAAAGCTGTTAAGTTAAGCGAACCTGTAAGACGAATGGCTGTTGGTACATTGTAGGAGGGATTATTGGGAAAAAGCTGGTTGAGGAACCATAGCCTTTGCTGGGCAAAAGATACAGGAAAAACGAAAAATTCTGCCTCAGAAATATTCGTTTTTTCTTCAGCAGTTGTTGAATAAATCTCCGGAAGATACTGTGCCATATTGACTTCAATCATCCCTTCAAAGCCCCCAATTAAAATTTTATACAAAAACTTCGCGAACTCTGCGTAATCATCTGCGTTCTCTGTGTTTAAAAAGCCTTATAGCAATTCTCAGTTACGCGCGTGTACATCAGAAAAACCTAACCCCCAACCCCTTCCCACCCCTCCCTAACCCTCCCCTACGAGGGGAGGGAAAAGGAAAAGCTTTTGTTAGTCGGAAGGAGAGTAAGAATCAAAGCCTCTCTCCAAGCGACAAAATTTATCTGCTTCCCTCTCCTTTTAGGAGAGGGTTAGGGAGAGGTGGAGAGAGGTTTGGAGAGAGGTCAGACTGTATCTCATCCAATCGAGAAGGGCTATAGCCAGCACAGTGCAGGATTGAAGTTTAAGATATAGAAATAACACCAAGACTGACAATCTGTTTCTAGCTTTCATGTTCAAGAGATTTTTGCTCGTCTTGATTCTACTTGCTTTCTTTATTTAACGAAGATAACTTTATCCGGCGACTATCACGAGAAATTGGTACTAAAGCAGGAGTTTGACTTTTGGCATTGCTGTCTTTAAAACTCTCAATCACTTTTGCTAGTTCAGCAATTGTCGGTGCTTCAAATACGCTACGCAAAGGTAACTCCATTTTGAATGCATCCCTAACTCTAGAAATAAGCTGAGTTGCTAGTAATGAATGACCACCTAACTCAAAGAAATTATCGTAGATACCCACTCGTTTCAATCCCAAAACTTCAGCCCAAATTTTCACTAACCTTTCCTCAACAGCAGTTTGAGGTGTGACATAATTTCCTGTCAATTCTGGCTTAATTATAGTGGGTGAAGGTAAAGCCGGACGATTCACTTTCCCATTAGGGGTGAGAGGCAGAGACTCTAACACTATATAAGCCGAAGGTATCATATAATCTGGCAGTTTTTTTGTCAGATAATTCTGCAACTGCGGTACTAAATTACGTGCTAATTTTGCTTGTAGGGGATTATTAGCATATGAGCGCCAGGAACTCGACTGAGTGCTGCGTGATAAATGCTGACTGCTGAGTTGAAGCATAGTTTTATTTTCTCTTGCCTCTTGCCTTACAAATACCACGTCATAACTATCTTTAGTACCAGAATCTGACCAACTAATATTAATGGTATATGGCAGTTCATCACCTAATACCCAAAATTCTTCCGGTTCTACTCCATTATCGTTAATTTCCTGCAAAGCTTTCTGAAACTGACCTACAGTTTTAAATTCTTCCGCACCTGATAGCCATTCTGCTGTTTTAACAGCTAATATTACCCGTGCATTAGGGACACTTTTGATACCTAGTATTTCTGGCTGGTTATCTATTAATAACTGGCGTACCCTTGACACATTGAATTCGTCTTTTTGCCACTTCAACCATTTTAAACTCTCCTTTACCCCTGGAAAATGTGGGTTCTGAAACCCCCCTTGGTAAGGGGGATTAGAGGGTTCTTTTTCATTCCCAACTCTTAGAACTACATTGTAACGAAACTGAGTTAACTCATTGTCGTAACGACCCCGCATCAGTTGAATTTGTACGTTGCTAATCTGCGGAAACTGCTGTTGTAACTCAGTGAAAAAATCTGGCTCAATTACCAATTCTGTTTCTTGGAACATTTGCATTTCTACCCTTTGCTGCAACTGTTCGCGGGTGAGAGAAGGTTCGGCTTGATATAGCTGAACTGAGGAATGAAAAGCTTGCAGTAAAGGGAGACTGCGTACATCTCCAATGAAGATAAAACCACCTGGGGAAACAGCCTGCAATGCACCTTCTATCACCCGCACCAAATATTCAATAGTGGGGAAATATTGCACAACTGAGTTGAGAATTACCGTATCAAAAGCTTTCGCTTCTACTCCCTCAAAATCTGACGCCATCTTCTGAAATAACGTTACTTGAGATAGGTTTTGTTTGGCCAATTGCTGACGGATATAATTGAGTGAAGGCGGCGAAAAGTCTGTTCCACAATATTGAGTGCAGTTAGGTGCAATTCGGAACAACATTAAACCTGTTCCGCACCCAATTTCTAGCACTTGTTTAGGCTGTAAAGCTAGAATCTGTGAGACTTGGTTATCCACCCATTCCCTCACCTGTTCGGCTGGAATCGGCTGATTGGTGTAACTACTATTCCAGCCTACTATATTAAATGTTGGATCTGAATCAACAGCAGGCTGTTTATAAGTCTCGTCATATAACATTTGCCATTGTAAAACTTGCTCGTCTTGCAACTGCATTTGTTGTTGTTGTTTGTGAATATTACTGTATTCAGGATTCAGGGAAATATAAGCGACTAGACGTTTCTCACCCGGTACATCTTCTCTATTAATTACCGCTGTTTGACTTACTGCTGGATGCTGACTCAGCACTGACTCAATTTCTCCCAATTCGATGCGGTAACCACGAATCTTTACTTGCTCATCAATACGTCCTAAAAACTCAATATTGCCATCATTTCGATAGCGTACTAAGTCACCTGTTTTGTAAAGACGTGCTGCTGAATCAAAATTAAAAGGGTTGGAAATGAAGCACTCATCTGTTAATTCGGGACGGTTGAGATATCCTCGAAATAGTCCATCTCCGCCGATGTACAATTCTCCCGGAACGCCCACAGGTACAGGTTGTAAATGCGCATCCAAGATATAAACTTGAGTGTTAGCAATAGGACGGCCTATTGTAGGTGCTAACTCGCCTTGCTTACTAACAGATACTATACCGGAAGTTGTCACAACAGTATTTTCAGTTGGCCCGTAATTATTGACTAATTTAAATTCATGAGACGCCAAAGGATACTGATGCAGTTTATCTCCACCTGTAAGCAAGATTCGCAAAGCTGTATTTTTGGGAAAATTTAATAACAAAACTTTCTCAGCTAGAGGTGTAGGTAGAAAGCTAATAGTGATAGCTTTTGATATTAACCAATCTCGCAATAATTCTGGATCAAGACGAATTTCTTCATCGGGAAAATAGATGCTGGCTCCTGCAGTAAGATAAGGAAAAATTTCCCACACGCAAGCGTCAAATGCTACCCCAGCAATTTGCGTTACTCTGTCAAGTGGTGAAACATCAAAAGCTTGTTGATGCCAAAAGACGAGATTCAATAATCCCCCATGTTCTATCTGTACTCCTTTAGGCTTTCCTGTTGAACCAGAGGTGTAGATCGCATAAGCGAGGTTTTTGGCTGTAACTTCACTGGTTGGATTTTCGGCGCTTTCTTGTGCAATAGTTTCCCAATCTTTATCAAGACAAATTATCTCTAGTAGGGGCGAAACATTCGTAAAAAAATTTTGCTTTTGTTCCACAACTTTTGGGTACAAATGCTTCGCCCCTACCAATAAAATGGAAACTTGAGCATCCTCAAGCATGAATTCTAGGCGCTCAGTAGGATAATTGGGATCTAAAGGTACATAGGCTGCACCCGCCTTGAGTATGCCTAGTAATCCCACTATCATTTCTATAGAGCGTTCTACGCAGATGCCAACCAAAGCTTCTGAACCTACACCCAGTTTCTGTAAGTAATGCGCTAGTTTGTTACTGCGAGTGTTTAACTCTTGGTAAGTAAGTTGTTCATTTTCAAATACTATAGCTACAGCATGAGGTGTCTTCTCCACCCAAGCTTCAAATAATTGATGAACGCACTTATCTTTGGCATAATCTACCTGTGTAGCGTTCCATTCCACTAACAATTGATATCGTTCGGCTTCGCTTAACATCGGCAAGTCTGTGATGTGTTGTTCTGGATTTGCCACAATACCTTCTAGTAGTGTTTGGAAATGTTCCAACATCCGTTTGATGGTGGCTTCATCAAATAAATCAGTGCTATAAATTATGAGTCCGCTAATACCGTCTGAGTTATCGCACCATAGTCCATTCCCCTGATTTCGTTCCCATAAGTGAAACTCCAAATCAAAGCGTGTGGTGTTCGTCTCAAAATGCAGGGTACTCAGCGTTAATCCAGGCAATTGCAACTCTTCCATTGGGGCATTTTGTAGCGCAAATACCACCTGAAATAAAGGATTTTGACTCAGGTTACGCTCTGGATGTAACTCCTCCACTAACTTCTCAAAAGGCAAATCTTGATGAGCATAAGCTCCCAAAGCTACCTCTTTCACCCGACTCAAAAATTCCAGAAAAGTTGGGTTTCCTGAAAGATTGCTACGCATCACCAAACTATTGACAAAAAAGCCAATCAAAGGTTCTATTTCTTTGCGGTTGCGGTTAGCAATTGGCGAACCTAAGACAATATCTTCTTGTTGAGTGTAGCGATAAAGAAAAGTTTTGAACGCCGCCAGCAAAGTCATAAAAAGAGTAACTCCCTGCTGTTGACTCAAAGCTTCTAGCGCCTCACTTAAACTTTTAGAGAGTTGCAGAAATTGTGTCGCTCCTTGATAAGTTGAAACTACTGAATGAGACCTATCCGTTGGCAGATTCAGCCTAGAAATTCCATCTAATTGCTGTTGCCAATAATCTAACTGATTCTCCAGCACTTCACCCTGCAAGATATTACGTTGCCAATAGGCAAAGTCTGCATACTGAATTGGTAATTCCGCTAGAGGGGAGGGCTTCCCAGCAACAAAGGTGCGGTAGAGTGCAGCTAGTTCCCGAATTAGCACCCCAATCGACCAACCATCTGAGACAATATGATGCAGATTTAACAACAGTATGTGTTCTGTTTCTTCGAGCTTGAGCAGTTTCACTCGCAGCAAGGGCCCTTGAGTTAAATTAAAAGGAATCAAGCTTTCTTCGGTGGCTAATCGCTTAGCTTCTGTCTCCTTTTGAAATGTTGACAAATGAGCTAAATTTACTACTGGCAAGTAGAAGTTTATTGTGGGTACAATCAATTGAAATGGTTGTTCTTCTACCATTCCAAATGTAGTCCGTAAAGCTTCGTGACGGCGCAGGATTTCTGTGAAAGTTTGCTGTAAAGCGCTTACGTTAATATTTCCTTTCAAACGTAAGGCTGTAGGCATATTATAGAAGGGATTTTCTGATACCAATTGGTCTAGAAACCACAGCCTTTGTTGAGCAAAAGAAAGAGGTAGATTTTCCTGGCGCGAGATGGGTACTATGCCTGTATTTGTCGTAAGATTAGCTTGACTCAGAAATGAGATAATTTCCGCTTTGCGTTCGGATAACTGGGTACGCAGTTCTGTGGTTAAAGTACCTTCAGGAGCATTACACCGCAGCCGATTATCGTCAATGAAAACCTGAATGTCTAGGCTACGGAGATACGATAAAAACTCAACTATTTTCAAAATTCAACCTCTTCTCGATTCTGGGTACAACTGGGAGTATGTATAGTTTTTGTTGCCCAACAAATGGTTTCGATATAATTAGCAAAATTCTCCACAGTTGGTGCTTCAAATAAACTGCGTAGGGGTAATTCTACCTGAAAGGCGTCGCGTACGCGGGAAATAAGCTGAGTCGCCAATAAGGAATGTCCACCCAATTCAAAAAAATTGTCTTGTACACTCACTTGTTTAAGTCCAAGAACTTCAGCCCAAATTTCAGCAAGTACCTTCTCAATGGGTGTCTGAGGAGCGACATAAGTTTTTGATAATTCGGTGTTGATAATATTAGGTGTAGGTAAAGCACGGCGGTTTACTTTCCCGTTGGGTGTTAGTGGCAAATTTTCCAAGATTACAAAGGCTGAAGGAACCATATAATCCGGTAGTTTCTGCTTCAAGAAGTAGCGTAAGTCAATTACTGGGTTAGTTTGCTCCTGCTTTAGGAGGATATAAGCAACTAAACGCTTGTCACCGGGTAGATCTTCCCTAATAATTACCACCGCTTCTCCCACTGCTGGATGCTGACTGAGTACAGCCTCAATTTCTCCCAATTCGATGCGGTAACCTCGAATTTTTACTTGCTCGTCAATGCGTCCTAAAAATACAATATTTCCGTCTGGTAGGTTGCGGGCTAAGTCCCCTGTTTTGTAAAGTCGCCCTACTGGATTAAATGGGTTATAAATAAACTTTTCATCTGTTAACTCAGGATGGTTAAAATATCCCTGCGCTAGTCCATCACCGCCGATATACAATTCGCCAGTAACTCCTATTGGTACGGGCTGTAATTGCTTATTTAAGATATAAATTTGCGTGTTAGCAATGGGACGCCCGATTGGTATAGATGTGGCTTCTTCTGGTACATCATGTACGGAATAATAAGAAGAAAAGGTTGTCCCTTCTGTAGGCCCATACACATGAATTAATTGCTTGGGTGGCTGGTTCTGAATTACTTCTCGCACCCAACGTGCATCTACTGCTTCACCGCCAAAAAGTAAGCATTTCAACGAGTGAAAAGCATTAGGTACTTCACGGGCTACTTGATTAAATAAGGCTGTAGTTAAAAAGAGAATATTAATTTCTTGGTTACGTATTTCTACCACAAATTCTTGAGGAAAAATAGCTATTTCCCTGCTAATCCAGATTAGTTGGGCGCCGTTTAGTAAGGCTCCCCAAATCTCAAATGTTGCTGCATCGAAGGAAGAATTAGAAACTTGGGCAATTTTATCTGATGGTTCTAACTGGATGTAATTTGTGTTTAACACCAGCCGAGTCACAGCCTTATGAGGAACAGCTACACCTTTAGGTTTTCCTGTAGAGCCAGAAGTGTAAATAACGTAAGCTAAGTTATCAGCAACTGCGTTACTTTCCAGGTTTTTTTCACCTTCTTGGGCGATAAGTTCCCAATCACGATCCAGACACACCACAACAAAATTACCGAGTGTTGTTAACACAGAGGAAGAATGGGTTAGCAACACTGATATCCCTGCATCTTCAATCATCAAACTTAAGCGTTCATCAGGATAACTATGGTCTAAAGGTACATAAGCACCACCCGCTTTCAAAATACCTAACATTCCCACTATCATATCTAGGGAACGCTCCATACAAATCCCAACGAGGACTTCTGAACTTACCCCCAATTTATGCAAGTATCGTGCTACTTTGTTGCTGCGCTCGTTCAGTTCCCCGTAAGTAATTCTCTTGTCTCCAAAAACTGCCGCAACTGCATCTGGTGTCTCTTCTACTATTGCCTCAAATACCTGATGAATGCACAAATTTTGAGGATAATCTCTAGCAGTATCATTCCACTCAATTAATAATTGCTGTCGTTCTGCTACAGTCAACAAAGGTAAGTCGGCAATTCTAGTTTGTGGATTATCAACAATTCCTTCTAAAAGTATGTGGAAATGTCGCACCATCCGAGCAATAGTAGCCTGATCAAATAAATCGCTACTGTACACTACTACACCCCTAAGCCCTTGCGAGTGTTCCCAATTTTCCCCCCAAAGACTTCTAAACCCTTCCGAACTTTTCCAAAGGTGCAACTCCAAATCAAACCGCGTCGTTTCAATATCAAATTGCTGGGCACTGATGCGAAGTCCCGGTAATTCTAGCGTCCCCATTGGTGCATTCTGGAGGGCAAATATCACCTGAAACAGGGAGTTTACGCTCAAATCTCGCTCTAAATGCAGTTCCTGTGCCAGCTTCTCAAACGGCAAATCCTGATGAGCATAAGCTCCCAATGCTACCTCTTTTACCCGATGTAACAGTTCCACAAAGGTTGGGTTACCAGATAGGTCGCTGCGCAATACCAGGGTATTAACAAAAAAGCCAATTAATGACTCTGTTTCGCTGCGGTTGCGATTAGCAATTGGTGAGCCTACGGGGATGTCCTCTTGTCCCGTGTAGTGGTATAATAAAACTTGGAAAGCACACAATAGAGTCATAAAAAGAGTAGCTTCTTCTCGCTGACTCAAAGACTCTAAATTCTCACTTAAGCTTTTCGGAAGCTCGAAAAACTGTGTCGCGCCTCGATAGCTCTGCACAGGTTTTCTAGTTCTATCCGTAGGCAAATCTAGCACTGGGATATGATTTAACTGCTGCTGCCAGTAGGTTAGCTGATTAGTTAAAGTGTCTCCTTGCAACCACTCGTGCTGCCAATGAGCAAAGTCGGCATACTGAAGCGGTAAGGGGGGCAGGGGCGAAGTCTTCTGACTGTTATAAGCTGTATAGTGTGCGCCTAGTTCTCGAATTAGTACCCCAATCGACCAATCATCTGAGACAATGTGATGCATATTTATCAGCAGCACATATTCTGTCTCGTCTAGCTGCAATAGCTTCACTCGCAGCAATGGCCCCTGAGACAAATCGAAAGGACGCGCTTGCTCCTCGGTAACCAGATGTCGCGCTTTTGTCTCTCGTTCGGCTGTTGGTAATGCCCGCAAGTCTACCACGGGTACAGGTACGCTCAAGCTGGGAGCAATAACCTGAATTGGTTGCCCTTCCATTATCCTAAAAGTGGTGCGCAAGGCTTCGTGGCGACGCACGATTTCGTTAAATGTCGCCTCTAGGGCCACTAAGTTCAGTGAACCTGTTAAACGAATGGCAGTAGGCACATTGTAGAACGGATTCCCCGGTACTAATTGGTCAAGGAACCATAGACGTTGTTGGGCAAAAGATGCTGGAAAAACAAATACTTCTTCTTGAGGAGAGTGCTCAAGTGAGTCTAGGTTAGATGGGGTATTTAGGGAAAAAAGTTTATCGTTCATTGTTCCTTGTTCCTTCCAACTACTTTGAGTCATTTACGCCAATCATAACAACCTGAAGAGTTGGAAAAAATTAAGTAAATTATTAATTTTTGTTTTGCTAAACTTTGCTATTTTTTTTATGCCTAAGCTCTCTCAACAAACTTGTTATTTTAAGTTAAATAAGCAGGTAGGCGTAAAAAAACAATATAAATTTGTAGGGGCGGGTTTACTGATAACGCCTGACCAGAACCAGTTTCTCATGTTCACACACTCGCCCTCCTGATGTTGGGTTTATTTCCACCCACCTGCTTATGCCATTCTTTTCAGAATTTATGGTAAATAATGATAAAATAACCTTAATTTGAAATAATTTTTCTGTTCAAGAAGTATTAACATTATTTGTGTTCACAAAGAAAGCATTAAGGTATGACAACAGCAGCCAAAACCTACACGATAGAAGGGCAAATCCTAGAAGCTTGTTCCTGCAATGCTCCCTGTCCATGTTGGATTGGAGATGATCCAGATGGGGGATATTGCGATAGTTTTGTCGCTTACCACATAGAAAAGGGCGAGATTCAGGGAATTGATGTTTCTGGCTTGACTCTGGTCAAAATTGTTTATATTCCAGGGAATGTACTTGCAGGAAATTGGCGTGCTGTGGTTTATTTGGATGCTAAAGGAACGCCAGAACAACAAGAGGCGGTATATAAAGTTTTTAATGGTGATTTAGGTGGAGCGATCGCCGATATTGCCAAACTTGTTAGCGAAGTTTTGGAAGTGCGAGTAGCCCCGATTGAGTACAACATTCAAGAAGGTAAAGGTATTATCAAAATAGGCGATGTTTTACTGAGTGAAATGGAACCCTACCGCAGTCCAACCGGTCAGCCTACCAAAATTGTTGATAGCCTTTTCAGTACCATTCCCGGTTCTCCTGCTTACGTTGCTAAAGCTTCTATACATCGGGTGAATATCCCTGAACATAAGCTTACTTGGGAATATAACGGACGTAATGCTATCCAAGGTTTATTCCGCTTTGAGGAATAAACCAAATGGCTAGTGAAAAACCATTGGATATACAACCTTCAATCCTCAATAATGATTCAATAATACTGTGGGTAATTTTCTTCTTGTCCTGGGTGCTAACAATTATGGCAGCCGCTACAGGACAAGACCACATTTTGCATCACGATACCCTATCTTTACCACTCAAACTATTAATTTTTCTGGCTGCCTTGGCAAGTGATGACAGCAGCAATGATGTTACCCAGTACGCTACCGATGGTGCGTTTATTTGGCAAAGCTAGTAGTGGACAGGCGCGACCTCGGTTAGCAATGCTAATATTTCTCCTAGCTTATGCTACCGTTTGGACTGGGTTTGCTTTGATGGCGTTTATTACTGATATTGGGTTACAGCAGCTAGTAGAAAACTCTTCATGGTTGCATGATCGTCCCTGGATTATTGCTGGATCAACTCTCCTGCTAGCTGGTGGGTTTCAGTTCAGCGGACTCAAGGAACAATGCTTACGCGCTTGTCGCCATCCCTTGAGTTTTCTCACACACCATTATCAACGTGGCTTAAAGGCTGCTTGGAACTTAGGTATCCGTCACGGTTTATACTGTCTTGGCTGTTGTTGGGCATTGATGCTACTAATGTTTGCTGTAGGAGTAGGACATTTCATTTGGATGATTGTACTTACAGGGGTGATGACATTAGAAAGAACTTGGAAACAGGGACGCGAAATTGTCCCTATTGTTGGTGTTACTTTCCTGGTTTGGGGAGGTTTGGTACTGCTTCATCCTAGCTGGTTGCCAAAGTTATTACTAATTAGTCCTTAGTTATCAACTAATAACTAACAACTCACAACTAATGCCAAACAACTTGCAATCGCTCATGTAATGCTAGACCATAAACTGCTTCAGTTTGTTTAGCTAACTTAGGCCAGCTAAACCTACGCTCTAAATCTTGGTAAGCATTGTCAATCAACCATTGGGAATAACCAGCATTTTTTAGCACTTCCAAGATACCCCAGGACAGGGAATCAGGGTTATTTGTCCATGTGACAATCCCAGTTTTAGTATGTTGTACCACCTCTGGTAAACCGCCAGTATCCGAGACAACCACCGGCACACGCGCTGCAAAACTTTCCAGGGCCACAATGCCAAAAGGCTCATAGAGGCTGGGGAAAACAGCGCAATCAGCAATAGTCTGAAATTTATCCAAATCCATGTCAGAGATGAAGCCTGTAAAATAGCACTTATGAGCAATTCCCAAATTCCAAGCTTGGGCGTCTGAGATTGTCAGTATTACCGCCGCCAATAATCACAAACTTGGCGTGTCCC
>JAYFMV010000087.1:0-20070 GCA_042408245.1 Potamolinea sp.
GATGCAGTTTTTAGCGATATCCATAGGGGAGATAAGTCAAATTGCATTGCCAGGATTCTCCCAATTTTTTGTTAACTAACCAGCTTATATTCATTTGATGATGGTATTTCTAATTAGCTTGAGGAGCAAGCCGTTTAAATCCATACTTTTCCCATACATCTGTTGATTGTTTGCTGTCGAGAAACTGGATGAATTCTCTGGCTACAGTCTGATTTTGGCTGAGTTTCAGTACAGCGACGGGATAGACAATCGACGAATGTAAGTTATCTGCTGCTATCGCTACTACTCTGACTTTATTTGATAGTTTGGCGTCGGTTTCATAGACGATCCCAGCATCAACATTTCCTGTTTCTACATAATTGAGAACCTGACGGACATCTTTAGCGAAGACGGTTTTGGGTTTTACTTTGTCAAAAATACCCAGGGAAGTTAGGACTTCTTGAGCGTATTTCCCTGCTGGTACGCTTGCCGGTTCAGCGACAGCTACTTGCTTGACATTGCTATCTGTCAGGTTTTTCCAGTCAGAAATTGCTACACCATTTGTGGGGATAATCAATACTATTTTGTTGGTCAGAAGATTTTTGCGGGTATCGTCAATCAGAAGTTTTTTCTCTTGCAAAGTATCGATTTGTTTGGTAGCAGCAGAGATAAAAATATCAATGGGTGCTCCCTGTTCAATTTGTTGCTGTAGAGCGCCGGAAGCGCCAAAGTTATAAGTAATGGTGACTGATGGCTTTTCTTTACTGTAAAGTTGCTTGATGTCTCCCAGCACATCTTTGAGGCTAGAGGCTGCTGATATGGTTAGAGTTGCCTCTGTTTTTGAAGTAGATGATTGGGTTTATTGGCTGACAGCTAACTAACAACAAGCAAAAAAAAGCTAGGAGATTGCCCAATAACAGATTCAAGGAAATACACCTGTTCATTAATCCCCAATCGATTGACATTATCCTTACCAGCAGAGACTGATATCTATCAAAGAGCTGAGGTCAAATTTGACGTATTTAAATTATTATTAAGAGTATATGAAATTATATAACAAACTCTCGAAGTTCTGAGCCTGACTGCATTTTATCAAATCAAGCAGGGTATAAAGCAGATCGCTCCTGTAGCAAAATAATACATCGCTTTCGCTTTCGCCAAAGTCCCGTTCATGTCCAGAGTGGGATATTCACCCATTATTGTCCTGATTGGAATTAAAAGCGTGTACTCACAACCAAAGGCTCTTCTAATCTTGCTCTGTGTCGGTTTAAGTTTACCCTACTTAACCGGATGCAATCTCTTATCTAAAGCAGATGCAGAAGCGAAACCTCGTCCTAGTGCTACCCCACGTAGCAGCGGCCCCACAGCGGTTGATGTGGTTACAGCCCAAACTGGAAACCTCAAAGAACCGCTAGAATACATCGGTAGTACCCGACCTGTTCGAGAAGTCTCGCTTCGTGCTCAGACAGAAGGACGCTTGCTAAATCTACAAGTAGGGGTTGGGGATGTTGTAAAACAAGGTCAAATCTTGGCCAGGTTAGATGATTCAATCTTGCTGACAGGGGTAACTCAGGAAAAAGCAGAACTCGCGGCCTTACAATCAGAAGTGACCAGAGCTCAAACTCAGGTGAGAAATGCTGAAGCACTGGCCCAGCAAGCTAAAGCTGAACAACAACAAGCAGAAATAGACGCCGAACGTTTGCGATCGCTGGCCAATTCCGGCGTAATTCCCACTAGACAAGCCGAATTAGCCCAAACTGCTGCGATTACTGCTCAACAAAAATATAATGCGGCGATCGCACAAATTGCTACCGAACAACAAGCTATCACCACGGCCCAAGGTCGAGTTTCCGCGCAAAATGCGTCTGTAGCACAAACCCAAGAACGCCAATCATACGCTATCTTAACTTCCCCAATTACAGGAGTTGTCCTGGAAAAAGTCAGCGAACCAGGGAACTTAATCCAACCAGGTGGCGAAGTGCTACGCTTGGGAGATTTCAGCTCTCTCAAGGTGGTGGTTCCTGTGTCTGAGTTGGAACTAGGGAATATTCGGGTGGGACAATCTGTTGCAGTACGTCTAGATGCTTTCCCCAAAGATACATTTTCCGGTCAAGTATCCCGCATTTCTCCCGCTGCAGACCAAAGTGCTCGTCAAGTACCCGTAGAAGTTACAATTCCCAATACTACTGGACAAATCGGTAGTGGACTCCTCGCAAGAGTTGGCTTTGCTCCCAAAACTGTAGAAAAAATCATCGTCCCTCAAGCAGCATTACAGGAAAAAGGGGAGACGGGGAGACGGGGAGACGGGGAGACAAAATCGTCAAGGGAAATCCAATACCCAAAAGCCCTCCAGTCAAGGAACAGTATTTGTAGTTACGGATGACTCAGGAAAAGCGACAGTTAAAGCGCGTCCGGTTCAAGTTGGTACTCGTGCCAATGGTAAAGTTGAAATCCTTTCTGGTTTACAACCAGGAGAACGGTTAGTAGTTAGTAGCGCCAAACCCCTGAAAGATGGCGAAATAGTGCGATTAAGTGTTTTATCCAAAACCCCAGAAAAACAGGAAAAACGCTGATGACCGAGCAGAAACTTGCTTAAAAAGGAAAAATCCCCAATCCCAATCCAAAATCCCCAATCCAAAATCCCCAATCCAAAATCCAAAATCCAAAATCCAAAATCCAAAATCCAAAATCCAAAATCCAAAATCCAAAATCCAAAATCCCTATGACATCTGGATTTAGCATCAGCGCGATCGCCATTCGTCGCCACATCGGGACACTCATGCTGACTCTAGCAGTCATTGTCCTGGGAATCTTCTTCCTACAGCAAATTCAAGTAGATTTACTCCCCTCAATCACCTATCCTCGCATCGGTGTACGCTTAGCAGCACCAGGAGTCTCACCAGAAGTCGCAGTTGAGGAAATTACCAAACCCTTGGAAGAAGCTTTAAGCGCTACTGAGGGAGTCATTCAAGTTTATTCCCAAACTCGCGAAGGACAGGTAAGCATCGACTTGTTCTTCCAACCAGGAGGAAATATTGACCAAGCACTCAACGATGCTACTGCTACCTTTAACCGTGCTCAAGGTAGATTACCCGATATTGTCGAACAACCACGCTTATTTAAAATTGACCCCTCTCAGTTACCAGTCTATGAATTAGCATTGCAGTCACCTTCTTTACGAGATGTCGATTTACGAGTATTTGCTGATCAAGAATTAAGTCGTGAACTCGGTGTAGTTCCAGGTGTCGCTGCTGTTGATATTGCTGGAGGTGTCACCGAAGAAGTACAAGTACAAATTGACCCCAATCGCTTACAATCCCTCGGACTCGGTTTAACAGATGTTTTAAATGAACTGGAAAAACGCAACAGAGACGTGTCTGGAGGGCGTTTGCGTGGAGGAGATGCAGAACCTTTAACACGTACCTTGGGACGCTTTCGGGATGCTTCAGAACTGGAAAATCTTGCCTTTACAGTAGGAGGAAATGGCAGCACTGGAACAATAGCAGCTCAATCTCTACTTCCAACACCTCAATCAGCGCGTCGTGTCTATTTACGAGAGTTTGCTGAAGTTATTGATGGGACAGCAACGCAGCGAGTTTTTGTTTTCCTCAATGGACAACCCGCGATCAAACTTAGCGTTCAAAAGCAGCCAGATGCTAATACGATTACGGTGGTAGATGGTGTGAAAAAACGCCTGGAAGAACTGCGAAAATCTGGCTTGATTCCTGAAGATTTGGAACTTGTTCCTACTTTGGACGAGTCGCGATTTATTCGGAATTCTTTAGCCGATGTTACTAATTCTGGCATTACTGGGGCTTTACTTGCTGCGGCCGCTGTTTTGTTGTTTATGGGTTCTCTACGACAAACCCTGATTATTTCTCTAACTATTCCTCTGTGTACGTTGGCCGCTGTTTCGTTGATGAAGTTGTTTGGTTTATCTCTCAATCTCTTCAGTTTAGGTGGTTTGGCTTTGGGGATTGGTCAAGCAATTGATACCAGTGTGGTGATTTTGGAGAATATTGCTGAAGGAACAGGGATGATTCCTGGTAATCATCAACGTCCCAGAATGACTGGTCAAGAAGTAATTGAAGAGTCGATTGTCCGCAGTCAGGAGGTAGAATCAGCCTTAGTTGCGGCTACGGGTGCGAACTTAGTATCTGTGTTACCTTTCCTGCTGATTGGTGGCTTTTTTTCGCTATTGTTCAATGAATTAATTCTGACAATTAGTTTTGCTATCGCAGCTTCCCTACTTGTCGCCGTAACGATTGTACCAATGCTTACTTCCCGACTTTTGGGAATTCGTTGGTCAAGTCGCATTGGCGAATTTTGGTTACTTCGGCAATTTAATCGTAGGTTTGAAGACGCTACATACGGTTATGGTCGTACCCTAGTTTGGGTAGTGCGTTATCGTTTGCTTGTGGTGGCGATCGCCTTAATACTTCTTGGTAGTGGTAGTGTCTGGCTCTTAAGTCGCATTCCCCAAGAAATCTTACCCCGGATTAATACAGGACAGGCAACATTATCAGCTCAATTTCCTGCTGGTACTACCCTGGAAAATAACAAGCAAGTGATGATTCTGGTTGACGAAATTCTCCAGAAACAACCAGAAACCGCAAGCGTATTTACCACTTCGGGAGGTTTTCTTTTTGGTAGCAATACCACAGAAAATCCTTTGCGGGGGAACAGCACAATTATCCTTAAACCAGAGACTGATGTTGAGGCCTTTGTCCAACGAGTGGGTAAAGAGTTTGAGAAACTAAATTTGGTGAAAACTCGCCTACGGTTAGCGCCGGGAGAAGTACGAGGAATTATCCTCACAAACTCGCCTGTAAGAGGCGCGGAGGTTGATGTAACGCTTCAGGGGACTGATGAAGCCAAATTGACAGAAGCAGGGCGTCAAGTCCTGGAAGCGCTGGATGAGCGTGTGACTTTGGCGCGTTTCCGTCCCAATGCAGATGCGAGACAACCGGAAATACAAATTAGACCAGATTGGGAACGAGTCAGTCAATTTAATTTAACTGCTCAGGAGATTGGCAATACAGTCCAAACAGCGGTTCAGGGTTCAGTACCAACGCAACTACAGCGGGGGGAACGTCTGGTAGATGTGCGAGTACAGTTAAATCAGGAAGAGATACAGCGTCCTGGACAATTAGAGCAAATTCCCTTATTTGTCAGCAATAATCGCCAAGTCCGTTTGGGAGATGTGGCGAAAATTGAGTCTGGTCAGACACCGGGGGAAATTCAGCGGATCAATCAGCGTCAGGTTTTCCTAATTGCGGGAAATCTCGCTGGGGGAGCAACTTTGAGTCAGGCGATCGCCCAAACAAATGCGGTACTTACTGACTTGAAGTTACCGGAAGGTGTGAGTATTCTTCCTAGTTCTGCTTCCCAAACCAATCAGCAACTACAAGACGCTTTGAAACTTTTAGGCGGATTAGCGGCTTTCTTAGTATTCATCGTTATGGCGGTGCAGTACAACTCAATTATTGACCCATTGGTGATTATGTTCACCGTTCCTCTTGCTCTTGCGGGTGGGTTATTGGGGCTGTATGTTACTAAAACGGCGATCGGTGCAACGGTACTTGTGGGGGCTGTGTTACTGGTGGGAATTGTGGTCAATATTGGCATCATTATGATTGAGTTGGCTAACCAAATCCGTGAACAAGAGGGTGTGGATCGACAAACTGCTATCCTCAAGGCCGCGCCTCAGCGTCTACGACCAATTATGATGACTACTGTTACCACGGTTTTGGGATTGTTTCCCCTAGCGTTAGGAATTGGGGAAGGATCGGAGTTTCTGCAACCTTTAGGTATCGTCGTCTTTTCCGGGTTATCCCTGGCCACGGTCTTAACGTTATTTATCATCCCCTGTTTTTACGTACTGCTGCATGAGTTCCCTGGTGGGAAAAAGCCCTTACGCAAACGTCGTCGCTTGTTTCGTGAACAAGAACCCAGGGAAACCGTCTCCAGTAGATTGTTTCAGTAGATTTTCTTTCGTAGCTAGGACTCCCTCTCTTCTTCCTCTGACTCATCCAAGTACAACCGAATAAAATCATCCGCTGCTGCTGGATCAATCTTCCGCAGTCCCTTCCTAATTTCCAACACTGCATCAGCAGACGGAACTGCTGTCCCACTATACCAATAGTGCATGGTTGAGCGCCCAATTCCCATCACCACCGCCAATTTATTTTGGCTAATTTTGTAGGCTTGCAACACTTGCCTCAGAGCTTTACCTGCTTTTCCCATGATTTCTATGGTGTCAGAGGTTAATTACCAAATCAATGTTCAAAATATTGAGCATAATAGCCAAAAAATATGTTATAATAGTACTAAGAAACAAAAAAATCACATCTACTACAGTTATGCAACCACTACGCCGGCGCATCAACCCCCAAACCTTCAACTTGACTTACAGACAAATCGCCAAACTGCTGAAAATCAGCCAAGAACGCATCATCAACTGGGAAAAATGGCACAATGTCCTCTGGGTACACATCAAAGGATTAGGCGGTTACTTCGTCAGTTACCGGAAAATAGAACAATGGCTTGCTGCTTGTCGTGCTTTAATGCAAAGATGCTCAAATTTGCCAGAGCTCCACGAACTTTGGCGAGCTATTCTCAAAGAAGCCAAAAGATATACAGAGAATTTTCTTTCGCGACTGGAAGCAATGCAACAGCAACGATACGCTTATCTATCCAGTTCTCAAGACAATTAGAGATGGGATAGCGGGTAAAAACTAAATTTAATAGCGATCTGCGCAGTGCTCTTTGGGAGTCGATCCGAAGAGTCCAGTCATGCTGTGCATTAACGCCCAAAAATTAGAGATACACAGCACTAAACTAGAGATAACAAACTCTAAAGGTTTACGCTGCGACTATCGATGAGTATTTGTATTAATCCGACTTGTCCTAAACCAGACGACATAGACAACGCTCGCAACCGCTTCTGTGAAGGTTGTGGTTCCGACTTACTTTTACAAGGACGTTATCGGGTGATACGTCTGTTGAGTGACAAAACAGGCTTTGGCAAAATCTATGAAGCCGAGGAAGGGAGTACAGCCAAAATCCTCAAAGTACTCAAAGAAGGCCTCAATAGCGATAGCAAAGCAGTAGAACTATTCGAGCAAGAAGCAGTTGTCTTAGGACAATTGAATCATCCAGCAATTCCCAAAGTAGATGGTTACTTCCAGTTTCAGAATAGAACTGGTCAAAGCCTGCACTGCATTGTAATGGAAAAAATCGCAGGTTCCAACTTAGAGGAATGGCTTGCACAAAATGGAAATCGCCCCATTTCCGAACAGCAAGCAACAGCATGGTTGAAACAGCTTACAGAGATATTGATGCTGGTGCATGGTAAAAATTATCTGCATCGGGATATTAAACCATCTAACATCATGCTCAGACCAAATGGGCAACTGGTATTGATTGACTTTGGTACAGCAAGGGAAGTTACAAAAACCTACTTAGCCAAAAGAAATGCAGGATATGGCATTACAGCGATTATTTCATCTGGCTACAGTGCACCAGAACAAATCAATGGGAATGCTTGTGTACAATCAGACTTCTTTGCCTTGGGGCGTACCTTTGTATTTTTGCTGACTCTTAAGCATCCAAATACGATGTATGATCCTCAGAATGATGTCTTGAAATGGCACAATTTCACTTCGGGAATCTCACCCAAGTTTTTGAATTTAATCGACTGGTTAATGGCGCGTAAACCAGACAGTCGCCCTGCAAATGCACGAGAGATTTTAAGGCATTTAGAGGAAAGTGAAAGTCAACTTGCAGAAACTGTAAATGTGGTAGGTAGTCCAGCAAAAGCAAGTGAAAGCCAATTAACTGAAACCGTGAATGTAGTAGGTAAACCGCCGCTAGTTGAAACCTTGCCACGGCAAGATAAGGAAAGAGAAAAATTACCTTTAGCTCTGATAATTGCCTTGTTGTTGATAGCGTTAGGATTAATTGGTTTAGTCGCCTTAGCTGTTTCCCACCCCAAATTTACCTTAATACCAACACCCGCTCAATCTCCCCAAAGAAAAGGTAAGGTAGATTACTTCCCTTATGTAGCAGGAACGGATAGTAAAGGTAGGACTGCTGAATTTAATATTGCTGTGCTTTCGGTTGAATATAAATGGCAGATTGGGAGTTCCTATCAAGTCAAATATAACGACACGACTATCAACCTAGATTCCTTAAAATCCAACCTGGAACAAGAAGGTATCAAGAGGATAATGGAAAACCCCAATGAAATTATTTCTGTGGGTACAGCTTCTTGTGAAGGTTCTCCTCAATTGGAAGAAAGTAGGGCTTCTGAACGAGCGAAGCAAATACAGCTTTTAGTCAAAAAAATATTTAGTGATGTTTCTACTGTTCAAGGATATCGGTTATTAAATCTCGGACAGTTTCGCGGTGGAAATTGTCAAGCAAATCAGGATTTAACATCCTACCAAAGAAGTATTATTATTATTGGAGTGAAAAAACAAACCCCAGGTGTAATTCTCGATGAAGCCTTGCGCTCGCGTTTAGAAAATAAACCTTTTGGTGATTTCAAGCTTGAAGATTATTCTTTAGGTTCTCCAGATAAATTTAAAACAATCCCAAGTCGTTTGTAGTCTATTTCTATATAGAGTGACTTCCTTTGACATGAATCTTCTGTGCGATATTCTAACAAACAAAGCTTCCTTGGTCTGAGGGCCTAATTTTAGGTACGGTGAATAAGTATTCAAAAGTGTCCAATACTCATCATGAGTCGCCGCAGACAACCTCTCGGCGGTCACCTCCATCGATTTGTTATGCCGCGCGCCTTTGTAGTAGTTCAGATGTATGCAGATAAGACAATCCTATAAATTAACATTTGAACTCAATTATTGCTATCCTTGGCTTAGGTAATTGTGATTTTTTCACAAATTTCTGCATTAAGCCCAAACCATACGCCATGCTTATCGAATTTAGTGTTGGTAATTACAGATCGTTCAAGGAGCAAGTCACCTTTAGCATGGTGGCAGCTAATCTTGTCTCAAGAGATAAAAGACTCGATGAAAGCAACGTTTTTGCAGTAGATGATGACCTCACTCTACTTAAGAGTGCCGCAATATACGGGGCAAATGCCAGTGGCAAAAGTAACTTAGCTAAAGCTTTGGAATTCATGAAGTCGTTTATGGTTAACTCATCCAAAGATACCCAGAGTACTGATGAAATAAATGTAGAGCCTTTTCGACTCAGTACAGATACTGAAAATAAATCATCCTATTTTGAACTGGTTTTTTTTATGGATGGTCGAAAGTATAGATATGGATTTGAGGCAACTCGAGAAAGAGTTGTCTCAGAGTGGCTATTTTATGTTCCTAAGATAAGAGAAACCAAGCTTTTTGAACGCAAGCTTAGTAGTATCAAAACATCTAAAAATTATGATGCCGACGGCATTCAACAGAGAACAAGAAACAATGCACTTTTTTTGTCTGTTTCTGCTCAATTCAATGTTGAGCTTGCCGAGAAAATTTTAGAATGGGTAACTGACAAACTGAATATTATTTCTGGACTGCATGATCAAGCATATTTAAATTATACGATTAATTGTTTAATAAATAATGAGAATAAAAGTGATATTCTCCAGTTGATCAAGAAATTGGACTTAAGTATTGATGAAATAAAAGTTCAACAGGAGGATTTGGCAATTGATGCGCTACCTGATTATATGCCTGATGAATTCAAGAAGCTTATTGTTAGGGCTGCGGGAGGTAAAGCGACTTCAATTGGTACTGTACATAAAAAGTTTGACGAAAACGGCAACTATAAATCAATTGAACAATTTGACTTAAATAATCATGAATCTGATGGAACCTGTAAAGTTTTTGCCTTGGCTGGACCAATAGTAACTGCCATAAAGAAGAGAGAAGTTCTTGTTATTGATGAACTTGATGCAAGGCTTCATCCTTTAATCAGTCGTGCAATTGTTGAGCTATTTAATTCCAATAAGACGAATCCAAATAATGCTCAGTTAATATTCATGACCCATGATACTAACTTGCTTAGTAACAATATCTTTCGTAGGGATCAAATTTGGTTTACTGAAAAAAATAGATATGGTGCAACAGATCTATATTCTTTAGCAGAATATAAGATACGTAATGATGCGTCATTTGAGAGTGATTATATTAAAGGTAAATATGGTGCAATTCCCTATATTGGAAACTTGAATCATTTGCTTGACTCCCATGCCTAAAAAAAATAATAGTTCTCGTGTATATTCACTTAGAAAAGTTGATACCCGAGAAGTTAGACAGAGATTCTTAATTGTATGTGAAGGAGAGAAAACGGAACCTAATTATTTTAGAAGTTTTCGTGTTCCTAAAAATGTTGCTGAAATAGATGTTCAGGGATTGGGAGAAAACCCTAGCAAACTGGTTAACAGCGCGAAAAAACTGAAAGAGCAAGAAGATTACGATCAGGTCTGGTGTGTTTTCGATCGTGATGCTTGGACTGTAGAAGATTTTAATAACGCTACCCACAATGCGACTAATCAAGGATTTAAAGTAGCTTATTCTAATGAAGCTTTTGAACTATGGTATGTTTTACATTTTGAATTTCTAAATACTGGTATTCCTCGAAGTGATTATGGAAGGAAGTTGACCTCTTTACTTGGACGGCCATATCAGAAAAATAGTGAGACGATTTATGACGAGCTATTGGAGAAGCAACCGACGGCTATTAGGCATGCTGAAAATCTTCTTAAGCACTACGATACTCACATTCCAGTTAGAGACAATCCATCCACAACCGTGCATCTGTTAGTGCAAGAACTTAACAGATTTATTCAATAAGCAGATGTCAAATAACCTCTATTCAATAAATCTTCAAACATCAATGGCTTCATCCTCTTGAAAATTTTGCTACAAAACTTTACCCTGAATATTATAGTCAACCTTCAAGTAATGTCTTCACCAATACCTAAGCAGTCCAACTATTAATTATACCGCCGTCGCGGTTTAACACTCTGATTGTTGGATGAGACCGCAAACAGCTTTTGCTGCGCAATCTCTACTCCCGATTGCTTTAGTGCGACGAAAGTAATTACTTGAAAGTTCCGATTATTAATTAACTTTTGCTATTTGTTGTTTGTTGTACGATTGTCTAATGACCGATTCCCCATTATTATGTAAACTTTTGTACAGGAATCCAGCTTATCAGGACCTGCAATACAAAGATTAGATGAATTCTGTGACTAGATTAGATTAAGTACTACCTAATTGGGTTTAATCAGCATTCAATAGAGATATGAGCTTAAGTCACTAAGTCTACACAGCCAACCATTGTACTTAAGTAATACTTAGCACGACCTATTGCATATGTTTACCAAAGAGCAAATTCTTTCATCAGAAATCAGAGGACAACGCACTCTTGCTGCAATCATCTTTAGCGATGTCGTCAGCTTTAGTGCGCTGATGGCAGCAAACGAAGAGTATACTCTGGATTTGCTTCGCCGGGACTTCCGCTTAATGAAACAACTGTGTCAGAAGTTTGAAGGCAAAGTACTCAAAACAATTGGCGATGCTTTATTAATGTACTTCAACAGTGCTGTCAAAGCCGTTGGCTGTGCCCAAGAAATCCAATTAAGCTTAGCTGACGCTGCGACTAAACTTGCTCCGGAGGATGTCCTTACTCATCGAATTGGCATTCATTTAGGAGACGTGTTTTTTAATGGTAGCGATGTCATGGGAGATGGCGTCAATATTGCAGCGCGACTACAAGCGCAAGCACAACCAGGAGGAATTTGTCTTTCTCAAACTGTGTATGAAGTAGTCAAAAATCCCCTGGCGTTAAAACCAAGTGATTTGGTGCCAAAGAAGCTGAAAAATATGCCAGATTCAGTTTTTGTGTATCAAATTCCTCCCATTTATCCAACACCTTTTACAAGTCAATGGGAATTTGATTCGGCACAAAATGAACGAGAGTCCAGCAGCTATGATGCCAAACCAGTAATCTACACATCTGGACAATGGGTATTGTTGCATGAACACTTCTTTCAAGTAGAAACTTACAGTCAACATCCCGATGGCAAACTGACGATTCAGATTCCTTCTAAAAGCATCCAGGATGATGCGGTAATTCAGTCGTTTCGTCCCAACTTGGAACAGTCGAAAACCATCAAATTTGCCTATCAAAATGATGGATTTATGGTTAAAGTCAAGAGTGTTGAAGCCTCACCAAGAGGGGATTGCCAAGTTTGGACACTGACACTGCAACCGGAATACATTAAGGATGATGGAAATAATCTGGCTGCGCAATCAACTAAAGGACGTAAACAACTTTATTCAGCAGATGAGATTGCCCAGTTAAAAGTTAGGCGGCTTTTACTGAATGATCCGCCAAAGATGCTGATGCTGAGGGATGCTCAAATTTTCACTTCAGCGATGGCTGAGCGTGAAATGTTGGAGAATTTAATTAGAGGCAATGGGCCAATTTCTACCGCAGATTGTGTGTTGCAGTCTCTGTATCCTATGTATAAGGATAGGCCAAGAGTTTTCCTACAATTAGCGCGACTGCAAGCGATTTTTTATCTGAAAGCTGCTGGTATTGTTGAGCAAATTTTAGAGTTGTCTTTGGGCCCAATTACTGAAGAAAAGGTTCATGTACGTTTTCGAGGAAGAAGAGGGCAAAGTTATGGTGGTGTTGAGTCAGGTGTGATTGAAGTAGAAGGAGATTGTCCGTTGGTGAATAGTGCGTGTACGAATTAACTTCTGATAGGCTACAGTTGGTGTATCTTGAGGAGTGGCAACTTGCCAACACAGCAACAGTCAAACACAGCGATATTTCTTTGTCAGTTGCTTTCCAATCTTTACCAGCCAATCCAGGTTTTCCGCTATGACCAAAAGTTGAAAACACTCTACATCCAAGCTGGAGTAGCTGAGGAAATTGGGCTGATAATAAAAGAGGATGGAAATTGGGACTTCGTGCTATGACACCGAACCTACAGCAGATGACTAATGCTGAGTTAAAGCAGTATATTTCAGCACATAGAAATGACGAGGAAGCATTCCGCGCTGCATTGGAAGTGTTAATCAGCCGTCGCGATCCGAATGCTGCTTATCAACCCTATCCTTTCGATCTTGCTGATCCTGAAGGCGAAGTAAAGGCTATTTTGATGGAAAAGATTCAACAAGCTGATTAGAATCCACCGTCTTTTAATACTGCTTTCTTCGTGCGTCCCCCAAACCTACGCACATAGCGGGAACCAACACGGACAATCCAAATTTGAGCATCTGGGTGATGTGCTTCTAGCCTTGCGCAAGCCGCTATTTCACTATCATCAACTTCCCAAGCTCCGGTTTCAATATCGATCACTACAATTTTGCCATAATTTGCTGCTTCAACTTGAGGACGCACCTGGGTTTCATAGATTTCGTCGCCACGTCGAGCAAATTCTTCCTTACTGTAACGGGGTTGCCGAACTGTCATCAGCTTAGCCTCGTCTCAAGCATTGCTATTCTATTGTAGTTAGGGAGTTATGCCGTGCCGTTTACCAATAGTCTTGGCAAATTTTAGGTGCAAAATATATCACTCCAGCATTTTAGCACTATAGTAAAAAACGAACTATCAGTGCGTCTTTTAATGTCACTTCCCAATCCTCTCTATACCACAGACTACGGTGCCGCTTATGTTGGCGATTCCCTTCTGTTACTAGATCAGCTTGAAGCTGACTCAGTTGACTTAGTACTGACAATTATCGAATTTTAATCAAACTTTAAATCTATTGCCTTATCTCCTCATCCAGCAAGATTTCCTCAAAAGCTGCCATCATTTTTCATTAAATTTTTAACCACTCAGGGAGATAAGGTTTTAGATATATTTGCAGGCTCGAATACAACAGGATTTGTAGCTGAGGAGTTAGAAAGAAGTTGGATAGCTTTTGAGCAAGAAGCCCCGTACTTAGCAGCATCAGCCTTTCGTTTTCTAGATAAAGTTCAAAATCCCAGTGATACTAAGACCCTTTACGAAAAGCTTCTTAGTCAGAAAGAATCAATCTATTTGACTAGATCAAAACAGTTGTCGATAAAATTCTGAAGTTGATTTTAGATTGGTAATTTGCCTTGAGTCATCTGCTCGTTTTGCTTGGGATATACTAACTCACCTTCTCTCTCAATTAATGCTAGAGGAATTTTAGGATTATTGATAGATTTCATTCCTCCAATTATTCTTGATTCCCAATAACTAAATTTGACTTCAAGTGCAGCAGGATTAACTTTATAAATTGCTTTTAGCACTATTCCTTCGTAAACAGCAATATACCAAGCTTTCACAGATCGATACTTGGCGAGGATGTCTAGATTGAGATGATTATGTGTGGTAACGCTCCTACTCAAAAGTTTATTTATTGTCTTTAATTCATACTCATTTCCTTCAGTATCAAGTGCATTATTGCCTTCCCGTCCAGGTGATATTCGTAAACCAAGCAGAATTAGTACTTGAAGAACTTTGCCTCCATTGTCTTGAAAAACATCATTGATACCATACTCATGTGCAAGGCTTTGCAATTCCTGGATAGCTTTCAGAGATACCTGTAAACGCTCTAAATCTGAGCGACGTTCTTTGGTTGTATTAACTGGTTCTTCAACTGGTTCCACAAGAGAAGGTGAAACTACTGGAGTCTGTAACTCAGAGAAAAAGTTAGTGCTGATTTCAGCTTGAGGAATGACGTTCATTAAGTACGGTACTGATACTTCAAGAGCCTCAGCAATGTCTAAAATTGTTTCAAAGGATGGTGCGCGTTCACCACGCTCTATATAACTGATATGCTCAATCGATTTCTCTGTAAGCTCTGCAAGTTGCTCTTGTGTCATTCTGCGTTCTCTGCGAAGTGATTGAACCCTTTCTCCTAAAAGCCGTTTAGCCTCTTGATAACTTTCAGAACTCATACAAATGAAAACGAACTCAAAGTACGTCTCAAATCCTAGGCAAAGCACAAAAATAACAGAACGAACTGAAAGTACGTTTTTACAGAGATACTCCTAGCTAGAAATGTCCCTGATTTAGAACATTTTCCATTGATGGACTTGTATCGTCAATTAGAGCTTGGATCTTATCGATCATTCTTTGAAATACATCAGGGTAGTACTTAGAAGCATCCAAAAAGTCTACATATTCCTGTCTATGAAGTTGTCTTTCCTCTGGTGTTCGATATTCTTGTCTAATGTTAGAAGACAGACGCTTAGTTTTTCGCACAATTAAAACGTCATCAATTTGAGTTGAAATTATTGAAATTGGTGTCATGTCAAGGAATTCGCAAATCAAAAAATATAAAGATCCAGGGACAGCTATCTTAAGATCTCTACTTGTTGCCACCGCTTCTTGAAACATGGTCTTATCTAAATTTGTCTTGCATTCCGCGCACACATAGCCAAGATGTGACTCAATCAACTTGTAATCTTGAAATTCAGGATCAAAAGATGATTTTAAGTATAGCCTTTTGCCAAGTATAAAATCCTGATCCTTAGTTCTAATGCTTGGTTCACCACCTTGACCAAGATTGCCAATAGAGGATAGGAAACTAAGCCCAGAAAATGTATTTCTTGGCCCTAACTCGAAAGAATCATCTATTCCTTTTAAACTCCGGAAAACTACTTGCGGCAAGAATTCTTCTAGGATTGTATTATCTAGTTTTAGCTGACCCTTTTGCCTATACAAAAAATTGTCTGAGCTATCGAATATTAGCTCAAGTTCAATCAAACGTTTATATCGATTAGTAGCTTCAACTAACTTTTCTACTGTGTCTGCTTGACCACGCTCAATTGCCTCCAATTCAGCAATCCACTCATGATACTTTCTAGTAGCTTCTTCTAACCGTTCTTTATCAGCTTCAGGTAGCCGACGGTTGTTAAGACATGCTATTAGTTTCGCGTAATGAGGACGAGAAAGTTCAGGCATAGCTTAGGTTGATTTAGAAGGTGTTGGACTTGCTATGTGGACAGCCTGATGTGGTTGATGTTGATAGATATAGCATCTCTTATCTAATGTCAGTGTTCTTCCAATATCTTTAAATTTTTCAATTGCATCTTCTAAATATTCAATATTTTTGGAAGAAACCGAAGAAAGAGCAGTTTTCAATACATCAAATGCTACTTCTCTGGAAATTTTTTCTGCTGTTTCTTGGTGACACTTATTGTTCAAGTTGCGAAAGTTAATTAAATCCTCTCTAATAATTTTTCCGAATTTGTTTCTGAATTCTCTCTTTTGCCTCAAAACCCTAGAAAAAAGCCCCGTTCTTACTCCAATTTTTTCAATGATGTCAGCGTTGTAAAAGGGCACTCCAAGAACATTTGATTCATGTCCCACAACAAAGACAATTCGAGCATCATCTTTAGTTACTCTTGAAAGCTCCCTTAGCGTATCAGCCATGTCTAAGCAGTATTGTACTACTGTATAAAAGCGATTTCCTCTGTTCGCTCTGTTAGACCCAATTTCTGACTTTGCTATCTTTAATAAATCCCATCCTAGGAACTCAGCAGATTTTCGGTAGTTCTGATGATAATTAAATACATTTATGTAAGGTGGAGAAGTCACAACAAAATCTATCTGGTTGTTCTTAATCGGGAGAGAACGGGCATCAGACAGACCAACTCTAATTGGCTTTTCGGAATAAGGCAACTTTTCTACTACTTTCACTAAATCGGTAAATTTAGCTTGTATAAAATTATTGGTAATTCTATTCTTTTCAACATCAAGAAGGATTATTAAGGCATCAAATAGTTTCAGAGAATACTCATCTAATTCACTTCTAATATTTTGGAAAACTTCTGCCCAATTTGGCACTTGACTACTATCTTCAAAAATTCTAAAAGGAAAATTTTTATCTATTTTATCTCTAACGTTTTTTATGACCTCTTTTCTTTGAGGATGGTTGATGAACTCATATGTTCTGCTAAGAATCCAAGCTGCTGGATTAATTTCAAAACCATGTGCCTCAAAGATGAAAGTACCTGCCTCTCGCAAAACAGTTCCACTACCCACAAAAGGATCAAGAATGACTGAGTTAGGCAGACAATATGCATCTAATATGACTTCAATAAGCTGTGGCGAAAACTGACCACGCCAAGCAAATAGATTAGATCTGGTCTTCTCAACAATGTTGAGGCTTGCTTGTGGAATTGGTTTATCGAACTCTTTCAACTGCTAACCTTCCTTATCTCTCAATCTATTCTCGTAAGACTCAGTGCAGTTTAACACTCATCCTTTACGAAAATGTTTGCTATGAATGAAAAGCATGGTGAGGCGGACAGAGAACAATTTGTAGCATTATTTTTTCAACTTGATAAGTAGATACATCTAACAATTAAACATCAAACAATCTAGTCTCTCAAACCTCCTCACTTACTCTCAAATTTTTCCAGCAAACTGTTAGCAATTCTCGCAGCAGCACCCGGTTCACCCATGCGTAGTAAACCATTTTCTGCTATTAACTGCAACCAATCTGGTTCGCGTAATAAATGCTGCACTACACCCGCAACTTTTTCTGGCTGCTCAACTACAATCAAGGATGGGCCTAATAAACGACTTTGCGCTTCAGCAAAAGTAGGAGTGAATTGAGGCCCTTTCCCAGGAATAGCAATTGCTGGTTTTCCCAAACCTACAAACTGTTCTGTTGCTGTTCCAGCCATCGCGATGCAACAATCTCCTTTTAGCAAGCAAAAATTATAATCCTGCTGTGTCAAAATTATGGTCGCGCTTTTTTGGGTAAAGACAAGAGCATCTTCATCCTGAATCTGAAGTGTCGCTAACATAGATGGAGAAGATGGCGGACGCCAGCCTTGTTCTTCCAGGGTTTTTTGCAAAGGTTCGAGACTTAATCCTGGTGCGATCGCTCCTAAAAACAACAGCTTTCTATCTCGAAAAGTATGCATTAACCCACTTAATGACTGGGATATTTTCTCCCAATTATCATAAGCTTCCGGTGCCCTAGAACCAGGAAGAAGAGTAATCACCAGCGAACGCTGTATTTCTTTCAATTCTGCATCTGGTTCATAAAACATTGCTGCTGGATTGTTCGGGTAAACTCCATCCATCATCGGATTACCCAAATCAAAAGCTGGAATCGGCCAATTTTTCAAAGTTTCAGTTGTCAGCTTATCTCTAGGAAAAACTGCTTGACAACGCTTGCGACTCAATAGCCAACGTTCCCAAGGAAAATATACCGAACCAGACCAAGTTTCAGTTCGCGAGCGCTTGGGCAAAATTCCTGCTTCATCCCGAATATAGTACTCAGATTTTGCTGTCCCAACAAATGCATAAGGTGCACCACTCATCCAAGCAAATAACAGCGGCACAATATCCCCAACTGCTAAAATTACGCCTCCTTTTTTGCGCCAACGACGGACAGTTTTCCACTGAGAAAATGTCAATTGCAGCAAACCACCTCGCAAGTCTCGCAGTAGCTGACGGCTTTCCATATAAATAAAGCCACCGGAAGGCATTTTCTGCACTGGACCAATAATCGGAATACCTGCTTGGTTGTAAGCTAATCCTTCACCCACTAAAGGTAAAGCCGCGATTTCTGGAGCAGCTTGATTTTGCTGCAATTCCTGTAAAATTCTAACTGCAATGACATCTTCTCCATGACCATTGCTAAGGCACAGAAGTTGCATAAGCGATGATTAATTATTCCTTGAGTGTTTTGACAATTAAAAATTCAATACAAGTACAGAAAAAGGATTAGTTTGAATCATAAACATCTTGCCAAAGCCTATAGAAACCAAAACCCAAATCCGATTTTATCTGTATTTATTTGTATTTATCTGTATTTATCTGCGTTTATCTGCGTCCATCTGCGGTTCCAAACCTTAACTTCGGATTTTTTGCAAGAAGCCTAATCTAAATTGAGCCTTGCTGCTTTTTCTAAGCAAGAAAACTTGATTTTTTATAACTCTTTTGTAACAAACCCTTATCGTATCAGCAATACGCTATTTTGCACAATCTAACCAGCTAATTTTACAAAAATTATTAACTTGTGGAAGTTGCAACGAGCCGCTTAGAGGTGTGCGCTAAGCTGATCGCCTGATTGATACCAAATCCAGTTAAATTACCCCCTCATCTCGAATCCCTTGGCATTGGAATGCTTTTTTTAACGCAGAGAATGCAGAGGGTCACGCAGAGAACGCAGAGTTTTTGGCTCCTAATCTCGGTTAATTCCGATGCCTAGGGAAATGATATCACGAGCACTTCTGACCCACTGTAGAGACGTTTCAGGAAATGTTTCTACTTAGAATGTTTCTACTCAGTATGAGTGTGGCAGATTCAGATGTGGCACAGTCTGAGGAACCTAACGCTTACAGAAACTGTCTGGTTAAACAAAAGAAGACTTACAGACTTTGTAGGGAATATCAAGGCTGAAAGCCTCATAAGCCTCCTCGTTACTAACGTCCCCCCGAACTCCGGGGGGTTGGGGGAGCTCTGTGTCATTTTGCATGCGGCATGCATTCACTAAATAACTAACTATCGAGGCTACTTTTATGCTATACAAAGCTGTTGCAATTTCCACCTTGGCAGTTCTCGCGGCCGCCGACTTCAGCCAACAAGCGCTAGCCACTCCAGATGTCGCGAATTCTACCCCGAAAGCGACAGCTAGTAACTATGTAGTGCCTGTGGGTACACCCTCCACACCACAAAAAGAAGCGGGTATTGCGACACCGGAAACTACTAAAGCTAGAGAATTTGCCCAAGTAGCGCAAACTCCAAGTAGGCCAACGAATAACAATAATGTGGTAGTTCCTGTAACACCAGTTCAACCTACCAATCCAGTCACCGGGAACACCTGCTGTTCAACCTACAACTCCATCACCGACACCTGCAAAGCCGAAGATTACCAACGATTTAGCCGTCACAGCAACGGATGTCAAGGTAAACGGTGCAACAGCGGAACTACAGCAGCTTGTTTTGAGTACAATTAGCACTCGCGCTGGTTCACCAACCAGTCAAAGCCAGTTAGATAATGATGTTGCGACAATTTTGAATACTGGTTTATTTTCCGAGGCCCGCGTCACGACAAACGCCACGCGAGATGGCTTGAATGTGGTATTTCAAGTACAACCGATGATCGTGCGG
>JAYFMV010000088.1:0-41497 GCA_042408245.1 Potamolinea sp.
CATTAATGCCGCCACCACAACGGGAGATGCTGGAAAGATCGACGTTAAAGCAGAGGCTATTCTTCTTGACAATCAAGGTAGCATTAATGCCACTACCACATCTGGTGCAGGTGGAAATATCAACCTACAGGCCAGAGAAATCCTGTTGCGTCGTGGTGGCAGGATTAGAACTGACGCAGGTAGTACTGATGGCGGCAACATAAATATTAGAACCGACACCTTAGTTGCAGTGCCTATTGAAAATAGCGATATCACAGCTAATGCTCAAAAAGGCTCTGGAGGTCGAGTCAGCATCACCGCTTCTGGCATCTTTGGCCTTCAGTATCAACTGAAACCGACGCCAAAAAGTGACATCACCGCTACTTCTGATCGTGGCCCTGAGTTTAATGGGATTGTGATCATCAATATCCTGGGGATTAATCCCTCTCAAGGATTAGTTGAGTTACCAGAAAATATTGTTGACCCAAGTCGCTTAATTGCCGCTGGTTGTCCGACCGATAGAGGAAACTCTTTTGTAATTACTGGAAGAGGTGGCTTACCAGAAGACCCCAGTCAGACGCTTCGAGGTAAGACAATTTGGCAGGATTTGCGCCCTTTGGAGGGACAATTAGGTCTTGTAGGTGCACCCAGATCTTCCCAGTTGCCAGTCCCCAAGGCCAAATCCCCACTTGTAGAGGCGACTGGATGGGTAATTAATGCTAAAGGTGAGATTGAGTTGGTTACCCCTCGGTCTGAAAATAGTCCTCAAACTCCTTTGTTCAGGCCTGCTAATTGCTATACCCTCAACTCGCAAGGGAGGTAATTCTCCAATGAGAAAAATCCGCTCGCTCTGGAGATTTGTTCATTACAGCTTTTGGTTAGCACTGCTGTCTCTGTTGCTTGTAACAACAGTTTTGCCTTCTTCAGCTCAACATACCTTGACCTCTCCCCTAACCCCTCTCACGAATAAAAGGCTTCGTCCTTTGTCATCCCCCCTGTTAGGGGGGAATGAGGGGGGTGGAGAGGGGAACATTGCCCCTTCCCTAGTTTTGCCTTCTTCAGCTCAACATACCTTGACCTCTCCCCTAACCCCTCTCACGAATAAAAGGCTTCGTCCTTTGTCATCCCCCCTGTTAGGGGGGAATGAGGGGGGTGGAGAGGGGAACATTGCTCCCCCTTCCCTAGTTTTGCCTTCTTCCGCTAAATATACTCTGACCTCTCCCCTAACCCCTCTCCTCTTAGGAGAGGGGAACATTGCTCCCCCTTCCCTAGTAGGGAAGGGGGCTGGGGGGTTAGGTTTCAAATTGCAACAAGGTAGAACCTTCTACGAGGCCGGACGGTTCGCAGAAGCTGCTAACCTTTGGCAACAGGCTGCTGTAGATTACGAAGTGGCAGGCGATCGCCTAAATCAAGCCCTAAGCTTGAGCTATCTCTCCTTGGCTGATCAAGAATTGGGACAATGGCAGGAAGCTCAAAAAGCGATTTCCCAAAGCTTAGAACTGATCACAAACAACGCACAACTTGCAAGCAACAACAAACAAATTCTCGCCCAGATCCTGAATACTCAAGGAAGTCTCCAGCTAGCGATGGGACAAACCGAAACTGCCCTCAATACCTGGAAACAAGCAGAAAAAGCCTATGCTGAGGCTGGTGATCAAGCTGGGAAGTTGGGTAGTCAAATTAACCAAGTCCAAGCGCTGCAAAATTTGGGAATGTACCGACGGGCAAAAATTACCTTAGAGCAGTTGAATGCCAATCTGCAAGCTTTACCCAATTCTTCGCTCAAAGCTAAGGGTTTACGTAGTCTGGGCGTCGCCCTGCAAGTTGTGGGAGACTTAACTAAATCCCAGCAGGTTTTAGAGCAAAGTTTGGCGATCGCGCAGCAGATCAATTCCCCCGCAGATCTTAGTGCTACTCTATTCAGCCTGGGCAATACACTCAGAAGCTCTACCAATCCCAAAGAAGCTGTTGGATTATATCAAAAAGCGGCTGAAAAGGCAAGAACACCTTTAGCAAAAGTAGAGAGCCTTCTCAACCAATTAAGCCTTTTAGTGGAAATCAGAAATCAAAGCTGTTCCTCACAGGTTCCCCCATGTCAGGAGGAAGCAGGGGAATGGAAAGCAGCCCAAGCCTTGTTACCATCTATACAGTCTGAACTAGCTAATTTATCCCCAAGTCGAGACGCTATTTACGCTCAGGTTAACTTTGCTCAGAGTCTGATCAAAATCCAGAGTCCTGAGCGTACACTGTACACAGAAAAATCTGCACGGATACTGGCAAAAGCTGTCCAACAGGCGAAAATGCTCAAAGATCCCAGAGCTGAATCTTACGCCCTTGGTCAGCTAGGATATCTGTACGAACAAACTCAGCAGTTGCCAGAGTCCCAAAAATTGACTGAGCAAGCACTGGTAATTGCTCAGGGAATAAGAGCTTCTGATATTGTTGCTCGCTTTGAGGCACAACTAGGAAAAATTCTCAAACAACAAGGAGAGGTAGAGAAGGCGATCGCATCTTACACTGAAGCTGTGAATAACTTGCAATCTCTGCGTAGTGACTTAGTAGCCATTCCCGACTGGCAATTTTCCTTTCGGGAAAGTGTTGAACCGGTCTACCGCGATCTAGTGGGATTACTGTTGCAATCGAATCCCAATCAAAAAAACCTCAAACAAGCCCGTGAAGTAATTGAAAAGTTGCAACTAGCCGAATTAGACAACTTTTTTCGGGAAGCTTGTTTAGATGCCAAACCAGAGCAAATTGACCAGATCGATCCGCAAGCAGCAGTCATCTATCCGATTATTTTGCCAGATCGTTTAGCGGTTATCGTCTCTCTACCAGCAGAAAATCTGCGCTACTACGCAACAGCATTACCGCAAAATAATGTAGAAAAAACCTTAGAACAACTACTAGAATCCCTAAACCCATTTTTCTCTTCCAAGGAGCGTTTGCGGCTTTCTCAACAAGTTTATGATTGGTTGATCCGACCCGCAGAAGTAGAATTAACTCAAAATAAAGTAAAAACCTTAGTATTTGTCCTGGATGGCTTATTGCGCAATCTACCGATGGCGGCCCTCCACGATGGTAAGCAATATCTACTAGCAAAATACAACATCGCCCTAGCTCCGGGTTTACAACTCGTTGCATCGCGATCGCTCAATACACAGCAACTAAAAATTTTAACAGGTGGAATAACCGAAGCTCGCCAAGGATTTTCAGCTCTACCGGGAGTTAAAATAGAAGTAGAGCAAATAGTTTTGGGGCGTAATTCTAAAGTATTTCTGAATCAGGATTTTACAGAAACAAACCTGAAAAAACAGCTAGCAGCGAGTTCTTTTCCTGTGGTTCATTTAGCCACTCACGGTCAGTTTAGTTCTAACGCCGAGCAAACATTTATTCTCAGTTGGAACGATAAAATTAAGGTCAAAGAGTTTGAAGACTTATTGAGATCTACAGAACAAGGCCGACGCAATCCAATTGAATTACTTGTCCTGAGCGCTTGTCAAACTGCTGTTGGCGATAAGCGGGCGACTTTAGGATTAGCGGGAGTAGCAGTACGCTCTGGTGCTCGCAGTACCTTGGCAACTCTTTGGTCAGTTCAAGACCAATCTACTGCCAAACTCATGACTGAATTTTATCAGCAACTATCTAAAGGCATAGGCAAAGCCGAGGCTTTGGGCAAGGCACAAAAATATATGATGAAGCAACCTAAGTATGAGCATCCCTTTTACTGGGCACCCTTCATTCTCGTGGGAAATTGGCTGTAAGAACATGGCGACAGCAATCTTGTTTTAAAAATCTTAACCTTCAGGATTTGTATCTCTACTAATGGGAATAGTAAATACGCATTTTAACTGAATTGAGATAGCCTAGAAAATGTTAAAATTCTTTTTTCATCAGTAGCGACAATTAAAATAAACAAATATGTTGTAAGTAGGTAGGCGTAAAAAAACCAAGATAAATTTGTAGGGGCGGGTTTACGGATAAGGCCTGATGTGAACCAGTTTCTCATTTTCAAAACCCGCCCGACTCAGGTTGGGTTTATTTCCACCCACCTAGTTATTACTGATGAGAGGAAAGGGTAATCTACTAATAATTCTTAAGCACACTTATACAGGTTACAGGGCCATGACAAAACAAAAATCTTTTTTCATCCCTTTAACACTTCTTGGAGCCGCATTATCCATAGAACTGGTTATTGTCCCTGGATTTTCAACAAAAATATTGGCACAGTCAGAGTTAGCTAACTCTTCTCAAAGCATACCCAGCAGTTTGTTCGCTGGCGTCACATTCGAGCCTCCCAGAGATGGGAAACCAGATGATACGGCTGGAGGAGCCTCCCGTGGCAATGGTTGCCCTCAAGAAATAATCAACATCGGCGGGTGTATTACTCCGTTAATGCCAGCTACTAACAATGGGTTAACAGTTTCAGAGCGTCCCACCTTCTTGTTATATATTCCTGAAACTTCCGCCAAAGAGATATTTTTTAGTCTATCCGATGAAAATAATAACACTCATTACCAAACAAAAATTCCCATTACTGGCAAAGCTGGGATTGTCAATTTCCAACTCCCAAATAACGCACCTTCTCTCTTAATTGGCAAAAATTATAAGTGGACTTTTGTTCTCATTGACTCCCAGGGACTCAGGCCTGATAGTCCTGGAGTACAAGGAAAAATTCGGCGCGTTGAACCAAACCCAGTGATGCTCAGTCAGCTACAGAATAAGACACTATTAGAACGAGCAGCTTTGTATGGAAAAAATGGCATTTGGTTTGAAACCTTACAAAGCCTAGCTGAAGCTAGAAAATCGCAGCCTAGTGATGCCAACTTAGCAACTACGTGGCAAGAACTGTTAAAGTCAGCGGGACTGCAAGCGATCGCCACAAAGCCAATATTAAATTAGGGTGGAACCTCAACCTAAAAATTTGTTAGAAAGTTAGTTTCTCATTTTATTCTTGAGCGCTAACAATCAATGTGGCCTAAACTTAAAAAGCGAATTTGGCGATGGCGTGGCCTACTGATTACAGCGCCGAGTGTCGCAGGAATAGTCATTGCTCTGGGTTCCCTAGGCTTATTTCAGCTTTTAGAATGGGTGACTCTTGATCAATTTTTAACGCTGCGTCCCCGTGAGCCAATTGACCCACGCATTACAATTATCACCATTGATGAGTCAGATATCTCTTATGTGGGGAAATGGCCAATTTCTGATGCTGTATTGGCTAATGTAATTCAGAACATAAAAAAACAGCAACCTAGAGCCATTGGTTTAGATCTTTATCGAAATTTGCCAGTAGAACCTGGTCATCAAACATTAGTTAACGTATTTAAATCTACACCAAACTTAATTGGCGTAGAAAAAGTGGTGGGAAGTCCTGTTAGTCCACCGCCAAAATTGAGTAAGTTAGATCAAGTAGCTTTAGCAGATTTAGTTTTGGATGCAGATGGTAAGGTACGTCGAGGCCTACTATCTGTTCAAACCGAGGATGGTAAAACCAAATTAAGCCTAGGAACAAAACTGGCTTTGATGTATCTGGAAAGCGAAGGTATTAACCTCAAGATAATTGATGCCAAACAGAAGCATTTGGGGTTAGGTAAAGCTGTCTTTGTCCCTTTGACCGGAAATGAAGGTGGCTATGTTCGCGTTAATACTGGTGGTTACCAGATTTTATTGAACTATCGAGGGACTTTAGAGAATTTTCATAACCTATCGCTAAAGGATGTGATCGAAAACCGAATACCAGCAGATATGTTGCGAGATCGCGTTATTTTGATCGGTGCAACTGCACAAAGCCTCAACGACCTTTTCTTTACTCCCTATAGTAACAGGCCGTTCAGCAGTCCCAAGCGCCTTTCTGGTGTAATGATTCACGCTAACTTAACCAGCCAGATTTTGAGTGGCGCCAAAGATGGGCGTCCTTTTCTTAGAGTTTGGGAAGAACCCATAGAATGGCTGTGGATTTTGGCTTGGTCTTATACTGGCGCCTATGTGAGTTGGATCTTGCTACAAGCCAAGCAATTCTCTAATAATATATCCCTGAAATGGACAATCTTTAGCATTAGTATTTTGCTGACAGGGAGTATTTTGATTGGTGGTAGTTATTTGGCCTTTCTCTTAAGCTGGTGGTTACCTGTGATTTCGCCCCTAGTCGCACTTACGGGGTCTGCGATCGCGATCGCTGGTTACCACAGTCTAGAATTGCAGCGCGACAATACTGACTTAGAAATCTTGCTGGAAACTACTACCGAACACTTCGATCAGCTTACTGCTGAATTGGAACATCAAGCCGAGGAAGCTGTGCGCGAAAGTGAGAGGAAACTGGCTCAATTCTTAGAAGCAATGCCTGTAGCAGTAGCAGTACTAGACGCCCAAGGCAAACCTTACTACTTGAATCATACTGCAGAGAAAATTCTTGGACAAGGACTAATTGCCGATGCCACACCGACGCAATTGCCAGAAGCTTATCAACTCTATATTGCTGGAACAAATCAAAAATATCCTTTTCATAAATTACCAATAGTGCAAGCTTTGAAGGGCAAATCTAGCAGCATTAATGACCTAGAAATCCACCAAGGAGACAAGATTGTTCCCATAGAGGGTTGGGGTACTCCGATTTACGATCAACTTGGCAACATTACCTATGCGCTTGTCGTTTTTCAAGACATAACTGAACGCAAAAAATCCGAAGCAGAACTTATTAAATTAACCAGTGAAGTCTTGCAACTCAATCTGGCTTATTCACGCTTCGTACCGCGTCAATTTCTCCAGTTTTTGAACAAAGAAAGTATTACAGATGTCCAATTGGGTGACCAAGTGCAGCAGGAAATGTCGGTGCTATTTGCTGATATTCGGGACTTCACAACCCTTTCGGAAACTATGACTCCCCAGGACAATTTCAATTTTATCAATGCTTATCTAAGTCGCATGGAACCTGCAATTATTGACAATCAGGGGTTTATTGATAAATACATTGGCGATGCGATTATGGGATTGTTTAGCGGTGGGGCAGATCATGCGGTGAAAGCTGGTATTGATATGCTATATCGGCTGGCAGAATATAATATACAAAGGAGCAAAGCAGGACGCCTACCAATCCAAATTGGTATTGGTATCAATACAGGTTCAATGATGCTTGGTACAGTGGGTAGCAACTCTCGGATGGATGGTACTGTAATTAGCGATGCTGTCAATTTAGGTTCTAGACTTGAAGGTTTGACGAAAAATTATGGGGTGTCTTTGTTAATTTCTCACCATACTTTTTTGGCGCTCAATAGTCCCGCAGATTATGCTTTTCGCCTAATTGACAGACTACAAGTTAAGGGAAAATCCGAACTGGTGACTGTATATGAAATATTTGATGCTGACCCGGCTGAACTAAGAGAAGGCAAGTTATTTACAAAGCCGAAATTTGAAAAAGCACTGTTCCTCTACATCAGAGGTAATTTTGCTGCTGCTGCTAACCTGTTTAAAAATTGTTTGTACCTGAATCCTGATGATAAAGTAGCTAAAATTTATCTACAACGTTGTCAGCAGCAACTAAAGAATTAATTACAGTTTTGCTAATTATTTATTTGGCGTCTAATCATTTCGGAACCGACCAAGAACGAACTTTGCCTAAAGTAACAGGAATTCTGCCTTTCACATCAATCGTAAATCGATGTTAATTTCGATATCTTCTGTCCAGTAGGGTTTAATTTGGGTAAAGTTTGCTCCTTGAAAGCAGTTTCGTGCTAAGTCAGCGGGACCGTCGAGGATGGCGATAGTGATGCGCGGGTCGCCTTTTGTTCGTGTCCAAATTTGGGGAATTCCGGGAATGTCGGTGAGGTTTGGCATGGGTTTGGTGAGTGTTATAATTAAGGGTAAAAAAGCCTAAATATTGTTAAATCGATGCCTGCTAAAGATATTTTTCATGATGCTGTTAGAAAAGGATTGGAAAAAGAAGGTTGGGTGATTACAGATGACCCTTTGAGGCTTGAAGTTGGCGATGTGGAAATGTATATTGACCTCGGCGGGGAACAAATTTTAGCTGCTGAAAGAATCGGTGAAAAAATAGCGGTTGAAATTAAGAGTTTTATTGGTAAATCAAACGTTTATGAATTTCATACAGCAATTGGACAGTTTTTTAATTATCGTGTGGCATTAGAAGAGCAAGAGCCAGAACGAGTTTTATATTTGGCTGTTCCTTTAGGAATTTATCACGCTTTCTTTCAATTGCAGTTTATCAAAACAGTGATTCAGCGTTCTCAACTCAAACTCATTATTTACGATCCGATTCAGGAGGCAATTGTAACATGGAAAAACTAGAGCAATATCGAAATTATGTACAACAAGCTATCACAGAATATGCCCAGTTAGGTTCAACTAAGGATGAAATTGAACAACAACTGATTTTTGATACGGTTGGTGATCATTATCAGTTGATGTATGTTGGCTGGAAAAACAGACGACGGCAGCATGGATGCGTGTTACATCTCGATATTAAAAATGACAAGATTTGGATACAACATGATGGAACTGAGATTGGCATAGCAAATGAATTAGTTAAGTTAGGAGTACCAAAAGAAGATATTGTGTTAGCGTTTCATGAACCTTTGGTAAGGCAGTATACAGGCTTTGCAGTTGGTTAGCTTCAGATATTACAGAAAGTCTCGTTGTAGGGTGTGTTAGCGACAGCGTAACGCACCATCTCTAGATTATTAGTGTGTTAGGTCAGCCTAACGTACCCTACTAGCTGATATTTTTAAGTTAGGGGCCATCGCCTGACAATTTTTCTACAAATTCTTGATGTTCTACCGTTGACAAGCCCTGTTTGACAACAACTAATACTTTAGCTAAATCACCCTTTAATAAAGCCGCTTTATCTAACCATAAACCTGGAAAAAATTGAGAGCAAATTATATCATCTGTATTCGGTTTAAGTTTAATATACTGACCTTGCTGAAGCTAACTTAGTCTATATTACCCCAGTAACTTTAGGCGAAGCTCGTTCTTGGTCTACACCTTATTAATTAAGCTAGAAAAGCGACAAAACCCGTCAGAAAATCAATTCCCTCAGCTTAAGCTTAAGTCCAAGATTTTTAGACTTCAATTATCAATTTCCAACCTGTTGAAATAGGAGTTACCAAGACAATGACTGAAAAGAAAAAGCCTACCTCTAACAAAGCAACCGATAAGAAACTAGAAGAGATTAAAAACCATCTCTTGTCTACTGGACTTGAGGACTATGGATTTTGGTGGCAAGAAATGGCTAAAAAGAAAGCCGCTCAATCTGAACCAGATAAACCTTTTCGTCGGGGTCGGATTTGGAGTTAGCTCGTTTTTTGTAAAAAGCCTGATTTTGGCGGAAATGTACCTGTAGATACAAGCTTTTTGGCAAGTTTCCATGACAACCTAAATTGAAGAATGATATCTTTATTTTTCAATCAGGAAATATGCCGCAATACTTCGGACAACTACACACAACCCAGCAACCTTGGTCAACTATTGAACCAGTACAAACCATACAAGAGGATGAACGCCATGTTATTTTTAAATGTGGCGAATCCTGTCTAAAAATTAGCGTACTTGCACCAAACTTGATACGGGTACGCATGACACCTACAGGTGAATTTCTCCCGCGTCGTTCCTGGGCTGTGACGCAAGTAGATGAAACATGGGACAATGTAACCTTTAAGGTACAAGAACATACAGATACTGTAGAAATCGCCACAGAACAACTACGTATCGTTGTTGATCGTAATTCCTCTGGTATCCAATGTTTCGACTTAGCAGGAAATCCCTTTGCTGTTGACGCAGAACCAGCAATAGGTTGGCGTAGTGGTATGATTGCGGCTTGGAAACGCATTGAAGCTGACGAACATTTCTATGGCTTTGGTGAACGCACAGGTTTACTAGATCAGCGATCGCAAGTTAGAACTAACTGGACAGTTGATGCGCTTGATTACGACGTTCTCACAGACAATTTGTATCAAGCAATTCCCTTTTTTATGGCTTTGCGTCCTGGAATTGGTTATGGTATTTTCTTCAACACCACATTTTGGAGTCAATTTGATATCGGTGCACAACAACCTGGTATCTTGCAGATGCAAACACAGGGTCAGGAACTAGACTATTACATCATCTATGGCCCAGCACCTGCAAAAATCCTTAGCACCTACACCCAATTAACGGGTAAAATGCCCTTACCTCCCCGATGGTCACTAGGTTATCAACAGTGTCGCTGGAGCTATGAATCACAAGATATTGTGCGTGAATTAGCTCGTGAATTTCGCGATCGCCTCATTCCCTGTGATGTAATCTATCTCGACATCGACTATATGCAAGGTTACCGCGTCTTTACCTGGAGTAACAAGCGTTTCAGTCACCCTCAAGATCTCCTAAACGACCTCAAACAAGATGGCTTCAAGGTAGTGACAATTATCGATCCGGGAGTCAAATATGAACCAGAATCAAATTACGAAGTCTTCGACGAAGGCTTAAAAAACGATTATTTTGTACGCAAAACTGACGGACAGTTGTTTCATGGCTATGTTTGGCCAGAAAAAGCGGTTTTCCCTGATTTCCAACGGCCGGAGGTCAGAGATTGGTGGGGAAGCTTGCAAAAAGCCTTGACAAATATAGGTGTTGCTGGTATATGGAACGACATGAACGAACCAGCAATTGAAGACCGACCTTTTGGTGAGGATGGGACAAAAATCAGCTTTCCCCTAGACAGCGTACAAGGGCCGACAGACGAACCTACTACTCACAAGGAAGTTCATAACCTGTATGGTTTAACAATGGCCCAAGCGTCATCTCAAGGGTTGGAGAAGCTACGTCCAAACGAGCGTTCCTTTGTACTGACGCGCTCCGGTTACGCGGGAATTCAACGTTGGTCAGCAGTATGGACGGGGGATAATCAATCCTTGTGGGAACATCTGGAAATGTCGATTCCGATGCTGTGTAATCTCGGTTTATCAGGTGTAGCCTTTGTCGGTGCTGATATTGGAGGATTTGCAGGTAACGCAACTGCTGAACTATTTGCACGTTGGATGCAAGTGGGGATGTTGTATCCCTTGATGCGGGCACATTCAGCACTCTCGTCAGCACAGCATGAACCGTGGGTATTTGGCAATCGTGTTGAAAAAATTTGCCGAGAGTATATCGAACTGCGTTATCGGCTACTGCCTTACATTTACACCCTTTTCTGGGAAGCCGCAAGCACAGGAGCACCGATTCTACGACCGTTACTCTATCATTTTCCCAATGATTTGCAGACTTTCACCATCTCAGACCAAGTAATGCTTGGCCCGTCACTATTAGCAGCACCAATATATCGTCCAGGAGTGGAACATCGTGCAGTATACTTGCCCGAAGGTCGCTGGTATGACTGGTGGAGTGGCGAAGTGTTTGATGGGCCCAAGCATATTTTGGCATATGCACCCCTTGAGAAAATGCCTTTGTATGTTCGTGCTGGTTCGATTATTCCGATGGCGCCAGTGATGCAATATGTAGATAAACGTCCCTTAGATCAGCTAACGCTTAAGATTTGGCCAGGTAAGGGAGAGTGGACATTTTATGAAGATGACGGTCATAGTTTTGAATACAAAACAGGTGCATTTTCAACTACAACCTACCGTGTTCGTAAAGAAAAGCAACAAATTATTGTAGAAATTGGAGCGCGTGAGGGTAGCTTTTTACCTGTAGAGCGTGAGATTCTGGTGGAACTTGTGGGAGTTAGTGAACAGCGTTTTGTTGATGATGGTACAGCACGCAAACTGACGTTTTCAGCAAATGATTGAATTGGCGATTAAGATAAAAAAGTCTGCAAGTTATCCCACTGCTTAAAGTTTGTGGGTTTTCTTGCAGGATTTTTGTAAAGCTAGGGCAGTTGGGAGGTGTGAGAGTGAGTTTAGGTAAATGGATTGGCTTCGTTGCCTTTCTGCTTTCCCTATATATTTTGTGGCAAGTTCGACAGGCAATACTGTTAGTATTTACTGCTGTTGTAATTGCCAATGCTTTAAATATTTTAGTGGAAAGATTTCAACAGTCGGGAGTCAAGCGGGGGTTTGCCGTTGTCCTGTCGATTTTTCTATTACTTGGTGTATTCGTCGGGTTTTACTTGCTGATTGTGCCACCCTTTGCTGCTCAATTAAAAGATTTAAGTCAGTTGCTTCCCAAGGGTATAGATCGGCTCAGTACTTGGTTTGAGATGATACAAGGTCGGATTTCCCCGCAGTTGAAAGAATATATTCCAACTATTGATCAACTGGTGTCACAATTGCAACCTTTTGCTAATCGGGTATTAGGTGGCGGTTTTAGCTTGGTTTCTAATTCTTTGAATGTCGTTCTTAACCTGCTGGTGGTGCTGATTTTAACCTTGATGTTGCTTGCTGACCCGGCACCTTATCGTAGAAGTTTTATCAGACTTTTCCCATCGTTTTATCGGCGTCGAGTTGATGAAATTTTGGATAAATGCAATGTGGCTTTGCGGGGCTGGTTAGTCGGCATTCTCTTCAATATGTTTGTAATTTTCTCGCTGAGTTTTGTGGGGTTGCTGATATTAGGAATTCCCCTGGCTCTGGCACAGGCAGCCTTAGCGGGTATTTTGACCTTTATTCCTAATATTGGCCCAGCATTTAGCGTGGTGCCACCCATTGCGATCGCTCTCCTTGATGCCCCTTGGAAATCGGTTGCTGTGTTGATTCTTTACGTCTTGATTCAGCAGATTGAAACTAACTTACTCACTCCTTTAGTAATGGCGCAGCAGGTATCGTTACTACCAGCAGTGACCCTTATGGCTCAGGTATTTTTTGCTACCTTCTTTGGATTTTTTGGGTTGCTTTTGGCTCTTCCTCTGACGGTTGTTGGTCAGGTTTGGTTCAAAGAAGTAATCGTTAAAGATATTCTCGATCAGTGGAATTACAACTCAGAAAATCAGGCAGAATTGGTGATTGTTTCTGAATCTAATAAACCTACTGAATCTTCAGCAGAATCGGAAAATGTCACCGAGGAGAATACCACAAAGCAGGACAAGCAAAGGGCTGATGATCTTAAAAAGAAGGCTTAGGGTGGGTAGTTTCATCTGACCGAATAGGTAAGCAAATCAAATTATCACCTTGAGTAATGATTAATCCACGTTGGCGCAGTTTTCCCATCAAGCGAGTTACAGTTACTCTAGTGGAGCCAATTGCACTACCAATTTGCGCATGAGTCAAAGCGAAAGGTAAACAATAAGTATTGTTATAGGGTTCGCCAAATTCTTCAATTAATAACGTTAAAAATCCCAATAATCTATCAATCGTCCGTCGCTGTCCCAAAGTACTCAACCAAAGAAGTTTGCGTTGGTGTTGATACCGAAATGCATCTAAAACTTCTCGCCGGAAGTGGGGCCAATTATCTAGATCTTGCCAGTACAGCCAGACTACTGCAGTTTGGTCAATATGGGCGTAAGCTTGAAGTGTAAATGGCGACTGCGCCACAATTTCAAAAGGCTGTCCAGCACCAACAAAGCCTAAAAAAGCTTCCTCTGTGTTTGGATGCGACGATTGCAACCCAATCTTACTTTTACTCGCACTCACTTGAGCGCTACCCACCAAACGGATCGCTCCCCGCTGTACTAGATACAGCAAGCCAGAACGAGCGGGTATCTTCTCATCTTTGCTAAAAGTGCGATAACGGTAGTGTTCCTGTGCCCAGTCAAGAATCCTTTGCCAGGTTAAAAAAGGTCGAGATGCTTCTGATGGAGGGGATGATGTATGCATAAGTAGGAGCGTCCGCTAGTTTTCCTAGATTTTACATGGAGTCAAAAGTAGCAATAAACACTCATAACTGCCTAGCCCTAAGTGTTAGTTTAGTTGGCAAGAGGGTGGCTATCAAGCAAATGTTACAACAGCAGCTAAAAGCGACGATAGTTTTTTCTGGGATGGACGTTGTGGAGTTAACACCAGAAAAAATTCCCTTACACCGCTTGTCAGATGATACGGGTCTATTTTACCGCTGTGCGATCGCTTTGAAACTAGCCTCGAACAGGAAATTACCAGCCTTTGATATCGCTAATCAGCTTGTTGCATCTTTCCCAAAAATTAATCAGGACAATTCCCAGGTAACCTGCTTAGACTTCAAAGTTGAGGTAGTCTCCCCAGGTTGGATTAACTTACGCTTGAGTAACCGGGGTTTAGCTACCTGGTTACAGCATTTGAGCCAAATACCCTCCCACACCCCTCCTGGACGCGAGCTAAGTCCCCAATACTGTCAAAATCTCTTTCCAGTACAATATGCTCATGCTCGTTGTTGCTCGCTCTTACGCAGCGCTCACCAGCAAAATTTAATTGAGCTGAAAAATTTGGACTGCAAAACTGACTCTTGGCAATTACTGGAACCAAACCCGATTCCCTGGCTCAACGATGACCAAGATACGCTAAGGTTGCTACATCCCGCCGAAAGATTTTTGATCGAGCAGATTTTAGATTTGCCAGATGCTCTGTGCATCCACAGTCAGGTTAGTTGTGTCAAACTAGCTCTGGCTTTAAGCCAGGCTTTTGATAAGTTTTATAGCAGTTGTCGCATTTGGGGTGAGGTGAAGACCGAGACTCCTGGATTAGCTCAAGCAAGATTGGGGTTAGTGGCGGTTACTCAAGGCTTGTTGCGATCGCTCCTACAAGACCAAATGCGTAGCTTTGCGCCTATCGAACTATAGAATACACATTTCCTGCTCATCAAAAATAAAAAGTTTCTTAAATAGGTAGTGACAAAATCAATAATCTTCTGATACTATATGCGTAGTGTGAGGAGCGAACCAGCAAGGGAACCGAGACGAAACACGGCCAGTCGTCGGTTCCCTTTCTGATGTCAAGGATTTTTACAGACAATTTAGAAGCTGAAAGCACCCACTGAGCGTCTGCGGAGTCTCAAAAAAGAAAGGCTTCAATTGCGGCTGCAGCACCGTCTTGTTCAACACTAGGAGCAACCCACTTGGCGATCGCTTGCACTTGAGCTGGAGCATTCCCCATCGCAATGCCTAAGCCTGCATATTGCAGCATTTCCACATCATTAAAGTTATCGCCAATTGTCATCACATTCCGGGCATTCAGTCCCAGCACTTCTTCTGCTAAGTAACGCACAGCAGCACCTTTGTTAACTTCTGGATGCGCTGCTTCAAAAAAGGTGGCCACAGAGGTGGTTAAGTAAAGCTCCGCTGGGGTGTATTGCTGACGCAAACTACCTAACATTTGCTCAATAATCGCTGTGTCTTCACAAAGGGCTAAAACTTTGGTGGGTTCAAACTGAGTTAAAACATTGCGCAAGTCACCCACAGCGATTGGCTCAATACCAACTCGTTGGGAATATCGTCTTGTTTCTGGGGTAACTTGGCGAACATACAACTGGTCGTTGATGTAGAAGTGAATCGAGAGTGAGGACAAGAGGGCATCACTTTCAAAATAATCTAATAATTGCTCTGCAGTGCGACGCGAAACAGGTAGATGTTTGTGAATTTTTTGAGTGGCTGGGTCTTGAATCCAGGCTCCTTGGTAAGCTAGCAAGGGCAAGGTAGAACCCACTTCTTGATGAAAGCGCAAAGCAGAGCAATACATCCTACCCGTGGCGATCGCAATCTGAATGCCTTTCGCTTGAGCCTTTTGTATTGCCTGCTTGACTGGTTCGCTGATGTAGTTTGACTTCCCTGCGATCGTACCATCGATATCCAGCACCAGTAAGCGAATATCAAGGTTATCTAATTCGCTCGAAGAGAGAGATGTTACCTGATGAGCAGAAGAGATATTTGGCATAAATTGTGAGTTGTTAGTTCTTGGTTTAAAAGGCAACCACTAAAGAGTAACAACTCACGAGCAAGTATTTATACCAAATTGCAGTTGGTATTGCAGCTAGAGCCGCTGAGGATGACAGGCAGGACGCCTGAGCTAGATTAGATATCTGATGTTATTTAGGAGTAGCAACAGTTGCCTTATTATCCACGGCTTTAACACCTTTGATTTCTTTAGCCAAGGGTTCAATTTTAGCCAACTGATCCTGCTTGGGAACGGTTCCTGAAACAGTTACAGTTCCCTTGTCAGATTTAACAACTAGCTGACCATTGGGGATGTTTACCTCTAGCTTACTGCGGACTTGGCTTGCTAAGTCGGTGTCAGATCTGTTGTTGGCATCACCGGCATTTAATGCATTATTACGCTCTTCACGAGCTTTAATATCAGCATTGGCTTGTCTTCTGCGAGTTTCGCTTTGTGCGTCCTCTTGGGTTGCTTTAGTCGAATCTGAACTTGGAGCCGGTGCAGCTTTTTCAGTGGAACTAGGAGCATCTGAACTTGTTTTAGCGGTGTCGGTACCGCAAGCTGCGGCACCAAACAATAAGACGCTGCTAATTAAAAGGGCTGTTAATTTTTTCATTTTTTAGTTTCCTCTCTGAAAACGGTCATCAATGGAAAATATTTATCGGTTAGAACTGATGCACTTGGGAAGTGTATTTGTGGGAGATAATTGACTTGCCGCACCATTCAAAAAAAGGCTTTTTTAATGTCTGGTGAGCAGTTTCTCAGAACTCTGCCAAATCTTGCAATATCGTTGGTGGAAACTGCCCACCCTACGCCTAAGATTGCTGATAATTGACGAATTTATGGAGTCTGATCTCGCTTGTCAACGATGATCACTTGAGGTTCATTATCAACAACTTTGTAATCGCTGCTGGTACGAACATTTGGAGTCACATCCCGGTCAATCACTTCGCGAGTGACAGTACGAGAGCGGTCATAGTCTGGGGTGTCGTCGCGATCGCTACGTCCTGGCCCTACATCTGAAGCATCATAAAAGCCCCAGTCTTGGATTCCGTGACGGCTGAGAATCGGTTGAGCGCGGCGGAGTTCTTCGTCGCTACCATCGAGCATTACCAGATAATCACCACGGTTCACGCGGTCGTTGTAGAAGCGGGCCCGTTCTTCAGGAATGCCCAAACCTACGAGTGCACCAGTTAAACCACCAGCAGCGGCACCAATTGCGCCTCCCGTGGCGGTTGTGGCGAGGGCTGTTGCTAGGGCACCTCCAGCCATCACCGGGCCAATTCCGGGAATTGCTAAGGCTCCCAAGCCTACCAGTAAGCCACCTAGACCACCGAGAGCAGCACCTGTAGCGGCACCTGTAGCTGCGCCTTCGTCAGCTTTATTGCCAGTGGCTTTGTTGCTCATCTCGACGCCAGCAATTTGGTCGTGGGGGCCAGCATCTTTGCCAACCACAGAAACGTGATCCATATTAAAGCCGGAATCTCTCAAATCCCGGAGTGCGGCTTCTGCGTCACGACGGTGGGGGAAGACGCCAACAGCACGATGACTAGCTAGGCCTGTACGGGGAGAGGGAGTGCCAATACCAGCGCGATCGGTGTGAGCGGTATCCGGTGCATCAAAAATTGCCCAATCCTGAATACCGTGACGGCTGAGAATTGGTTCAGCAATACGAATTTCGTCGGCTGTACCATCAACCATGACCAGATAATCACCACGGTTGACACGCTCATTGTAAAGACGTGCGCGGTCGTCAGGAATACCCAAACCTACGAGTGCACCAGTTAAACCCCCAGCGGCCGCGCCAATTGCGCCTCCTGTGGCTGCAGTCGCTAAGGCTGTCGCTAAGGCACCACCTGCGATAACTGGCCCAACTCCTGGAATTGCTAAGGCTCCCAAGCCTACCAGTAAGCCGCCTAAACCACCGAGAGCAGCGCCTGTTGCAGCACCTGCTTTCGCGCCTTCATCAGCTTGCGTGCGGCCAACAACGTTGTCTCCTTCGAGTAGGCCTTCTGGGTGAGCATCTTTGCCAACTAGAGAAATTTGGCTCATGGGGAAGCCTGCTGCTCTGAGATCCCTGATTGCGGCTTCTGCATCGCGACGGTGGGGGAAAACGCCAATGGCGCGGTGATTGTGAACTAAAGCGCTGCGGGGAGTGCTAACGGCTGCTGCAGTGCTGGGTACTCCGTCCGCGTTTGGTGCTTCGTAGACTTTCCAATCTTGAATTCCGCGATTGCGTAGAATGGCTGCGGCACGACTAATTTCTTCGTCGTTGCCTTCGATCATAATCAGGTAATCGCCTTTGGATACGCGATCGTTGTAGCCTCTGGCTTCGTCTTCGGGGATTCCTAAGCCAATCAACGCACCAATTAGACTACCTGCGGCTGCGCCAATTGCTGTCCCAGCGAGGGTTGTAGCAATGGCGGTTGCTGTTGCTCCCGCTAGCATAATCGGTCCAATACCAGGAATTGCTAATGTTCCTAAACCTACTAATAAGCCTGTTAGACCGCCTAATGCACCACCAGTTAAGGCACCAGTTGCAGCGCCTTCATCTGCTTTGTTGTCGTCAGGGTCGCGGATGTCTGTACGGACATCAGCACCGGCAATGTCTTCTTGTCGGTCTCCATCCCGTGTAATTACAGAAACTCGATCCATTGGAAAGTTGGAATCTCTCAATTCCCTGAGTGCAATTTCTGCATCACGGCGGCTTGAAAAAACACCTACGGCTCTTTTGTGTTGTCCTAAGGCCATTTTGTATTCCTCCTCAGAGGGAAAATTGTTAATTCACAACACCAAAATGCATTTCTTATCGGTGCTGATGTATACAATTTTTATACATAGTTTTTCAGACTTCATCAGCCAAGAGAAAGAAGTTTTGTTTCTATCAAGAGGAGGGTGACAATTTTACTAAAAGTATGAATGTTTGAGGGTAGAGGTGATTTCTCGCTAGCTGAAGGATGAAACTATTCCTACTTATACCAAGTTACAATGAAAAGTCACTCTACTATTGGGTTGCTATCTACTATGAGTGTCATTTCGATTTTGGATTTTGGATTTTGGATTTTGGATTTTGGATTTTGGATTTTCCCCACGGATGAATCCGGGGGATCAAAATAAGGAAAAATTTTGTTTTTTTCCACGGATGAATTTGGCTTGTGACCAAATTTATCTCGGTCAGTAGAACTGCTTATTTGATAGAGGATTTTATTTTTCGTTCTTTCAAGACAGGTAGATCAGTTTCAACAATAATAATCATTATCTAAAAAGGTATTTCCAACTATATCTAAAGATTGATTTATATCAGAAAACTTCCGCTGATCTACCCTCAATTCCCACCCTGGGAAAGCTAACGCAGCAGAACACCCCAAGTAGAAGGGCCAACAATCCCATCGGTCGGAATCTTGAGGTTTTGCTGAGCAGCTTTAACCGCGACTTCGGTTACTTCCCCAAAAATTCCATCTACCGAATTTTTAAAAAACCCCAGACTTTTCAGCCGTTCTTGCAACTGCGCTACCGCTGAGCCTCGCATACCCCGTCTGAGAACTGGCAAATCCACAGTTGAGGGCTTTGTAGTTGTTGCTGTGGGAGGATTGGGAGTGCTTGTAGTAGGGCTGTGGCGAGTCTTGGTTGTGGGTACGACAAAAGAAGCTCCAGAAGCCGCTACGGGTTTGGTTGACGAAGTTACAGGAGGCGTTACTGCTGATGACTGACCGGGGAACAGACGGTTCCAGGTATCCGGCCCAGTGATGCCATCAGGCTTGACACCCGATGCTTGCTGGAACTTGGAGACAGCGATCGCCGTACTTTGCTGATAGAGGCCATTCACGGTATCGCTATAATACCCCAAGAGTTTGAGAGCTGCTTGCAGTTCCGAGACCGCCGCTCCCTGGCTACCAATTCTCAGAATCGGTCGATTGACACTGGTTGCAGGTGTCACCTGAGCAAGCATTTGGCTAACTGAATCGTCATCAAAAGCAAAAGCTGGCACTTGGGCCAAGCTAATTGCCAATAAAGTAAACCCGCTCCACTGAAATAACCAACTAAACTTTGTCATTCAAAAGACCTAATTTGTTGTTTGTTGTTGGTTGTTTCTTGTTGGTTGTTGGTTGTTTGTTGTTTGTTGACCAGCCGATTACCCATAACCAACAACCAATTAGGAATTAAGAAACTATAGCTGTTCTGAGTTCATTAATCGCCGCTGCAGGCCCAACTAGAGAAACATAAGGTTCAATGAAGTAGCGCTTTGCTGCTGCTTGAGCCATTTCTGGGGTAACGTTGGTAATGTCTTGCTGAAACTTGCTGTCAAAATCCATTCCCAATCCCAAAGTTTCATACCAGCCATAAGTTTGAGCAAGCTGTGCATTTGTTTGCTTACCTAGAGCGTATTGACCGAGTAGCTTATTTTTCGCTGTCTGGAGTTCATCGCTAGTCAGGGGCCCAGAACAAAGGCGTTCTACTTCAGCTTGCAGGCCATTGAACGCTATTTCTGTATTTTCCGGTGCTGTACCCATGTAAACCACGAATGTGGAAATAGATTGGCGTGTGGGATAAAAAGCTGAAACATCGTAAGCTAAGCCTCGCTTTTCTCGTAGTTCCACAAACAAGCGACTGGAAAGACCATTCCCTAGGTAAGTATTGAGCAGTTTCAAAGCTGCGTAGTCAGCATCTTGTACGGCACAGGCTAGATAACCTAGCATGACTATTGACTGCTGTGTTTCTTGCGCTGTTCTTAGTGAACAAGGGTTAGAGATAATTAATGGTAAGGCGGATTTTATTGATGGCGTTTCGCTTTTGCTCCAATCACCAAATACTCGCTCAACCTGCTCAAAAGCCTCTTCTGGCGTCACCCGACCGGCGATGCTAATTATTATGTTGTCGGGACGGAAGTAAGTCTGATGATATTGTTCTAAGTCGGTACGGTTCAATTCTGATACCGTAGCTTCTGTGCCTAAAACTGAGACAGCATAGGGATGATTTTGATACATTGCCTGCCGTAACTGTTCAAAGGCAATGGAGAAAGGTTGCTCTTTTTGAGAACGAATGTCTTGAATTGTTAGGTGTTTTTCTAGTTCAACCTCGGCTAAAGGAAAACTAGGTTCACGCAGTATCTGTCCTGCTAATTGCAACATTTCTGGCCAGTCAGCAGAAACTGTTTTTAAGGAGAGCAAAAAGTAATCTGTCGCCGCATCAGCGCTGAGATTAGCTCCCACTGATTCGATTTTTTCAGCAATTTCTATAGAGGAAAACTGCTGCGTCCCTTTGGTAATTGCCGCTGACAACAGGTGAGATAATCCTGCTTTTTCTCGCGGCTCACACTGACTACCAGCTTTAATAAATATACGACTGGATATGATATCGGCTGCGGAATTTTCTACAGCAATGATAACTAGCCCGTTCGGCAAAACTGTACGATGGATTGTCTTTTTTTGTGGCGAAGTGAGCAAGTTTTTAATCATTATTTAAGTAGTCATTAGTTATTACCCATTACCTATTACCCATTACCCATTCATAGGTTTAAGGACAGTAACGGCATAGTGCTGCGGGGAAAGATACTGCTGCGCTAAGTGCATCAAGTCTAACGCTTTTAGCTTCTGAATATGATGTGGATAAGTTACCGCTACTTCTGCTGTGGCAATGGTGTTGTAGTAACCATACATACCAGCTATTTGGCTGGCGGATTCTGTAGAAAAGGTGTAGTCGTTACACAGCAAGCGTTGACAGCGAGACAGTTCTACTTGTGAGACCGGTATCCTCTGCAACTGGAAGAGGCGATCGCGAATCATTTCTTCCACTCGTTCTAAGTGCTGAGGTTCCAAGCAGGCCGCTAATTGTAAACAAACTCGAATCACGCTGTAACGAGAAACCACTGCTAATGTTATAGACTAATTGCAACTCTTCCCGCAATTCTCGCACTAAGCGAGAAGAACGCCCATCTGCTAGCAGTACCGAGAGTAAATCCAAACCATAAGCATCCCGTAGCCGATCCACACCAGGGCCGATCCAAGCCATCAACAGACGTGCTTGCTCAATCCTAGGTAAGGGCAACTCTTGACGCCGTATTTCTGTAATTGGCGGTTCTGCCTCTGCCACAAATATAGGACAGCCAGCGGGCTCAGGGAAGTGCTGAAATGATTTATTCACCAAATTCAAGGCCGCTTCTTGCTCAACCCCGCCAACGATTACTACTGTAATATTTTCTGGCTGGTAGTGAGTGGAATGGAAGCTACGCATTTGGTGAGCGTCGTGGGTCAGCAATTGCACTTGGCTTCCCAAAATTGAGCGTCCGTAGGGGTGATACTGGTAAACGCTTTCACTAAGCGCTTGAAATCCCAGCCAATCTGGATTGTCGTAGCAGGAGCGTATTTCCTCTAAGACTACATCCCTTTCCCTGACAAATTCTTCCTCATCGATCGCCGCATGCAACAGCAAGTCAGCCAAAGGAGGGAGGGTATCTTCTAGGTACTGAGCTGCTGTGGTTATGAAAAAATGAGCATAGTCGTGGCTAGTAGCGGCATTAGAGACTCCACCACGAGCTTCGATAATCGAGTCAAATGCTCCGCTCGGTAGTGCGGGAGTTCCTTTGAAAATCATATGTTCCAGGAAGTGAGCCATCCCGGACCATTCTTTGGGTTCAGCGGTAGCGCCAGCGCGTATCCACACATCCACCACTACCGCTGGTGTCGCAGGTAGGTATTGATGAATGACAGTCAAGCCATTCGTGACCCTAAAGACATCAGCGGGAAACTTAGAAGCAGTTAGCGGCTCAGACAACAATGTTTCTAATCTCAACTGTCAAGTGAATTTCATTAAGTTTATAGTAATGCTTGCTCAAGCAGCACCTGAAATGTAATGATATGCAGACAAATAATTGCTTTACTGCATAAATTTTAGAATTTTTTAACAATTTTATAGGCAAAAACCCTCCACTCCTTAAAGAACGGAGGATTTAGCAAGTACAGATTCACCAGAACGCCGTCTTACCTCAGTTTATGACCTGGTTAAACCAGGTGGGAGCTCTTGGATCTCGTTTGAAGTTTCCGGGTACTTGCCCGGTCTACTGCCACAAAACCGCTTGGTTCCCTTGTAAGAACAGACATAGATCAAAAAACAATATTGGCAGTCACCAACGTCCCAGTAAAACCTGTCTCTTTATTTTAACCATTTATCCAAAAATGACCACCCTTGAGCAAAAAAAGGGGGGGAACTCACACATCTAAATTCCTTGACAAAAGACAAATTATGTGTATTTTAGGTTAACAGGAAAAAGAGTTTTCATTTTTACTACTTTTCCAGTAAAGTTTCTATCCCTTCCCATTCTTCAGGGCATTCCCTGTTTTTGATACTTTTCACAACGTTTAAGATACAAGGCTGTGCCTTGATCTTGAGGATTAATTTGGTAAATATCCTCGAATATTTCTTGAGCTTGAGCAAATTTTTGTTGAAAATAAAGATAAACAGCTTCTTCAAAGTCAGTCTTAGTTTCTGTCTTTAACTGTTTGAGCACCTGCTCATCTCCATCGTAGACTTCAAATACTGCGACTGGTGTATGTTTTCCCTTTACCTTGACTCGATCCACAAACCGATAGTTGTATTGTGGGAAATCATTTAGATAAAGTAGAGTTTGTCCGCTAATCAAAATCCCCGCACCATAAAGCTTAGTTAAACCTTCCAAACGAGAGGCTAAATTAACAGCATCAGAGATGACTGTACTTTCCATGCGTTCTTGTTCACCAATCGTACCCAACATTAAACTACCTGTATGTAAACCAATGCCAATAGCAATAGGAACCTCACCTTCTCTTTGTCGCTGGATATTATAGATTTGCACTTGTTTTTGCATATCTATAGCACCAGAGACAGCATCATCAACTGACTCAGGAAATAGCGCCATCACTGCATCCCCAATATATTTATCAATAAAACCATTGTGAGCGCGAATCACTGGACTAACTCGACTCAGATAGCTGTTGATAAAATTAAAATTTTGTTCAGGTGTCATCCCTTCCGAGAGGGTGGTAAATGAGCGAATATCAGCAAACAAAATTGTCATGCATTTTCTTAACATGATCCCCGAGTTTTACATCCACAATACTTTCATGTCCCAGGAAGCGCAGAAAGTCATGGGGGACGAAACGCCCATAAGCAGCATTAATTTTGGCTAGGCGAATATGTGTCTTAATTCTCGCTAGCAATTCATTTTTAGAAAAGGGTTTACTGAGATAATCATTTGCACCTGCAACAAATCCTTCTACTAAGTCGGAAACTTGATTTTTTGCTGTCAACATCACAATTGGCAGTTCAATTGCCAAAAAAGTCTCGCGGAGTTTCTTGCATACTTCATAGCCTGTCATGCGAGGCATCATCACATCAAGTAAAATCAAGTCAGGCTGGAAGCCATTTTTAATGATTGCCAAGGCTTCAAATCCATTTGTTGCTTGAGTGATCGCATAGTTTTCTAGAGCAAGGTTATTAACCAGTACCTGAAGATTTATTGGTTCATCATCGACAATCAGAATTTTGAAACCTCCGTTGTTTGTTGCTAAGACTTCAGTATTGATTGGAATTTGATTAGTTGATTTGGGTGTTGTTACTCGCCACTGAATTAGGCATTTTTCTGAGCTTTCTTCAATCTGATTCTGAGACACTGGTAAGGTAAATGTAAACTGTGAACCTTCCCCAACTTTTGAGGAAACACGAATTTCACCACCGTGCAATTCTACTAATTGTTTGGTGACAGCCAAACCTAAACCTGTACCACCGTATTTTCTAGCAGTGGAACCGTCTGCTTGTTCAAAAGATTCAAAAATCCGCTCTAATTTATCTTCGGGAATGCCAATACCAGTATCTGACACGGTAATCGCTAATATTGATGATTGTTCGTTCTCAAAAATAACTTCGGCTGAAACTTCTAGAGTTCCCTTTTCTGTAAATTTAATAGCATTACCAATTAAGTTATAAAAAATTTGTTGAATGCGGTTTTCGTCGGCTTCTACTAAGGGAATATCTGAACTGATGGAGTTAATCAGTTGCAAGGATTTTTGACCGACAAGAGGTTGGGAAAGAGTGAGAACAACATTGGCAATTTCTCTCACTCCTACCGACTTAATTTGTAGTTCGAGATTTTTGTGTCTTAGCTTGGAAAAATCAAGGATATCGTTGACAAGATTAGCCAGTCTTCTACCACTAGAAGCCATCATCGCCAGATTAGCGATCGCCTTTGATGACAATTGCCCAGCAGCACCGTCAATCAAGGATTCGGCAATGCCGATAATACCATTCAGGGGGGTGCGGAGTTCGTGGGATGTATTGGCTAAAAACTCATCTTTGAGCTGATCTAATTGCTGCAATTGAGTATTTTTGGCTTCTAGGTTAGTAAATGATTCTTGCAATTGACTAGCCATGCGGTTAAAAGCCTTAGCCAAAATACTTAATTCGACTGCGCGTTCGACTTTTACTTTATTGTCCCATTTCCCTTGAGAAAGAGCATCTGCTGCTTGGGAAATACGCAAAATTGGTTGTACAATCCAACGAGAAGTAATCACTCCTACTGTGGTTGCTACAACTAAGGCTGCCAGACAAAGTAGGATAGTAGTTCGTGTGTTGGCGTTGATACGCTCCATGAAGTCTGACTCTGGCACTACTACTACAATTAACCAATCTAAACCGTTGGCTTCAGAAATTGGTGTTACTTGCACTAATTGCTGATTATCATTAATTTTAAAAGCTAGTTGCTGGCTTTTAGTAATGTTAGAAAAGTTGCCAAATTTTGAGCTTAAGTATTGGGATGTGGCTTTGGTTAAAAGATTGGAACTTTCGCTAGCTTTGAGGCGTTGCGTAGCACCTTTGTTGATGATAAAAGGTGGTTCTACTGTGGAACTGGCGACGAGCATTCCGGAGCGTTCTATAATGAATGTTTGTCCTGTTTTGCCGATTTTTAAGCTACGCAAAAACTCACTGACTTGTGAGACAATTAGATCGGTGGCAAGGACACCTTGGACTTCACCATTTTTATTGTAAATGGCTTGGGTAGCGGTGATGGTAAGTCTTAGTTCAGAAAAAAATGGGTAAATTTCACTCCAGTTAGCTTTACCTTTCTCAACTGCATTTTTGTACCAGGGACGTTTTCTGGGGTCGTAGTTGCTTGAGGTGATTCTTAAAAATTTGGTACGCTCTCCCTGCGCATTGGTAGCATATCTATGTCCTTCACCTTTGGTGGTTTGGTCGGAAATTTGAATTTCTAAGGTTTGAGCATCGACACGTTCAATACCAATAAAATCTCCCCGATTGCTACCGAAAGAAACGTAACCAACTGAAGGGAATCTTTGCGCTTGTTGCCAAAAGTGACGCTCAAGTATTGGGAAACTTTTGATATTTAATTGCTCTAAATTAATCGCGTCAGCGTTGAGTTGATTAATTAAATGTGGTGTGGCAAGATAATTTTGTAAATGTTGTTGGATACGCTCAGAAATTTCGCTGCTAAGTTGGTTAGTTACATCGTTGATTCCTTGCTGTCCATTGCGTAAGGAAAGCCACCCCACAAGTCCCACTGAACCCATGATTTGCAGGATAAATGGCACCACGAGAATGACGCGGAGTGGCGCTTTTCCAGAAATCTGAGAAAATGATCGAGCCAGAGATTTTATAAACATAGTGGCGATCTGCTTTGCAGTAGCGCTTCGCTATCGCATAACTGAGACTTCAGTCGTCAGTTTTAATATTTGCAGGAACAGTGACAATGAGTTCGCCCCTACGCTTACATGCACCCCTCGTCACCAAAATTATCAAGAAGATATCAGCAACTATATCCCATTAATGGCGGATAAGATAAACAAAGCCCGCCAATTGGCAGGCTTTTTGGATATAGTTCTATTTTACGTCGTTAGACGCTATTAAAACTTATCCTGTAATGCAGGAATGCAACGTTCACATAAGGTTGGATCTTCTGAACTTTCCCCGACATGCATTGAATAGTTCCAACAACGATCGCATTTCACCCCGTCTGCTTTCACAATTCCTACTCCTAAGCCATCGGATTGGAAACTGTATTTTAATTCTCCCAATGCTTCAGGAGATTCTAACAGTTCCACCTGGGAAGCAAGCAGTAAGTAACGCAAATCATCTACATGATTGCGGGTTTGGGCAGGTTTTGTATCAGGGTTAACTGCAATTTTTTCGGTGCTTTCTCCTAAACCCGCCCCTACAGTTGGATTCAGTATTTGTAGCTGCTGACGTAACTCCAGCTCTGAGACATATAACAACACTTTCGCATCCAAAGATGCACCGATCATTTTTTCGGTTCGTGCTTGTTCCATCACTTTATTAACTTCGGTGCGGATGCTACGTAACTTTTGCCAAAATGCTGTCAGTTCTGGCTTATGCCAATTTTCATCTAATTTCACCCAACCTGATTCAAATACGGATTTGTAAGGTGTGGGATAGGGTAAATATTGCCAAATATCTTCCGCCATGTGACACAATACAGGGGCGATCGCTCTTGCTAAGTTCTCTAGGGCGATCGCCATTACTGTCTGACAACTGCGACGACGTGGCGAATCTAACGCACTGATATAAAGCCTATCTTTGCCAATATCCAAGTAAAAGTTAGAAAGTTCAACAACACAGAAATTCTGCACTGTCTGGAAGAACCTGAAAAACTGGTAACTCTCAAACGCTTCTGTTACTTCCGCGAAGACTTCGGTCATGCGGTGTAACATATAGCGATCAAGTTGGCTTAACTGTTCATAAGGTACCGCATCTTTTGCTGGATCAAAGTCATGCAAATTCCCCAACAAGAACCTTGCTGTATTGCGAATCTTCCCGCGAACATCCCCCATTTGCTTGAGGATAGTCTTACCCAAACGCACATCTGAGGAATAGTCCACCGATGACACCCACAGACGCAAAACATCGACACCGTAGGGAGGTTCTTCTTTCTGGTTTTTGCCACCTTCAATCACTGTAGCTGGGTCAACCACATTCCCCAAAGATTTACTCATCTTCAGTCCTTTCTCATCCAGCGCAAAACCGTGAGTCAAGACTGTTTTATATGGCGCTTTACCATTAACTGCGACACTTGTCAATAAACTGGATTGGAACCAGCCGCGATGTTGGTCTGATCCTTCCAGATAGATATCAACAGGGTAAGTCAATTCTGGGCGTTGCTTAGCAACTGCAGCCCAAGAAGAACCTGAGTCAAACCAGACATCCATTGTATCGGTGCCTTTGCGGTAAGTATGACCATTGTTGTGATATTGTTCTGGCAATAATTCCTCAACAGACATTTCCCACCAAGCATCAGAACCTTTTTGGGCGATGATTGCTTGAACATGAGCGATGGTTTCTGCTGTAAGTAGTGGTTCGTTGGTGGCTTCGTCGTAGAAGACAGGGATGGGGACACCCCAGCTACGTTGACGAGAGATACACCAATCTGAGCGATCGCTTACCATAGCGGTGATGCGGTTTTCTCCTTGTGAAGGAATCCAGTTTACAGAGGCGATCGCCTTTAGTGCGTCCTCCCGGAACCCTTCAACTGAAGCAAACCACTGTTCCGTAGCACGGAAAATAGTAGGTTTTTTTGTGCGCCAATCATAAGGATACTTGTGAACATAGGGTTCCATCCACAATAATCCTCCAGCATCTGCTAGGGATTGGATGATGATTTTATTTGCATCTCCCAGAACATTTAAACCAACAAACGGGCCTGCTTCTTCTGTAAAATTCCCGTCTGCATCCACAGGTGAGAGAATTGGCAGATTGTAGCGTTGACCTACAAGATAGTCATCCAGACCGTGACCTGGTGCTGTGTGGACTAAACCTGTACCGGAATCTGTGGTAACGTAATCACCACCGATGACGATCGGGCTTTCGCGGTCAAACAAGGGATGTTTGTAGGTGGAATGTTCCAAATCCTTGCCTAAAACTGTGGCTTTTACTGTTAGTTTTTTGCCAAAAGTTGCAGATAAACGTTCTACCAAATCAGCAGCAACGAGCAAGTATTGAAAAGTACTAAAAGAGCCTTTCCAGTCCTCAACTTCAACGATTGCATAAGTTAATTCTGGGTTCAAACTAACTGCAAGGTTAGCAGGAATTGTCCAAGGTGTTGTTGTCCAGATGGCTACACCTAAATGAGGTAAAAATGGCTCCAACAGTGATTTAACAGTTGGGGAAGCATTGGTCATCTCGAAAGCCACATAGATACTGTCAGAAGTGTGACCTTCGGGATATTCTAATTCTGCTTCTGCTAAAGCAGTTTGGGAACTAGGACTCCAGTGAACTGGTTTGAGGCCGCGATAGATATAGCCTTTGAGGAACATTTCACCGAAGACACCGATTTGGGCTGCTTCGTATTCGGGATTTAGGGTTAGGTAAGGATTGTCCCAGTCTCCCCAAACTCCATAGCGTTTGAAACCTTGAGCTTGTTCTTTGACGGTTTTGAGGGCAAAATCACGAGCTTTCCAACGAAGTTTCAGAGGAGTGAGCTTTTGCCGATCCTCTGGCTTCATGTTTTGCAGTACTTTAAGTTCAATGGGCAAACCATGACAATCCCAACCAGGGACGTAGCGTACCTTGCGTCCTTGTAGCAGTTGGAATTTGTTGATGATGTCCTTGAGGATTTTATTCATTGCATGGCCGACGTGCAGAGAACCGTTAGCATAGGGTGGCCCGTCATGCAAAATGAAAATCTCGCCAGGGTTATTCTGTGACAGGTTTTCGTAAATCTGGTTTTCGTCCCAAAACTTTTGCAGTTCAGGTTCCCGCTTCACAGCGTTGGCCCGCATATCGAACTTGGTTTTGAGGAGATTGACTGTATCTTTGTAGGATTTTGCTTCTGTCACAGCTTCACAGGATAAAGATGCTTATTGGATATAAAGTCCATTATTACTGAGATTTCGCATCAGTTGCATTACCTACCAGGGACTTACAGCGGTTTCCTCTGTAATGCGGTACATTTACCTCTCTCCAAACCTCTCTCCTTTAAGGAGAGAGGCTTTGACATTAGCCCCATTCCCTCGAAGGGAACCGGAGCTCATACGAGGAGGTTGGGGGTTAGGTCTGACTGTACCTCATAACAGCCGTAACCGCTGTAAGTCCCTCTTATAGCGAAAGTTCTCTTTAACGACGCTCAGCTAGAGAACGAACAGTAAGAATTTCATCGTTTCTCAAAGGTTCAACAGCAGACATCGGTACAGCAATTACATTAATTGATTCACCCACAGCATTAAAAACTTCCAAAATATAGCCGTCTTCGCAGCCGCTAGGATGAGGCACATAATCAATTAGGGTGAGAACATCGCCTTTTTTCAGCTTATGTTCTGGAATATTGCGAGATAGGACGACGCGCTGGTAAAGTTCGAGCATGAGAATGTCACTCCTTATTGGGAATTAGAGTAATAAACTGGAATTGGCTATCAACTTTACGCTTTAGCCAGATTGTCGTTAAGGATAACTTTCTGTCATTGATACCGATGAGTTGACCTTCTACACGATAGAAAGTCCCATACTCATTACTTCTATCTTCTATTGCTTCTACTGTCTCGGCAAGTTGACGAATGGCTGCTTTTAACTGCTCTGGATTATCGAGTGTAAATCCTGCTTGTGCTAAAAATTTTGATTTATCGTCTTGTTCTCTAGGAACTAGAAGATAACGAGTAAGTTTATTATCAGGAATGATGGCATCATGAGTGATTTTCATGTCGCCTTCTCCACCAATTTTTCAGCATATTTCACCCGAATTTCACCTCACCTCATAGCACTACAGCCTCATGCAAAACGCGCTCGCGAATACCTTCTTTCAACATATCCACTGTCGCAATATCCACCTTGCGATTGAGTAGCTGTTCTAAATCAATTAATAGTCCTCCGGGAAACCAGGGTGTGATTTTTCCTAAATCATGTCGCGATTAATTCACCCTCTCCTTCACCCAGCGCCGAAACGCTCTTAAAGCCTGACTTGTTCCCGATATTCGCCCCATCTCTAAAAACTGAGAAATTCCCTCAATCACTGGAAAATTAGGAAATGTCGGACTGATCGCGGACTCTACATACTTTCCCGATTGCAACACATAAACCTGCAATTTTCGATTCTCATAGCGCCAAATTTCCGGTACACCTAACACCTCATAAGCACTCAACTGAGTCTTAGAAGTCACATCAATTTCTATTGCTAAATCTGGCGGTGGATCTACCATTAAATCTAGGCTTTCTCGCCCAATCATCCGAGCCGAATTTTGGATATAAAAACAATCATCCGGTTCAATTCCAGCCTTCATATCTTGCCGCTTAAACGTCGTTGACCCGAACGGCTCCCAATTAATTTCTAACTCATCTAGTAAAATCTTTAATAAATCTCCAATAATAATTTTTGGTTTTTCATGTTCCGGTAAAGGCATCCTAATCTCCAAGGTGCTATTGAGATAAGCAACTCGCGTCAGGCGATGCTCTCCCAATTCCGCTAAAATCTCTTCAAATTCCGACCAACTCACCTCATGAAACAGCACGCGATGTCCTGGAGGTACACTAATTTGCCTCAATTGCAGCGTCACCATTTTTATTTCACTTACCTTTTAATTAATCTACTTATTAACCTTTTTTTTTAAAGCTTTTTATGCCGCATAGCGGATAATTTCCACTTCCGCCCCATTATTCAGAGCAACTTCAGCCCTTTGTAGCACCTGCTCAGTAATCGCATCGCTTAAATAATATTCTCCGCAATTATCACAAACTTCGGCGGGAACTTGTTTGATAATCACAATGCTTTCATCCCGTTCTAAAGTCACAGTAACTAAACCTGACTGTGTTTCTCCATGCTTGCAAATTACACACTTCATTTTTATCTCCTATTTTTAAAATTATTTGTCCAAAGATTTGGATCGGGAATATAAGCCGTTACCACATATCCTGTATCTGTAGACTCATCATAGGAAAATACAACATGAATCGGTTTACTTTCTACAAAATCAAGTAATAAGTAACTGGGAAACGGTGTATCATCTGGATTTTCTTCTATCACTTCCCCGTAAGCAACAACAGCTTGCACATCACTTTTACTAATCCGACGCAGAAACATCTGTTGGATAGCATGACGAGAAAAAACTAGATTTTGACAATCCATGATTTTTGTTTAGCACCCATAATCTCAACTTTTGGTCTTACTACTTGTCGATTTTGGGCGTGGCACTCTTTACTAATCCTCAAGATACTCAGCTAATCCTGTCAAATCATCCCTTTTAACTGACATCTTGTACATATAAGAATTGTAGTCCACAAAGTAGGGGCGTTTGTAGGGGCGGGTTTAGTAGATATCCTGGTGCTTAAACCGATAACTTAACAACAAAACCCGCCCTGATCAGGTTGTATGACTTACTTCAAGTTGGCTTTGAGGGATTTTCTGGTTCTACATCTGTTTTCCGATCTTCAGTCCCCCCAAGTCCGGGAGGTTCAGCCGGTGGTGCAAGTTCGACTTCTGGCGCCACTTCTTCAATCGGAAGCGTTGGTTGTGATGTAAGGTGAGCATTTTCAGGAGTCGAAGCGATCGCCTCTTTCACCAGTTCTGGATCTGGAGGATTAGGACGAATTAGTTCAGGAGTCTCTGACATTTCCGAAGTGCTGGTATCAGTTACCTCTGCGAACCCAACCAGTGTTACTACTTCTGCGTCCGGTTCGTCAGTTACTTCGATAACTTCAACAATCGTGGCTTCTCCTGTAGGTACTTCCTCAGTTACCTCTATGACTTCTTCAACAATCGTGACATCTAGCGTCGGGGCTTCTTCATTTGCTGACGGTGTAACAGTAGCAGCAGTAGCTTCCTTCACCTGTTCAGATGCTTTTGCTTTCTCAGTAGTAGTAGCATCAATAACCGTCACCTCTGGAGAACTGCTAACCTTGGTAACTGCTGGTTTTTCGGGAGTTTTTGCTTGAGATTTGCCCTTGCGAAACATCCCTGTAACTCGTTGTTGCAAACCACCAATACTTGCAGCCGGCGAGATATTTTTCAATTTTGCCTGCAATTGATCTTGATTAGGAAGGGGAGTTTGTTCGTCTGGTGAGGCGATCGCTCGTCGCAAAGTCAAAGTTTCCCAACCGAACCAACCCAAAAGCGCTACACTTGCCATTTGTCCCAGCAAAACGCCGCCAGTAATGCGTCCCGCACACACCCATAAAACCAGGGCGTAGAGTAATCCTACACCGCTCCAGAAAAAATCTTGTTTGCGGTGAACTTCCGGGAAGAAGAAGGCTGCGATGTAAATACCGAGGCTACCTATACCTATGACTAACGCCAGGACGTATGCCAACATTTTGTGGGTACTCCTTACTTTGTCTTTATACTAATTTTGGCTTGAAATTGTTGGTTTCAATACAAATATCGGTTATTTAGCTCATGATTGTCGATTAGACCAGTTAATTTAATCTAGTACCTATCTCTGAAAGCAGATCTTAAGATCTTTTTTACAGGCAGTTTTTCGAGATCGGGCTAACCTGTAGGTGAACTAGACCGAACTACAAGTTAGCAGAGTTACGCAAGAAGTTTTATGACACAACAGAGCTTTGGTCTGATTGGTTTAGCTGTGATGGGAGAAAATTTGGCGCTGAACGTGGAGCGCAATGGTTATCCGATCAGCGTATACAACCGCACAGCAGCCGTTACTCAAAAGTTTATGGCAGAGCGTGCTCAGGGCAAGAAGGTCAAAGATACCTATTCTATTGAAGAATTTGTCCAATCCCTGGAACGGCCCCGCAAGATTCTTGTGATGGTCAAAGCGGGTGCACCAGTGGATGCGGTGATTAGCCAACTCAAACCCCTGCTAAGTCCGGGAGACATGATCATCGATGGTGGTAACTCTTACTACCCAGACACAGAACGACGCACCAAAGAGTTAGAAGCCGCTAACTTGGGATTTGTGGGAATGGGGGTCAGCGGTGGTGAAGAAGGTGCCCTGAATGGCCCTAGTTTAATGCCTGGAGGTACGCAAGCAGCTTATGGTGAGTTAGCACCAATTCTCACGAAAATTGCTGCTCAGGTGGATGACGGCCCTTGTGTTACCTATATTGGCGCTGGTGGTGCTGGTCACTACGTCAAAATGGTACACAACGGCATTGAGTATGGCGATATGCAGCTAATTGCGGAAGCATACGACTTGCTCAAAAATACTTTAGGGCTGGATCACAAGCAGCTACACGAAGTTTTTGCTGAATGGAACACAACCCCAGAACTCAACTCATATTTGATTGAGATTACTGCTGATATTTTCAAGTTCGTCGATCCAGATACTAATTTAGCCTTGGTCGATGTCATTCAAGATGCTGCTGGACAAAAAGGAACAGGCCGTTGGACTGTACAAAGTGCTTTTGAATTAGCAGTTCCAATTCCTACAATGACAGCGGCTGTGAATGCACGAGTTGTGTCATTCTACAAGACAGAACGAGTATCAGCCTCGAAGATTCTGACAGGGCCTACAGGTAAGTATGAGGGCGATACTAAGGAATTTATCAACAAAATTCGTGATGCTCTCTACTGTTCCAAAATTTGCTCCTACGCTCAAGGAATGCATCTGTTAAGTAAAGCTTCAAAAGAGTTTAATTACAACCTCAGCTTGAGTGAATGTGCTCGAATTTGGAAAGGTGGCTGTATCATTCGTGCAGCTTTCTTGGATAAGATTAAATTCGCTTTTGCCGAAGACCCAAATTTACCCAACCTGCTGTTAGCACCTGAGTTTAAACAGTCAATTTTAGATCGACAAGAAGCTTGGCGCGATGTGGTTTCAGTAGCTAGTAAATTGGGTATTCCTATTCCTGCGTTTAGTGCTTCGTTGAACTACTTTGATAGTTATCGTAGCGCTCGTCTCCCACAAAACCTCACCCAAGCGCAGCGCGACTATTTCGGAGCTCATACTTACGAGCGTACCGATAAAGAAGGTGTTTACCATACTGAATGGACGAAAGCTGCAGAAGAATCTCTGCAAACCGGTACTACAGATTAACGCTCTTTTGTAAAATGCCTCAGATCCCCGACTTCTTAAAGAAGTCGGGGATCTCGCATTCGGGGATATCGCATTCACGAATCATTTAGGACTGCTATATTACATATAATGAGGACATAATGATGGTATAAATTATCTTCATGTTTACCAAACTGACCTTCGTTGCTGCTATCTTTTTAGTCTCAGAAACAGCATTTGCACAAAGCGAATTACCAACAGCAGACCGCAATGGCGATTACTCTCGTCGAACCAGTCATACTAAGTGGATTGTGGTTGATTCTGACCCTAATGGAGTGAACTGCCGTTGGTCAAAAGATATGCCGGATAATTGGTATGCTCCTGATTCAAAATGGGTAGAACTAAATATCCGTGAGTGGCCTGTTGTTCGCCGCTTTAAGAAAAACTCACCCAGCCAAAAATTGACTGCAAATATTACTCCCGCTGGCTTTGCAACAATTAGGGATGATTCAGGTAAACCTTGGCTGAAGGTAAGCATTGGCCCTAATGATCAAATCTGCTTGGTTCGTGCTAATGAGAGTTTGATTAGGCCAGTTAAATGAAGTTTTATATTAGACCTGTTGCATAAATTTTGATTTGAGAAAATGAACCGCAGATATAGACGCGATAGCGGCTTCCCGTAGGGTACGCAGATGAACGCAGATAAAGCAGAGATGATGTTTGGCAATCTTGTCTATTGAAGGCGCCAGTTCTCCAGAAAAGCTTTGACCTGCTCTAAATGCTTTTCTAGGGCTTCTAGCCTATCTGTGGCTCCTTCCAGGGTTTTTTCTCGTGCTTGTCGTTCTAGCTGTGCTGCAGCATCCGGCATCACTAGCACGCCAACATTCGCACTTGCACCTTTAATCCGATGGGCTTGTTGCTCAATTGTGTCACAATCGTTGCTTTGCAGCGCAAGGCGTATTTTTTGCAGTCCGGGTTCAGCATTGTCTACGAAAGTTTGCACCAGTCGTTGTTGAAAGGCTAATTTTCCCTTCGAGAGTTTGTGTAAACGTTGCAAATCCAGTGGTGCATTTTCCATGCTGATGGTAGAAGACTCAAGAGTATTGTTGACTTCGGGTTTTGGCTTATAATTTGCCCAGCGCTCAATCATTACTCCTAGGGCTTCTTGATCGAGAGGTTTGCTGAGATAGTCATCCATTCCGGCTACTAAACACTTATCGCGATCGCTTGGTAAGGCGTGTGCGGTTAGGGCAATTACGATAGTATGACGATGCCCACCTTCGCGCTGTCTTAGTTGTTTTGTTGTCTCATAGCCATCGAGGATTGGCATCTGACAATCCATCAAAACGATGTCATAGTTTTTGCGAGAAAGAGAGGCGATCGCTTCTTTGCCATTACTCACACAATCTGCTTGCAGACCAAGCATTTCTAATTGGTTGAGAATCACCATTTGATTTACTGGATGGTCTTCTACTAGCAACATTTTCAGTTGGGGTTGGCTAGGTTTTGAGTCTTGAACCTTGACTTGTTTACCATTACTAGATACTTGATACCCGATACTTTTTTCAGGAGCAAAGGTACTAATTAAGCTGTTAAATAGTCGTGATGATCTGATCGGTTTAATCAGGTAACCAGAAATATCCATTGACTCCAACTCTTTTACTAAGTCAAGTTGCTGATTGGTGGTGAGTACCAGCAATTTAGTATCAGCTAAAGTTGGATCGCAGCGAATTAGCGGGACGATCAGTGCTCCCTGATTATCTGGTAATTGCAGGTCAAGAATTGCCACATCATAGGGATTTCCTTTAGCTAAGTTTGAGCGTAAGGCTTTGAGAGTGGCGACGAGATCGGCAGTTTCATCAACTTGCATACCCCAGTGAGATGCCAACAATTGCACGGTTTGGCGAGTTAAGGAATTTTGAGAGACAATTAGCAGTTTTTTGTCGGCTAAAACTGTTGCTGTAGTTGTGGCGATCTCTTGTGTATGAATGCCAAAAGAAGCCGTAAACCAGAAAGTAGAGCCTTGACCTAACTTGCTTTCAACGCTGATTTCACCTCCCATTAATTCCACCAGTTGCTTGCAAATTATCAGTCCTAAACCAGTACCGCCATAGCGCCGTGTTGTTGAAGCATCTACTTGTGAAAAAGGTTGGAATAATTTTGTCAAATCAGTTGCATTGATACCAATTCCTGAGTCTGTGACTTGAAAGCGAAGTTGGATTGGGAATTGAGGATTGGGTATACTGAAAAATCCTCTTTTGTCCTCTAATTTCTCAGCAACAGAGACTTTAACGATAACTTCACCAACATCGGTAAATTTTACGGCATTTCCTAGCAAATTTAGGAGAATTTGACGCAAGCGCCCTGGATCTCCTTGCAAATTTCTAGGAACATCCTGATCAAGGAGGATGGCTAACTCTAATTTTTTCTCCTCTGCTTGTGGTGCTAAGATATCCACCACTGATTCAATGCAACTTTCCAAGTCAAAGTCGAGGTTTTCTAAAGGCATTTCCCCTGCTTCCAGCTTGGAAAAGTCGAGAATATCGTTAATCACAGCCAACAGGTTTTCTGCACTGCTGCGGATGGTGCGTGCATAGTCCAATTGTTGAGGATCTAGAGGTGTTTTCAACAATAACCCAGCCGTACCCAAAACACCAAACATGGGGGTGCGAATTTCATGACTCATGTTTGCCAGAAATTCTGACTTTATCCGCGATATTTCTAAAGCAGCTTCTCTTGCTTCTACTAATTCGTTAATGTGGTCAAAGGCGAGTATGATACCTCCAACTTCACCATCAGGGGTGTACCAAGGATGAATTGCCCAGCGTAGATAGATTTTTGTGCCATCATTTCGTTCCCAAAGATCCTCACTAACTGAGACAATTTCCCCTCGCAAACCGCGTTGGTGTTCTGCTTTCCAGCGCTCAGGAATATCTGGAAACATTTCGTGGTAGTTGCGACCAATAATATTTAATTGTTCCTCCAAGTCATGATCTGTTAGCCACTTCTGAGAGTAAGCAAGATAGCGCATTTGAGTGTCAAACATTGCCATTGCTACTGGCGCATTTTTGATTATTTCCAATAGTTGTTGGCGCTCTCTTTCTAAAGCAAGCTCCATCTGCTTGCGTTTGGTGATGTCCGTGACTGTCCCAGTCATACGCACAGGAGCACCTTCTAGGTTGTGCATGAGAGCGCCTTTGGCGGCTATCCAGTGAATTGTCGCATCAGACCAAATGACGCGAATTTCTACCTCATAGCCTTCTCCGGTTTCAATTGTATGTTTCACTGCAAGATTGACGAGCGATTGGTCTTCAGGATGTACACAGTCAAGAAAAGCTTCGTAGGTGCCAGCGAAAGTATTTTCAGCCAGACCAAACATTGCTTCGACTCCATCTGACCATTTGACGAGATCGCTACTCAAATCCCAGTCCCAAGCGCCCATTTGAGCGGCAAATAGTGCTTCATTTAGTCGCTGTTCACTTTCTTGCAGTGCTTCTTGTGCCAAGCGGTTTTCCTGAATTTCTACACGTAAATATTCATTTGCTTGCTTTAACTGTTCGGTTCGCTCTTGAACTCGCACTTCTAACTCTTCTTTCGCTTTTTTTAGGTCGTCTTCTGCTAATTTTCGCTTGGTTATATCTCGCACCAAAGCGATAATTGATTGGGGATTACCCTGTGCATCTCGCATCAAGGAAGCACTGACTTCCCCAGGAAATCGGCTCCCATCTTTCCTGAGCATTGTATACTCAATATCTGTGACACTTTCTTGAGTTAGGATTTCTTGAAGATTGTGTTTAGCAAGATTGCGAGCTTGGGGGACAATCAGTTCTAAGACATTCAAACCTAAAATTTCTGTCTCGTTTTCATACCCATGTAATAGCGCAACTTGACGATTACTAAACAGCAGTTTTCCTGACAAATCGCACACACCAATGGCATCAGGAGAGGTTTCTATTAAAGTGCGATAGCGTGCTTCACTTGCTTTGAGGGCTTCTTCTGTACGGGTACGTTCTGTTACATCTAAAGCAAAGGAGAGAACTGATACGAGTTCGCCAGACTGATTTAAAAGAGCAGAATTGTACCACTCGCAATTAATAACTGAGCCGTTTTTGGTATAGTTGCGATTTGTGCTGATAATGTAGGGTTTGCTACCGTCAAGCAAACGTTTCATGTGTTGTTGAACAAGAGGATTATCTTCCTCATAGACAAATTGCCAATCGTCTAAACGTTGGTTGAGTACTTCTTCTGCTTCCCAGCCAAAGATATTTTCTGATTGTTTTGACCAATGCTGTACTTTAAACTCGTTGTTAAATTCGATTACTGCTAGGGGTGAGTTTTCGACATGAAATCTCAATTGTTGGAGAGCAGTTTGTAACTTATTTTCGGCAACAGTGCGCTCTTTAATTTCCTTTTCCAGTTGAGCGGGGCTAGGTAGCGCCAATGCTTTAGGAATCAAGGGGATCAGCAGCACAGCAGTACAGACGGAAATTGCTGCAGTAATGGCTTTGAGATAGCCGCTGAACCAATAATTTGGGTGCCAAAGTGTCCAAATTTCTAAGATGTGATTGGTACCGCAAGCGATGATGAAGGCGCCAAACAACAAGAAGATCCAGTTGAAGGGAAGGTCGCTTCGCTTACGGACAAAGTAAATTAGCGTCAGGGGAATGGAATAGTATGCTAGTGCAATTAGAGCATCTGATACTACATGCAGCCCCACAAGTCCGGGCTTCCAAAGATAGCAATGTCCATGAGGAATAAACCCTAAATACCAGTTAGCTAAAAGTGCCAACATACTAACTCCATTGACTTTTTATTGCTGAATTTTTAAGTGCTGAGTGCTGAGCGTTTACTCAGCATTGAGTAAGCAGGTGGGTGAAAATAAACACAACATGGTCAGGGCGGGTTTTGAATATAAAATATTGGTTTGTGTCAAGCTTTATACCTAAACCCGCCCCTACAAATTTATTTTGTTTTTTTACGCCTACCTGAGTAATCTTGCAATTGTATTGTTTAATCTTGATGCTAACAGGGCGAAAGAAGCTTTGGTTTAGAAAAATTTTTCAACGCTCAAGACGAGGTTCCTTGGTCAATTTTTGCTACTTGCTCCTCAGACAACTTCACCTCAACAGCAGCAATTGAATTTTCTATGCTAGAAACTTTACTAGCTCCTGGAATGGGTACAATGCAGGGAGATTTCGCCAGTAACCATGCGAGAACAATCTGATAGACAGATACGCCTTTTTCCTGAGCTAATTGAGCAATTACGGGGATATCTTGTAAGCTACTCACCCGCCTACTTCCTCCCAATGGACTCCAGGGGAAAAATGTCAAGCCTTCAGTTTCACAATATTTCAGAACGCCATCAGATTCAGGTAACCTATACCAGGGATTATACTGATTCTGGACGGAGACAATTTCCACAACGTCACGAGCTCGTTTGATTTGCTCGACTGAAAAATTAGAAACACCAACAAAGCGAATTAATCCCTCTTTTACTGCTTCCTTTGCGGGTGCCAAAGCTTCTTCAATCGTGTAGTCTGGGTCAGGTGCATGGTACTGCCAAACATCGATTGGTTTTGACCCTCCTAGGGCTTCAAAGCTGATGCGAATTGTCTCTCTGAGGTGGTCAGGATTACCATAGCGCGTCCAGTTAGCATTTGGTCGCATCAAGCCGCCTTTTGTAGCAACAATCACCTGACTAACATCGCCCTTATACTGTTGAAGAGCCTTGGCAATCAGTCGTTCGTTGTGGTGCTTATCTGACTCATCCTTGCAGTAGGAATCAGCAGTATCGATCAGCGTCACACCCAGATCTAGTGCACGATGTATCACCTCAATTGCTTGTGACTCACTAGGTCTAGTACTCAAAGACATTGGCATTCCGCCAAGCCCAATAGCGCTGATGCTTACACCAGTTTTGCCAAGCTGCTTCGTTTCCATTTTCTATCCTCGTTTTCGTATAACTTCTATTGAGCGCAGAAAACGAGTGAGAAATCTTCTGTCTGACGGTGAATTAATTGAGCAACAACCTATCCCACAAATAAGTTTTGCAGGACGAGTAAACTAGCGTTAAACAAGACGAATCTCTCGTAAGCATTTAAGCATACAACAACTGATTCCTAATCTCATCAGCCGCCAACGCGCTTACTAGAATGCCAATTCGTTGCGCTACTTCATAGGCATTTTTCTGTGGAACAATGATAATTCCAGAATGTTGTCTTTCCTCTTCCAGATACGAAACCTCTTGCAAAAGCCAATATTTGGGTGTAGCGGCGTTAGCGAAGCGGTAGCGAGTCTTCGAGCGTCAGCATTTGCGCCCAGATTTATGGGGAAAATCAAGGTTTTACTTCGCAAATGCTTCGCCCTTCTGGGATTTATGCTCACAACGAAGGATGAAAGTAGACTTTCAAGATAGGTCTATTGTCAAGACTCACCTAACGCAGCCTTGACAGATGGATGCACCAATTCCTTGGGCACTTGGTTTCGCTCAATATATTCATTAATCTCTGTCTGATGATCGAGATAGAAACTCAATGCATCGAAGACTTGTGCCAGAGTCAGATGTGGCAAATGGTTCAGGATTTCTTCTGGCATGATACCCAAGCGCCACAGCCCGACAATAGCGCGAACAGATGTACGAGTTCCTGTAATAATCGGCTCTCCACTCAAAATTTCTGAGTTGCGGGTAACGTAGCGCGAGAGAATTTCAGCAACCATAGAATTAATCACTCAGTCAAACTGGCGTTGTTTCTAGTTTAACAATGGCTTTGGGCTATCCCTTGTCAATTTAGGTTTCGACGGCAAAGGCTTCTGGGTCAATGT
>JAYFMV010000089.1:0-41129 GCA_042408245.1 Potamolinea sp.
GTGTTCCTTGAATAAAGCGATCCCTAGTCTGGTCTTGAGTATCACAAATAATCGCCAACTCCCATTGATAAGTTTTGTTTGTTTCTAGTTGGACGGTTGGCGGCAAATCTAGTTTTATCACCCCAGATGTATCGGGAAGAGCGATCTTTTTCAAGAAGATTTCATTGCCTTGATTGTCCATCAGTGCAAATTCTGCCGTCTTTGTATTGGTTTTAGGAATGTAAAAGAACAATGTTGGCGCTTGAGAAACTGTTGTCCCCAGTTGGTTTTGAGGTACTAAAGCTTTTGGCGGCATTGCTTGAACATTAACACAGGAATCATTACGCCTACCGCCGCTAGCAGTTCTCGCTGGTTGTCCCGTACCACTCGTAGAAGGAAATTCTAGACTATAAACTGGTAATTGCACCAGTAAGGTAGAAATTATGGCTGCTAAAGTTAATTTTTTCACGGTCAAAACATCCTTAAAAATATTAGGTAATCTTGATTGGTAGTTAGTAGAATTTCTGCCCTGTAATAGTCTTCTTCTTCGATGAACCCTTACCAGGGATTTCCAATCATCATGAAGCCAGACCAATAGTAAGGATGGGATAAATTGAGATTAGTCAAATCTCTCAATTGGGGCGCTAGAGGAATCTCGCTACGCATTCCCGAACCGCGCAACTTACCCGACTCAATTTTTATCTGTCCTCGAATCATCGCTAGCTGTGCTTGGCGCAATGCTTCTGCTTTCACTTTAGCTGAGCGCAACTGATAGTAATATTCCGTCATTAATCCAAATGTCCCTTCATCACTTACCGACCAAATACTAGCTAAAGCGGACTTGACGCCGGTTGCTACTGTTAAGCCAGCAAAGCCTAATTCTGCTTCTTGATTATCTACAGCCGTGCGGCAAGCAGAGAGTGTTAATAATTCTACTTCTGCTTCTTTCCAACCGAGTTTTGCTATGTCTGACAACAGAAGTTTATCATTCCAAAGTTGGATGTAGGATTTGTCTGCTGAACCAGAATTAAACTCGGCATGAGTTGCTAGATGAATAATTGGATATTGATTACTCCAACGAGGTGCAACTAAGTTAAACCGATTAAAATCTTCATTCAAAAAAACTTGACCCGGCCACATTTGATTGATTGCCGACAATTCTCCTGGTACTGAATATAAGGGTTCTTGTTTTTCAAAAGTACTGGCACCCATTGCCAAGACTTGACTCTTCTCCAAGGTTTTATATTGAGGATTAATTAAACCAAAGCTGGGCATTATTCCTAGACTGTATTTTTCCACTAAAAATTGCTGACCATCATGCAAAGCGGCAACGGGCAATGTACGCATCCCAGTTTCCAGAGAAAATAGCAGTGTATTAATAGAAGCAGCTTGCAGTTGAGGTTCGATCGGTGCAATTAGCCATTTATATAACTGTTTCGCAAGTGGCAAATAACTTTGATTGCCGCGACGGTATGATGTGGCAATTTTGCCGCGAAATTCTTTAATAGCTTGCAATAATTCAGCTCTTTTCACACCGGAAACTGTTACGTTTATCGCTTTGTTTTCTGGTGTAATCACCACCAGGTTGATATCATCAGAAGACTGATTGGAACTTTCTTCAGGTAAGTTGACATAAATAACTGCCGAACGGTTCCCTGTTTTTTGTTGAATATCCAACAGCGTATTTTGAATGTTGGCGGCTGTTACTGGCTTGCTTGGCAGATTTTTGCCCAAGTATTGTTCAAATTCAGAGTTGCGATTTTTTTCTAATTCGTTTACTGTCTTGTCATCGGCTAAGCTGCTGCTGATGTTTCCTCTTGCACCATTGAGGAAAGGTCTATTAAGACGAATTGGACCGCTATTAGTGCGCAGTTTATCTGTCTGAAAATTTCCTTCGTGACCGCTAATTTTAATGTCTCCACTACCACGAATGTCGGTAGAGAGAACGTTGTTTGTGTTCAGATCCGATCGCCCATCCAGGATAATATTGCCAGCTTGACCGTTTTGAACATCACTGGTGATATTTTTGGTGGTGATTGGGCCGTTGGCGCTGCTAATGTCAATCTTGCCGCTATTGCTACCTGCTTGGGAGAGAAGGTTCCCCGTGTCGTTACCGCTAACAACTGCAATCTTGCCAGAATCACCTCTATTGGCGATCGCCTGTAAATCTTGCGTGCTCACGGCATTATCTGGACTTAGTGTTATTTTCGTAGCAACACCGGCTTGTTGGGCACCTGTAAGCAATTGCGGTAAGTCTAGTGGTAATATCCCTATTGCTGTTGGTAAATCGTTGCTACCTTGTGTTGTGGCAATTTCTAAATTTAATAAACTTCCCGTTTGAGAAATGCGTACCGAATTCTCTCCGGGAACTGCAGTAATGGTAATGTTTCCTTCTGGTGCAGTAATCTTACCTGTATTAATAATTTTGCCACCAAGTAAAGTAAAATTCTGCCCTTCTTTGAGTGTTAAATTCCCTGCATTAATAATGCTTCCTGGCTGACTCATGGTAAAGGCAAAGCGGTTAGGAAAACCCACTAAAGCTTGGTAATTATTATCTCCAAGGGCATTAAACCAACCGCCATTGAACCCAATGCCATTTGCTGTCGTAACCATGAAGCTGGCTGGAACGTTTAAACTAGCACCTTGACCGAAAACAAATCCGGATGGATTCATTAAATATAGATGGGAATTGCCGCCCGTTACTTGAATTAAACCATTGATAATCGAAGGATTGCCGCCAACAACTCGACCTAATATATTTTGGATTTGAGGATTAGATACGAAGTTGGCAACTTGATTGGCATTGAGTCCAAAGTTCGTGAAGCTGTGGAAGAGATTTGCTTTATCTCCTGAAACTTTTCCGCCTTGGATATCGAACTTTTGATTATTCGGAGTAGTAATTACTGTACCTGTGCCATCGGGAGCATCGGTAATTTGTGCTTGCAGTGATGTGGTGTTAAATAGTACCGAAAATAAAAACAGAAATGGAGTCGCTACGAGAGCGTTGAAAGATTGAGCCTTAATCATTGTTCAAAAGCTGTGCAACCGATTGCGGTACTATTTTGACGGAGAATTATTAGAAGGTTGTCTGTGGTTGCATCCACTGATTGATTGTTTTTGCTAAAAACTAGCCAAACTAGCCAAACTAGCCTTGTAGCATTTACTCTTATATTCAATAGTATGAGCAGTTTAATGAATTGCCGGTAAAACGTTATAAAAGTTCAACACAAATAATTTTGTCTCGACATTAAATGTGTGTTGAGCAGTGTTCTTTTCTTCCTAAGATGAATATCAATCTAATTGATAGATTCTCAGGAATAGCAGTTATCAGACGGATCAAGTAGAGGTTAATCTACGTTGTTCTGCGGTTGCTCAACTCTTAAGAGCATTGCACCCAATCAAAAACCGCTATACATAAAAATATCATGCCTATTTCAACGGGAATGTCAATGAAAACACATCCCTACTAATTGAAGATTTCGTGAATTATTGTGTGAATAGAAAATAAGTCCTAATCTGCTAAAACACCGATTTAGGAATCCTTGAATCACCCCCTCCCCTAGCCCCTCCCCGAAGTATGGAGGGGAATTTTTGCTCCCCCTTCCCTTCAAGAGAAGCCGGAGTTTTAGTGATAGCGCAGCGGGACGAAGTCCGGAGTTGGGGGGTTAGATTTTTAATACTGAATCGGTGTTTTAGGGAAATCCAATCAGCGCCAAACTTAGATACTACTGACCGATATAACGCCCAGCCATCATCATCGCATCGGCAATATCAACATCACCATCCCCATCAGCATCCAAGAAAGTATTGAGTACTGGATTCCCAGCTTGGGAATTCTGGGTGCTGCTACCAGTTTGCAGGAACTTCAACACAACAGGAACCAGCATCGGTAACATGGATTGAATCATACCAGCACTCAGCCCTGTCCGGCGTTCTGCTTCCTGCACAATTTCCTGAATTTGAGGAGTACTAAACAGCAACTCCACGGCTTGATTGCTGGGATTAGTACCACCAAATTGATTGACAAAATCTTGAGTTTGCTCAGGGCCTGACCTATCTCGCTTTTCTTGCAACGCCCCGCGAGTATAGTTTCCCACAATCGATAATAAAGACTGAATCGCTGAGGGATCAGCATTGGTATTATTGCTTAACTGTTGCACAGTACTGACAATATCGCCCAACTGACCAGCACTAGCTTGCTGACTGGGATTGCCAACGGCACCGATAATTTGTTCAAACAGACTCATAATTTTTTACTCAATTTTCGCTAAGTATTATTAGAGTGACAAGACGCTCTCAATTAACAACCATATTGCATCACAATTCCCTCAAAAGTCTCAGATCTCAGATCACCTCATCCTCTAGTTAACAGCAGATAATATTACGACACTCTAAATCATGCCCCTCCCACGCCTATTAACTTTAATTATTGGACTCAGCTTAATTCTGGGGCTAATGCTTTGGCTGATTAATTCCCTGTATCGACTCTATATCCAAATTTCCTTTACTGCTCCCTTGTTGGCGAATTTGCTGCTATTGTTGCTGATTGGCTTGCTAGGAATGCTGATCTACGCTTTGATCTACTACATGGGACTGTTCCAACAATCCCCGACGCTATCGCCCCAAGGCCGTCTATCACCAAAAATCCCAGTAGAAAAAACCGAAGCTGCAGAAGAAACCCTAAAAGCTGTCCGTAAGCAGGTAAAGCAAATTCAGGACGAAGTAGCACGACAAGAATTACTCACGCGATCGCGCGAAATTGAAGCTAACCTCGCTCGTGGAGAACTACTGGTAGTAGTCTTTGGTACCGGTTCGGCTGGTAAAACTTCCCTGGTCAATGCACTGATTGGACGAATGGTTGGTAAAGTTGGTGCACCAATGGGTACAACGGAGGTAGGGGAAACTTATAGCCTGAAGTTGAAGGGATTAAATCGCCAAATTTTGATTACCGATACTCCAGGAATTTTAGAAGCAGGTGTCGTCGGTACCCAACGGGAACAATTAGCCAGACAATTAGCCACAGAAGCAGATTTACTGTTATTTGTCGTCGATAATGACTTGCGACAGTCGGAATATGAACCACTGCGTAGATTAGCGGAAATTGGTAAGCGATCGCTTCTCGTCCTCAATAAAACTGACCTTTATACTGACACTGACAAGGAAACTATTTTGGCACGCTTGCGGCAAAGGGTTCGGGGCTTTATTGCCACAATGGATGTCGTAGCCATTACCGCCAATCCTCAAGCAGCACAGCTAGAAACCGGTGCAATTATCCAGCCAGATGCTGATATCATGCCCTTAATTAGACGCCTTGCAGCCGTTCTGCGTGCCGAGGGAGAAGATTTAGTTGCTGACAACATTTTGCTGCAATCCCAGCGCTTAGGAGAGGAAGCACGACGCTTGATTGATGTTCAGCGTAAGCGACAAGCGGAAAAGGTGGTGGAACGTTTCCAATGGATCGGAGCGGGTGTAATCGCGGTTACGCCTTTACCTGTGGTGGATTTACTGGCGACTGCTGCTGTAAATGCCCAAATGGTGGTGGAAATTGGCAGAATTTACGGCTGTGAGCTGAATATGGAGCGCGGAAGGGAACTAGCGCTTTCTCTTGGCAAAACTTTGGCAAGTTTGGGTATTGTTAAGGGAGCGATTGAACTGCTTTCTACTGCGCTGCAACTCAATGTCGCTACTTTGGTTGTAGGTAAGGCTATTCAGGGTGTTACTGCTGCTTATCTGACACGTATTGCTGGTAAGAGTTTTATTGAATATTTCCGTCATGACCAAGATTGGGGTGATGGTGGGATTACTGAGGTGGTTCAGCGACAGTTTCAGTTGAACCGCAAGGATGAGTTTATCAAGGCTTTTGTTCAGGAGGCGATCGCCCGAGTCGTTAAACCTTTGACGGACAGTACTAAGGTAGAAGCCGAACAGGAAAAGGTTGATTAATTAGTTGTTAGTTGTCAGTTGTCAGTTATCAGTTGTTTGTACAATTCCCCAATTCCAATCCCCAGTGCCCAATTCCCAATCCCCAGTCCCCAATCCCCAGTGCCCAATGTTGAACCATTGGCTTACCCTGCGCTACCATTAAAATAATTAGTGATAAGTATAGATGTATCAGTCTGTCAAAGCTAGAATCTATCCCACCAACGAACAATCCGAAAAGCTTTCCCAGTTTTTCGGCTGCGCCCGTTGGTGGTGGAATCGCGCTCTGAACGAGACTACTACTACTTATGCCGAGACAGGGAAGGGATTGTCGAGAGAAGGACTCAATGCACTGCTGCCAGCACTCAAAAAAGAGTTTCCCTGGTTGGGTGAGTGTCATTCTCAAGTATTGCAATCCGTGACTCTCAATCTCAGTAAATCGTTTATCAATTTCTTTGAGAAAAGAGCTAAATTCCCTAACTTCAAATCGAAGCATGGAAAGCAGTCTATTCAATATCCTCAAGGGACTAAGTTTGTTGATAAATTGATTTATCTCCCTAAATTGGGATGGGTCAAAATCACCTGGCATCGTCCGCTTGATGGAGAAGTCAAAACTGTTACTATCTCCAAGAATCCTAGCGGTCAATATTTTGCGGCTATCTTGACAGAACAAGAAGGCGAATATCCCGTTCCGAATAGTGAAGGAAATGCAATCGGTATCGATTTGGGTATCACGGACTTTGCTATTACCAGCACTGGTTCTAAGTATCCCAATCCTCGACATATAAAGAAGCATGAATCTAACCTCAAACGTAAACAACGCCAACTATCTAGGAAGGGAAAAGGCTCTAACAGTCGGAATAGAGCTAGAAAATTAGTTGCCAAAGTCCATCAAAGAATAAGTAATTCGAGACAAGACTTTTTGCACAAACTCTCTCACAAACTGGTGAACGAAAACCAAGTCATCGTTGTGGAAGATCTAGCAGTCAAGAACATGGTGAGAAATCATTGTTTAGCTAAAGCTATTAGTGATTGTGGCTGGTCTAGTTTCGTTGGAATGCTCAACTATAAGTGTGAGCGTTTTGGTAAAATATTGGTCAAGGTGGATAGATTTTTCCCTTCATCGAAAACCTGTAGTAATTGTTATCACCGAGTCTCTTTCTTGCCTTTGGATGTGCGTCATTGGACTTGTTCTAGTTGTGGAACCCACCATGACAGAGATGTCAATGCAGCGCAAAACCTGAAGGCTGAAGGTCTAAGACTTCTCGCGTTAGGAACTAGCGCGACTGCTGGTGGAGGGGATGTAAGACCAACTAGAGGTCGCAAGACAGCTACGAGGCGTTCTCCCGCGAAGCCAGAAGCCCGCTCTCTATCCGTAGGATGAGAGTCGGGTAGTTCACTCCTTTACATCTCAATAATTTTATGGTATTTTCAGATAGTGGGAAACTATGCGCACTTAAAAGTCGCAAAAATTAAGGGGAAAGTATCAATATTCCTCCTAGTGCCATCCCCAATAAGCATCGAAATAAGATTTTCAAGTCCACTGTAGAGGAAGTGCGGGGCTTTTTGGCGTGTGAGCGCGAAGCGTGGGCTTTGCCCCAATCGCCTCTCAATCTATCGGTTTGTCCCAGACATGAGCGGGACAATTGTCGCCGAGTCTGTGCATCTACAACTTTGTCTACTTAGATAAGTAAAGGTAGAGAAAATTTACTTAACTGCTTGCTATGCTCATTCGTAGATTATACTGAGAAAAGTACTAAAATTTTTATAGATGTTGCTGGGTAAATAGCAACATTAAATCTATTTTTTGCAGAAAATTGCTGCTTAATTAAATACCCCTAAAAGCCTCATTAAAAATGAATAATCTTCAATTGCCTCTCTTAAAAGCAAACATTTTAGTAGTTGACGACAAAACAGCTAACTTAGATCTTTTAAAGGGAATGTTGTCGAGTCAAGGCTATGGAGTTCGATCAGCAAAAAATGAAAAATTGGCTCTCAAGTTTGTTGAATTATTCCAACCTGACTTGATTTTGCTGAACATTATGATGCCGGAAATGAACGGCTATGAAGTCTGCTCTAGGCTAAAAGCCGACTCACGAACTAAGGACATTCCTATTATTTTTATAGGTACTTTGACCGAAGTGTACCATAAAGTCAAAGCCTTTGAACTGGGAGCGATAGATTACATAACTAAACCCTTTCAAGAGCAAGAAGTGGTAGCGCGTGTTGAAAATCAATTGAGTATCCGACGGCTCTCCAAGCAACTTTTAGAACAAAATATACGGCTATCTCAGGAAGTCGAAGAGCGAAAACTTGCACAAAAGTCACTCCAACAAGCGCAGTTTGAATTAAAGCAATACACTGTCTCTCTTGAGAGAATTAACTGGCAATTGGAACAAACCCTAGAAGAACTCCAGGTTGCTCAAGAAGAATTGCAACAGCAAAATGAAGACATAGCGACTTCTCGACTGTTAATAGAACGAGAGCAGCGACGGTATCAAGATCTGTTTGATTTCGCTCCTGATGGATATGTAGTCACCGATGCATTGGGGGTGATTAGGGAAGCTAATCAGGCTACATCTGCTTTACTCTATCAAGAGCAAAAATTTCTCATTGGCAAACCCTTGAGGCTCTTCATCCCTCAGTCAGAGCGTTCAGCTTTTCACACCCAGTTAGAGCACCTGGGAAAGCGACCACATCCAGCAAAGAGATGGGAACTAAACCTCAAGCCAAAACGCGGTAAAGTTTTCCCCGCTGCAATTACTGTCGGGACAATCAGTGACGAACAAGGTAAACTTGTGGGCTTCCGTTGGTTAATTAGGGATGTCACAGCTAGCAAACAAGCCGAGATATCTCTAGCTGAAAGTGAGCAAAAGTACCGCCATTTAGTTGAAGCATCGCAAGACATGATTTTGTCATTAGATGCCTCAAGGTTGTTTTACCTTCGTTAACCAAGCAGCTAAACAGATTTATGGCTACGAGTCAGAAGAAATGCTTGGTCGTCCCTTTACTGATTTTATGTCACCGGAACAGAGATCTTTAGACCAAGAAATTTTCCACGGGGTTTTTCAGGGAGAATCAATCTTTCAGTATGAAACGACAAATCTAGCTAAAAATGGCAAACCCATTCAGCTAATGATTAATGCGATCGCACTACGGGACACCTCTGGAAACAGAGTAGGAATAACTGGCACAGCTAGCGATATTACTGAGCGCAAGCTAGCACAAGAAAAGCTCAAAAAGAGCGAAGCAAATCTAGCTACCGCACAAAAAGTAGCTCATTTGGGTAGTTGGGAATTTGATGTCATAACTGGCAAAAATACCTGGTCAGAAGAAGTCTTCCGCATTTTTGGTCTTGATCCCAGCTCAGAGTCCCCAACCTACCCCGAACTTTTAGAGAAGATTCATGTCGAGGATCGAGCGCTGTTTCAAAACCACATCAATTGTGCGATTACTGAAGGAAAGCCCTTTCGCATAGAGTTTCGGATCAAACTTCCCAATGGGAAAATCCGGGACATTGAGGGAAGGGGAGAGGTAGTTTTTATCGATGACAAACAGGGAATTCAACTGTTTGGAACGGTAATGAATATCACAGAACGTAAGCAAGCCGAGAAGAAACTACAGCAGCAAAAAGAGCTTCTACAAACGATCTTTGACCACATCCCCGTAATGATTTCTAGGTGTAATTCCAAAGGTCAGCTTGTCTTGGTCAACCGACAATTAGAACGTGTTTTGGGTTGGTCTGAAGCCGAACTAGGGAAAGTTAACCTGTTAGCAGAAGGCTATCCCGACCCTGAGTATCGCCAGGAAGTATTGGATGCCATCCTAGCTGCAACCGGGGAATGGTACGACATGAAAACCAGGGCTAAAAATGGTCGCTTTGTGGATACTTCTTGGGCAAATATTCGGCTGAGTGATGGTTCGTATATCGGAATTGGACAGGACATCACGGAACGCAAACAGAGGGAATTGTTAGAGAAAATTCAGAAAACTTCCCTGGAGATGGTGGCACATGGTAACTCATTGCCAGAGATTTTGTTGCAACTGACGCATCAAGTAGCACGACTGACACCTCATATGTACGCCTCAATTTTGCTGTTCGATGAAAATGGTCAGCATTCCAGTGCTTTTGTTAGTCCGAAGCTTCCCCCATCCTTGGTGCTAGCGATCGCCCCACTGCGGAGTTGTCCTAAGGTTGATTCTTGCTCCTCAGCAGCTTATTTCGGCAAGCGTCTGATTGTTGAGGATATTGCCACTGACCCCTTGTGGGCAAATTTTAAAGAATTGGCTTTATCTTACGGTTTGGCAGCTTGTTGGTCTGAACCAATTGTCTCAGAGAAAGGCAAGGTTTTGGGGACATTTGAGCTGTATTTTACCGAAGTGCGATCGCCTAACTCCAGAGAATTGAAAGTTATCGAATCCCTAGCAAAGCTCGCTTCCCTAATTATCGAACGTAAGTATTCAGAAACAAAAGAACTCAAAAAAGCACAAGAGTTAGAACGAGCCTATAGCGAATTGAAACACACCCAAATCAAGCTGATTCAATCGGAAAAAATGTCTAGTCTGGGGCGATTGGTAGCAGGTATTGCTCACGAATTTAACAACCCCGTTAGCTTTATTTATGGCAATCTTAATCATGCCAAAAACTATTTCCAAGACTTGATGGGTCTGGTTGAACTTTATCAGCAGACTTATCCCAATCCAGCACCAGAAATTCAGACTCTAACTTCTGCAATTGAGTTAGATTTTATGGTAGAAGATTGGTCAAAACTGATAAGTTCGATGCAGGTGGGAGCTGAACGCATCAAGCAGATTGTTCTATCCCTAAGAAACTTCTCTAGACTGGATGAAAAAGAGCTAAAACTTGTAGATATTCATGAGGGGATCGACAGTACTCTCTTGATTTTGCAGCACCGACTTTCGAGTAAAGAGATCTTCACAGATCGCCCAGAAATAGAAGTGATTAAAAATTATGGTCAATTGCCAAGATTGACTTGTTATGCCAGTCAGTTGAATCAGGTATTTATGCATCTCCTCAATAATGCCATTGATGCCCTACAAACCCAACCTTCCCCAAGAAGGATTACCATCAGCACTGAGGTAGTCAGTGAGCACTGGTCAATTGTCAGCGACAACGAACAACAAACAACAAACAACAAAAAACAAACAACAAGCTGTATTCTCATTCGGATTGCTGACAATGGCCCTGGAATGAGTGCGGAGACGCAAAAGCGGATATTTGACCCGTTTTTTACCACTAAACCTGTTGGGAGTGGCACGGGATTAGGGTTAGCGATTAGCCATCAAATTGTAGTAGAAAAACACCAAGGTCAAATCAGTTGTATTTCTGAGCTTGGGCAGAAAACTGAGATGATTGTGGAGATTCCCTTGAAAATGGCGAATAGGGAATTAGTAATTGGGAATGGGAAATTAGTAATGGGTAATGGCTAATATCATTTTCCGATCAGAATTATTCAAAAACCGCGTAAAAAAAACATAATTTTTATGGTATTATTAGAGAATGGGAAACCGTGCGCGCCTAAAAGCCTTTTATTGACGGCGATTTATGGCATCGAGGAACTTTAACTGCTGGTAAAGCATAGTAATTTTCGGCAAATCAACACCTGCTGCAGTAGCAAAGCGTAACGGATTACCGAAAATTGCCTCTACTTCCAGAGATGGCCTAACTTCAATTAAATATTGACAATTACACCAAATTGTGCAGTAAGGCTGATAACTGTAGTGGTAGATATTTGAGTAACTTCTACAGCTTGGGGTAAATAGCTAACAGGAGCAGGTATCATCTCACCCCGGAAGTCCAAAAGTTGGACAAGCAGGAGGTAGCCAACAGCCAGCAATACAGAAATTGCACCCGTAATAATCGCCACAATTTTACCTCGATCCATCGGTTTTATTTCTGTTTTCTAAAGTTACTCGAATTGATTTTATAGCAAGACAGAGCAAACGTACAAAGCGTCATCTACTTCCCAAAGGAACCATCCTTACTGATTACCTTACCTTGCAAGAAAGTAATGTTCACTTCAGTCTGATCTTGACGGTAGATGTAAACAGTACCATTGAAGCCTATGAAGCCACCAGACTTGACTTCTGTTGGCTCTCCCAAAATCTCCTTCACCTGCTCAGTGGTCATCTCATTGTGAATCTTATCAAAGTTGGAAACGGTTAGCTTAGAGCAGGCGGTGAAAGTAATCAGAGCAAACACCAACAACATCCACTTTATCGTATCGAGTATTTTTTTCATAAGTCCTACCTTCCGTTCAATTTATCTAGTTTCGCTGCAATTAGTTCTTCCAGCAAGTAATGACTACAAGATGATGTAATTAGATTTCGGATTTTCTGTAAAAATTCAGATCCCGACTTCTCTAAGAAGTCGGGGATCTCCCCTTCACGAGTTAGGTAATAAATAGTCATTTTTCCAGCTTATTGCTTGTTGTGATAAAAAATCGGCAAAATAGGGAATCATTAAACTCAAGAGACGTGAGCGATCGCACAAAGCAGGATGAATTCTACAGCCGACTTACAAGCTACACCAACTAGCGTTGAGCGAATACCAGTCGTACAGACAGCTCAACTGAGCAAAATCTATCGTACCGGCTTCTGGCTCAATCAAAAAATTGAATCTTTGAAAAACTGTACCCTCACCGTATATCAGGGAGAAACCTTTGGCTTGTTAGGGCCCAATGGTGCGGGTAAAACCACACTACTGAAAACTCTGCTAGGAGTTGTACGTCCAACGTCAGGAAGAGCCTGGTTGCTAGGGAGTCCAATCGGCAATCTGGAAGTAAAGAAACGAGTCGGTTATTTGCCAGAAAATGCCTACTTTTATGAGTATCTCACAGGTTGGGAATTTTTGGAGTTTGTCGCCGGAATATTTGAAATTCCAGCAAGTATCCAGCAACAGCGCATTCCCCAATTGTTAGAGTTAGTTGGCTTGTCCCAATCGGCCGCGCACAAGAAACAACTGCGACAATATTCTAAAGGAATGCTGCAGCGCGTTGGTATGGCCCAAGCATTAATTAACGAACCAGAAGTAGTGTTTCTCGATGAACCAATGTCTGGACTTGATCCAATGGGACGCTATCAAATTAGGGAAATTATTCTCTCACTGAAAGCACAAGGTAAGACAATTTTCTTCAATAGTCATGTGCTGAGTGATGTGGAAAAAATATGCGATCGCGTGGCTATCCTTGCTGAGGGTGAATTAATTTCTATTGGTTCCCTAGATGAACTGCTAGGCACTACTAACTCTTACCATGTCAAAGGCCAAGGTGGTAACTTAGATCTCCTCAAACGCTGGGTAAAAGAATTAAAATTCGACAATGATTATTGGTATGGTGAATTGCAGGGTGAACCTGAAGAATTTATAGCCAGCCTGAAACTCATGGGTGCTTCTCTAATTTCCATGAACCTTGTTAGCACCTCTTTAGAAGAATTTTTCATGGATCAGTTACAGCAACGGGGAATAACTTCTAGTCGTTAATCTATAACTCCAACCTTTGAAAGATGCTAGTTAATTCTGTTTTGCGGTAATTCTTAACAGAGCGTTCTTTTACAAATTACCAAAATCATGGCTGATATTATTGAGACTGCCATTAAAGCCGGTTCTTTCAACACCCTAGTCAAAGCTGTTGAAGCGGCTGATTTAGTAGATATCCTCAAAAGTTCTGGGCCTTTTACTTTATTTGCACCCATTGATCAGGCATTTGCCAGACTTCCAGAAGGAACATTAGATAGTTTATTGCAGGACATTCCCAAGCTCAAGAAAATTCTCACCTATCATGTTCTTTTTGGTGATGTCAGAACCGATAATCTACTTGAGCTTACAGAAGCAGAAACGGTTGAAGGTTCAGTTGTGGTTATTGATACTTCCCACGGCTATAAAGTGAATCAGGCAATAGTTGTGACACCAGATATCATTGCTGATAATGGTGTCATTCACGTCATTGATTCAATCTTAATGCCAGCCATCCTTGAGTACGAAGCGACAGCCTAATTCTACTCATATCGAATCCTTTTGCATCGGAATAATATCTTTTTTTAACGCAGAGAGCGCAGAGGGTAACGCTGAGGTACGCAGAGATTTTTTAGGCAAAATGTCACGTACCTACTATTACTTAATAAAGCTCTTGCAAAAGTTGAAATGTATCTGTAGTATCTGTAGGGGCGTAGCATTTGCGCCCGGATTTATCGGTGAAATCAGGGTTTTTATCCGCAAATGCTACGCCTTTCTAGGATTTAGGCAATCTTGTCTAATCAACTTAAGCCAAAATACAACCACTACGCGGCTTCAAATGTAAATCTAGGTGGTTGAATTCTTCTTTGGTACTCCACTCTACTTCAGCATTTCCATACAATTTTTTGCTAGGCTGAGACTGCAAATCAGTTACCTGAAAACTCACATGAGTTGGTTCAGTACCAATATTAACCGCAACAATTAATTCCTCATCTCCCAAAGTTCGAGCAAATACATAAACCGTTGTTTCAGCAAACAATACTTTGTATTCACCTGTGCGGAAAGCCGGGTATTGATGACGTAGGGAAATCAATTTACGATGGTAATCTAACACGTCACTTTCCCAGTGAGCTTCCATAGGAAAGCCTCGTCGAGAATCTGGATCTAGACGGCCTGGTAAGCCAACTTCATCCCCATAGTAAATACTAGGTGCACCGGGAAAAGTCATTAACAGCAGCGTGGCTAATTCCACACTATCGCGATCGCCTCCCGCAATAGAAATCAGCCGCGCTGTATCATGACTTGCTAACAAATTCAACTGAGTTAGCTGAATCTCCCAAGGGTATAATTGCAAAACTTGCTGCATTTTTTTAGCATATTCTGGAGCAAAAAGGGGTGGGTAGGGATGGTAGGAACGGTCTTGTACTTGTTCGATATCCACGCGATCGCCTGCTGTAAAAGCAATCGTTGGCCCAGCAAACAGATAGTTCATCACCCCATCAAATTGCGTTCCATCCAGCCATTCTCGCGCATCTAGCCAAACTTCCCCGACAATGTAAGCTTCAGGATTGATAGCTTTGACGCGATCGCGAAATTCTTGCCAAAACCCTTCAGCTTTAATTTCAAAAGGCACATCCAAGCGCCAACCGTCAATGCCGAATTTAATCCAATATTCGGCAATTTCCATGATATATTCCCGCACTTCAGGGTTATTGTGGTTAAACACAGGTAAAGCCCGATTTCCAGCCCAACCCTCATAGTTAGCCGGAAACTCGCCATTGTAGGGAGAAACAGGCCACTGTTCAATTTTGAACCAATCTACCCAAGGTGAATGGGGGCCATTTTCCAGAACGTCATGGAAAAAGAAAAAGCCGCGACTAGAATGATTAAACACCCCATCAAGAACAACCTTGATATCCCGTTGGTGACAAGCGTCTAGCAAGTCCTTAAAAGCTGGATTCCCCCCCAACATCGGATCTACTTGATAATAGTCGTGAGTGTGGTAGCGGTGATTGCTGGCTGATTGAAAGATCGGGGTGAAGTAAATGGCGTTAATCCCCAAGTGCTGTAAGTAATCCAGTTGTTCGATGACACCCCACAAATCGCCACCCTTGTAACCCTGGAGGGTTGGCATTTCGTCCCAAGCTTCCCAACTAGCATTGTGCAACAGTCGCTTGTGAGGTTGCTTACTTTTGGCAAAGCGATCCGGAAAAATTTGATAAAAAACAGCGTGTTTAACCCAATCTGGGGTAATAATCTGCATAGCTCACTCCATAATACTCAATCGCTAATGTACAAATACTTGGGAATTTCCGACTCGTACTTCTGGTAGAGTTCCTGAGATCTCCTTAATTTTTCTTAGTGTTGTTTCAGTAAACTTATCCGGAACAAGTTAAGAATCTTTTGGATCATCAGTTATCAACTCTCAGATGTAACAACAAAAAGTTGCCATTATATCAAGTTTGTTTAATTAGTTTGTTGGTGGCGGATTGGAAAGTTGGAAGGTTAGTCCAGTCGGTGAAGGTTACAGCAAAGACAAGGTTAAGTTTTTCTTTTAATCTGACAATCTATAACTTTACTGGATGTAACCTAAAAATCTGCCACCATTTTCCAGGAAACTGACACCCCTCATCAGATTTAACCAGACTTGATCTAAACTTTTAGCAATCTATCTTTTAGTGAGAAATAAGTATGAAACTGAACGTTTTTGCGAATGCTAAGCTGAAATATGGAATGGACGCGATCGCGGCTGACCAAGAACTAGCCACAGATATTCAAAATGTCCTAATTTGGCTGAAATTTCTTGATCCTCCTGCTGATGGTAAATTTGGCCGTATTTCCTCAGACGCACTCAAAGAATTTCAGGAAATAATGCAGTGTAAAGAACAAGGATTTTTAGGACAGGAAACTGCTAAAAAATTGATTGAAACGTCACCAGAAAAAGTACCTCAGCCTAAAATTAAATTTGGCAAAGACTTAGCTAGTAGTATCATCAGGTACATGATGAACAAAGGCTACCGAGTTTCTGTTGGCAGTAAAAAGTACAATATTGTTTATATTGAGGGCATGGATTCAGATGGTAGTTTAAATGACGATGCTTCCAACGAATTCAATGACCTGCGACTGGTGATTCAAATTCTCGATCAAAAACCAAGTATTATCGGCAAATGGCAGGGAACAACTGAACCTGGTTTTTACTGGACTGACAATCCCATGAACGCCGACGGAGCAGCTAGAATTGCTTTTGGACAATATAAAGCTTGGACAGTCGATATACATTATGGCGGTGGTTCAGAACCCCATGAAGCCTTGGTTCAGGATGCGCCAATCACTGTTTATAGGGACGCCAACAGAGATATGATGCGCAAAGGCGATCGCCTGGATACTGGTATGTTTGATATTAACCAGCATTGGGGATACGACCTTCCCAGCAATGATATTAGTTATGCTAGTGCTGGCTGTTTGGTAGGACGTTCTCGCGACGGACACATAGAATTTATGGAACTGATCAAACAGGATGTCCGTTATCAACTCAATCCTGCTTACAAGTTCCTGACAACGATTATTCCGGGAGACGATTTAGTTGCACAGTTTCCCTTCTAAATTAGACCTCTTGCCAAGGTAAATTTTTAGATGTAGGGGCGTTAGCGTTAGCGGGGCGCTCTTAGCGCACAGCGTTAGCGGAGCCCAAGCGTTAGGTTCGGCGTTAGCCTAGCATTTGCACCCATATTTATCTGGTAAATCTAGATTTTTATACGCAAATGCTTCGCCCTTTCCGGTATTTAGGCAACTATTGTTTCTGGAAGTGAGGATGAAACTATTAAACTCTGGAAACCAAATAGTGATTCTCCCCAAACCATAAAGGTTGGTAGTCTTGTCAATAGTGTAAGTTTCAGTCCCGATGGCGAGACGATAGTTTCTGGAAGTCAAGACGGAACTATTAAGCTGTATGGAAAATGGAAAGGCTTAGAGAGATTATAGATAGACAACCAAATATCTTAATGATGTCGGCAAAAATGGATGCTTCTGTGGGTCCTGTGGTAATTGCTGGGCCACCAGAATGCGAAAATTGCTTCCAGTCGATGCGAGAAATCAGTAACCTATTAAATGGGGCAAATTCCTAAGTTAAAGTGTGTTACGACAAAGTACCGTTAGGCTGAGCGATCTCGCGAAGCCCAATCGCGATCAGATTTAAGCTCTTATATCAAAGTCGCCTTTTCGACAACCGAAAAAATACGGATATTAGCAAGCCCCAAATAATTTTCTCTCAACAAAAATATTGGGGATTCCGGACTTTTTAACAAAATATTTATAATTTTGTACTTAGAGTAACTGAATTTTCCAAGTTGTTTAATCTTTTTACTTCAAGGATTCAGTCAAATGGTAGAGGACTTAAAGCGTATAGCCGATTACACTGTAGAAATCAAATGCTAATATAACGTTTCCTATCGTGTATCCTTTCCCTATGTTGTCCTGTCAGCATCCCGATTTAAGAGTTCTGGTGGTTGATGATCACGAATTAACTCGCTTCAGCCTCAAGTTAGCTCTTGCCACCCAGCATAATATCCAGTTGGTTGGCTTGGCCTCCAATGGTAAAGAAGCGATTGAGATGGTTGAACGCCATCACCCCGATGTAGTCATCCTTGACTTACAAATGCCGGTGATGGATGGTTTGAGCGCTTCCACCTACATCAAAAATATACAACCGAATACTCAAATCATCGCCTATTCTTCAGTAGAAGACCCTCAGATTGAGGTGATGAGCCAAATGGCACCGATTGATGTATTCTGCAAGAAAGATACAGCTACGAAGGACTTAATTAATCTAGTCAAAGAAATGGGGAAGCGAAACCCTAAATGCTTAGATGAGACACACAGTAGAGCTTACGCAGCAGAATAAAAAAGCGCCGCTATGATGAAAGAAAAATAAATCCTAGCGGCGCTTTTTTTATCTGGATGAGTTAGTTAGCTGTGGTATCGGGGAAGGTACGCTTAAACTCATCGATTAAGTCATCTAGTTCCTCTAAAGCCTGATTTACATCAATTCTAAGAATTCCCAAATTTGGTTGCTCCAAAAGCTCCACTAGAGATTCCCGACGGCTTTCTAGGAGAGCAATTCGTTCCTTAAGTGTCTGTAAGTCCATCATTTGCTTGCTTAACTTAACTTTATATAGATAAGACTAACGCAGGAAGGGAGGACGTTTCGAGTTCTGCTGCTTGTTTTTGACGACTTCAGAAATGAAGCGCTTGAGTGCTTTGTCGCGATTTTTCATAAAAGCAGACCAGAAACCTGGTTGAAACTCATCCATAGTTTTCGCCAAGGCCCAAACATCTACAGTCAACATGTTATATAGAGTTTCTTCATCCTGTTTTAGGGAATTGAGCTGATTGAGGATGACTCTGCCTTTTGCTATATCATCTTTTGGTTTTTTTTCATCGCTCATTTGATGCACTCTGTTAAGGATAGTGGATTTGTTGATGTCAGAATTTTAAGCGCACTTTTAACGGTGGGAGTGTCAATAATTACTAAACTTGCAATAGCAATACAATGTTAAGTCCCTATACCCTAGCAGAAAATTTTTGGCAATAGACCTTTCCTAGAAGAACTTTAACGCTTTGCCAAACAGAGATTTTTTCCCAAACAAGCTCCAGATATTACCCCCAGGCAAGGATAATAAAGCTTAAGTGATTGTTAGCGGGATAGTTACGTGAAAATATTACCTCAAACTTCTTTGGGAACGTTAGGTTTGTGTGTCGGTGGCGTTCTGACCATTACGGGATTTGTTGCCTATGCTACCGATAATGCCACATTAAACCTTGTAGGATTTTTCTACGGTATTCCCCTGTTACTGGGAGGACTTGCTCTCAAAGCCTCGGAATTAAAGCCGGTAAACTTCAGTCAGCCAACAACCCCAGACGCGCTGAAACTGCGAGAGCAAAAATCCACCGCTACTCAAACCCAGATTCGCGACGACGTAATGCGCTATCGTTACGGTCAAGAAGCACATTTAGATAGCTCCCTGGAAAGTCTAGGACTCTCTCCCACAGATGAAGAAAGACCGCTCCTGACGGGATTGCGCGAAGCTGAAATTGATGGAGAATATGCATTAATTTTGGAATTTGAGGCGCCGCTGATTCCCTGGGAAACTTGGCAAGAAAAGCGGGAAAAGATTGAGAAATTCTTTGGCCCAGGACTGCGAGTTAAGTTGATGCAAGCGGAGGAAGATCAGGTGGAAGTAGCGCTGATTACAACCCCTCAAGAGGTAACCAGCGTGTAGAGACTTTGTAGGCAACGTCTCTACTTTTCCAAGCGCACAACGTACCACTGTAAATACGTTCCAGGAGCAACATCGAATTCACAAGAAGTTTCCCTCAAATAGTAAGCTTGTTCGTCTATAGAGGCAAACTTCTGCAAATCTCGTGGTAAGTCATCCTGTCTTGTCGCTAAAATTGCTTTGAGTTTTTCTAGTAATTCTTCGGCTGTCATAAATCGCTCTGGTTGGTTAGGTTCCAGAACAACAAAGCCGTCTTCCTGAAACATGATTGAGTCTGGCATTTTGCAATCCTGATAATGGTTTTCTTTGCTCAATTTTACAGCTATTAACTGGTGACATTAATATGTTCCTCTCCCTCGAATACGAACCAGCTTTAGAATCCTTGGGATACGACTACTTTGATGAAGTGACGGCCGCGGAATTTCCTCGCCATACCCTACGGTTTCGCAATGACCAAATTTTGCCCTTGCTGGGACTAAATCCCCTTGAGGTACAAGATGCTGATTTTATCCAAGCATTCGGCAAATTTCAGGGCATGCGACCTTTTTTAGCCTTGCGCTACCACGGATATCAATTTGGCGAATATAACTCTAGGTTAGGGGATGGCAGAGGTTTTCTCTACGGGCAAGTAAGGGGTACTGATGGCGAACTTTACGATTTCGGTACTAAAGGTTCTGGAACAACTCCTTACTCTCGAAGTGCGGACGGTAGGCTAACTCTCAAAGGTGGTGTTCGGGAAGTTCTAGCGGCCGAAGCGCTGCAAAATTTGGGTGTCCGCACCTCCCGCTGTTTGAGTCTGATTGAGACTGGTGAGGCGCTGTGGCGGGGAGATGAACCGTCTCCTACCCGTTCTTCTGTAATGGTGCGTTTCAACCGCTCTCACATCCGTTTTGGTACTTTTGAAAGGTTACATTATTTCAAGCGTCCCGATTTAACTAAAAAGCTGTTAGATCATGTAATTGAACAGTACTATCCCAAGATTACTTCCCCCTTGGATGACCGCTATGCAAAGTTTTATGCAGAATTGGTAGAACGAGTAGCAAAATTGGCGGCGCAGTGGATAGCGGCTGGCTTTTGTCACGCTGTCTTAAACACTGATAATATGTCGATTACTGGTGAAAGTTTTGATTACGGTCCCTATGCGTTTATCCCAACTTATAACCCGGATTTTACTGCTGCCTATTTTGACTATTACGGGCGTTATAGTTACGGCAATCAACCAGGAATTTGTAAGTTAAATTTGGAGATGCTTCAGCAACCTTTAGCGGCTGTGATTCCACAAGATAAGATGGAAGCAGCGTTAGCTAAGTTTGATGAGCATTATTACCAGAATTATCGGCAACTAATGCTCAATAAGTTAGGCTTTGAGCAAGTGCCAAAACTGGAAGGCGATGAGTTGTTGCTGTTAACAATTCAGTTACTGCAAGATAGTCAGGTTGGTTATCATGCTTTCTTTGCAGAGTTAGCAGAACAATTTAACCCTAGCTGGCGAGATGACCTTAGTCAAATCTTCAGCAACACTTCATTTCTGTCAGCCGAAAAAGAACCTTTATCTTTGCCAAAGTGGCGCGATTTCTACTATCACATTTTGCAGAGTTTATCAGCTGATGAACTGGAGGGTATTTGCCAACGATTGCGAGAGAAAAACCCGAAAACAGCCTTACTTCGTCCTGTGATTGAGGAGGTTTGGGAAGCAATTTCTCAAGAAGATAATTGGCAGCCTTTTTATGAACTTGTAAACCGGTTACAAACCAAAAATTGAATGGGGTAATGGGTAATGGGTAATGGGTAATGGGACAACCAACAACTAACAACCAACAACTAACAACCAACAACTAACAACCAACAACTAACAACCAACAACTAACAACTAACTAACAAAATCAACCTAAAATACTGTGCAAATTAACCACATTCCCAATAACAGCAATCGCCGGTGCCCCAAACTGTGACGCTTCCACCTGTTCCACAATTGTTTCCAAAGTACCAATTAACTCTTCCTGTTCCGGTCGCGTTCCCCAACGAATCAACGCTACGGGAGTCTCCTGACTCAACCCAGCAGCGCAGAGTTCAGGAACGATATGGGGTAAATTGTGAACGCCCATGTAAATCACAATTGTTTCTGAACCGTGAGCGATACTAGACCAATCAACTTTTGGTCGATACTTTCCAGAGGATTCGTGACCGGTTACAAACGTCACAGAAGAACTATAATCTCGGTGAGTCAGAGGAATTCCCGCATAAGCCGGTGCGGCAATTCCAGAAGTAACTCCCGGTACAACTTCCACCGGTACACCAGCAGCTACTAAGTCTTGCATTTCCTCACCACCGCGACCAAATACAAAGGGATCGCCTCCTTTTAATCGCACTACCACAGCCTGAGTTTGTGCTTTTTCAATTAATAGCTGAGTCGTATTTTCTTGCAACATAGAATGACGCCCCATGCGCTTCCCAGCATCAATTTTTTCGGCGATGGGATTAATCATGGCGAGAATTTGGGGACTTACCAAAGCATCGTAAATTACGACATCAGCACATTCCAAAATTCCCTTACCTTTGAGCGTCATCAGCCCTGGATCTCCGGGACCAGCACCTACTAAATATACCTTACCCAAACACATCTTTTTCTCTTCCTGCGTGCTTGCGTGGTTCATTTATTCCTCAATCAAATCTACTACTAAATCTGCCAATTCTCCGCTAACTCCGATAGGATTGCAGAGATTTAAATCTAACTTAGAAAATTGTTCTTGGAGACTGACAACAGATTGCGCGATCGCATCTGTAATTCCCCCTGAAAATAGAAAGTATGGGGCGATCGCAATTTTCTGATAACCAGCACCAGCTAAAACTGTAATCTGTTCCTCCAGGGTTGGCTGTACTGACCAATAAGCCGCCACAGCACCCAAATAATCAGCAACTGCTTCCACAACTTGATTACCACCTCGGCGGCGTGTACCGTGAGACAATAAAATCTTGGCATCAGCTTTTACAGTTGCCAAATTTCGCTGCAACATTGTCGCCAAACCGGGGTGAAAACCTAAGTGAGGTCGCTGTTTCAAGACCACAGTTTGACCTAAACTTTGTTGGGCTAATGCCACTTCTCCTGGAATATCTTCCCTGACATGAACACCCGGTAGTAGAAATATTGGTAACAACTCTATTTGTTTGTAGCCATATCCTAGGGCAATTTTGGCAAATTCCAGGATTTGCTCGTGTAATGGTGTAGGAGCTAGCTCTAACGCCGCTGTTCCTACCAACGGATACCTAGAACGGCTGATCACCACCGCTTTATTAGCTGTTGGTTCAGCATCAGGGAATTGCCAAGATCCTTGACTAGCAGCTAGTGTCGGTGTCAGAGTCGCGTCCTGAATTGCCAGCTTGGTGCGTATCAGATCCGCCAGTTCTTCCATAGCCAGTTGGGGGCGTGAGTCACGGCTCCCGTGAGATATCAATAGAAATGCAGATGACAATGGCAAATATGTTGAAAGCTGTAATTTACTTTTCTTAATGATTATATCTTTTCTGCTTCAACAATTCTGTATAAATTGTTTCTAATCGAGCACTAACACTGAAAAAATAAGCCAGGGAATAAAAATTCCCTAGCTAAGGAAGAAAGGATGAATATGAGGCTGAAAGATCAAAGAAATGCCGACAACAAGCCTACGGCTTTCTTCATACATTATCTTTCAGCCTTCAGGTACTTTTGCCTATGTATTACGGGTGATTTACAAACTGATTAGTTCTTCCCTGGGGCAGGATTCTCAATATACTTGAAAGTCGGCTCCGAATTCCAAGGGCCACGCTCATCCGAACCTTGATTGCTAGGGGAGACAGTTTTATCTTGACCGTTTGAAGACAAATTAAAGTAAAGATCAACAGTTTGATCCGGCTGAATATTGCCAAAGAAAGGGTCAGTAAGCTTACCCAGCGACTCCAAGGCCTTCATGAACATCTGAGTATGAGAAATCTCACGGGTTAGTAAAAAAGTGAGAGTCTCTTTTGAGCCGGCATCTGGTGCTAGCTTAATCAACTCCTCATAAGTTTGACGTGCACCCGCTTCCGCTGCAATATCAGCCCGCAAATCGCGTACCACATCGCCACCTTCATTGATGTAATTAGCAGTCCAAGCATTTCCTTGACTGTCTAAAAAATGCGGACCCATACCCCGTATACCAAACAAAGTACTCTTATAAGCCTCAGTTTGGTCAACATTTTTAGTGTGAGTTTCGATTAGTTTGCCAACTACTTCTAGATGACTAAACTCCTCAATGGCAATATCTTGAAGCATATCCCGGATACCAGGATTTTCACAATGAAATGACTGCACCCAGTATTGTAAAGCTGCGGTTAGTTCACCCGTCGCTCCGCCAAACTGCTCTAAAAGTAATTGGGCAAAACGAGGATTTGGCTCGCTGACATTTACAGGACGCATTAATTGTTTTTTGTGAAAAAACATGGGTTAATTCCTCTTTTTGAATGGCTGATTTAAGTTAAAAAACTAAATTTCGTGAAAGTTCTCCGCCAGGTGATGAACTTGTTCACGAAGCTTTAGTTATATAGCTAACGTTAAAGCAGCTAACGTTATCCCACCTGCATCTTGAGGCTGACTTAATTTCCAGGCTTCTCTAACTAAAGGATAATTTTTTTGAGTTCATGTTTTTTAACGCAGAGTACGCAGAGTTTTGGCTGTGAATTGGTGATGAGTAATATCATTTCCGCTTGCATTGGAATTACGTGACATTTTGCCTAAAAAACCTCGGCGTACCTCGGCGTTACCCTCTGCGCCCTCTGCGTTAAAAAAAAGATATTATTCCGATTATTCGGATTCGATATAATTAGTTGTTTTCAGTGGAGAATATTAGCGATAACTCAGTGATTGTCCAACTTGAGTCAAGAACTGGAACGCCTTAAGAATATGACCCGCACACTCGCTTGGCGAAGTATCGTAAAAAGCACGCCAAGCAGCAGCCTTATACTCATCATATCGATTGGCTTTGTCAGGAAAGCGCTCCAACCATGCCAACCGTACCCCATGACCAATCAGTACATCGAGTACAATATATTCTTCAATTTGTAACTCTGGATTGCACTCTAACATAGCAGCAAGTTCCATCAAAGCCTCAATATTTACTTGCCGATATTGTGGTGCCTCCATCTTATTAAGTAAATGCTCCACCCGCAGAGCAAAATTCTTTTCCCCAGCAGTCATTTCTGAGAGGATAAGTTCGCTATCCAAGCGATTGCGGCGCTCCAATTTATCACCAATTACCACACCCTTACAGTGTTTCATCACTAGCCAGACGCGAGGATAAAAGTTTTTAGGAACACGACCAGCACTACCATCTAACTGTCGTTTTCTTAGCCAACTAGCTGTAGCTGTTGGCAAATCTGTTTCCTCCTGTTCCCTAACATCAACAACCCAATTAATACCTTGTTTCGGTTGTTTAACATGCAAAGATTCTTGCTGTTGCAACTTTTGGTTTATTCCCTCATAACCAGCTAAACAAGAGCGTAAGCGCATCTTCACTTCAAATGGGCTGGAGCGCATCAACTGTTCGTAAGCCTCATCTTGAGTAACCCCTCGTTCAGCCGCAAGTTCACTTGTTAAGAGGAGGATTAAATACCCAACCCGCAACGTTAACAAGCCATCTAATAAACGAGGTTCTGATTTAATTAGAGTACCAAGGTAAATGATTACTTCTTGGGTAAGTACGCGATCGCGAATATCTTCCCGACAAAATTCATCAATTTTTGCCCTAATTTCCTGATGCGACATCGGATTTTTAATCAGCGAAGCCTCACTGTAAGCTTTACCCACAGTAATTTGCTTCCCGCGCACCAAAATCTCCATTACTGCATCCGACAGACTCATATCCACCTTATTCAGTAAACCCGCAGCTTGACGCACCACCGCCCAATAAGGAGAAGCCGATTCCATACCAGCTTTGATGTAAACTTCATTGAGCAAATCCGCTACCGTTACCCGCAGTCCCGGTCCGCCAAAACCCGTATCAAAATCTAAGCCCCGCAGACGCTTCAGGGTGCGCAATAACTCAATTTGCTCATACAAATTTTGCGATTCCCGTAAACTATTGAGCAATAAACTAAGGTTAGTTTCACACTCCAACAAAAATTCCTGAGTGTGACTTAATAGACCATTTTTTTCGGAAAGGCTGGTGAGGTAGTAACAACGTATTTCTGCATCTTTAACTGGTGACTGTGTAAATTCAAACTCTTGTAGAAAATCAATGCGTTCAGTTCCTGCTGTCAGCATTAACTGATTTAGACGCCCCAGTTTGACTCGCACGCCGTCACACAAACCATCTTTTAATTCTTTGATTAATTTCAGGAGCGGCGCACCTTCAGATTGAAGATTTGAAATTGGAAACTTCTCATCCTCTTCCCCAGTTTCACCCCCCATTTCCCACATTGTATGTGTCAACAACAGCGTCATCGTCGGACGCCCCAACTCACTCCAGTGACGCTGAATATAAGCCAGTTCACTCTTAAATTGAGCCACCAAGAAATGGTAATCAAGAGTTAAGTAAAACTGCTGTTGGTCTAAAAATGCCGGCAAAAAGACAATCGTTTCTCGTCCAAGGCGAAATATCCTCGAAGTTGTCAGACTCCGCAGACGTCGTACAGGTCGTCCCGTCAAACCCAAAGAGTCACAGCGCCCCAGTTGAGCATAAATACTGGATAACTCTGTAGCCTGTCGTACCTGTATCGGCTCTACCTGTTCTGGTGTTTCGGTCGCAATGCCGTAAGCTGCTAGTTGAGCCTGTAAATCTGCATCCTCTGCTAGTAGGGCAATTTGTACTACAGGGTCTTGGTGACGCCCCACGCACAAATGACGCCCCAAGGGGTCAATATCTCCTGGTGCGAGTAACCCCTCACTGATCATTTCACCTAGATAGTACAAACTCTGCGCCCACACCAGGGGGATATTTTCGTTGGGAAGGCGTTCTTGGCTATGGGGAGATTTGCGTTCTGCCTCAATTTGCGACTTGGGGACATAATATACTTCTGGTACCAGGTGTATACCATCTCGCTCAACGAGCAAATCTTGTAAAAATTGTTGATAATCCTTAACTTGTTCGCTGTCTCCCCGAAACAGCCCATCCAGCACCAAATAGGTGAAAAATAAAGGCCATTCACACTCAATATGCTCAAATTTTTGCAGTTCCCAAGGTTCGTAATACAGCCGCGTTGAGTCTTCTAAAACTGTTTGGTGTCCGTCCCGCAAAAAGCGTTTGCAGCCGTATTTCCCTCCTAACTTATCGATGATTTTTTGGCGAGTGCGTTCGATAACTTTCGCGTCTTCTACCGCAAAAGCTGGGAAACCGATCGCACTTAAGAGGGCTGCATCAGTTTCTTTGGAGCTAGACTCTCTTGGCAGTAAGTATTCTAGTGTAATGCGCGATCGCGCAATTTCATCGGGCAGAACATGAATCACAGAAGCCTCTGAACCACGAACGCCGAATAAATTCAGACCATTGATCGCTTCCAAGGCGGCTTTTGCCATCCCCACAGAACTGGCGTTCAGTTCAGGATTGCCGTGATTTGCCTTATTTCCTCGCTCCCAAATTCCGTAATCTGGTGTACGATATGTTCTACCAATGTAATACACGAGGTTCTGCACGAAGTGAACTTCGTCCATTGTGTAGATGATGTGCAACCCTGAAGCTGTCATCTGCGCCAGCATCAGCAAGAACAGGGAAGTGGCATCTAGCTGCAAATGTCCCCACTGATCATCCCCAACTACTACGTCTCCTGTGTTGGTGTTGTACTTGGCGTGTAGGGCGTCCAGAAGCGATTGGGTTTCTTTAAAGCTTTCTACTTTGTGTGCTTGTCGCATTAAGCAGAACAGCAGTCCTCGCATCAGCTTGACGACGCTGTGTTCCAGTTCAAAGGTACGTCCAGCGTCAGCATCTAGCTTGCGGTAAGCCAAGCCGAGTCCCCAAACCGCCAAAATGCTGTAAACGTTATCCCGCACCCAAGCATCGGTATAGTCGCCGTGGGCGTTAATTGCGGTACTTGCTGGTAAGAGACCGGTAATTGGGTTTTGACGATTGATGATCACCGTCTTGATTTGGCGGTAGTAATCGTCTAATCGAGCCGGAAGTTGGGAAGAGATGCTAGAGGTACCCATATTTTATTTTCAATTGTTCCTGGAATTTAGCTCAGCCGCTTTTGCGGTAATTCGTCTATATCAAACTACAGCGGTTCTCAGTTGCATGAAGTACATCATAAAAACCTAACCCCCAACCCCTTCCCTACAAGGGAAGGGGAGCAAGAATTAAAGCCTCTCTCCTTGTAGGAGAGAGGTTTGGAGAGAGGTCAGATTGTATCTCATCCAATCGAAAAAGGCTGTATCTATGCATAAAATTTATACCCCGCCAGCAGTGCAGATTCTTGCCATTTTAAAAAAAATTAGTTACATTAGTTCACATAGCGGTTTATAAAACGTTACTAACGGAGCAACAACCATGCAAGGTGAAGATCGCAACGAACTAAAGTTTGGCTTTACGCCTCAAGCTGAAAACTGGAACGGTCGTCTAGCCATGATTGGCTTCGTGGCCGCAGTAATCACTGAATTTCTCACTGGTCAAGGTGTATTGCACTTCTGGGGCTTAATGTAATTTCCCGCAGACTTGCAACCCCTGTCAATCTCAAAAATCTGCTGGGTGTTCTTCTCAAGAACCCCAGCTTTTTTTTGTCATTGGTCAGTTGTGTAGGGGGCCTTAGCATTTGCACCCAAATATTTGCCCATAACCGACAATTTTAAAACGCAAATGCTAAGCCCTGACTGTCTTTTTTCATTTGTCAAAAACTCATAACTTAGGATTCAACACCCAACTGTTTTCCTTCTCAATGAAATAAGGGCGACTCTTACATCGCCCCGACACTAACCAAAAATCCCAGTTACAGGGCTATTTAGCGGATGTATTCCTTGAGAATACTGTTGCGATTGGGATGACGCAGTTTGCGCAGGGCTTTGGCTTCAATTTGCCGAATCCTCTCGCGGGTGACATTAAAGATTTGTCCAATTTCTTCCAATGTTTTCATGCGTCCATCATCCAACCCGTAACGCAAGCGCAGCACATCACGTTCGCGAGGGCTAAGGGTATCGAGGACGCTTTCTAAATCTTCCCGTAACAGATTTTTGGAAACTTGATCTTCTGGTGTTTCGCCATCAGCTTCAATGAAGTCTCCAAGTCTAGAATCTTCTTCTTTACCGATCGGTGTTTCTAAAGAGATGGGAAGTTGAGCGGATTTAGCAATAAACCGCAGCTTCTCAATCGTCATTTCCATGCGATCAGCGATTTCTTCTTCAGTCGGTTTGCGACCCATTTCTTGAGAAAGAATTTTGGTAGTTTTCTTAATTCGGGAAATGGTTTCGTAGAGGTGAACAGGTAAGCGGATGGTACGAGATTGATCGGCGATCGCTCTGGTAATTGCTTGGCGAATCCACCAAGTTGCATAAGTGGAGAACTTATAACCTTTTTCGTGATCAAACTTTTCAGCAGCCCGAATTAGACCGAGAGAGCCTTCTTGAATTAGGTCTTGGAATGACAAGCCCCGATTCATGTATTTCTTAGCAATTGAGACAACTAAACGCAGGTTTGACTGCACCATTTTGTCTTTTGCTCTGCGACCCAAATAGAGGCGATGTCGAAAGGCTGGAAGTGCCATATTTACCTCACCTGCCCATTCGCTATCTCTCGGCTCCCGATCTAATTGATCGGACAAGCGTTCACGAATGCGTTCTAATTCTAACAAGTCAGCAATTTTACGAGCCAGTTCAATTTCTTCATCTGCACGTAACAGTCTGATTCTCCCGATTTCTTGCAGGTAGAGGCGAATTGAATCTTCTGTATAGTGCTTCTTTTTTGCTTGTGCTCGACGACGGGGAGAGCGCCCTTTACCAGGTTTTTCATCTTCCTCGTCCGGTTGAGCGTCCACCAGCTCGTCTCGGTTTGCATCATCCTCGATCAAGAATTCAAACTCGCTATCAGCTTCATTAATAGAGAGTACGTCAACGTTTGCTGGGGTCATGCCTTTTTCCTCATGCTCCTTAAGTTAAAGACCAGTAGATGGTGTCCGTTAATCTACTTTAAACTAGCGCTCGCCAGTGAATAACTTTCCTTAACATTCTCAGGTTTATTTAATAGCTGAGTCTGAGAAATAAGGTAATACTTAGTTCTCTCAGTTATCTGCCTGGGCGAATGCTCTATGTAGTAATTGTTAATGCTGGCTTCTCTTGAGACTTTTTGATTGTAGCCTTAATTACCGAAATTGGAAGCTAAGTTAGCTTCAATCTTTGATGGTGAATTTAAAGGCTAACGATTTTTTACACAAAACAAATGTCATTGGAATTAATGCACCCATGATAATCTACCTTTCCTTCAGTTGCCTTGTACTGTGTTTGGCTGTGACTACCTAACTCTGCTTGCTCAAGCTATGTTTCAGCAGTCATCAAGGGCATCTGCAACCTGACTCCTTTCTTAGTAGCAAATGTTTAACAACAGTTGCCGCTACATTTGGGGAGACCAATTGAACTTAAAAATTTGGAGTGTTGTCTCCTCTTAAGTTCAGTCATGCTTCAATTTACTCTAGCTTTGAACTGGATTGTCCCAGATAAATAGCTGAAATACACTCAGCCATTTTAATGAATTTAGCTGCCCTTCGGGCGCTGATCACGTCGGAAAACTTTATGAGTTCATCTGACTTTGAGATAGTACAGATGTTCTAAAAAGCTGTTGACATCCTCTCTGACTACCTTAGCGAACTTCTTCTACAAGGAGAAAAATTTTCTACGGTAGTTACTTTCAAGAAGCTGCATATACGTAAGACGTGTGTAAAACACCTGTTTTAACACACAAAATTACAGATGTGTGAAGAAATCGGGAAAGAAATCCGTAAGTTAAGCTTTGTGGAGAGTTTATTTAACCAGCCCTTGGGGAGAGCTGCCATAACTGGTCAATGGTAACAAAATCATAACCTTGTTCTAACAGAGTTGGAATTAATTGAGCAGTCGTTTGGGCAACATCTTGTCCACCGCAGTGACCGTCATGTAAGACAATGATCGACCCATTCTGAACTTGGTGCAAGACTCGCTTGACAACCACACTCACCCCAGGTCGTTCCCAGTCTTCAGGGACAACACTCCACATCACTGGTCGATATTGCCACTGGTACAATAATCTTAATGTTTTGGGTGTAAACAGACCGTTAGGAGGGCGAACGTCTCGCACTTTTTCCGGTTCTATTTGACAAGCAAGGGCGATCGCCTGTTGGGTTTTTGCCAAACTCTGCTTAAGATCGTCCGCTTTCAGGAAGGGAAAAGAATCATGGTGATATCCATGTATCCCAATCCAGTGGCCCCGTTCGTATATATCTCTAGCAAGAGTTGGGGCACGCTCTACACAAACGCCTAACCAGAAAAAACTGACTGGTATATTGTAGCGGTCTAACACTTGCAGAAGTTCTGGAGTGTATTGGGGATGGGGGCCGTCATCAAAAGTGAGGGCGATCGCGCGAGCGCTGGCTTCGCCAATCGCCCTTTTGTGAGAAGCACCTGACCAGAGGCAACTGGGAAAAGAAGGTTGAAGAATTTGATACAAAATAGGATATAGCGGAGCAAACTGCATTCAATCGTTGTTATTTCAGAGTGTTGAAAAATCGGGTGAGTCTTAACAGTTTTAATTTTAGGCAAATATTTTTGATGTTGCTCAGCTTCTGTGTAGCACTAGCCCTGACTAGCTGCAACACAGTCACTACTAACCAGTATGAAGCAACAGCACAGACAATATTGACCTGGCAAGTCAAATATTCTCTTAACCCTACTAACGATAAAATGCCGCGCTTTGAGGAGTTTGCAGCCAATTCCTTGCTCAACCGCAATGGTGAGAAACCCAAAGAAGCCGTCACAGATCCTGACGAAAAAGGTTTGTGGTGGCCAATTTTGCCGCCACGACCCAGCATCAATGAAGTGGAACAACGGCTCAATCCCCAGGAACAGCCAAGTAAACCAGAGCTGTTACGTACAGTGAAATACCGGATAACCTACCAAGATGGTGACGAGAAGGTAACCCTAAAAACTAACTACGATGTTTACCGACAGGTTGCTAGAGCCTATCCTTCCCGGAAGCCTTTGCTGCTGACTCTAGGAATCAACGATGGCTCTGTGGAGAAAGCTGAGCTTGCAGGACAATAGTACTGTTGTTTGTTGTTTGTTGTTTGTTATTTGCTAAATTCTCCTCATCTCCCCCTAAAGAGAGGGCGGGTAATGTTCGAGAGATTGGCGGTACTTATTGTCAGGTTATCTTCTAAACCCGCCCCTACAGTAATCCTTATCTCCCTCATCTCCCCTGGAAGAGAGGGCGGGTAATGTTCGAGAGATTGGCGGTACTTAGTGTCAGGTTATCTTCTAAACCCGCCCCTACATTACTCCCCATCTTCCCATTATTGATGAGGGACCTTGACGACAGACTGTTTTAGAGTAATTGGTAGCTGCAAAGGCTGAGTACCTTTATCTAAAACCTGGTTGTTAGAAAGCGCCTGAATGCCATCCAGAACCGCATTGCGGATTACCGATTCTTCCTCTCGACTTAACATCAAGCAAAAGCACTCAACTACGACGTTTCGCGCAGAAGGATGTAAATGCTGAGAACCTAAAGAGCGTGTCAGTTGCCGAACCGCCAGTAGACGCTTGACTGGGTTAGGGTCACTCAGGTCATTTAACAAATCGTCGCGGTTAATTTCATCCCGGCTTTCTTGGGGGCTGATTAGAAGCCAAACTAGGAGGATGAAAGTAGCCAGGGTACCAAAGCCTTGAAGAATTGCACCAGTGGCAATCCAGGAACTATCAGACTCAAGACAGATGGCAATAGCCATGTAGGTACTAAATGTAGCGATACCACCACTAGCCACGGCTATAGTTAACTGTCGATTCGAGCCATTGAAAAATCGGCGTAAACTCGACCAATAGAGTTGCCAATCCCACTCTTGCATCAAGTAGACCAGCAACATGACAAATATGCCCGCACCAGTAGCCAGCAGCAGCTTCCAATTCCAAAAGAGCATCGCCACAACGCCCGTGAGAACGATCAGCCAGCCTCCTGGCCCCCGAAACCTTTGTGGATGAAACTGCCTAAAGGCTCGACCTTTGACTAGAACAAGCCACAAACTTTCAATTATTTTGAGGATTTGCTGCCACCAAGACGACGCCTTTGTCACGAAGATTTCCTGTCTTTATGCGATAAATAATGCCTGTTGGGCCTTCTATGGTAATAGCATACAGGCAATAGTCCTGAAGCTTCACTCAATCAAGCTACTGCTGTGTAATTACTACAAACCGAAACTTAACTCAGCTATGGTTAGTTGACCATCAAAGGCGTGGAAAGTAATCCGAGAGATATTTGGCTCCTCGAGCTTCATTTGAGCATTGGGAGGAATCGGGGAATCTGAGTCAGCCAGATTTGCTGCTGTCATCGACTTGCGGACTATGAGTTTGTCCTGGTTGTCATATGCGGACATAATTGTTCGCTGAGAACTGGTGACATAGCAGCAGAAGTGATTCACAGGTTGGAAGAATGTTGCTTCCAACCAGCCACTTTTCGGGGCGCCCATGATCACTATCTTGCCAGACCGAGACGGATAGGCGGGATTTGAAGGCATCAGAGCGATCGCGTTTTTAAACGTAATCCCGTACTGGTCAAACTGATGGTCTACGACTTCAAAACATTTCAAGTCTTCTAGGTTCAGGCAAAGGCTAAAGGGTTTGATCACGACTAAATTAGAGTCACACTCAGCTGCACTCCAACAAGGAGAAGTAGTCGCAGCTTCGGTGTCAATCAAGCCTGTTACTGCTTTAAAGGCTTGAGAATCTCTTACTTCATGCGACTGGAGACTGCACTGCATTGCTAAAACACCATATGAATGCACTTTTGCTTTAACCGAATGACTCTTAACCACCTTGACGGGGTCATAGGCTGAATTCTCGGTTTATAGGCGAGCAATAAATCCCTGAAGCTAGAAGCACCCTTTCAATTAACCAGCTTCCTCAATTCAGCATTGCGGAAGTGTTTTCACCAATTATCATTAATCTTCCTTCACCAAAAAATGCTGCTCCGGAAAAAGCCGATAATTAAGACTACAAAAGTTTTTTTTAAGATTACTGAATTTAACGTGTACTTTTGGATCAAAAGCTTTCAGCCTTCCTAAAATACATTGAAGAATTGATACCCCCACCGCCAATCTTCGTAAGTTAAGATTTATTAAGGAAGTCAAGCAACAGCGATCATTGGTCACAGCTAGAATCAGCAATGAGGTTAGACATGATTTTGCCTAATGGCTTTAAACAAGAGTCTCTCGTGACCGACTTGGGTCGAATGGTATACTATACAGCCGCACAGATGCCTTGGCTATCAAAAGATGCTGCCGAGTCCCCAGATTTGCCAACATTGGTGTTTCTGCACGGCTTTGGGGGTGGCTCGTCTGCTTATGAGTGGTCAAAGGTTTACCCAGCATTGGCGACTGAATATCGCATTTTAGCACCAGATTTAATTGGTTGGGGTCGCTCGGCCCATCCAGAACGGAATTACCAGATTGATGACTATATCACGACAATCATTGAATTCCTAGAAAAAACCTGCACTGAGCCAACAACAGTAGTCGCGTCTTCTCTGACAGCGGCAATTACCATCCGATGTGCGATCGCCCGAAAAGATTTATTCAAGTCCTTAATTCTGACCACACCATCAGGATTAGCTGACTTTGGAGAAGACTATAGTCGCAGCTTTTTTGCCCAATTAGTCAGCACCCCGATTCTCGATCGCCTTCTCTACAGTACAGGTATCGCCACCAGTGGTGGTATCCGTGGTTTCTTGGAAAATCGACAATTTGCCCAAAGCAGCCGAGTTTACCAAGAAATTGTAGACGGCCTATTTAGAATCAGCCCAGCAGCCAAATGCCGAATATTCTGCACTTTCCTTTGTACGGGGGGATTTATGCTTCGACTTATCCCTATTCGTCCCCCAGTTGACGACCCCTACGGCGATTATTTGGGGAGAAAAGTCCCAGTTTACTAGCCCTGAAATTGGCAAGCGTCTTGCAGCACTCAACCCACAGGCAATTCGGTTTTTTCAACCCCTGGAGGATGTTGGACTAACTCCCCAGTTAGAACTACCTGCGGTGACGATTGGTTTAATCCGGCGATATTTGAAGTTGCTGGAGTGAAGTTTGAAGGATGAAGTATTAAGAAGCAAGTGTGTTAGTGCAGCGACGCAAATCGCCGTATGAAAAACTTTTAAACTTGCTCATTTATCCTTCATACTTCATCCTTTATTCAGCCCCTTTTAAGGAATTCTCACATCAATCACACTGGCGTTGAAGTTGTATTCTGCTCCCTCCAACTCCACCGAAGTTCCAATCTTAATTTTGTTATTGCCCAGCACTGGGCCATCTTTAGTAATTGTTGCTTGACCGCCTAACGTGATTAGCATATCAGTACTAAAAGAGTTCGAGCGGGGATCGGGTATTTCTTTGAGGGTACCATCCGATTGGGGAACAAGTATGCTTCTCGGTAGTTCTTTTACAGATTTGATTTCAACTTGACCGGCGGGTTCTTTACGAATGACGATATTTGTCTTCTTCTGCGTTCTAAATTGATTAATCAACGCTTTCGGATTACCCACGCTCAAACCACGGACAAGCGCATCCACTTCTATTGGTTTCTGGTTGTTTACTTGCGCCACGGAACCGGTAGTACCGGGCAAGAAAAAGATACCAGTAATAACTAATAAAATTACCAAGGCAGCACCAACGTCTAGAATGCTCACCTTGCCGAACAGACGACCTTTAGAATCCAAAATAGCCATAAACCTTTGTTGGGTGTTTTTACAAAAAGAACTATTGGAAAAATACTACAAAACTACTAAGTCTTCAGAGCAGGGAAAATATCCATACTGAGATTCCTGTGTTAAATTACCACGACTACTGCAACATATCTGCATAACTTGTGTAGGTGTTAGCGAGTGACGACTCTCCAACGCCTAGAACCAAACGCCTCATACTCTGGGGCTGAAATAAAATAGAGCTAGCTAAGGTGGCCACGGCAACAAATCCCATTCAAATTACGTCTGCTTTTTTAGACTTTTCCCGTCTAACTGTCTTAGTCTTATCCGCCATGTTAAATCGCTTCTCCTTACTTTGGCGTCGTTGTCGGCGTCGTTTCTTATATCCATTGCTGTCTTTAGTGCTGGCGCTCAGTGTTATCTTCATAACACCTTTGGTAGCACAAGCTTCCTTGATTGACCTAATTTTTAATGGCATTCAGGCTATTCAACTTTCCAATATTTCTGATCGCCAGGAAGTTCAGATCGGTCAGCAGATCAATCGCCAACTGGTTGGTACAGAGATAAAGCTGTATCGAAATCAGGAAATTACTAGCTATATTAATGAAATTGGTCAGCGGTTGGAACAACAAAGTAAACGCCCCGATATCCCTTATACCTTTCAGGTAGTTAATGATAAGAGTATTAATGCCTTTGCCACAATGGGGGGATTTGTTTACATCCACGCTGGTTTAATAGCAGCAGCAGATAATGAAGCGCAGTTGGCCAGTGTGATGGCTCACGAAATCGGTCATATTGCGGGACGCCATGCGATCGCGCAAATGCGCCAAGCTGCAGTGACCAGAGGTTTAGCTGCTGCTGCTGGGCTAGACCGCAATACGATGGTCAATATTGGTGTAGAATTGGCAGTTGGGCGTCCCAACAGTCGTAAGGATGAATTTGAGGCAGATCAGCTGGGGTTAGATACTCTTAAAAAGGCTGGTTATGCGCCATCGGCAATGGTAGGCTTTATGGAAAAGCTTCTGAAAAAAGGAAATTCCCTACCCACTTTTTTAAGCACTCATCCGGCTACATCTGACCGAATTAATGCTTTAGAGCAGGCAATTCCTCCTACTACAGCTAATGTGGGTGAGGGGTTAAATAATATTGCTTATAAAGATAAGATTCGTGTTCTTTTAAGGACGTAGAACCGAGCGACGCGGGAAAATCTGTGAGGGTTCTACCCGCGTCACCGCTTCCGTAAGGGGTAATTTACGAACGCGACGACGAGCGGAGTTGGCTTGATAAACAAGGGAATTGTCGATGTCTAACGCAGTTAGCCAACCACTCTTGGGGTGATAGGCGCCGGTATCGATATCCAGCCAACCCCTACCCTGAGCAAGTTTCCCTGGTAGCACTCCAGGCATGGTAAAAGTAATTGTGTGACCTGTGATAATCAGCTTATCGGGGAAATAAGGCTTATTGATAGTATGAAATTCCTCGCGAATCCAACAAAATTGCTCTGAGGATTGCTCCTCAATTGGCATTCGTGGATGGACGCCAGCGTGCACTAACCAGATATCTCCCAAATCGAGGTAAGTTGGCAGTGTTCGCATCCATTCTATGTGATCTTGGCGTACCCCGTCCTCGCCATAACTGTTGACGGTGCTATGACCGCCACTATATAGCCATGCTTGCAGCGCGGGGCCATAGATTTCTCCATCACCCAAAATGTCTAGTAACATTTGTTCGTGGTTACCCAATAGACACTGGTAACCACTCTGCTTCACAAACTCCACTACTTGAGCGCTTTTTGGCCCCCGGTCAATGAGGTCACCAAGAAAATATATCTTGTCGTCGCCGGTGGGGGCGATTTCTTCTAATAAGGTTATGAGGGTGTCGTAGTGACCGTGTACGTCACCGATAACAATGCGGCGGTAAGTCATTTTAAGTTACATATCCAACATCCGATTGCACCAACTACCAGGTAGCACCCTTAAAGACTAACTTCCACAAGAGTCGTTAGAATTTGACGGACATCTTTCCTTCTCTCAGTATGCCCTCATTTATTTGCACAATTGTCAATCCCGGAAATTTATGTATAAGTTAATACAGGTGTTAAGCTCCTGATTTCTGATTCTTTGGGGAATTAGTCAGTTTTACTTATTTCCTGGCATTACTTCCTGAATTCCGGAATAAATTGCACTTCAGGTAGGTACAGTATTTCCTAGAGCCTAAGACTCCTGTACCCTCAATATTAGTTCCTGCGCTCAAGATTCTCCAAGTTATTTTTGAAGACTCGTTCCCGCAGATCGAAGCCGTTTTCGAGCGCGAGTACCGGCTTTGGTAGGCTTTTTAGTAAGGGTAGGTACAGATGGTGTCCCAGACTTGGCCCAGTTACTACGACGTTGCTTTGAGCGTTGACGCTGTGGTTGGTCTGCCTCTTTCTCAGAACCAGCAGTTGGCTCGTATCCTGGAATCGCCTGTTTCGTAAGGGTTTGATTGAGCAACCGTTCGATGTCCTTCAGGAGTGGATATTCATCACTACAGACCAAAGAAACAGCTCGTCCCACGTTTCCAGCGCGACCTGTGCGACCAATGCGATGCACGTAGTCTTCTGGTACATGGGGCAGTTCAAAGTTGACCACATGGGGCAGTTGGTCGATATCTAGACCCCTTGATGCCACGTCGGTGGCGACTAATACCCGCACCTTCCCTTGCTTGAAGTCTTGCAGGGCACGGGTACGGGCTGCCTGACTTTTGTTACCATGAATAGCAGTGCTTTTGAGTCCATCTTGAGCAAGCTGCTCAGCTAAACGATTGGCCCCGTGTTTTGTGCGGGTAAAGACTAGCACTTGTTGCCAATTGTGGAATCCGATTATATGAGAAAGCAGTTCTCGCTTGCGTGACCGCTCGACCGGATGTATCACCTGTTCTACCTGATGTGCAGCGGTATTGCGGGGAGCCACTTCGATCTGGGTTGGAGATTTCAGCATCGTGTGAGCAAGCTGCTGGATAGGTTTAGAGAAAGTGGCAGAAAACATCAGCGTTTGCCGGGATTGGGGCAGTTTTGCCAAAATTTTGCGGATGTCGTGGATGAAGCCCATATCTAACATCCGATCGCATTCATCCAGCACCAGTATCTCTATCTGGGAGAGATCAACAGTCTTTTGTCCAAGGTGATCGAGCAACCGACCGGGTGTAGCAACTAGAATATCAACCCCCCGACGCAGCATTTGAATTTGTGCTTTAATTCCGACGCCGCCATAGACTACTGCTGAACGCAGGGACAGGTATTTGCCATAGGTGTGGACGCTATCGTTGATCTGGGCTGCTAGTTCACGAGTGGGGGTGAGGATCAGGGCTTTTGGTGTGCGATGTACCTTGTTGGGGTTGGTGGCGCTCAGGATTTGCAGTAGAGGTAGGGTAAAGCTAGCTGTTTTTCCCGTTCCTGTTTGAGCACTGGCGAAAATGTCTTGACCAAGCAGGATGGCGGGAATTGCCTGCTGCTGAATGGGGGTTGGTGAACTGTAGCCAGAGTCAGCAACAGCACGAAGCAGGTCGGTTGAAAGACCGAGGTTACGAAATGTCATAGATGTGATTGCTCCAGAGTTGTGCCCCTATCCCCCGCAAATGCCTGGGACCTGTCTTAAGAGCAGAGTGTTTATGGTTCAGTTGGATGGCTTGAATCAGCTTTTTCCAATGCTTCAGTAACAGACCGGAATCTACTTGCAGGAGTTCATTCTAACAACAATTCAGTGCCAAGGCTTCTGATTACAGACCGAATAAATGCGCGATCTGCTTGCAGCAGGGCTTCGCTATCGCAGGTAATTGGATAAACTACCAGCCCTTACTTCGTTGAAGGGCTGGTTTTTGCATCCAGCCCAGTAAGTACTGATTTTTGGCGCTTCATTTGTCCTAGTTGCTTCTGACTTCCAGCAAGCTTTCGCTTACGGGTGTCAGAAGTAGAGCTAGAAACATCAGCGCCTACGAGGTTCGTTTCAAACCCCGGCAATTTTCCTTGTGACCACAAAAGCATAACAAGTGCGGCAGCAATATCTCGATCCAGGGTGAAACCACACACCTCACACTGATGAACTCGCTCATCAAGTGTTTTTTTGTGCTGATTACCACAGTTAGGGCAAGTTTGGGATGGCTTCACTTTGCGAGTAGGAACCTCAACAAACACGCCGCCAGCTTCGATAACTTTGTACTCGATAGCCGACCGTAGCATCCCAAAACCAACATCCAAAATAGATTTATTTAGCCCTGCTTTCTGCTTCTTGCGCTTGCCTTTCTTAGCCTGGCGGGTCATCTTTGAGACTTCTAGCTTTTCAGTTGCAACGAAGCTATTACAGCGAACAATATCTGATGCAACTTGGTGTACCCAATTTTGGCGTTGGTTGGCAACTTTCCGAGTTACCTTACTAATTTTTGCCTGAGCCTTTTTCCACCGACTAGAAGCTTTTTGTTGTTTTCCTTTTGTTAGGCGCAGCTTGGCGACGCTTGCCCTTAGATAATTGCTTAATTTGTTGCTCAGCCTTTCTCAAAAACTTGGGTGCGTCCACAAATGAATGTGTTTCCCCGTTGGTAATTGCCAAAGCTGACTTGCACCCCAAATCAATGCCGACACTACCAAAATCGGTAGGTCTTGTCGCAACCTGCAACTCTGTCAACTCAACAGTAATACTGGCGTACCATTTGCCATTGCGGTAGACGATTACACAGGTTCCTGGTGTTCCCCAAATTCGAGCTTTACCTCGCATTTGGATAGAGCCAATTTTAGCCAGTTCAAGATAACCGTTATCACCAGTTGTGTGTACTTTCCATCCAGTTTTGCTGGGATAAGTCCACCCAGAATAGTGCCGAATTGACTTGTATTTGGGACGTTTGCCTAAGCCTTTAAACCAACGTTGAAACGCATAATCGACGCGCTTCAGTGTGGCTTGCAAGGTCATGCAATTGCACTCTTTATACTCAGTCCAAACATCTTTAAATGCTGGCAAAGAGTTCTGTTGCTCAAAATAATCAACCCGATGGTTAAACTTTTGGAACTGAGTAAAACGGTTAGAAACAGCGGCGTTATACAGCTCTTTATGCAACTTGCGGTGATATCGCAATATTTGTTCTTGTTTTTTGCTGGGATATAACCGAAAAGTTACACGTCTGGCTGGCATTTGCTGTTTCCTCCTATCATTAGATTATACTGTCAACACGACTCAATGTACGGGTAAAAATGAAAAATATTAGATGGGAAATAAAACTAACTAAATATGAAGCGCTTCAACTTGGAGAAGAAGCACTAAGGCGTGGCATGAATAAATCAGAGCTGATTAGAAGTTTTATAGCTAAGTTACCAGCTCCAAACCAAAAATAAAAATAATTGCTTTTTTCCGTACCTCCAAAAAGCCGCTATCCCTCCCTACCCTACTTCGTTGAGGGTAGGGACTCTCGCGAACCGTTGAAATCGTCTTTGATAGTTTTGTTAGCGAACCAGAAAACCCTAATTACTAGCATTGAATGCCCCAATGAAAACCAACTACAAAAATTTCCAAATTCGTCCCTGGGAGGAGCGTGACCGCGAAGAAGCTGCTGAGATTATCAGGGGAGCATTAGCGGAATATGGATTGCCCTGGGAACCAT
>JAYFMV010000090.1:0-92284 GCA_042408245.1 Potamolinea sp.
CAGGAGTATAAGTAGTATTAGAGGGATTCGATGAATCTCCAGTAGATGAGTCACCACCACCTGAAACAGCACGACTCCAAGCAGCAAGACCATCAGCAATTCCCAAAGCCATGTCTCGGCGTCGATTTTGGAGTAAAGAGCGGTCATCTGGGTTACTGAGAAACCCAACCTCCATCAACAGCGAAGGTAAAGTAGTATCACGACAGAAAGCAATGCGTCCAGTACCTGTAGACGTATCTTGCTTGGCCCCTCGGTTAGGAAGTTGGGGAAGGCGCCGGATCAAAGCCAGTAAAAGCAGTTCTGCATGATTCTTGCGTTCGGTATTATTGGCAATGTAAAAGACACTAGCACCTCGGACATCAGGATTAGAAAAAGCATCGGAATGAATTTCCAGAGCCACATCTCCCGTCTTCCCACGAGGATTAATCCATTGGATAGTTTGACTGGAACTCAAATCATCAGGTACAGATAGCACCTCGAATCCACGCGATCGCAATTCCGGTACCACCAAATCCCGCAGTAAAATCATCTCCTGGGCTTCCGTCGTACCACCAGCAACCGAACCTTGATCGCGTCCACCTTGTTCTATACCACCGTGACCCGCAGAAATAAATATTCTTCCCATATCTCGCTCTTTTCCTCAGTGCTTTAGTCGCACTCGCTTTCACTCAACCAGAATATAGAAATTACATTCAATTAAAATAACTTATATAGTTATTTACTGGCTTACCTTGAAGTGGAAATCCCTCGCCTGCATCCTGACACAATTGAGACTATCAAGCAACGAGTTGACATTGTAGATGTCATCTCAGAGTACGTCGTACTGCGCAAGCGTGGCAAGGACTATGTGGGTTGCTGTCCCTTCCATGACGAAAAGACGCCCAGTTTTAGTGTCAGTTCCAATAAACAACTTTACTATTGCTTCGGCTGTAATGCTGGTGGGAATGCGATTAAATTTTTGATGGAAGTCGGGAAGCGATCTTTTAGTGACGTTGTACTAGATTTGGCGCGACGCTATCAAATACCAATACAAACCCTAGAACCAGAACAACGAGCAAATTTACAACGTCAGTTGTCTCTTAGAGAGCAATTATATGAAATTTTGGCACTAGCAACTGAGTTTTTTAAACACGTTTTACGCCAATCTCAAGGACAACATGCTCTCAAATATTTACAAGTAACTCGCTGTTTTAGTGAGGAAACAATTCAGCGGTTTGGGTTAGGATATGCGCCACAAGGTTGGGAAGTTATCTACAGATACCTGGTGGAACAGAAAGGTAAACCTGTACAACTGGTTGAGAAAGCTGGATTGATTAAGCCGAGAAAAGAGGGAAATGGTTATTATGATTGTTTTCGCGATCGCCTGATCATCCCCATCCACGATTCCCAAGGAAGAGTAATCGCCTTTGGTGGTAGAACTTTGGGAGAAGAACAACCCAAATATCTCAATTCACCGGAAACTGAACTATTTAATAAAGGCAAAACTTTATTCGCTCTTGATCAAGCTAAAGAAGCTATTAGCAAGCAAGACCAAGCAGTAGTAGTAGAAGGATATTTTGATGCGATCGCCCTTCATGGTGCAGGAATTAACAATGTTGTTGCTTCCCTGGGAACTGCCCTTAGTTTAGACCAAGTTAAGCAGCTTTTGCGCTACACAGAATCTAAACAAATTATCCTCAACTTTGATGCGGATGCAGCAGGTATCACTGCGTCTCAAAGAGCCATTGGCGAAATTGCTAATCTCGCTTACCAGGGACAAATTGAGCTAAAAGTTCTCAATCTACCGAATGGTAAAGATGCTGATGAATTCCTCAAGTCTGACCCTGATGGCGTCCAAAAATATCGACAATTACTGCAAAATGCACCAGTGTGGCTGGATTGGCAAATTGAACAACTTATCAAAGGCAAAGATTTAAAACAAGCACATCAGTTTCAGCAAGCAGCACAAGAAATAGTAAAATTACTCAACCAACTGGAAGACATCAACAAGCTTACATATTACATCAATCACTGCGCACAGTTGCTGAGTCTTGGGCAAACTAAAGCAGTCCCATTACTCATACAAAGTCTACAAACTCAAATCAAAAAGACGATAGCATTAACAGGTAATAAATCTCATCCTCTGAGCAAGAGCAAAAAGGCTAATAAATCTCAGGTCAAAGTATCTCTTAATTCCGACAATGACCGTTTAGCAGAAGCTGAAGCCTCACTATTACGAATCTACCTACACTGTCCCGAATATCGACAGACAATCATCGCTAGTCTAGAAGAACAGGACTTACTATTTAACCTCTCCCATCACCGCTTTTTGTGGCAACAAATTTTACAACTGCAACCACAACTGCAAGCTTCCCGTAAGCTACCAGATCAACTCATTTCGCTTCTACAAGAGCAATCGCTAAAATTTCCTGAACAGATGTCACAAGTAGCTCATCTGTTTCATTTAGATGAAAAGAAACAAGAAGATATTGCGCGTACTCCCCGACAAATTAAGGCATCCATAGCTTGTCTTGAACAAATTGTATATGAACAACATAAACGTTATTATCTAGATCAGTTGATCACCTCAGATGATTTACAACGCAAAAAATATTGTTCCCAGGAAATCAAAAAAGCTAACCAGAGAATTAACGAATTAGAGCCACTACGAAGGATGACTGAATTAGAACAACTAAGCTAGTTAAAGCTATCAATGTAAGGCAGGAAATACCCACCTTACCAAACACCACCCAAAACTTCTCAAAAAAACCTCAGCGTTCTCTGTGTAAACCTCAGCGTCCTCTGCGTTAAAAACAACACTCAACTCTAAGAACAAAAAAGCGTTTCCCGCGTATCTCTTCCAGTAATAGGATTAGTCCCACTAGCAACTTTGCAAAGCTTTTGTTGTATATCCCGACGCAACAGAACGTCAGTAAAATCTGCTCCTTCAATAATCGCACCATCAAACTTGGTATTAGAAGCAAATGCTCCCTCAAGAATAGCATTCTTTAAATTAGCGCGAATGAAACGAGCCGAATCTAAAGTAGCGTTACTAAGATTTGCTCCCTCTAAGTTAGCTGATTCTAAATTTGTGGCAAAAAAGCTAACACCTCGTAAATCTGAATTACTTAGGTTACTGTTGCGCATATTAGCTTTAGTAAATTCAGAATCGGTGAGGTCGCGATTTGAAAAATCTGCACCAACTAAACTCTCTCTGTTGTAATCTAATGCTAGAACCGGAGAGGCGATCGCCCCTAAAAACAAAACACCAGCAATCAGGAAAAGTACTAAACTAAACACAATAGCTGGAATACGCGGGTTTTGCCGACGAGTCATACTGTTTTGAACCACCAAAAATTTGTATTTTTAACAAAAAATTGCGATGAATGCCGACATCAAATGTTGTGGCTTCATCATCTATAAGTAATATTACCAGCAAGGAACACCAGTGAATTTTGCTAGCTCACGCACTCCTAATCTTGGATTACTGGGAGAACAGTTAGTGGCCCAATGGTTACAGTCACAAGACTGGATCATTTTACATCACCGCTGGCGTTGTCGCTGGGGAGAGATAGATTTGATTGCGCAACTTGGGGAGATGGGGAGAGGGGGGGATTTGGGAGTTGGGGGAGTTGGGGAGATTTCCTCTTTTCCTTCTTACGGGAGTACTCTTGCATTTGTGGAGGTGAAAACTCGTGGTAAGGGAAACTGGGATGCTGATGGACTCTTGGCGATTACGCCTGCAAAGCAAGCTAAACTTTGGCAAACTGCTGCTCTATTTCTCGCAGAACGCCCAGATTTTGCAAGTCTTCCCTGTAGGTTTGATGTTGCTCTCGTCAACTCGATGCGTCTCCCCCAACGTTGGCGCGACGATGACACCAATGCTTCTGACTCATCCTTAGCTACTAGCAATGTTATACAACTTCCAGCAGTACAGTTAGGTCAACCAGTATTCGTGGCAGGATATCAACTCATTTTGCAAGACTATCTTGTTTCAGCTTTTGACATCCAAGAAGGTTGATTTTTCCAGCTTTCAATGTTAGTTTAATCATATATCATTTTTATAATGGGAATATAAGCGTTTCCAGTTTAGTCAAACCACTCCCATTATAAAAAAATAGCTTAAAAAACCACAAAAATCTGTATCAATCGCTACAATTATTCTCTTTTCGTAGAAAAATCAACTTTGTTGAAAAAAATAGTAATAGTATAGTAGGGGTGCAATGCTTTGCTCCCCTAATCATATGGGCATTGCCCAGGAACCTTTGAAAAAACTTAAGCCAAAGTTTCTGGACAGTAACCCAATCCCATCGTGAACTGCTGGCGAAACGCTTCAATGTCGCTCTTGTCGGGGGTACCATGAGAAACCACGGCGACTTGGTAGCGACGCATAACGTCGATGGGCGATTGTCCTGTCTCCAGACTCCAAAGAGCCATTTGCAAACGAATTTCTGGATCGTAGGGGAATCCGATTTCGTTCATGAACGCCCTAAAGTCTCCATGTTGGTGAGGAGTGAGGGGACGATTCATTTTGACCTTAATCACCCAGCCATCAATCTGATGAATCACCGTCATAAATTGAACGGGTAGCTGGGACATCGAGTGTAGATACTCAACCACTCGTAGAGTTAAACTGGCATTCGCCAGGAAATACAGGTAATCCATAGGTATTCTTGGCTTGGACTCCAAGGAAGTGCTATACCTTCATTGTTACAAGGTATTAGCAAGAGTGGTAGGGGAAATTCACCCGATATAGAATAGGGGACTTTACCCAATTTCAGTACCAGTGGAGCCAGATTTTCTCTGTAGAATAACCGGATGACAGGAATTGACAACGCCATTGACTCAATATATCCTCAGCCTCAATGCTTAAATGTCTCTAGCGATACAGCAGGTGAGATCAAGACTGAGACACAATCTAATCTGCCAGCGAGCCAGAGTGGGGAGATTGACCAATTAATCTCTAGCTATGACTATGAACTACCGCAAGATCGGATTGCTCAAACGCCGAAGAGCAAAAGAGATAGTTCGCGAATGCTTGTAGTAGATTCACTCACTCACCACACTCACAGCATTTTCAGTAATTTACCTCAGTTACTACAGCCGGGTGACCTGTTGGTGCTCAACAATACTCGTGTCATATCGGCTCGACTCTATGGACGAAAATCCACCGGGGCACCAGTAGAAATCTTACTACTGGAGGAGCAAGAGCATAATTGTTGGTTATGTTTGGTTAAGCCAGGTAAGCGTCTCAAACCAGGGGCCAAGATTTTCTTTGAACCTCACCCAAAGACAGAAAACTCCCCCACCTCTCCCCCATACCTAGATAGGGAATCTACCCAATTCCCTACTTTGAGTGCGACGGTCAAAGAAAGAGATGACGCAACTAACGGACGGATATTGCAGTTTGATATTCCCTCTGAGACATCCTTGGAGGCGCTATTAGAGCATTATGGAGAAATACCCCTACCACCTTACATCACCGCTACCCAAGCTACGCCAGAACAGTACCAGACGGTTTATGCTCAAACTAGGGGGGCGATCGCCGCTCCCACCGCTGGGTTACACTTCACTCCAGAACTCCTAGCACGTTGTAGCGAACGGGGAATACGCCAAGCATATGTCACGCTACACGTAGGTATTGGTACATTTCGACCTGTAGAGGTGGAAGATGTCACCAGTCACAAAATGCATGGAGAATGGCTGGAAGTACCTGCTTCCACAGTAGAACAGATTCGGGAGACTAAAGCTTCAGGAGGTAGAGTGATTGCTGTGGGAACAACGGTGGTACGGGCTTTGGAGGGTTCTGCTGCTGTTGCTGGGGGTGAATTACAAGCATATGTTGGCAAAACAGAGTTATTTATCTATCCAGGCTACCGTTGGCGGGTAGTAGAAGGTATGATTACAAATTTCCACTTACCTCGCTCTAGTTTATTGATGCTAGTAAGTGCGATGATTGGGCGTCAGCGTTTGCTGAATTTGTACCAAGAGGCGATCGCGGATCAATATCGATTTTATTCCTTTGGTGATGCCATGTTAATTTTGCCAGAAGCCAGAATAGTTGTTAGTTGTTAGTTGTCAGTTGTGTAGGGGCATAGCATTTGCTCCACAATATTTAGGTATTACCGACAATCTAACAATCGCTTTTGCTATGCCCTTCCTGTCGGTAGTCAGTTGTTTGTACAATTCCCATTACCAATTACCAATTCCCAATTACCAATTCCCATTACCAATTACCAATTACCAATTACCAATTACCAATTACCAATTTTCACTAACTGTAATTGAGGTGTTCTACCTATGTACAATACTTACAAACGGATACTTTGTTTTGCCAGCGCTTTTATCAGTCTCGGTTTGATAACGAGTGGTAATGCATTTGCGGGAGAGATTCCCAATCGTTTTCTAATTGCGCAGTTAATCGAAGGTCAATATAGTCAGAATCTTGAAGCTGCTTCCTTCTTTCAACAAGGAGTGACGCTGTATAATCGCAGTGAATTCCAAGCAGCAGAAACAGCTTTTCGTAAAGCCCTTGCTTATGATCCATCGATAGCGATGGCGTATTATTTATTAGGGAATTCTCTGTTTGGGCAAGGTAAGACAGAGCAAGCAACTGAACAATATCGGTTTGCTCTGCGTCTTAACCCAACTATGGCAGAAGCTCGTTACAACTTGGGCTTAACATTGTATCGACAAGGCAATCTTGCGGGAGCATTTACCGAGTATCAACAAGCGCTTTCTCTCAATCCCTCTATGGCACCAGCTCGCTATAATTTGGGCTTGTTGTATGAGGGACAGGGTAGAGTACAAGAGGCGATCGCTCAGTACAGAGAAGCAGTTAAAATTAAACCTGACTATGCAGAAGCTCAGTATAATTTAGGACTGCTTTTAGCAAAGCAAGACCAAACAGAACCTGCGCTTACAGCATTTCGACAATCTATTAACAGTAATCCTAATTCTGCTCCAGCTCAATATCAGTTGGGATTACTGTTAGCAAAGCAAGGTCAATTAGATGAAGCCAGAAAGCCCTTGGTTAAAGCAATAAAGCTTGACCCAAAGTTAGCACCAGCGCAGTATCAATTAGGTCTAGTTTTTTCCCAGTTAGGTGCTTACGGTTCAGCAAGTAGTCGATTTGAAGAATTGACGAAACTTGAACCCAATAATGTAGAAGCCTACCGAAGATTGGGGTCAGCACTAACCAAAGATGGTCAGTATGGGAAAGCCATAGTTGCTTTGCAAACAGCAGTAAAACTCGACCCCAGCGACGCGCTGACCCATTACAATTTGGGAGTAGCGCTACAACAGGAGAAGAAGTATCCTGAAGCAATGGCTGCCTATCAGCAAGCTATTACCTTGAAGCCTGATTTGTCAGATGCTGTTTACAACATGGGTGTGACGCTAGAACAGACTCAACAGCGAGATCAAGCGTTAGCCTTTCTAATGCAAGCCAGACAAATGTTCAATCAGCAAGGTAATTTCCAGAAAGTAAACGACATCGATCAGTATGTCAAACTATTGACGACTCAGCCAAAAATACCAGTTTTACTCCAACCAACACAACCGCCGGCGATACAGATTCAACCACCTGAGATACAACCTCAACCACCTGAGATACAACCTCAACCACCTCAACAGCCTGATTTACCAATCAATAATTCTCAGTAATTAGCTAAAAACAAAGGAAACTGGGTAATAGGTAATGGGTAATGGGTAATGGGTAATGGGTAATGGGTAATTGGACAAACAACAAACAACAAACAACAAACAACAACTCACTCAAATTGGTAGACGGTCAATATCTCGATTCGAGCCAATTACAACCATTGCCAAACCCTTAGACAAGCGTGTATTTGGGTCAGGGTTAATCTCAAAGTGTTCGTTGTGACCGACAGCCAGAAGATTCAATCCATAACGCTTGCGTAAATCCAGTTCCGTAATCGTTTTGCCATGAAAATCTTCTGGCGTCATTATTTCTACAATACTGTTATTTGGGTCAAGATCAAATCTGTCGAGAATTGCGGGTTTAGTGAGCGATCTCGCTAAAGCACAACCTGCTTCAGTTTCTGGATAAACCACATGATCAGCACCCACTTTTTGCAAAAGTTTGCCGTGGACTTCAGAGGAAGCTTTAGCAACAACATGAGGAACACCCGCTTCCTTAACATTCAGGGTAGTAATAATGCTTTCTTGTAAATAGTTACCGATAGCAACAATTACCGTATCAAACTCAAAAATTCCTGCTTCTTTCAGGGCCGCAGGTTCCGTCGAGTCTAGTTGTAAAGCATGAGCGGCTATTTGTTCAGTTAAGACTTGAGCCACTCGTCTTTCATCAATATCAGTTCCCAAAACATCATATCCCAGCTTATGCAAAGTTGAGCAAGCTGCTCGACCAAAACGCCCTAAGCCAATGACAGCAAATTGCCGATTATCTTTACGTAAACTGCGGAAAAAATTAAAAGATGACTTCACAGTTAATACCTTCTTTTTAGCTAGCTGTAACTTATATATAGAACAGTCGGAAGGTGTGCAGTTTACTACCCACCCTACATTAAGTAAGCCTATCCTTGAATACTGTAATATCTCAGGCTTAACCGACTCAATGCCAAAATTTACTTGTTTTATAGACTACAACAAATCTTATCTAGGATTAGCCAACCAGTACGTTTTCCTCTGGATAATTAATCGCACTAGGACGAGGGTCTCCCAATAAAGCCGACATCAGCAGTAAAACACCAACACGTCCAACGTACATGGTGGCAATTAAAACTAGCTTAGCTGCGGCTGAAAGCGTCCCAGTGATACCCGTAGAAAGGCCTACTGTAGCAAAAGCCGAGACCACTTCAAACATAATTTGAATAAACTCAATTTTTGAATCAGTAATTGAAATTAAAGTAGTGGAAATAATCACCGTCGCGAATGAACCAAACACAACACCGGTAGCTTTCATCAAGAGACCCATCGGTATTTTACGCTGATAGATTTTGATTTCGTCTCTACCTTGTAATATTGATTTGGTGCAACTGGCTAAGATGCGAAAAGTTGTGGTTTTTATTCCTCCACCCGTACCCCCAGGACTAGCTCCAATGAACATTAAAGCAATGGTTATAAATAAACCTGTTTCAGTCATTTTACCAATATCAATGGTATTGAAACCTGCTGTTCTGGGAGTAACAGATTGAAACCAAGCGGCCATTAATTTATTGCCAAAGTTCAAATAACCCAAAGTTTGGGGATTATTCAGTTCCGTCAAGAAAAAAGCAATCGTTCCAAACAGTAACAGAAACACCGTTGTAGTAGTAGCAATCTTGAAGTTCAGGGAAAAGACAATTCGTTCAGGTTTTCGAGACAAGCGATCGCGCAACCAGAGATACATTTCAAAAATGACTTGGTAGCCAATTCCCCCAAAAATAATCAGCCCCGTCACAGTCAGATTTAAAAGAATTGATGACTGATAGCCGATGAAATTATCCTTAAATAAGCTAAAACCAGCATTATTCCAAGAATTTACACTGTGAAAAATTGCCAACCACAACCCATAATCCCAACCATGATCTGGAACAAAAACAGGCAGAAGTAGAAAAACTCCTGTAATTTCAAAAATCAGAGTAATGGCAATAATTGAACGGATGACGCTAGCGCTATCCTGCATACCAGAGCGATCTAAGGCTTGTTGAATTGCTATTTTTTGCCTCAAATCAAACCTGCGTCCTATCAGCAGAATCAGATAAGTCATAGTTGTCATATAACCCAGTCCACCAATCTGAACAAGGGCCGCAATAAACAACTGACCCCAGAAAGAAAAGTAAGTACCAGGATCTACAACCGATAAACCAGTAACACAAACAGCAGAAGTCGATGTGAACAGCGCTACAATCACATTGTCCCATTGCCCACTGCTAACAGAAAAAGGCATCATCAACAAGATAGTGCCAACAGTAATCACCGCAAGAAATCCGAGGCAAATGGTACGCGAGATAGTCATTCGATTTTGGAGTTGGGATTAACCTCATACCCAAATAGGGATTCTCTAGAGAATACTCCTAGGTTGAGATCAATACCAGCGCTTCAGAGCCCCAACTTCTCCAAGAAGTCGGGGCTCTTAGTTAGTCAATTTGAAACTACAAAAAACAATTGTGAGTAGCAACATCGTCTGCTAGGCTAATTCCGGTTTAGGATTGACACTCCCCGGACTAAAGTCGCGGAGATTCTGCCGACAGAGTAGATTTAGGTAACACCCAAAGTCTTGCTCTCGCTAGAGACTGAGTTTCCCACGACGGAGGATTTTTTATGAGCGCAGCAATCGATGACTTCTAATCTCAAAAGCCAAATTCAGCAATTTTACGACGCTTCTTCTGGTTTGTGGGAACAAGTGTGGGGCGAACATATGCACCACGGCTACTATGGCCCCACTGGCCACGAGAAAAAAAACAGGCGTCAAGCACAAATTGACCTGATAGAAGAATTACTCGCTTGGGCTAGGGTAACGCGAGCCGAGCAAATTCTTGATGTCGGTTGTGGGATTGGTGGTAGTTCAATTTATCTAGCACAAAAGCTCGATGCTTGTGCGACCGGCATTACCCTCAGTCCCGTACAAGCTACGAGAGCAACCGAACGCTCACAAGAAGCGGGTTTAGCCACAGATGTGCAGTTCCAGGTTGCTGACGCGATGGATATGCCCTTTGCTGATAATACCTTTGATTTTGTCTGGTCAATGGAAAGTGGCGAACATATGCCCGACAAAGAAAAGTTCCTCCAGGAGTGCTACCGCGTCCTTAAGCCAGGGGGAACCTTTCTGATGGCTACATGGTGTCATCGCCCGATAACGCCAGCTACAGGACCACTGACGAGGGATGAAGAGCAGCATTTAGCAGAAATTTACCGGGTTTATTGCTTGCCTTATGTAATTTCGTTGCCAGAGTATGAAGCGATAGCACATAATCTACCTTTCCGCAATACTCAGACAGCAGATTGGTCTGATGCTGTTGCACCTTTTTGGGATATTGTGATTGATTCAGCCTTGGAACCAAAAGCAATTGTTGGATTGCTTAGTAGTGGTTGGGAGACTATAGAAGCTGCACTTTCATTAGGGTTAATGAGCCGAGGTTATCGACGCAATTTGATTAGATTTGGGTTGCTTTCTGCAAGTAAATAAATAAGCCACTCTACTATATTTGTAGAAATTTTAAATTAATTTACGTAACTGGTTGTCCTGGTTTGCAGTTTCCTAGAGGGAGAAAATGTGGATAGCGCACCAGCTCTTGCTGAGCGTTCTTTAGTTGTGCCAACGCCGTCTGAAACTAAGTTCCTCAATGCTCTGTTAAAGTTGGGTTGCAGCCTCATTCAGCAAAGATAATAAATCTGGGTTCTTATTAACCACATAAACCGCTGACTTCTTGGTTTTTCTCACCTTACCCTCATTTACAGCTCTCTTTAACCAATTCCGCATCTGTCCAAGTTGTATATCAAGACCTTCGGCAAGAGATTTATCATCCTTGGGTTGCTCTAATTGTTTGAGGATGAATGGTAAAACGGCTTCGTAGATATCTCTTGGAGATGACTGATTAACAGGGAGCAGCAAATCTGCAAATGAGTCTGCTACTACTGAGGATTTATTTGCCACAACATTTGTTTCCTCAGAGTCTGTCGCTTCTACTTCAGTCTTTGTTGGTTCAACCTCTGATGTAGTTGAATGATGGACAAGGAGAAGCATACCTGTAAATGGCTCTGCTACTACTGAGGATTTATTTTCTACAATATCTGCTGTCTGTGAGTCTATTGCTTTAAGTTGAGTCTTTGTTGGTTCAACTTCTGATGTAGTTGCTTCCAAGAGTGTCTTCAACGAATTATTCCAAGGTTCTTCTGGAAAAAGCTTTGCTCCCTTTGTGAGTAGTTGCCGATTACCTTCTGGTACAGTTCCCTGCATCCGCACAAAAATCGGGACATCCTTTATCCGTTCCAGCGCCTCGGTAGCACCTGCCCAAGTACCGCCCTTACCAACGGAGGAACTGACTACGAGGGCATAATCAGCTAAAGCATAGATGTACTTGTTTCGTGCCATCGCATTACCAGCATTGAAGCTAGCACCAGGATCGACGGCAGAAACAAGGGTCAGTCTGCCTTCTTTAATGCCAGCTCGATACTTGCCAGCAACTGTTGCCTTGCTTAAGCTGTCAGCCAGTACACCTATAGCGGTTCCATCTGCTTCTAAAACTGCTAGCATAGCTGCTTGATCTACCCCACGCGCTCCACCGGAAACCACCTGTATTCCTTGTTCAGCAAAAGTTTGTGCAACTCTCTGGGTATAGCCAAGTCCTTCTTCATCAACATCACGAGAACCGACAACAGCCAATCCTCCATCAGCAAGTAATTCTATTTTGCCAACTCCATAGAGAATTGCTGGTGCTGAATGTCTCAGTCTCTGCTTAAGACGCTTGGGATACTGAGAGTCACCTCGTCCCAGCACCCATAGTCCTTGATTCGTCCACTTCTCAACTGCCAAGCCTAGCATGACACCCCGTTCCAGTAAAGCTACCAGCCTGTCAGAGTCAAGCTTGCCAATGGTAATTTTTGATAACCGATTGTGGACTGTTGGATTCAATAAAGCCCCTGGACTCATGTCATTTTCACGCAACCAGCCCGCGACGGCGTTATACTCACTAAGCGTCAAGGGCTGTGGTTCTATTTGTCGATTTTGCCCAAAGCTGGCACACAGTAATAAAATTGCTTGAGTATCTGGTGACAGCACATGGTAATCCATAATTTTCTAATCCGCTTGCTCTAAAGAATTGAGTGCCAATGCCAGAGGAAAAACTTGACCACTTCCAGTACTACGTAAAAGCGCAGCAATGACAGTAAAAGTCCAACGGGAATCTACCATGTCATCAATTAAGAAAACTGCACCATTCATGCCTTGCCAAGTATCAACCTCAAATACACCATCTAAATTATGAGCTTGTTGGTAACTATTACTCATCTCTTTTTGTTGTCGATTTTGGCTGACTTTCCGAACAACTGGCTTAAAGGGTAAACCTAATTTATCAGCTAGTCGTTGAGCAAAATTTGGTACGAGTTCTGGACGATTCAATGAGGGAACGCAAGTTACCCAAGTTGGAAAAGGTTGAGGTTGCCAACGTTGAATCATTTCAAAAGCACCCTGCACCAGCGAATCATCAAAATGATTATCCCGATATTTACCTTGTTTAACTAATTTTCCCCAACCTGCATCACCCCAGAGAGATAACGCCTTTCCATTCTCTGCCTGTAGTTCCTTTCCAATTTTGCCTTTCCAGCCATTTGATAGCTGTACATAGTCGGGCCATTTTTTGCGAGGTTCGATAAGCTGGTCACTGCGACGTAGATACTGGATTGCTTGATTGACCCGTTCTAGGGAGTAAGTTTCTGGCAATAAAGGTCTACCCAAACACACAGTACATTTACCGCAAGCACTTGGGTTAGGGTCATCTAATTCTATTGCTAGAAAAGTCATCAAGCATTGTTGACTTTCCATATATTCCAACATCCGAGCTTGTTCAGAGCGCCGGATTTGCGTCAACCGTTCGATTTTTTCAGTATTGGGTTGATAAGATACTGGGGTAGCATACCACTTGGAGCCTTGCTTAGTTACAGGCGCGGGAGACTCTAGCGAAAGGAGTTTCAAAACCTTTTCAATCTGTCCTCTAGAAAGATTGAGGTGCTGCTCTAGTTGGGGAACAGAAAAGCCGTCATCTGCCTGTTCTAAAGCTTCTAAAACCTCCTGAACATGAGCTTCTGAGGGAAAGGCAGTTCTGATGAAATAATTGGTAATTTCATCGTCTTCATTACCACTGAGAAGAATTCCATACGCTTGCTCTACCGCTCTACCTGCTCGTCCCACTTGTTGATAATAATGAACTACAGAACCTGGACGTTGGTAATGAATGACAAATCCTAAATCGGGTTTATCAAAACCCATTCCCAAAGCAGTAGTCGATACTAATGCTTTGATTTCATTGTTGAGCAGTTGGTCTTCTAATGCTAAACGTTGCTCATTAGTTAGTTCGCTGTGGTAAGCTTTAGCATCAATTCCTTGTGTCTTTAACCAAGCTGCAACTCGTTCTGCATCTCTGATAGTAAGCGTGTAAATAATGCCGCTACCAGGTAAGTTTAGGAGGTATTCGGCTAACCATGCCATTCGCGCTGCTGGACTCTTGAGCTTGATATTTTGCAACTGCAAGCTTTTTCGGGTCAGGGAGCCTCTTGATACGTGCAGATTAGCTCCCAGTTGAGCAATGATATCGTTAACGACTCGGTTGTTAGCTGTAGCAGTTGTGGCAAGGACTGGAATGTTCTGGGGAAGTGCTTGCAAAACCCGAACAATCCGCCGATAGTCGGGTCGAAAATCGTGTCCCCAGTCAGAGATACAGTGGGCTTCATCAACGACAAATAATCCAATTCGTTGAGATATTGGTAACAGAACATTTTCTCGAAATTTCTCATTTGCCAGTCGTTCAGGGGAAATCAGTAGGATATCAACTCTTCCTGCTAGCAACTGAGCTTTTATCGGTTCCCATTCTTCTGTATTACTAGAGTTAATCGTCGCGGCTTTAACGCCAATGCGTTCGGCTGCGGCAATTTGGTTTCGCATGAGAGCCAGTAGTGGTGAAATGAGGAGTGTTGGACCAGCACCAGCATCTCGTAGCAAGCGAGTTGCCAGAAAATAGACTAAACTTTTGCCCCAGCCAGTGCGTTGAACAACCAGCAACCGCGCTTGATTCTGGATTAAGGCAGAGATCGCTTCCCATTGTCCATCTCGAAAGTCGGCTATTGGGTTATTAAGGGCTTGGCAGAGAAGTAATAACGCCTGATTTCTGCGTTCTGTTGTCATATCCATACCTACTTTGGGAAAGCCACCGGTATCATCTATCACCTTTTTCTACCACAAGTTTCCCAGACAAATTAGCATGAACTGCTATCCAGATACAGGGTGGTTCTGAACTGGTGTATTCTACTCGATGCTTTTGATGGGCGGGGATAAAGATATAATCACCTGATTTAAGTGAAATATTAAAACCATCCCTATAACTGATGCTAGCCTCACCCTGTAAAAGAATCACCCATTCATCTCGTTCTTGGTCATACCATTCTCCTACTGGTGTAGTTTGACCAGTAGAAATGATGCGTTCAATTAACAGATTGTCACCCGATACTAAGGGCTCAAAATATTCTTGAGGAAGCAGTTGAGAAGGTAAATTAAAAATGTTAGCCATATCAATTCAGCAAAAATCCTCCAGGATGGGGAAAGAAATGGGATAGATTCTCAAATTATTACAGCATCATATCATTTCCGTTGGCATCGGAATTAATCAAAACTCTCTGCTACCTGGAGCGTAAACCTCTGCGCTCTCTGCGTTAAAAAAACATATTATTCCAATACTTATTACCCAATTTTTGGAATGCTTAGAGATAGTAGCCGCTTTTAAAGAGTAAGATCTTTTTGGTATATCTCCTCTTACTTTAAGAATGAGCCAGATTTCTTCCCAAACATCTATCCCTTCCCCAATCAACCCATTTGAGGAGCCAGTAAAATGGCTCTATGCTTTTTGGAAATTCTCACGTCCTCACACCATTATTGGCACCAGCTTGAGTGTTGTGGCATTGTACTTGATTACCTTTGCTACATATTCAGGTGATGCTGATAATCTCTGGCTTAGCCTATTTACTGATGTCAGATGGGTGCAAATATTGGGTACTTTGCTTGCTTGCTTATGCGGCAATGTCTATATTGTCGGACTAAATCAACTGGAAGATGTGGAAATTGACCAAATTAATAAGCCTCATCTTCCCATTGCTGCTGGTGAATTTTCCCGACGACAAGCCCAAATAATTGTTGGTACTCTTGGCATCCTAGCACTTCTTTTGGCCTGGTTGTTAGGAACTTGGTTATTTTTAATGGTGAGCATTAGTTTAGCAATTGGTACTGCTTATTCTCTCCCACCAATACGCTTAAAGCGCTTTCCCTTTTGGGCTGCATTGTGTATTTTTTCAGTACGAGGAGCAATTGTTAATTTAGGGCTATTTTTTCACTTCAGCTCGGTATTGCAAGCCGGAAAAATTATCATGCCAACGCCATCTGTTTGGGCGCTGACGGCGTTTATTGTGGTGTTTACCTTTGCTATTGCCATTTTCAAAGATATTCCCGATATGGAAGGTGACAAGCAGTACAACATCACTACCTTTACACTGCAATTGGGTAAGCAAGCCGTATTTAATTTGGCGCTTTGGGTGATAACATTCTGCTATCTGGGAATGATTTTAGCTGGTGTGTTGTGGCTTGATTCAGTTAACTTAGTTTTCCTGGTATTTGTTCAGCTAATCACACTGGGTTTAATGTGGTGGCGCCGTCTCAGTGTAGATTTGCAGGATAAAAGTGCGATCGCGCAGTTTTATCAATTTATCTGGAAACTCTTTTTCCTGGAATATCTCATCTTTCCTATTGCTTGTTTGTTTGCTTAAGATGAATTGTCAATGAACAGTGCTGAGTACTGAGTACTTTTTGCTTTAATCATGATTCAGTACTCAGAAATTAGGACTCAGTAATAATTTTTATCAAGGCACATAACGAAGAAGGTAAGCTTAAGAAAAACTGAGCTACTTGGTAAGGGAAGGGTTAATAATGCTTGAAACACAATCACAGCTAGATTTTCTTGCTGCTGCTGTCGTCGGTATCAGTCTAGCTATCCTTGCTTTTTTGCTTAGCAAGACTGTTATCACTTCTTCCATTTTCAAAAAAGGTGTCAATCTTTATAACCAAAAGGACTACAAAAACGCAGAAGCAGCTTTTCGTAAAGTGATTAAACTACAGCGCACTAATGATATGGTTCGCTTGCTGTTGGGAAATACTCTTTTAGAACAAGACAAACTAGAAGATGCTGCGTCTGTATTCCAGGAATTGATTTCGCGTTCTCCCAAAAATATCGATGCTTATCTGAGTTTAGGAGAAGTTCTCATTAAACAAGCATCTCTATGGAAGAGGCTACGTCTGTATTTAGGGAATTAATTCAGCGCCATCCTAACAATACCGAGGTTCCCTTGAAGGTGGGAAAAATCATGTCGAGTCATGGCAAATTAGAGCAAGTGATTGCTGATTGCCGACAACTTGACAACGCAAAATCCTGACCAAGCCGTAGCTCATCTAAACTTAGCCAATCTTTTGATGGGACAAGGAAATTTAGAGGAAGCAATGCTTGAGTATCAAGAAGCAATCCGCTCTGAAGATTAAGCAGCCACAAGCTTACTGGTATTTGGGCGATGCTTTGAACCAACAAGGTAAACGTCAGCAAGCAATTGCTGTGTGGAGGGAAGCAATTAGCCGCAATCCCAAAGATACAGTAGCATTGTCTAAAGTCAGGCTTGCCCTTCAAGAACAAGTAACTGATATTGGGTAATAGGTAATAGGTAATAGGTAATAGGTAATGGGTAATAGGTAATAGGTAATAGGTAATAGGTAATAGGTAATGGGTAATAGGTAATAGGTAATGGGTAATAGGTAATAGGTAATGGGTAATAGGTAATGGGTAATAGGTAATAGGTAATGGGTAATGGGTAATGGGTAATGGGTAATCACAACTGACAGGAAGGGCGTAGCATTTGCGTTGTTAGATTGTTGCTAATATCTAAATATTTGGGAGCAAATGCTACGCCCCTACACAACAAACAATAAACAACAAACAACAAACAACTGACAAATCAAAAAATGGGCAAAGTTTACCTAGTGGGAGCAGGGTTAGGAACTGTAGCTTACCTAACTGTACGAGCGCAACAATTGCTTACTCAAGCAGAAGTGTTAGTTTACGATGCCTTAGTAGAAGATTCAGAATTATTGCAGTTAATTTCATCAGATTGCCTCAAATTTGATGTGGGTAAACGAGGTGGTAAACCCAGCACTCCCCAAGCAGAAATCAACCATTTGTTGGTAGAACAATGTCAACAAAGGAAGCAAGTTGTGCGCCTAAAAAGTGGCGATCCGTTTATTTTTGGTCGCAGTAGTTCAGAAATTCAAGCATTGCTCGCAGCAGGTTGTCCCTTTGAAGTAGTACCGGGAATTTCGTCCGCACTAGCAGCACCTTTACTAGCAGGAATTCCCTTAACAGATCCAGTAATGAGTAGAGGTTTTGCTGTTGTTACTGCTCACGAACCAGATGCTCTAGACTGGGAAACATTGGCACGTATGGAAACGCTGGTAATTTTGATGGGTGGGCGTCATTTAGGCGAAATTGTCTATCAGTTACAGCGACACTCTTGTTCATCTCAAACACCAATTGCAATTATCCGATGGGCTGGATATCCTCAGCAACAAATTTGGACGGGAACATTAGCTGATATCGTCAAAAAAACGGCTGGTGTCTCTCTCTCACCCTCGGTAATTGTGATTGGTGAAGTAGTTAGCGTCAGAGAATATTTACAAGTACCTAATCAATAAGCAGGAAAACATGGGAACATGGAAGCTTGGGAAATACCCTCAATCCTCAATTCTCAATCCCAAATCCAATGCATCTTACTGACAAAACTATCCTAGTTACTCGCTCCGTTGGACAATCTAGCCAATTTACTGAACTCCTGCAACAACAAGGAGCTAAAGTGATTGAAATGCCAGCTTTGGTAATTACTCCCCCTTCAAGCTGGGAAGCATTGGATCAGGCGATCGCTCATTTATCTGACTTTGATTGGTTAATTCTCACTTCTAGTAATGGTGTCGATTATTTTTTTGCAAGATTGCTGGCCCAAACTAAAGACACCCGTGCCTTAGCTGATGTCAAAATTGCTGTAGTGGGTAAAAAAACTGCTTCCAGTCTCAAACAACGCGGATTGAAGCCAGACTTTATCCCCCCAGACTTTGTAGCAGATTCCCTCGTGGAACATTTTCCCGAACCACTACCAGGTAAAAAGGTCTTGTTTCCCAGGGTGGAAAGTGGGGGAAGAGAGGTCTTGGTACAGGAGATTACGGTTAAAGGTGCCCAGGTGACAGAGGTAGCGGCCTATGAGTCTGGATGTCCTACAGAAATAGCACCAGCAGCACTGCAAGCTCTACAAAAACAAACAGTGGATGTGATAACTTTTGCTAGTTCCAAAACCGTCAAGCATTTTTTTCAGCTTTTAGAAGCATCTCTACCCAAAACTTCCGGACAACTTCCCAATAGCCAATCTATACTGAAAAGTGTCTGTATCGCCTCAATTGGCCCTCAAACTTCTGCTACCTGTCGCCAGTTACTAGGTAGAGTCGATGTAGAGGCACAAGAATATACCTTGGAAGGGCTAACTCAGGCAATTGTAGGGTGGGCAACAGACAAAAGTTGTGCTATTTAATTTAAATCGTCTATTTGATTATCAAACCTTTTCTTTAAAAATATAAGAGCCAGCTCTATAGCGGTTCAAATTTGTTTTTTCCAAAAGTCCTTGAGAAGCTGAAATTCATCTTCCAAAGTGATTCTAAAAACAGTTTTTATCCTCAAGGGCTAGTATCTTATTTTGGCATAGATAAATTTTTAGGAAAGCTACACAGCAAATATCCCTAGAGCAGCAATCAAACTTCAAGCTTTTTTCAAAAAGTTAGTCAGTTGATTATACACCTACTGCGGGTAGGGAATTGTAAAAAGACGTAGCTAGGCAAGACAAAAAAGCTCTAGGCTCAAATTGGGTATGCGATCGCAAAAAAAACTCCCAAATATTATTTCACAGCAAGCGGCAGCCCGATTCCGTTCTGCAATCAGCAGTCTGCGCTTTCGTCTCATCTTGCTAGTGCTTTTTGCTGTCTTCCCTGCACTAGGAATGATACTCTACACAGACTTTGAGGAGCGAAAAAAAGAATCCGCTCGTGTTCGACAAGAGGCACTTTCAATTACCACAACTGTATCCAAAAGTCAAGCGCAATCAATCGAGGGTGTGCGCCAACTGCTCGTAACACTGTCGAAACTGCCACAAGTGCGTAGCAGTAATTCGCTGGAGTGCAGTAGATTCCTGGCAGACTTGCGCGACGAATACCCACTCTACGCCAACCTGGGAGTAGTTGAGCTAGATGGGAAAGTTCGCTGTAGTGCTGTCAGCTTCAGTGAATCAGTAAACCTATCCGATTTAATTTGGTTCCAGCGTGCCCTCAAAAACAGCTACTTCTCCGTCGGGGACTATCAGATTGGTCGCATCACCGGCAAGCCCTCAATCAACTTTAGCTATCCCATCCACGACGAGCGAGGGAGAGTCCAAGCGATCGTATATGCAGCACTGGATCTGACCTGGTTTAATCAGCTAACTACGGCGGCTCATCTGTCTCCAGACGCAGCCTTTACGATAATTGACGGCAAGGGGACGATTTTAGCCCGTTACCCTAACCCAGAAACCTGGGTCGGTAAGGAAGCACCAGAAGCGCCGATTGTCAAGACAATTTTGAGACAACAAAAAGAAGGCACAGTTGAAGCTCGCGGCTTGGATGGCGTATTACGATTGTATGCCTTCGCGCCCCTCTCAGGCGTTCCAGAAGGTAGCAACATCTATGTGTCAGTAGGTATTCCCAGAGCGATCGCCTATGCTGAAGCAGACCAGAGGCTGATGTATAACTTGATATGGTTCGGGTTGATTAGTGCTGCGTCGCTGATTGCGGCCTGGATGGGTACAGACCTCTTTGTTTTGCGTCAGGTGAAGGCGCTCCTTAAAGCAACACAGCAACTAGCAGATGGTAACCTGAACATCCGTACTGGTCTACCATACAATCACGGAGAACTCAGCCAACTGGCTCAAGGCTTCGATAGGATGGCTGCATCGCTGCAAGAATCCCAGGAAACCCTACAACAATCTCAGCAGACCCTGCAACAGAAAGAGAAGCAGTATCGCTTAGTAGTTAACAATCTCAGAGAAGTCGTCTTCCAAACAGATGTCAACGGTCTATGGAAGTTTCTCAATCCTGCGTGGACAGAAATTACTGGATTTAAGCTAGAAGAGAGCATCGGGACAAATTTTTTAGACTACGTTCCTCCCGACGATCGCCAAACCAACTTAGAAGAGTTTCAAACGCTGATTGAACGTAAAAAAGACTTTTGTCGCCATGAAGTGAGATATCTCACCCAAGATGGGACGTACCGCTGGCTGGAAGTTCATGCTCAAATAATGTTGGCTGCTGACGCTACGATACTCGGCACCTCCGGCACCCTCAACGACATCACCGAGCGCAAATCAATCGAAGCAGAGCGCGAACTTCTAGTAAAACAACTTCGACGCGAGAGAGAAGACTTAGCCGCACTGAGCACCGTAACCGCCAACGCCATTAGCACATTGAATCTGGAAGAACTGCTTAATCTGCTACTGCAGCGCATTGTACAAGTAATGCACGCAGATGCAGCAGTGATTTTGTTGACAGAAAACGGACATCCTCCTCCTTCCCAAGTCCTGAGCACTCCTTCATTAAGTACTCAGGATTCAGCATTGAGCACAATCCTGCTGCGTCCTCGTGCCAGCTTTGGGGTGAATGAGGAAATTCACTCAAACTTCGTTATCCCGATTGGACAAGGCTTTGCAGGGAAGATTGCAGCAACGATGAAACCACTCTACCTGGAAGACGCTCAAACAGATCCACTCATTGTCAGTCCTATTATTAAACAACGTGGCATTCGCACCATGTTGGGCGTACCCCTGAAGCGTGACGGTGTCTTGGTCGGTGTTCTCCATGTGGATTGGTGCCATATACATCAGATGGGTGATAGCACAAGCACTGGCGAAGCCAATCGCGAACTTCAGTTGTTGGAAATTACAGCAGAACGCTGTACTATGGCGATTCTCAACGCCCAGTTGTATGAAAAATCCCTACATTTACAAGAGCGACTTCAGTTACAACTTGACAGCATGCCCATTGCCTGCATTCTCACTGATGAAGAGTTGAGTGCGATCGATTGGAATCCTGCTGCTGAAAAAATATTTGGCTTTACTAAAGAAGAGGTACTAGGAAAAAAACCTTGTGAGTTGATTACTCCCCCAGCAGTTCGTCCCCAAGTCCAGGAAATTTTTCGGCTGCTGACTGCAGGAGAAACGACAGCCCATAGTGTGAACAAAAACCTAACTAAAGATGGTCGCACTATCGTCTGTGAATGGCACAACACACCCCTAAAGGCAGTTGATGGCAGCGTCGCCGGTATGCTTTCCATAGCCCAAGACATCACCGATCGCCAACAGGTAGAGAAACAACTGTGGCGCTATGCCTATTATGAACCTCTAACTGGTCTGCCTAACCGAACTTTGTTTTTAGAGCGCATACAAGAACAGATTGAAGCGGTCAAAAGTGGTGAGACTGGTTTATTTGCGGTTCTGTTACTAGAGCTAGAGCGCTTTGAGGTAATTAAGTACAGCTTGGGACACTCGGTTGCTGACGAACTGATGATTGCTACCGCTCAGCGACTAGAAAAATGCCTGCGGCCAAAAGATACAGTAGCGCAACTGAGGTCAGATGAGTTTGCGATTCTGCTGGCGGATCTGCAAAACTGTGATGAAGTGCTAGACATGGCTGATTGGATTTACCAACGGCTGATGCTACCTTTTGAACTAAATGGGCGTGAGGTTTTTTCCACCACTAGCATTGGCATTGTTCAAGGTGGTTGTGAAGAGTTAGAAAACTCCAATTTAGCCAGTTACGACCGACCAGAAGATTTCCTGCGGGCAGCGGACACCGCCAAGTATTACGCTAAGATGCAGCCTAATACCCGTCATGCCTTGTTTCATCCTGCCATGCATGAACAAGCAGTGGCACGTTTTCAACTGGAAACTGACTTGCGCGTAGCGATTGAACGCCAGCAGTTTCAGGTTTACTATCAACCGATTGTCTCCCTAAAAACAGGCAAAATTACGGGTTTTGAAGCACTGGTGCGTTGGAATCACCCGACAAGGGGCATGGTATCACCTGTAGAATTCATCCCTTTGGCAGAGGAAACTGGCGTCATTAGTCTGATCGATTGGTGGGTACTACGGGAAGCCTGCGTTCAGTTAAATGTGTGGCAAAAAAGATTTACTTTTTTAGAACCCTTGACAATGAGTGTAAATTTATCTGGCTTGCAGTTAGTGCAGCTCAGCCTTGTGGAGCGGCTCGACAAAATTTTGCGCGAAACTGGTGTCAATGGAAGTAGTTTGAAACTGGAAATTACCGAGACCGGCTTACTGAAAAATGCCAACTCTGGAACAGTAATGCTCAAGCAATTGAAAACTTTGGGAGTTAAGCTCTCGATTGATGATTTTGGTACTGGCCACTCTTCTTTGGCGCGTCTCCATCAGTTGCCGATTGATACTTTAAAAATTGACCGCTCTTTTGTCAGCCGAATTGGTTTTGAGGACGATGGATTAGAGATTGTTAGAACAATCATTACTCTGGCTCACAGTTTGGATATGGATGTAATTGCTGAGGGAATTGAAACTCCCCAGCAGCAAAAACAATTGCGTTTGCTCCAATGCGAGTACGGACAAGGCTATTTCTTCTCTAAACCCGTTGATAAGCAAGCGGCTGAGAAATTGCTTATCCAACAGTTTCAATTCAATCATTTGGGTAATGGGTAATAACAACTAACAACTGACAACTAACAACTAACAACTGACAACTAACAACTGACAACTAACAACTAACAACTAACAACTGACAACTAACAACTAACAACTGACAACTAACAACTGACAACTAACAACTGACAACTGACAACTAACAACTGACAACTAACAACTAACAACTGACAACTGACAACTAACAACTAACAACTGACAACTGACAACTAACAACTAACAACTAACAACTAACAACTGACAACTGACAACTGACAAACAACAAATGCAGCGTATTATTGGCTTAACAGGTGGTATCGCAACTGGTAAAACAACTGTTTCAAATTACCTGGCTAACCACCACCATCTACCAGTTCTAGATGCGGATATCTACGCCAGGGAAGCTGTGGAATTAGGTTCGCCAGTACTGAGTAAAATTGGCGATCGCTACGGTTCAATCGTCCTGCTTGAGGATGGTACGCTTAACCGCCAACACTTGGCGTCGATTATCTTCCACAACTCAGCAGAAAAGCAGTGGTTAGAGCAACAGATACACCCTTACGTGCGCGATCGCTTCCAAACCGAACTTGATCCCCAGCTTGATCCCACGGTAGTATTAGTGGTGCCTTTATTGTTTGAAGCTGGCATGACTGACTTAGTAACCGAAATCTGGGTAGTCATCTGCTCGCCCTCTCAACAGTTAAGGCGTCTCAGGGAGCGCAATCGCCTGAACCTAGAACAAGCAATAGCACGTATTAACAGCCAATTACCCCTTTCGGAAAAGGTCGCTCGTGCCGATGTCGTCTTGGATAACTCCTCTACGCCAGAAGCTCTGCTATACCAAGTAGATGTAGCTTTATTTTCCTAAGAGAAAGATTGCCAGCTATCAGGAAGCGATATGAAAAAGCCACGTCTTAGTTTCGCCCGCTACAATCCATTTAAGCGGAAGCAACGGAGAAAACAATTTGCACTTGCTGTTGGTGTTGGACTATCTGCGATCCTGATTGGAGTACCAATTTTAGAAACGCAGTATGGTCGCGGGCTAAGCCAAAGAGCTATTGAGTGTCTCATCCAACAAGAAAGCGAGATCAAACCTGCAAAGAAAATTAATACAACAGTTTTTTCACTGGCGTTACTAGCAGCGCCACAACGAGCGGCACAATTAGAAGCGATCGCGATCGCCCACAGTAAAAACTCGATTGAACGCAGCCGAGCCCGTTATCTCCTAGCATCTGATTTGCTGCAACAGAAGCAGGGGAAAAAGGCTTTGAGCTTATTGTCAGGATTGGAGTGCGAGTATCCGGTTCTGGCGTCACATATTGCCCAAAAACGCGCCCAAGCTTACGAAATCATCGGTGACAAGGCAAAAGCCAAAGCAGCTTGGCAAGCTGTACTCAAAGGCTATCCTGACGAAGCTGTGGCAACAGAAGCATTGTTGGCACTGGGCAAGAAAAATCCTAAAGATTGGGAGCAAATGATTGACAAGTTCCCCAGTCATCCCCATACCCAGGAAATGGCCCGCTTCTGGATCAACCAATATCCTAATCAGCCGCAATGGAAATTTTTACTGGCCAAATATGCTTTTGAGACGCCAGGAATTACTAAAGTCCTCGACGAGTTGATGGCGCGTCCTGAGAGAATCAATGGCAAACGAATGGATCAGCCAAAGCCAGAAGAGTGGGAAGCGATCGCTCTCGGCTACTGGAAAGACAAGAAATACGCTCAAGCTTCTGCTGCTTACGCTAAAGCAACCCACACACCCCGCAACGCATACCTGATGGGTAGGGGACTCCAGCTCACCGAGAAGCCAGCACAAGCAACCCTGGCCTACAAAAAACTGGTGCGTGATTTCCCCAATTCTAGAGAAGCAGCTAGCGCCCTCATCCAAATGGGTAAAATCGAACCAGAGCTAGGGGTAAATTCTTATTTTGACTCCTGCATCGCCCAATTCCCTGACCGAGCCGGTGAAGCACTTTTGGCAAAAGCTGACAAACTTGATAACCTCAACAACTCCAAAGCTGCTGTTGAGACTCGTAAGTTATTACTCACCAAGTATGGCTATTCCGACGCCGCTGCAGAATATCGCTGGAAAATGGCTCAAATTAAGGCAAAATATCGTGATATCAAGGCAGCCTTGCAATGGGCACAGCCAATTCTGGCTCAAAACCCGAAAAGTGAGGTAGCTCGTTCCGCAGGTTTTTGGGTCGGTAAATGGTCAAAGCAACTGGGACTAAAACAGCAAGCAACAGAGGCTTTTGAACAAGTAGTTACACATCACCCACAGTCTTACTATGCTTGGCGCTCTGCTGTGTTTTTAGGCTGGGATGTGGGAGATTTTACCACTGTGCGCCAACTGACACCCCAAGTGGAAAGATCTGTGGAACGGCCCTTGTTACCCGCAGGTTCAGACACTTTAAAAGAATTGTATCAGTTGGGACAAGACCGAGAGTCCTGGACTCTATGGCAAGCAGAATTTCAAAACCGAGTTAAGCCAACCGTAGCTCAACAGTTTACTGATGGTTTAATGCGATTTATAGCGGGGGATTACATCGAAGGAATTTCTCGGATTTCTAAACTGGAAGACCGAGACTCACCAGAAGAAAAAGCACAGTTCCAGCTTCTGAGGAAACAATCAGCTTATTGGGAAGCTCTCTACCCATTTCCCTATCAGGATATTATCAAAAACTGGTCAAAACCCCGCGAGCTCAATCCTTTGCTAGTGACGGCTCTGATCCGCCAAGAGTCACGATTTATGCCGAAGATCCGCTCTAGTGCTAATGCGACTGGCTTAATGCAGGTGATGCCAGAAGTTGCTAGTACGGTTGCGTCGCGAATCAATTTGCAGAGTTATACCCTAGATAATCCTAACGATAATGTTAATCTAGGTACCTGGCTTTTGGATTTAAACCACCAACTATACCAAAATAATTCTCTCTTGGCAGTGGCTAGTTATAATGCCGGTACTGGTAAGGTGGCGACATGGCTATATGAGAGAAAGTTAACCGATCCAGATGAATTTATCGAATCTATTCCTTATGTGGAAACTAAAGACTATGTAAAACAAGTTTTTGGCAACTACTGGAACTATTTAAGGCTCTACAATCCTCAAGTTGGTCAACAGGTTGCTAAGTATTCTTCTGTTCAGCCAATTACATTGCGTCCTTGAAATTGGTTGTTGGTTGTTGGTTATTGGTTGTTTGTGATTTGACTAACAACTAACAACTAACAACTAACAACTAACAACTGTTTTCATGCCCGTAGGGCTGTACAACTAACAACTAATCCTCCGCTTCACCACCAACAACAACACTGCGAATCCGCAAACTTGGGCCACCGCAACCTACAGGTAAACCACCTTGTCCAGCTTTACCACAGCCACCGGATTCATCCCAATGAAAATCATCACCGATCGCCTCAATATCTGCCAAAGTTTTGAAAACATTCCCCGAAAGAGTAACATCCCGAACTTGTTCGGCAAGTTTACCATCCCGAATCATCCAAGCTTCACCAGCACTGAAAGTAAACATTTCACCATTCGTCATACCACCCAGCCAATTTCTGGCATAAACACCTTCTTTGATACCCTTAAATAAATCTGCCACTGGCGTTTTTCCCCGCTCAATCCAGGTATTAGTCATTCTGACAATTGGGGGATAGTGATAATTGAGACAGCGAGCATTCCCAGTCGGTGTTTCTTCTAATTTTCCAGCAGTTTCGCGAGAGTGCAGCCTTCCTACTAAAATGCCATCTTTAATCAATTGGGTAGTTGTTGCTGGAGTACCTTCATCGTCGTAGAAGTAACTACCGCGATGTCCCGGAGGTGCCGCACCGTCAAAGATTTGCAGATCGATCGGGCCAAATTGACGCCCCATGCTCATCACTTCTAGCAAGTCGGGATTTTCATAAGCCATATCGGCTTCGGAAAGGTGTCCAAAAGCTTCATGAACAAACAAACCTGTCAGGATGGGGTCAATTACGACAGTGTAGGTTCCCCCCTTCACAGGTGGCAAGGAGAGGGCATCTAGAGTTCTTTGGGCAGTATGGCGTACCTGTTCGTCGAGATTGGTCAAATCTTCGTAGGCTTTGCGAGAACCTGTGGTTTCCCGGCCGGTTTGTACTAAATCTCCCTCACGGGCCGTCGCGGAAAAGCGCATTTCCATATCCACCCAGGATTGCTCAATCAAAGTACCTTCGCTGGTAGCGATAATCACTCGTTGGTGACTATCACCGTAGCGCACGGAAGTTGTGGTGATGCGGGGGTCAATGCTTTTGAGAATTTGGTTGTAGCGATCGCACAAGACTTTTTTCTCTAGCAAAGTAATATTGCGCGGGTCAGTACCAGTCAGGGGTAGTTGACAAATGTCCTGTACTGGTTTAATGGGAGCAAGGATTGTTTCCTCATCACCGACAATTCTGGCAGCGGCGATCGCTTCTTCGACTCGTTCTGCTAGGGTAGAAAGCTGATTGAAACTGGCAAAGCCCCAACCCCCTTGATAACAAGCCCGTACTTGTCCACCAATCGAAAGACCTTCGCTGAGGGTTTCTATCTTGTCACCTCGCAAGACAATACTTGTCCCTTGGGATTCTTCCAAACGAATCGCCAAGTAATCGACGCGATTGGCTTCGCCACGCCTAGGGCGATCGCGATAACGTGCAATCAACTCAGCAAGCAAATTTTTGGCATCAGTTAGTACAGTCGGCATAAACTCACAGCAATTCGCAACGCACTGCCTTTATCTTAAAAGAGTTTTCGGGTGTTATGGCTGTTGGGTGCAACAAGTAAAATAATTTAGAGACAATAATTTCTACAGAAACGCCCCATGAAAAGTAAATGGTTATTTGGGCCCCTAACAGTACTCATGAGTTTTGGTTCTGTGATTTTTCCGGTTTCTTCACAAGAATTACCACGAAATAATCAGACTAAAATTTCTCAATGTAACCAAATTATTGAGATAACTAATGAAGCGTTAAGTAATGTCAAAAGCATTAACAATAACGACAATACATCTCAGGATAAAGCGATGCTGAGAGTTGCTAATTTCATGGATAAAGCGGCTGTAGAACTTGAAAAAATTTCAGTAACAGACAAAACTTTAAAAGGCTCTCAAGCAGGGTTTATCAAGATGTATAAGGATACAAGTCAAGCCACTAGGAATTTTGTTACTGCTTACAATAACAGAAATCGCCCTGAATCAGAATCAGCCATTCAAGCATTACAAGCCGCTACCAGTTCAGAAAAACAACTGGTTGCCGACATTAATACTTACTGCAGTAAGCCCTAATTTTCATTATTTAAAGCTGATATTGTCAGTTGGTAGGGGCTGGTTTACAAAACCCGCCCGTACGGTAGGGGCTGGTTTACAAAACCCGCCCGTACGGTAGGGGTTCCCGCATTGGCGACCAAATATTTAAGTATTACCGACAAGATAACACAATCGCTTTTGCTACGTACTTCCTGTCAGTTGTCAGACGAACAAACATCTCGTGTCTATCTGTAGTTGAAAATCTCAGGTCTACTTTTTGCATAAAATCTTAAAGGCGTGAGATTATCAACTTATCAAAATAAACTACTTCCATGCGCTACTTATCCTTACTGTTATTACTTCCTTTCTCAGTGTCGCAGCCACTGCTAGCAAAATCAGTCGCAGCATCACCAACTTTGCTGAGTCAAAGAAATGAAATTACTCAAGATTTCTGGACTCAAACCAAAGAACTTGTAGAAGAACAACTGTATTTAATCAATCAGACTAAACAAGCGATCGCCGGGCCAGATTTGAACCGAGTAGAAATAGCGCGGGGACAATTATTCCTACACTTAGGAGTTGTTGAACGCTTTCTGCAAAGCCGAGGTGGGAATCCTCGTCTTGTGTGTAGCAATGGGACGAGTAACCCATCCGCAGTAATTGCAGCCGAGATGAATTTGCCAGCAAAACAAGTTTACTGCACCCTCTATGCTTCGACGCAAAAATTAAGACCGGTAATTAGTCTATTGGAAGAGCGTTTACCGATGCTAGCGGGTTTAGCTGCTCCCATTCGGCAACCCCAAAAGAATCGCCCCTTGATTTTACAGTACGACTTACAGAATCCAGTGAAGCCTAGATATTCCCAAGTGCCAGATTTCCCCACTCCAGAACCTCCAGTAATCGGCTTTCCGGCAAAAATGGCTACTGCTGACGAGCAACCCTTCCAACCAGCAATTACACCACCATTACGCATCAACAATATCCTGTTGTCAGCACGGGAGCAGTTGCTGTCTATATTGCCAGCATTTCCAGCATCTGTACAGATTCTTGATCCGACACCGAATACTGAGATAATTGATCGCGCTACTTATGGACTTTCGCCTGCGGAGCCTCAGATTTATGCTAATTTACTCAAGCAACCTAACACCGGTATTGCTCGCGTATTGTTAGCCCAAAGCTATCGACTCAATCCCAATCAGTTGCGAAATCGCCTACAACCGACCCTAGCAGAGCGATTTCCCTTTGCACCTTTGGTAACAAGTAATAGTGGCTTAATTCCCCGTTTGACGCTTCAGATTACCGAGGATAATTTTCAGATTCCGCTCTCATCAGGATTGGATTACGGTTTCATTGTGAATTTGGGTGCAATCCCCTTAGAAAAGCTAAAGCCTAGTTTAGAAAATATCTCCACTATTACCTCAGAACAGCGAGATTTTTTGCTTAAATATTCACCTCCTCAGAAACTGGAAGCGATACAAGTAGATAGACGGCGCTTAGTTAGTGGAAAGGATGTATTGGGTTTCGTTCCTACTGTGAGAATAGCACCATCCAACCAAGCGCCAGTAGTGCTTAATAGCACTTATGTAATCAGGTTGTTTCAGTTCCAGTTACCAGAAGTAATTCTCCAGCGCGAACTGATTTCTAGAGAGCAGCGTCGCCACTTAGACGAGATTTTAGAGACGCCAAGTAGTGATGTACTAATTGCCTTGCAACCCGTGAGTCGGCGTGATGATGGCAGTTACACCGTTATTTGGCGTGTCTTGAAGCAGTTCCCTGACCCCAAAATTACTGACTTGGAACACTATCTAGATTTGGATTAATTTTCTGGGACTCGCTATACAGTCTTTGCAATCGCTGTGTCCTTTTTGGGGTAATTTTTTTTGGGTATTCGGAATATTTGACAACTTTCTTTATAGTTGTCAAGGTCTTTGCTAAACGAGTAGAAACGAGAACTTGAAACAACGTTTCTAACACAGCAATTCCGAGGAAAAATATTAGCCATTCCATTTGCTGTCACCTCTTGTTCGAGCATTCTCCAATTACAATTACAACAGGCGGAAAAAATCATACCTCATCCTTTTGGTGGATCTGATATCGAATCTGTTTGCATTGGAATAAGAGGTTTTTTTAACGCAGAGAGCGCATAAGTTTACGCACCCCCCTAAAGTCCCCCCGCTATGGGGGGACAACAATTGTGTCTCCCCACCTCCCTATAATCCCTCCTGAAAGTATTGATAACAATGTTGTCTCCCCTTTCAGGGGAGACTATAGAGGGGTTTGCAGAGGTTTTTGAAGGATTCCGATAGGGCAATTTACGGGTAATATTAAATACTTCTGTAATTCTCCCCCTATCCCCTTAGCGCGGACTTACTAACACAAACCCTCGCATTTTACCGGAAGCTGGATCTAGCGTCGTCATTGCTTGCCAAAGTTCAGAAGCTTTCACCCAGACTGGAGGGTATTTGTAGCGGGAAACATCTAAGATCAGAAAGCGGTCTGTTTCTTTGCTGTAAGCAGCTACAGGGGAGATATGTCCCCCTGTTTCCTGACCGATAGCTTTACGTAAGTAGTTGACTATGACAAAATTTCCTGATTCTTGTAAATTCTTGCTCGCCAGTCTGCGAAACTCTTCCAGTGTTACGTCACCGCCGTGATAAACTTCAGCTTTCACGGCATGGCTTTCTAAAAGTTTACCCAATTGTTCTAAAGTCATACCTTGACGCGCAACAACTTCTGTTGCTATGACTTGTTGAGTTTGTTTATTAAAAAAGTTGTCTTGGGTAAAGAAGTGATAAGGAGCATATTCGGGTGCTACAGGTGCAGGAATGGAGAGAGAATTTAGTACCATAATGCTACTAGCAACACCACAGTAAGCTTGGTTTTTTTGAGTTACAAATTGAATACTGAGAGGAAGAAAATCCTGTCTGGCTTGGCTTTCTATGAGTAACTTTTCCCCCTCAACTGAGTTAAGATTAATTAGATTTGCGGAAAGTGGAAGCTTCTGGGCTAGCAGTCCATCACTGGTAAGGAAAAGCCCTAGAATTAGAGTTTGTAAGGGTATGCTTAGTAACTTAATCACAGAAATTTTGGTAATCTTAGTATTTATCAATATCTTCCAAAATACCCCATCCCAACTTTAATTAGGGTGGGGAGGAAAATAATTACCGAACATTTTTCAAGCTATCAGTTGTTGAGTTAAATAAGTCAGTGAAAATGCTCATCACCGTGCGATCGCGCACTTTGATGTTGGCGCTAATTGACATTCCCGATTGTAGTTGTACTGGTTTTCCCTTAATCTCAAGTGACTGTTTCTGTAACTTCACCTTAGCGGGGAAAGTATAGAAAGGACGAATTTGATCGGGTGGTAGCGCATCGGAACCAATCCAGATTAATTCTCCTTTGACATCACCATATTCACTAAAAGGAAATGAATCAATCCTGATATCCACTGGCTTATTTAGTTGAACAAAACCAATATCTTTGTTGGTGATATAAACCTTAGCTACCAGAGCATCGTCAGGGACAATTTTGAGAAGAGGCTCATTTGGATTAGTAACATAACCAGGTGCTGAGGGTTTCAATTCAAAAATAGTTCCCCCAACAGGTGCTGTCAATTCTTGATAGTTTAAATTGACTTGTGTCTGACTCAACTGGTTATCGATTTCTGCAATTTTCTTCTCATTCTCAACAATTATTTTGTTGATCTGACTGTCTATTTCAGCAATTTGTTTTTCATTGGTGGAAATTTGAGTAGTTAAATCTTTTTGAGATCCAGCCACCGTATTGTTTAACTGTTGACTAGCCTGAGCGATTTTTAACTGCAAGCGTCCTTGTTCCTGAATTAGCTGATCGACCTCTGCTTGGCGTGTTTTTGCCTCCTGTTGCTGTTTCAAGAATTGGATTTGGGCAATCCCTCCCTCCTGTGCTACAACCGCTATCCTATTAACAATTCCTTGCTCAACTTCCAACCGACTTTTGGCATTAGCAAGTTGAACTTGGTTTTGTTCAAATTGTCTTTCTAATTGTCCAATTTCTAATTTATTGGCAGAGACGCGAGAGTTGAGTTCTGCTGCGGAAATTTGCAACCGTATCCGTTGATCAGGACTGAGGTTAGTGCCTTGAAAGTCACCGCTCAGTTGAGTTTTATAAAGTTTTACTTCATCTAACAAAGCTTTACGACTTTTGGTGAGCGAGGCAATTTCTGCGGGAAGTTCCAGTGGAATTATTGGGGAAGCGGAATTGCTCATTACTGAGCGATAAAATTGGTTTTCTTTGGTTAATATGGCGCGATTTTTATTAAGGGAAGTCTGGTTAGCCATCGCCACAGTTGGATCAAGTTTGAGCAATTTCTCACCTTGCTTAACCCGCTGGCCATCTTTGACAAATATTTCTTTAACAACTCCATTAATCGGGGCTTTGACTTCCTTAACAGCGTCTTGGGGTTCCAGTTTACCTTGAGCGGGAACGGCTTCTTCAATTTTGGCTACGCATGCCCAAATAACCCCGAATGTTGTCACACCAATAATTGTCCAGAGGATTGCCCGTGACCAATTTCGAGATTGCTTCAGAATAACAGGTTGGTCAAATTTGCCGTTTTCATTGAAGTTTTGACCTTTGCCATTTGAGTTGTTATAGTTACCATTTGAGTTGTTATAGTTACCATTTGAGTTGTTATAGTTACCATTTGAGTTGTTACCATTAATATCAATCCGCGCTGTCAAAGGAGATATTAAATTAAATGGTTTGTCTGGCTTTGCTCCATTTTTGTGATTCATGGCTTTTTGTAATTTGTGTAAAAGTTAGGTATTATAATTGAGCGTCTTGTTGTAAGTATAGGCAATAGTAGCGACCTTTTTGGGACATTAATTCCTCATGGGTTCCCTGTTCGACTATTGCTCCCTTATCCATCATTAAAATGATATCTGAGTTGCGAATTGTGGTGAGGCGATGGGTGATGAAAAATACCGTGCGTCCTTGAAGAGCTTGAGCAAGATTTAGACAAACTTGCCGTTCGGTGTCATAATCCAGAGCGCTGGTTGCTTCATCTAAAATGAGCATTCTGGGTGATTGCAAAACCGTTCGGGCGATCGCAATTCGTTGTCTTTGTCCTCCAGATAAACTGGAACCCCTCTCCCCGACACGAGTGTTGTAACCCATTGGCAACTCCATGATAAAGTCATGTGCTGCTGCAATTTTTGCGGCTTCGATGATTTCTTCGGAACTAGCATCTGGATTAGTCAAAGCAATATTTTCCTGCACCGTCCCATCAAATAAAAGTGTCTCTTGGGGGACAATTCCTATCTGACGCCGCAAGGAATAAAGTTCGACCTTACTAATATCATAACCATCAATAATAATTCGACCAGCATCGGGATCGTAAAGTCGAGCTAAGAGCTTGGTTAGGGTACTTTTACCAGAGCCACTTTGACCAACAATACCTACAAATTTGCCTACTGGAATATCTATGTTGATATTACTTAACTGCAATGGCCCGCTTGCGGCAAAACGAAACGAGACATTTTCATATTTGACTGTCCCCTCAACTGTGGGTAGAGCGATATTATTGATGTCTTTTTCATCTGTTTCTTGGGGAGAATCCAAGATATCGCTCAGACGTTCTAGGGATAGGGCTGTTGACTGAAAGTTCTGCCAAATTTGAGCTAATCGCAGTAAGGGCCCAGTGACGTAACCTGCAATAATGCGGAAGGCAATTAATTGTCCTAGGGTTAATTTTCCATCTAATACTAAATATGCTCCTACCCAAAGTACAAGCAAAGCCGAAAGTTTGTTGAGGAAGTTACTAGCAGAACTGGCTGCAGTTGAGGTGAGAACATTCTGAAAGCCTTCACTCACATAACGAGCGTAGCGATCTTGCCATTTCCAACGGGAACGCAATTCGATATTCTGAGCTTTTACTGTCGAAATTCCTGAGAGAACTTCGACTAAATAAGATTGAGTTTCCGCTTGACGTTCTGCTTTAGCGCGTAGCTGTTGACGCACGATTGGGGAAAAGATAATTGTCAGCAAGACAAACAGGGGAATGACTGCCAAAGTTACCAGGGTCAGTAGCCAACTGTAGATGAACATCACGACGATGTAAACTACAGAAAAAACAGCATCTAAGACAACAGTCAAAGCTGTTCCTGTGAGAAACTGACGGATATTTTCTAATTCGTTAATTCTGGTGGCTAATTCTCCCACTGGTCGGCGTTCAAAATACCGCAATGGTAAGCGTAACAAGTGATCAATAATTTCCGAACCGAGAGCCATGTCAATGCGGTTCGTTGTATCTACAAATAAGTAGGTGCGGAGACTGGTTAAAATTGCCTCAAAAATCGCTACTCCTATCAATAAGACTCCCAAGACGTGTAAGGTGCTGGGACTGTTCTGTACAATGACTTTATCGATGATTACCTGAATCATCAAAGGATTCACCAAGCCAAACAGTTGTACAAAAAAGGAGGCGATTAAGACTTCTGTTAAAACATTGCGGTAGCGAATTAAGGAAGGCAAAAACCAGTTTAGCCCAAACCGTTTTTGGGGGGTTTCTTTATTGGTTTTGAGCAGTAAAACTTGCGCTTCATTATCCCAGTTTTCCAAGAATTTGGCAGGTTTTAGGCGCTTAATTCCGCTTTCTGGGGCCGCTAGCACTAATTCTCGTTCGCTGCTTTCGTAGAGTAAGGCAACGCTACCGTTCCACACAAGCATTGCTGGGGTTGGTAGCCGGCTGACCGCAACAGCAGGTACAGTTACTAAATGGGCGTTCAATCCCAACATTTCGGCAACTGCGCCACAGTGCTGAAGGGAAAGGTTGCCGGTGCGGGAGTACTGGCTTACAATGACGCGGCGAATCGTATCGCGACGGAAGGGTATGCTTAGGTGGCTAGAGAGCATCTGAAAGCAGGCTAGGGTTGCGTCAATTGGTCCTGTGCCGCGAATAAAGGGATAGTGGCGCTTGTTTGTCGAATTTTTGCCTGCGTAGGTTCCTGGAGCTTCTAGGGGGTTGTCCGGTGCGTAGGGAATATCTCCTATATCGGAGGTGGGGAAGCTGGAGGGGGAGAGAAGGTTCAGGGGTTGAGGGGAAAGGATTTCGGCTGGAATTCCCACTAGACGAGTCATTCCAGATGTGATTACCTGTAAAGTTGTAGCCGCTTCTCCAGTGAGACAGGTGCCTATAGGTTGATTGGATTGTGCTCCCCCACTAACAAACCAGACGCGATTGATGTCTAGTTGGTCGTGTATCTTCTTGCCGCGAGCTAAATTAAGGATGATGGCGCAAGACCAAGCTTTTAGGGACAGTTCTTTGAGATTTGCTTGTCCATCGGCTCTTCTTGCTAATTCTGCACTCAGGAGATCGAATACTTCCACCAAGCCGCAACGTGACCAAAAGGCGGTTGCAAGTGTGGGTTCCTCCTCCATCAGGGTATAGAATTCAGGAGCGTTGATCGTCACGCAAATTGTTTCTGTGGAGGCGATCGCTGTTTCACAAGGGACTCCTCTCACCAAACTTACCCAGCCGAGGATTTCTCCTGGTTGTAGTAACTTTAGGGTAATTGGTGCTTGCTGGCGAGGTTCATAGCCAAGTAGACGGGCTTGCCCTTCGTAAAGTATAGATACTTGGGCAGGCATTTTCTCCCGCATAACAATTGCCTGCCCCATGCGATAGCGTAGCAATTGGCAATGGGTTGACAGTTTATATAGCGCTGTCGATGACAACTGATCGAAAGGGGAGATCCTAGCTAGAAATTCTTGAATCGTCGTCGTATGGGTCATAGCGCCTGATAACTCTTAGCGCTTGGGTTAATAGACCTAGAATAACAGCATTACCAAGATATTAAGTACTTTTTTATTATTATTTTCTTCTCGCAGACCTTACCAGTTTAGATTTCGTTTCAAGCTTTTTTTTTAGAGCCATTGATTGATTGTACGATCGCTTTAACTTCTGGCTAAAAAATTTATCTCGTTGCCTGTGCATATTGGGAACGGTGACAACCTTTGTCCCCTGAATATCCACATCTCTGAGATTTTAATTCACATTTTTGTGTTTTTGTCAATTTATGGGACGGTGCATTAGCATTCCGCCTCGGTTTTAACGCAGGAAAATTGATCATGCCAGACTTCATCCGTCGCATCTCCGTTGTCAGCAACGGTACTCAGGGGAACCGTGACTCCTACAGCCCATCTATCTCAGCTTCAGGCCGCTATGTGGCGTTTTATTCTTATTCCAGTAACTTGGTTGTTGGAGATACTAACAACGTTGGCGACATCTTCGTTTATGACACACTTACAAACACCAATCGTCGCGTCTCCATCGCCAATAACGGTACTCAGGGAAATGAGAACTCTTTTTACCCTTCCATCTCAGCTAATGGTAATTTTATCGCTTATGAATCTCTTGCGAGTAACCTAGTTGTTGGAGATACAAACAATTCTCTCGATATCTTCGTTTACGACATACTTTCCAACAGTACTCGTAGAGTTTCCGTCGCTAGTGATGGAACTGGGGAAATGGCGATTCTTCCTACGCTTCTATCTCAGCGTCGGGACGATATGTAGCCTATGAGTCTGTTGCTAGCAATTTGGTGGTTGGCGATACTAACAATAATCCTGACATTTTTGTTTACGACACAGTTACAAATACTACCCGCCGAGTTTCCGTCTCCAGTAACGGTACTCAGGGAAATTCTTCCTCTTACAGTCCCTCTATTTCTGCTGAGGGAAACTTTGTAGCGTTTGAGTCTTACGCCAGAAATTTGGTTGTTGGCGACACTAATAACTCTCTCGACATTTTCGTTTACGACACACTTACAAATACCACTGTCCGTGTTTCTATCGCCAACAATGGTACTCAGGGAAATGGTGACTCCTACACTCCTTCTATCTCAGCTTCGGGGAGATATGTAGCTTTTCAATCTTATGCGAGTAACTTGGTTGTTGGTGACACTAACAATTCTCCCGATATCTTTGTTTACGACACACTTACAAACATAACTCGTCGAGTTTCTGTAGCTAATGATGGAACTGGGGGAATGACTCTTCCTACGGGCCATCTATTTCTGCTGATGGTCGTTATATAGCATTTTATTCTTACGCCAGTAACTTAGTTGCTGGAGATACTAACAACGCTGGCGACATCTTCGTTTACGACACAGTTACCAATACCACCCGTCGCGTTTCCGTAACTAACACCGGTACTCAGGCTAATGGTAGATCCTTAAATCCTTCCATCTCTGCTGATGGAACTTTTGTGGCGTTCCATTCTTATGCAAACAATTTGGTAAGTGGTGACACTAACAACAATCCTGACATCTTCATTAACGAAAAGCCAGCCAAAATCAGCATCAGCGATCTCACCCTCACAGAAGGAAACAATGGTACAAGCAATGCTTTTTTTACTGTCAATCTCTCCAACCCCAGTAGTCAAAAAGTAACCGTTAACTACACGACTGCTGATGGGACAGCTACAGGTGGAAGTGATTATACTGCGTTGACAGGAATTCTCAGCTTTAATCCAGGTGTCACCAGTCAAACTGTGACTGTCGCTGTCAAGGGTGATACAACTTTTGAGTCAAACGAAACTTTCCTCGTCAATCTCTCGAATCCCAGTAACGCCACGATTACTAAAAACCAGGGTTTGGGGACGATTCTGAATGATGATTCTCTCCCCAAAATCAGCATCAGCGATCTCACCCTCACAGAAGGAAACAATGGTACAAGCAATGCTTTTTTTACTGTCAATCTCTCCAACCCCAGTAGTCAAAAAGTAACCGTGAACTACGCGACTGCTGATGGGACAGCTATAGGTGGAAGTGATTACACTTCTCTGACAGGAGTTCTCAGTTTTAATCCCGGTGTCACCAGTCAAACTGTGACTGTCGCTGTCAAGGGTGATACAACTTTTGAGTCAAACGAAACTTTCCTCGTCAATCTCTCGAATCCCAGTAACGCCACGATTACTAAAAACCAGGGAATTGCCACGATTCTGAATGATGATTCTCTCCCCAAAATCAGCATCAGCGATCTCACCCTCACAGAAGGAAACAATGGTACAAGCAATGCTTTTTTTACTGTCAATCTCTCCAACCCCAGTAGTCAAAAAGTAACCGTTAACTACACGACTGCTGATGGGACAGCTACAGGTGGAAGTGATTATACTGCGTTGACAGGAATTCTCAGCTTTAATCCAGGTGTCACCAGTCAAACTGTGACTGTCGCTGTCAATGGTGATACAACTTTTGAGTCAAACGAAACTTTCCTCGTCAATCTCTCGAATCCCAGTAACGCCACGATTACTAAAAACCAGGGTTTGGGGACGATTCTGAATGATGATTCTCTCCCCAAAATCAGCATCAGCGATCTCACCCTCACAGAAGGAAACAATGGTACAAGCAATGCTTTTTTTACTGTCAATCTCTCCAACCCCAGTAGTCAAAAAGTAACCGTTAACTACACGACTGCTGATGGGACAGCTACAGGTGGAAGTGATTATACTGCGTTGACAGGAATTCTCAGCTTTAATCCAGGTGTCACCAGTCAAACTGTGACTGTCGCTGTCAATGGTGATACAACTTTTGAGTCAAACGAAACTTTCCTCGTCAATCTCTCGAATCCCAGTAACGCCACGATTACTAAAAACCAGGGTTTGGGGACGATTATTAATGATGATTCTCTCCCCAAAATCAGCATCAGCGATCTCACCCTCACAGAAGGAAACAATGGTACAAGCAATGCTTTTTTTACTGTCAATCTCTCCAACCCCAGTAGTCAAAAAGTAACCGTTAACTACACGACTGCTGATGGGACAGCTACAGGTGGAAGTGATTATACTGCGTTGACAGGAATTCTCAGCTTTAATCCAGGTGTCACCAGTCAAACTGTGACTGTCGCTGTCAAGGGTGATACAACTTTTGAGTCAAACGAAACTTTCCTCGTCAATCTCTCGAATCCCAGTAACGCCACGATTACTAAAAACCAGGGTTTGGGGACGATTATTAATGATGACACCACAGCGAAGAATGTCATCAACGGTACTTCCGTTTCCGAAACTTTGTTGGGAACCATTCAAGAAGACAGCATCTACGGTTTCGCTGGTAATGACATAATTGTTGGCAGTATCGGAAAAGACGAAATTTACGGTGGCCCTGGCAATGATGAACTAATTGGTGATGTCAAAAATTTGGTTGGTGACGACTCAAGTATGAACGATATTATCTATGGCGGTATCGGTAGCGATCGCCTTCACGGTGGCGGTGGTAATGACTATCTCTACGGTAAAGCAGGCAATGATCAAATTTGGGGTGATGTTGGCGATGATTTGATTTGGGGTGGCTTTGGCAATGACATTCTTACAGGAGGTACAGGTTTTGATACTTTTGTGATTGCTAAAGGTGAAGGAACTGATACTATTCGTGACTTCCAGATCGGACAGGATTACATTGCTTTAACAGGAGGTTTGACTTTTGCTAGTTTGTCGATTACTCAGTTAGGTAGTCAAACTTTAATTAGTGACAATGTTAACAACCAAACCCTCACTCTTCTGAGTGGGGTAAATGCAGTTACTCTCATCGCTAATGCTTCTACTACTTTCTTCAATATCTAAACAATGTCTGTTATTAAGTATTCGTCTTGCATCTACATTACCCTGCTAGTCTTGGGAAGTCTAACTTCAACAGCATTCGCTACAGCAACTAAAACTGAAGCCGAATATCAGACAGTCCATCAGACAAATCTCGACTCTCCTCAACTGGGAAGTCTAACTTCAACAGCATTCGCTACAGCAACTAAAACTGAAGCCGAATATCAGACAGTCCATCAGACAAATCTCGACTCTCCTCAACTGGGAAGTCTAACTTCAACAGCATTCGCTACAGCAACTAAAACTGAAGCCGAATATCAGAGAACATATCAGACAAATCTCGACTCTCCTAAACTGAGGTATCTCAGTTCAAATGCATTCACTACAGCAACTGAAACTGAAGCGGAACATCAGACAGCCCATGAAACAAATATCGACTCTGCCAAACAAGCTGTCAACCCTCGCTTAAGTGTTGGGTTCACCACCGGGCCAGGTGTGGGTTATGAAAGTTCTTTTGGTAGCTTTGAAGCCTTTGTTCCTCTATCTCAGAGTATGGGGAAAAGTGTCACTTTCCTGGAAGGACGATTACTGTTATCTACCGAAAATTCACTTACCAGTGGCAACATTATTTTAGGACATCGTTTCTTGAGTCCCAAAGGCGATCGCCTTCATGGCGCTTCCATCGCTTACGACATGCGAAACACAGGAAAAAGCAATTTTCATCAAGTTGCTGTGGGAGTGGAAAGTTTAGGGGAATCTTGGGATATTCGCGCTAATGCTTACATCCCTGTAGGAGAGACTCGCCAACTTACAGAAGAAAAAATTGTCAAAACAGCCACCTCATTTTCCGAACCTTTCTTTCAGGGGAATTTTTTAGCACAAACCAGAAATCAGCAACAACAAATTAACCGTCGCTGGGAAGCTGCAATGACAGGATTCGATTTGGAAGCGGGTGTGAAAATTGCCCAACTAGGTGAAACGGGAGACTTGCGAGGCTATGCTGGAGTTTATTACTACGATGCTGCTGGAAGTTCCGGAATTTTGGGAGGTAGAGCACGTTTAGAAGTACGTCCCACTGATACTCTGAAGCTTGGGCTTTCCCTGTCCAGTGATGCAACTTTTGGCACTAATATTGTTCTCAGGGTAGCCGCTTCTTTTCCCAATAATCGCCCAAGTGGGAAAGGCAAAGCAGAACGTTTACTTGCGCGTCTGGGGGAACCTGTTACCCGAACCCCAAATATTGTAGTGGAGTCTCAGTTTAAATCGGAATCCTTCAGTGTCCAAGATACGGTTTTCGTCACCAATCCAGCTACAGGAGAACCCTGGAGATTTCGCCACGTCAATTTAGGGATAGGAACGGGTAACGCTACCTTTGAGAATCCTACAGGAACTGTCGCTGCTGCCTTAAATGTCGCTGTGCCTAATGATATTGTCTATGTACAACCGGGGACAAATCCAGGAATTCCTGCTTTTAGGATTCCCGATAAAGTACAAGTCCTCTCCACTTCTCCGGTACAGCGAATTGATACCGTAGAGTCAGGGAAAATACAACTACCGTTGTCCGGTGCTGGGGTAATGCCTATAGTCACGGGGAGGGCTATTGTAGGAAATAATATCACGATTTCGGGGCTTTTTTTTCAAACTAACAGTAACTCAGGCATTTATGGTACTAACATCAGCAATGTCATTATTCGCGACAATGCCATTACAAATGCTGCTAGAGAAGGCATTTTGCTGGAGAATGTGACGGGAAAGGTAGCGATTACGAATAATTCGATCAACAATGCCAATGCTGAGGGTTTCTCCCTGAAAAACAATTTCGGACAAGTTGAACTGACACTGACCGAAAATCAAATTGCTAACAATGGCAAAGCTGGAGATGAAGGAGATGGAGTTAAAGTAGAACTGAGAAATAATGCCCAAGGAACATTCAATATTTCTAATAATCAGATTGCCAATAATCGCGGTATAAGTGGCATCGCCGACGGTATCGATATCAAACTTTTCAATAATGCCCAAGCCTTGTTCAATATTACCAACAACCAGATTATCGGCAATCAATTTAGGGGAACTAGCATTGAACTTGAATCTACCGCCCAAGCTACCTTCAATCTCACCAATAATACAATTTCTGACAATCAGGCTGACGCAACATATATCAAACTTTCCGAAACTGCACAAGGAACCTTCACCATCGACAATAACCAGATAACCAGGAATGGGATTTATGGGATTGGCATATTTCTGGCAGATAGGACTAAAGGCACATTTTATCTCACCAACAACAGGATTGCTGAAAATCAGGACAACGGCGTATTTATCCAACTTTCCAATAACGCGCAAGGAACAGTCAGTATTGCCAACAATCAACAGATTACCCAAAATGGTTCATTTGGGATTTTCACAACCACCAATCAAAATACAGTACTTCGGCTTTTAGTCGAGTCGAATAATATTACTGATAATCCTTTGTCTGGGCTTTCCATCTCCAGCTTCGATGCTTCTCAAGTTTTCGCCGCAGTTCGGTTAAACACCATTAATGGTAACAATTTGAGCGACTTTGAAGCGACAACAATTAGCCCTCGTGCTACCATTTGCCTGCAACCGCGAAACAATACGATTGGCTCTCTTATTTTGTTAGATACTGTTGGAGGAACGGTACAAGTTGAGTCCGAAACTTTTCCCACTAACAAGATTTCTCTAATAAATCCTGTTGGTTGGTCAGGAAGCACCGTACCAACTGGAACTTGTGGTTTTTAGTTAATTGTTGTTGGTTGACATCTTGCATCATTCTCAGTAAGCCGCATAGCCCGCCAGGGGTTTAAACCCCTGTCTCATAGCTAAAGTCCACTAAAAGTGGACTAAATGCAGACGATTACAGAGATTAGAAAAGATTGCAAAAATCCTGGAAGGGCGTAGCATTTGGACATAAAACCTTGGGTTAAACCGATAATTTTTCGCACCAATGCTACGCCCCTACAGAGACATTTCGACTTTTGCAATCTTTTCTAATGACGCAAGATATCTATTTAAGCCAAAAGACAAATTAGATTTTATCTGTATTTATCTGCGTGCATCTGCGTGCAGACGCTCGAAGACTCGCTAACGCTTCGCTATCTGCGGTTCCTTTTCCTCAACTCTTACGTCCCCCTACCGACTAACAACTAAATGTTGCTTAACTTGCTCATTCAACCAACTAGCAAAACACTCATTCAACAATCGCTGACGCATAGTTGCATCTAACTGAGCAGGGATAAACTTCTGCAAACGTACAATCACCAGCCAATCTCCCAAACGTGTCGGCGGACAAACTTGCCCCGGTTGACATAAACGCAGCATTTGCACCAATACAGGGTTAGGCACACTCAATTCTACTGGGCCAATCAACCCCCCGGTTTCAGCTTCTGGCCCTTGGGAATACTGTCGCGCTAGTTCAGCAAAAGATTGCTCTCCTTCCCGAATCCGAAAATAGAGTTCTTGAGCGATTCCTGGATCTTGAGTTCTGATCAGCGAATAAATTACCCTGTCTAATAATGCCTTACGTTCCAGAAAATAGGATTCTAATTTGTGTCCCCAAGTTGCTTGTTTAAATTTTTCCAGTAACAGTCCCCGCATCGCCCAAGCTTCCAGTTGCGCCAAAGTCATACCGCGCTGTGTCGCCCAAGCTTGTTTTGTTGTCTCGTCGGTAATCTGATTTGAAATGAAAAATTGCTGTGTGGCGCTGGCTTTTTCCTCTGAGGTACAGCTTATTGAAGAAATAGCTTGGTCAATAATAATTTCCCGCAGCAACGATGGTAACAACTGATAACCAGCTAACAATGGAATAATTTCCTCTGCGCTAATCGTGCGATCGCCTACTTGCAAAACTTCTTCCATATCATGAAAACTACTTTTAGTCAAGTATCTAGGGTAGAACTAGGACAGGCTAGACTCTGTTCTACATTATGGCTCTTGATCGGACAGGCGAGACGCCTGTTCTACATTATGGCTCCTGATCGGATTATTCAATTGTTCATAGCTTTTGTCAGATACCCAGGACATTTAAGATTAATGTCTAATTGATTAAAGTTTGGAAAGTGCGACATTCCCAAAATTCTTTAAGCCATCTTGCGCGATTTTATGAGTTTCTCAAAAAAGCTTTCTAGCTTGTCTATCTCCTGGTTCGGTATCGGCATATCCGCTATCTTTTTACTCTCAATTGGCTTACGCTTTTGGGGGTTGGAGCGATTTAATACCTTAGTGTTTGATGAAGTTTACTACGCGATCTATTCCAACAACTACTTAATCGGGAAACATTTTTTCAACGCCCATCCACCGTTGAGCCAATACATAATTGCGATCGGAATTTGGATAGGCTCTCACCTTCCCATCGGACAAGATACAGTCAACGGTTTAACAGGTTCCGTGCGTTCCACCTGGAGTTACCGCTGGCTAAATGCCCTAACTGGATCGTTTATTCCCTTAGTAGTTGCCGCAATTGCCTATCAGTTAAATGGACGGCGCCGTTTTGCCTTCATCGCCGGTTTATTTGCCGCTGCTGATGGTTTATTTCTAGTAGAATCTCGCTATGCTTTGAACAATGTTTATTTAGTCATCTTTGGGCTATTGGGACAGTTGTTTTTTCTAATAGCACTAAATCAGTCAAAGCAACGCCGTTGGCTAAATCTTGCCTTATCTGGCACTTTTTTCGGAGCATCAGCCTGCATTAAATGGAATGGCTTATGGTTCCTCTTAGGAGTTTACATGATTTGGGCAACAGCTCATTTGATACAGTGGCTATTACCCAAGCCAATAGCGTTACTTTTACCTGCAAAAAATACTTTACCTTCCGACTTAGAACTCACAAAAACACCTCTACAAAACCTGACACAATTGAAGGTTTTAGATATGTTCTGGAATTTGGCAATTATTCCATTTTTCACCTACAGCATCCTTTGGATTCCTCACTTAAAAATGAATCCAACGCCTAATTTTTGGCAAGCGCAAAAAGATATCCTGGAATTTCATGAAAAAATTGGTAGCGGGCCCGAAACACATCCTTACTGTTCCAATTGGTATAGCTGGCTTTTGATGTGGCGTCCAGTTGCTTATTTTTATCAAACTGGTCGTAATACAACTGAGCAAGTACCAGCTTACCCACCGTTACCTGATGGTGTCTGGAAATATATTTATGATGTCCACGCAATGGGCAATCCTTTCCTCTGGTGGCTATCAACGGCGGCAATTTTTGGGCTGCTGTTTTTGTTAACTATACGTCTGATCAAAGGTGTCGGTTGGAAAATTCCCCCAACTTACCAAACTTGGATTGCGCTATATTTCCTCCTTAATTGGTTGGCGCAGTTGTTACCTTGGGTGAGAGTGACTCGCTGTATTTTTCTCTACCACTATATGGGAGCGTCGGTGTTTTCTGGATTAGCTCTAGCTTGGGTTGTAGATGGCTGGCTTTCCAGTAAGTATCCTGAGTTCCGCAGTGCTAGTTTTACTGTGATTGTTTTAGTGCTTTTTGCTTTGGTTTTTTGGTTGCCAATTTACTTAGGTCTTCCCTTGTCCTCTCAAGATTATCAACTACGGATGTGGTTTCAATCTTGGATTTAGAATTGGCAATAAACACCCCTCCCCAATCCTCACTAAAGCTCCGGTCCCCGGAGTTCGGGGAGGGAGCCGGATTTCTCTGACTTAATCGTGAAGTCAATCCTTTATAGTTGCTATTCTTAGGAGAGCAGGCAAAGCCCTTAAACTCCCCGAAAGTTAAATTTGAGCTGACTCAGCTTCCTACGGAGACAGTTAGCAAGGCTTTCCCGTGGAAAGCGATCGGGGCTACGTCCCCAAGTGCGGTTAAGCCACAAAGTACTAACTATCACCAATAAGATGTCGTATAAATATTGCACCGGTAAAGGTAGTAGACCAATAAAAGAACGACCGGCAAAAACAAAGAAGAAATTGAAAGCGATGAAGGTACAGATAGTAAAAATCCAGTGCTGAATCTGTTCGGGATCTAGGGAGGGATTTTTTATTAGCAAATAGTCCTTAAAACTTGTCTCTAATTTTATTCCCAGAAAATAGCTGAGTGCACTAAAAAAACCTAAAGTTAGAGGCACGGCTATCAGCTTCGGAATCGCAATTGGATTGCCAAACAAGTAAAATCCAGGACTTAGCAGGGTAGCGAGTTGATTTTTTTCGTGTGCCCAAGCTCCTGAAAAGTAATAATTCCAATTTCCGGAGTAGAGATAGTAGTAAAAAAAGTAGCCGATTACTAGACCAATGTAGCTGTAATAAAGAAACTTATGGTCAGGTCTGAGAATTTTATCCCAGTAAGAACGTTCGGAATCAATGTCAATACAGGAGAGTTGACAACCAACACAAGCACTTTGTTCTTTGCCTTCTTTAGTAACAACGCGGCACATAGATTGGGTAATAACTGGACGTGAGCCTTGGCGAAAGTCTTGAGTTAGTAGCGCTCTCGGTTCGGAAAAGATTTTCTCTACTGGAGCCATTGGGCAAAAATATTGACACCAAGTTTTCCCACCGTAGAGGTATCCTATAGTAATTGCTGACAGAATCGTGAAGATTAAAAAACTACCCAGTGCCAAACGGTTAGAGTTAATAAAAAGTATCCGACTACACACACCAAGATACAAGAAACCAAACTGTAGATATAAATAATTTTGGCCTAGCCAGGAATCTTTTTTTACCTTAATTATCTCATAGCGAGTTTTCCCGGTTTTCTGCTCTATTCGCTGCTGTCTCTGCCATCCCAGTGCTCGCGGTAGCTGGGACATGAACGACAACGGACAAGTCCTGCGCCAAAGTTGATGTCCAAAAATTAGAAGAACAAAAATTACCAATGGAACAACCGCTCCCCAAAAGATTGGTACACCCAAAGCATAGGGTGTTTCTTCTAGGCAAACTCCCTGTACTTGGATGCAAATTTCTGGATGAATTCTTAGGGGACTCAGCCTATTATTTGGCTCAGTAAGTCTTGGTAATATCGGGTCATAAAATAAAGAAAAAATCAGGATGAGCCAACTACTTGTTAGCAGCAACCTGAGTATATGCATTTGCCGTTCTGGAACCTTAGAAAACATAATTAAAGACCAGTGTGAAGGCAACAGGTGATTAACTTACAAAACTTGTAAAGACTTTATCCCACTAAAATTTTTAGTTTTTTTCATATCCGATCGCGTTAATTATGCCAGGGCAATTTGTTGGGTTGTTCGCGTAACTATTCAGTTTCCCAAAATGGATAAATAAGACAACAATAGCTCTTAAAAACTCCCAAAAAAGAGCTTTCAGAACTTCAATGGTCAGTTAATAGAATAGGCTCTATCCCTGCTTGGCCCAACTTAATTTTTAGGAGATTCTCTGCTTATCTAGTCCGATTGGATTAATTACTGATAATTATCCCTAAAAGCCGAGGCAGTTTTATCAAGAAATTGTTTAAGAAGCCGTCGATATTGTGAAGTTTTGGTGAACTACCTGCTAAAAGGTTCAGTCGTACTGATACCCACCCCCAAAATTATGGTTTTATTTCATTATTTTTACCAAAAACTTTGAGTAATCTAGGCAATGCTCTACGTATATGTACCTGCAAAAACTAGACATCAAGTATATTGAGAATTCTGACAAATGTCATGAGTAATTACTCCTGACTTTCAACTTCAAAAGTCAGGAATCCTGAATTAAATGCCAGCAGCTTCCAACAATTGCTGCATAGTTTCCCAAGTCAGCCCTTGCTGGAGATAACGAGGCGCATCGGGGTTGTAGGGACTAGCGACTCGATCTATCGTGATAATCTGAGCCTCTGCTGGTAAAACGGGTACATCCGGGTCACAAGATGTCGGACGCATCAAAGAACTGGAAAAGCCTTTGAAAATTGCAATTTGGTCTGGTTCCCCAGCAATTTCAGCACTGACAATCAAGACTTCTTGCGGACGCTTGATCGTGTATCGCTCTAGACGTCGCCCTATTGAATCATTCATCGCCAATAGTTACCAAAGTTATGCAATATTTCTTATTGTTCCATCGCTGAGCGCCCTTGTTTGCCCAGTCGAATCAAGACAAAATAACTCAAGTAAAGGACGTAGATGACTAATCCTGTCATTCCCAGAAAACCTAAAAATTCTGGTTTGGAACCAGCATGGAAAGTCTGTTTGAATAAAAAAGGTGGCTCCAACCACGCTTGACAGAAGGGACTTTTAATATTCTTTTCAAAAAAACCACAGCCCAGAAAAGGGATAGTTGCTATAGCGCTCAGCGTACAGTAGATGCTAACTGCCCAACGCCATGAGGTCAGTGCTAGTTTCAGGGGACGCTGTGGTTGATCTTCAATATCTTCGTTGATATCAACCCAAAACCATAAACCAATGGGAATGAGGAGACGTGCCAAAAACCCAGAGACAAAACCAATCGGCCAAGAGGCAATCAATATGTAAACTGTAATTCCTAGGAGGCTGGCAATGCGCCAGTAGATGATCATTAGGCGGACTATCGAATCGATTTGCTTGACAAATGCCCAAATGAGCAGAATCAACGGGACGATAACCGTAAACAAAACTGTTAATCTGTAGTCTGTCCAGACTAAGGCTCGAATGATTTGCTCTTGCATTGCTTGTTGCAGAAATGACCTTTATCTATGTTAGACAATTGTCGCACCACGCCAAGCACCAGCATTGCCCCTCAAAAAATAATCGGCTGGAAGTTCCCAGCCGATTAGCCTATTGACTTAATTGCCTAAACAGGGCAAAACTGATGCCTAGGATGAGTAAACTTTAGTCGTCGTAAACGCGACACTCATCCGCTTCGGGGTTAGCGTCACAATAAGTCTCAAGAGAGTTTTTCTTACTGCCTTTTTGACGTTGGTGGGAGGCTTCGGCTTGTAGTTCTTCTACGACATCCCATGCTACTGCACACTCACCAGATTCGGCGCCGCTGGCATCGCAAATGTTTCTAGCTTGCTCGCGCTCTTGTTCAATTTTTTGTTCTATGTTGCTCATTTTTTCCCTTGTCCTGATTACTGGGCTGAAGTACAGAAATTTTTTTTATTGACACTCTCAGGTCTAAAGACACTGAGCTTTACTTTACGCTTACCGGGTTATTCTGTAAGTTTTGACCTTTTCGGAAAATTCCAATTCGGTACTGGTGCGTAGTTACTGGTCTGGTAGAGTGCGACTTCTTGGTTTAACACCCCTATTCCCTGAAGGAAAATGTACTTAATTACATTTTACTGATATCCCAAAACCACCTCTACTGAACCGGATTGCTCTTTATTTTTTAAGATTTTCCCAGTTCAAGAACACAGCTAGTAACTCTACACGCTTACTTAATCTCCTATATATTAACTTTTGTAAAGACAATTTGCCACTCTGCCTTTGAGTTAGCTCAATTGAATGTAGGAGGTGGTACTTAAGCACGTTATCATAAATTCTGAATACCTAGCAACAGCCTTAACAGCTAGCGACAGCGGGAGTGAATCCGGCAAAACCAATGGCCAATAAAATTCAGTGGGCAAATGCCTTATCAACCCGTCCGTCTTTGGAAGCAGCGATCGCGGAAGTAGTAAAACGCGCTCAGTTACCGTTGAAAGCGGCCCCTGACTTAGGGCTAGTATTCATCTCGTCGGCATTTGCTAGCGAGTATTCCCGCGTTATACCCCTGCTGAAGGAAAAGTTGTCAGTGCGAGCGCTGATTGGCTGTGGTGGGAGCGGGATTATTGGTATGAACCCAATCGGCGAGGTGATTGAACTGGAGGGACAACCCGCTCTCAGTCTAAGCTTGGCTCATTTACCAGATGTGAAAGTCCACCCTTTTCACATCGCTGCTGATCAATTACCAGACCTGGACAGTTCTCCCAGCGCTTGGGTGGATTTGGTTGGTGTCGATCCCCAGGAAGAACCTGATTTCATTTTATTAGCTGAGCCTTTCTCTTCTGGGATAAGTGACTTACTCCAAGGGCTAGATTATGCTTATCCGGGGTCGAGTAAGGTGGGAGGTTTGGCAAGTTCTGGAGCTATGGGCACCCAGAGCGGCTTGTTTTGTAAAAATCGCTTCTATAGTGAAGGAATAGTCGGAGTCGCCTTGAGCGGCAATATTGTTTTAGAAACAATTGTGGCCCAAGGCTGTCGCCCTATTGGCAAAACTTACCAGGTGACGAAAGGCGAACGGAATATTCTGCTGGAATTGGTAGAACAAGATAGTAATTTACCGTCGCGGCCTCCTTTGGAAGTCCTACGAGATTTAATCGAAAGTCTGAATGAGGAAGACCGCAAACTAGCCCAAAATTCCCTGTTTGTAGGTGTTGCTAGAGATGAGTTTAAGCAGCATTTGGGCCACGGAGATTTTCTTGTGCGTAATTTGTTGGGAGTAGATCCGAGAATGGGGGCGATCGCGATTGGCGATCGCGTCCGTCCTGGCCAGCGTATCCAGTTTCACCTCCGAGATGCTCGTACCTCCGAGGAAGACTTAGAATTACTCCTAAAGCGCTACCAAAAAGATGCTTCTAACAACCCAGATGCTGCTGGTGCGTTGATGTTTTCCTGTCTAGGACGGGGAGAAAGACTCTATGGACAGCCTGATTTTGATTCCCAACTTTTCCGCCGCTACTGCAAAAATATTCAGCTAGGCGGCTTCTTCTGTAATGGAGAAATTGGGCCCGTGGGAGATAGTACCTTTTTGCACGGCTACACCTCTGTTTTTGGGATTTTGCGTCAACTGTAGCCTATGAGGCAAGTGAGGTAAGGATTGCGTTATAGCTTCGATTGGAACTCGACAAAAGAACAGCAAAACATTCGCAAACACCGAGTTTCTTTTCGTCAAGCAGCGACAATCTTTCGAGATCCCAACCAGCTTTCCATCTATGATCAGGAACATAGCGAGGATGAGGAACGCTGGATTACTCTTGGAATAGACAGCACAGGTGTTGTTCGTGTTGTCGTACACACATTTGAGCAGCTTAACGACGAATTATACCAAATTCGGATTATTTCGGCACGTAAAGCTACGAATGTAGAAATGAGACAGTATAGGGAGGGGAATCAATGAAAGCAGAATATGATTTTTCTAAGGGTGAACGTGGCAAATTTTATCATCCTGATGCAGTTTTCAGCTTTCCCATTTATCTTGAGCCAGATGTAAACGACTTTATGAACCAGCTTGCCAATGAGAATGGAGTTGAGGTTCAGGTATTGGTAAATGAATGGCTCAGAGCCAATATTAAGCTCATTGAAAGTGTTCGGAGAGCCAATTGAAAGTTGCGATTACGGGTTATTTATCTCATCGGGGGTTTGGGGGGCTATAAGACCCAGATCATAATTGACCCAAAAAGGGGAACAGGGAATAGGGAACGGGGAACGGAGGGACTCGGTCGAGACCCGTTTTCGGTCTTAATTTCCCACAAAGAAAGGGTCCAGGTCCCCTGCTTTAAAGCAGACGGTCTTGGTGGGGGCTTAAATCCCCCTCCAAGACCTACACCCTTGCCTATTGCCCATTCCCTGTTCCCCGTTAAAATTTGCTGTGGGATACATGGACAGCCCAAGTTAATTGTAGGGGATTCAATATCCCTAAATTTAACCAAAAATAGCTACCCTACAAGAGCTGCGATAGCGCTTATAGCTGATTTCTCCACACATTCTACATACTATAGCAATCCTAATTGAGTTGTGAAATGTCAGCGCCTCAGAGCCCCGACTTCGCAGGAGTTGTCGGGGCTCTCCCCTTCACGAATCATTTAGGATTGCTATAGAAAATACTTAAAGTAGCAGTGTTGTATTGTTGTCGATTAAAGCTGGTTTGCCTTCCTTATTGATAGCGCTAAATGCTTCAAAGTAACGACGTGCAGAAGGTGGGAAATCTGGAAAGTTAAATAAGGAATCACCATCAGCAATATCAGCCCAAAAATAGCGCAGACTGGATACAAGTTTTTGTGCCTCTGCTGCTGGTAAATTTAATGGTGGTGCAGTTAAAAGTTTAAGCATGAAGGGTGCGGAGCGATCGCCCATCCATTCTCGTGATTTATCTTGCAAATTTTCCCAACCTGGGACTGACTCAACCCGATGAGACTCAATCTTTAACCATCTTTTTCCCTGGTCATTAGTTCGCAGTTGTAATATTCGGTAGGGGTGAGGATAGCTTACCAATGAACCGGTTGTGATGTCGTATATGCCGTCTTCGTAGGCAATATCCTGAACGTGCAAATGACCTGTACAGACCAAATTAACCCCATATTTTTTCAATATTTTCAGCAGCATCGGGGCATTTTCCAGCATATACCGCCGTCCTAAAAAATGATCAGTTTGACCTGGCAAATGCTCCAGAACATTGTGATGTATCATCACCAGCACCAACTTATCCTGATTCTCTGCTAGCTGTTTTTCAAGCCAGGTTAATTGCTGCTCTTCCAAATATCCCAACTGTTTCCCAGACTGATCAAATTGGTTGGAATTTAGTCCAATTAACTGAACGCCTGGTAACACTTCACAGCTATAGTAAAGTTGCTCTGGATTGTCATAGCCAAATTTACGGTAATAGTCAGGAAATTCTTTGGGTCCAATTGATTGTTCATCTGGCAGCAAATTGGGGATATCATGATTTCCTGGTATAACATAAACCGGGAAAGGCAGTTTGCTTAAACGTTCTGCCAACCATTGATGATTTTCCGATTCGCCATGCTGGGTTAAATCTCCTGGTAACAACAAAAAGTCTAACTTTTGCTGCTGCAAATTATCTAGAATAATCTCTAACGCCGGAATGCTGACTTCTACTAGATGAAACCTGGTTGGATGATCCCAGATGGTATGAGGTAACCCAATGTGCAGGTCACTTACCACTGCAAAGCAAAAATTTAAACTCATTTTTATAAAAATTATCAAAACTATGTCTTGTCTTATTGATATTATCCATCATCTGTTAGCTCTAGAAGCATAAAAAGGTGATTTTTTCAATATCTTAATGTTAAAATAAGTAAAAGATAATTTAGTTATCTGCTTAAATTGAGAAAAGCATTGCCAAGAATTGCCTTAAAACTTGTTAATTAAAGCCGGAGGGATCAAAGTTGCCAAAAGTCCGAGTACGCCAACACGTCAATCCACTAAGTAATAAATACCAGACGCCAATCAGTCCTCCAGATTGGACACAAGTTTATGCGGAGGTAACTCAACCTTTGCATTTGGATATTGGCTGTGCGAAAGGGGAATTTTTGTTGAGTATGGCTCAATTGGAACCTGACTGGAATTTTTTAGGATTAGAAATTCGGGAGCCATTAGTAGAGCAGGCAAATGCTAAGGTATCTCAGTTACAATTGACCAATCTGCACTATATGTTTGGCAATGCTAATAATTCCTTAGTGTCACTTTTGGATTCATTTCCCAAGGGGACATTGCAGCGGGTGACGATTCAATTTCCTGACCCTTGGTTTAAAAAGCGACAAGCGAAAAGACGTGTAGTTCAGCCAGAATTAGTAGATAATTTGGCTAATTATTTGATGCCAAAAGGAGTGGTTTTTCTACAGTCTGATATTGAAGAAGTAGCAGTAGAAATGTGCGATCGCTTTGAGGCTCACCCAGCCTTCCAAAGACAAGGCGCGGATACCTGGATAACAATTAATCCCCTAGCAGTTCCCACTGATCGGGAGCTTTATACTATCTCTCGTGGAGAACCCGTGTATCGCGCCTTGTTTGTTCGGAGTGAAGGGTGAGTGGGGGAGGATTTTAGATCGAACCGGTTTGCATCAGAGTTATTTTTTTAACGCAGAGAGCGCAGAGGGAAAACGCAGAGTAGCGCAGAGTTTTGTTGGGAAATGTCAGTTAATTCTGATGCAAGGGTAAACGATATCAAATCCCTGCATGACCGAGGGCTAAACCCGCAACAAGCATCCCCAACACCAAAAAAGGTTGAGCGGATGCTTGATATTTCACGTCATTTTTCAGGGGGTCACGTAAGAAATACATATCCTGAAAAGTGATTTGGGGGATTATTAACAACAGCAGGATTGCTGCATAAATATTTTGATGAATGCTGATTAAATAAGCGGCAATTCCTGCTTGAAATATATCAATCATCAGCACACAAATCCAAGCTGCAGTACCAATACCAAACATGACTGGGAGAGAATTTAAACCCAGTTGTTTATCTCCTTCCACACTTTTGAAATCATTAACTACAGCAATTCCCAATCCAGCCAAACTGTAGAAGAGAGTGAGAATTACTATTGTCCAATTCAACTGACCAAATAAAGCATGACCAGCCCACCAAGGAAGCGCGATATAACTAGCACCGAGAGCATAGTTACCCAGCCAGCCATTTTTTTTCAGTTTCAGAGGTGGGGCAGAGTAAATGTAAGAGATGAAAGAACCGCCTAGGGACAAACAGGTGATGATGGGAAATTCATGACCAGCCCAAAGGTCGAGGGTGTAGGCAATACCAATTCCGGCAAATAATAGTACCAGAATTTGAGTGACTACTTGAGGAACTGAGATTGCACCAGAAGGGATGGGGCGGTAAGGTTCATTAATCGCGTCAAGTTCGCGATCGTAAAAGTCATTGAGGGTTTGGGTATAGCCAGTTAAAAGGGGACCGGAAAGCAACATACAAGTTGCTGCTTTGAGGATGTCTTCTAGCGTCCAGGTATATCCACCAGCAGAAGCCGCACCGCAGACAACGCCCCAGATTAGAGGAATCCAGGTAATCGGCTTCATTAGCTGGAGGCGAATTTTCCAAATTGAAGTTTCACCAGATGCTGCACCTTTCATGCCTAGTAGCTGCCGAGTTTTGGCGCTACGTTCGGCTGAGTTGTCATTAGTCATTAGTCAGTTGTTAGTTGTTTGTTGTTAGTTGTTTGTTGTTTGTTGTCAGTTGTCAGTTTTGAGTTGTCCAATAACTAATAACCACTGACCACTGTACGGGCGGGTTTAGCAGATAATTGTGGCGACTTCGCAATAATTTAACTACAAAACCCGCCCCTACACCACTGACTACTGACCACTGTACGGGCGGGTTTAGCAGATAATTGTGGCGACTTCGCAATAATTTAACTACAAAACCCGCCCCTACACCACTGACAAACTAAAAAGATATCGTCAAATAGCTATTTTGGAATTTAGCTCCCTTTACCGCTTTACCGCTTAAGGCTGGGGGTAAAAAGATATTGCGCCGCTGGTCACCAGCATCAATAGTGACTTCTGGGCCAGATTGGGTGAGTTTTACTTGTTTTTTGTCAAAACCGGGCAAAAACAAGCGTACTTCGCGGGCTGGGATGTCGATGGTAATTGGTTTGGGAGCAAGGGATGCTTGTTTAAAATCTGGCAGGGCATCCATCAGGGGTTGCCAATCCTCCCCAGTACGGGCGGGAATGACGCTAAGTGGTAGAGGAGCAAATAATTCTCCGACAACAGCATCGCTCATTTGTGCCTGGTTGAGGAGGGTTCCGCCTACCGTCAAGCCGACTTGTTGGGCACTACCCCAGAGGTAACGGGCGGTAGCGATCGCCGCTGGGTCATCAGTGGTCACTAAATAGGCTGCGACGCGCTTGGGGTCAGTTAAAGCTGCTTTGCCTTCTTCCAGGAGATTGTTAGCCTGTTTGGTAGGTTCAGGGGCGAAATTATCCCCCGTCCAGGAAACATTGAGGACAGCGCTAGTGACGGGTTGAATGAAGGGCGAGATGGATTTCCAAACATCGGAATCTTCTACCACTTTCCGGAAGCGGCGGATATACCAACTGATAACTTCTGGCATCCCCAACATCCGCAGGGTTGCTTGGTCGCCTGTGCCATCATAGATGATCACATCGTACTTACCGCTTTGTTCGTACTCCCGAATCGCGTTCAGCGCCAGTGCACTGTCCATTCCCGGTAAAATGCCCAGTTCTTGGCCAAAGACACTTTTTAATACAGGCGATCGCAGATATTGCGTCTCTAGTTTCTTAACCTCATCCCAGCTACGTTCCAGCAACACAGTGCTTTGTAGCTGTACGGCTTTCAGAGAGGCGCCAATTTCCTGGGGGTCACAACTAAGGGAAGCCCCCAGCAAAAGACTGAAGGCGGGTGTAGGGTCTTGTCCTACCAGTAGTACTCGTTGGCCGAGGCTAGATAGGTGTTTGGCAGCGGCGATCGCCACAGTAGTGCGACCGGTACCGCCTTTGCCCAAAAAAGTGAGTATCAGGGCCATTGCTAATTTTCTACAGGTTTCAGTTCGTCTTCAAAAAACCAAGTGCTTGAGCTGTCATCAAACTGCACAACAATACCAACACCACTGGCATCAGTCATTTTGTAGCCTTTAATGGTGCCGACTTTACCTAGTTTACTGACCATAGCGGGAGAAACCCTGTCTCTAAGGCGGTAGACTTTTACTTTTTGCCCGATCTCCATTACTGTTTCCAATTACGATGAATCATTCCACAGTGTAGCGGAACTCGAATATTTAACATAGCTTCATAAGGAAAAAGTGGTTTAGTGTGGTAGTTGCTCTAGAGGAAATAAGTGTTACTCAAAGACATGAAATCAGTTGTCCGTAAGGTTGGCAGAGTTAGGCGCTATCTGCCGATTTCCCAACAGTGGTGGGCGAAGTTTGACTTGCTACGGACGTTGGTACAACGGGACTTAGAAGCGCGGTATAAGGGTTCTGTATTAGGCAATTTGTGGCCGTTGTTAAATCAACTGTCGCAGTTGCTGATTTACACTTATGTGTTCTCGATAGTGCTGAATGTGAAGTTGAACCTTAAAGGGTTACCTGCAAATGACGCCACTTTTGGTTTGTGGTTATTTGCGGGGTTGCTTCCTTGGATGGCATTTACGGGAGGGTTAAGTCAAGCCGCTGCTTCGGTGTTAATGCAGCCAAATTTGGTGAAAAAGGTAGTATTTCCCCTAGCTTTGTTACCACTGGTGCCGATTTTATCCACCTTCATTGAAAGTACCTTTGGCTTGATAGCTTTGATTGTCTTGGTGGCCGTGTCGTCTCAAACTTTGCACGCTACATTAGTGCTGCTACCACTGGTTTTTCTCCCGCAATTGTTGTTAACGGCTGGATTGGGGTATTTGATGGCTGGGTTCACAGTGTTTTTGCGGGATATTCCCCAAACACTATCCGTGATTTTGAATCTTTGGTTTTATTTGACACCTATAGTTTATCCAGCTTCCGTGATTCCCAAGGAATTTCGGGAATTGGTATTTTGGTTAAATCCTCTAGCGGCGATCGCCGAAGTTTATCGCGATTTGGTATTAGTTGGAGAAGTCCAACATTGGGGAGAATGGGGTGTAGCTTCAGCAATTTCTTTAGTAGTGTTTTGCCTTGGAGTTTGGTGCTATCGGCGTTTACGTCCAGCTTTTGCTGATGTCTTGTAGCGCTAATAAATCATTAATTTCGGGTGGGCAATATCCAATATTTATCATAAATTTGGCAATCTCGTTAAGAGCAACAGCCCACCATACAGCTACTCCTGTTTTTAGATCATTAAGTTAAGTATCCCAATCGTTCCAGAGCTGACCCATGAACCTCAAGAAAATGATCCATTAGTTGAGTAGTGAAAAACTTTTTGTAATCTCCTACTTTTCCCTCACGGAAGAATTTTATACTCAAATCACTACTACTAACAACCTCGTGTTTTATCTGCTCTAGAGACTTTTCAAATTTTATTAAATTTTCAAACTTTGCTGCTTCAACCGCTGCGATGGCTGTGTTGTTGTCAACAGTAAGTCCGGCAAATTCTAAGATTTTAATCAATTCACCAACTGGATTCTCGTGAATAGCCTCATACTTGACTAATAAAAAATCCTGCGGGGCCTTATCAAGCCAGTAATTCACATGATCACTCCATGACACATTGCCATACAAAGAAGTGTCAAACATATTGAGAACAAAATCTTCAAATGTAGTCTCTCTACTGATAGTTTTAAACTTCATTACATGGAAATAGTAGGAGACAGCAACATCACGTCCATCACGCACTACATAAACAACTCGTCTGAAATCCGAGGTAAATGGCCAGTGACTTGTAATAAACCTTGGACGCTGAACTTGACTTGCTTGCTGCGGATTGTAATCAATATCTGTCACTAAATCTTGATAAGAACTAGGAAAATCTAACTGATTATTGCTGAGATAATTTCCAATTAAAAAGCGTAGCCAAGTTCTACCTGATTTTGGATAAGACACCAAAAACACATCATCAGGGAAACTTTCAAGGGGTAAATTGTTGTTAATTAAACCTGACATAATCTGGAAAATTTTTTTGTTAAACATTATAGTAAGATCGATACCAATCAACGAAATGTTTAATCCCCACTTCAATTAACGTATTTGGTTTAAAGCCAACATCCTTGACTAACTCATCCACATCCGCATAAGTTACAGGCAAATCTCCTGGTTGTAGAGGTAACATAATTTTTTCAGCCTTCTTACCCAAACAATCTTCCAGCACTTCAATAAAGTGCATCAATTCAACAGGTTGATTGTTACCGATATTGTAGAGCTTGTAGCGCGTATAACTAATACTAGGGTCTGGGGCATCACCTGACCATGTAGGATCAGGTTCAGGTAATTTACCCATAACTCTAACAACACCCTCAACGATATCGTCAATGTAGGTAAAATCCCGCTGCATTTTACCGTAATTAAACACCTGAATTGGCTCTCCTGCCAAAATTGCCTTGGTAAATAAAAATAGCGCCATATCAGGACGACCCCACGGCCCATAAACAGTAAAGAAACGCAATCCAGTAGTAGGTAAATTATATAAATGGCTGTAAGTATGTGCCATCAATTCATTAGCCTTTTTAGTAGCAGCATAAAGACTAACTGGGTGATCTACGTTATCGTGTACAGAAAAGGGCATTTTAGTATTAGCGCCATACACAGAACTAGAAGAACCAAATACTAAATGCTTAACTCCTGAATGACGACAACCTTCTAAAATATTGACGAAACCCACCAAGTTTCCATCTACATAAGCATGGGGATTCTTAACGGAATAGCGTACACCAGCTTGGGCCGCCAAATTGACAACAACATCGAAACTATTATCTGCAAATAGCTTAGCCATAGCTTCACGATCTGCCAAATCTAGTTTGTGAAAACTAAAATTTGGGAAATCATACAACTGCGCTAATCGGTCTTTTTTCAGGAATACGTCATAGTAATCATTCAGGTTATCAAGCCCAATTACCTTGTCACCTCGACGCAGTAAGCGCTCGCATAAATGGAACCCGATAAATCCAGCCGCACCAGTTACTAAAATTGTCTTCATCAATTCTAAGGGAAGATTTTATCTACAGAAGAATAATCCTGCTGAAATTAAGGCGATACCAAACCAACGTACTGGTGGAATTGGCTCACTAAACATCCATGCGGAAGTAATCACAATTAACACAAATCCCAGGCTTTGAGCTACTGGATAAGCAAATCCTAAATCGAACTTGTGAACCACCCAAAACCAGCTAAGAACCCCAATTACTGCAGCACTTCCATAAGCCCAAAAATAAGCATTACCCAAAATTAGGTACAAGCCACTCCAAGGATCTCGAATTGCCCTTGTCAAATCGAAAGTACTCATCAAACGTTTCAGCGCCAATTGGGCAAAAACGCCTATAACTGTAGAGAAACCTAGAACCAACCAGTCAAGAAAGGTGTTTTTCACAACAGCCATCACTCAAATTTAAACCTTGACAACAAGCGGGTAAAATTAGCTTGTCAGTTCATCTTTTTTTAGCAACTGCAAACACAGAAGAACCGAAAGGTAGGGATATGTATTGCGTAAGTTTAATCTCCCTTAGAATCAGCCAAGTCATGACGCTATTGACAAAGCCAGGTAGCGGTTTGAGGTCAGAACGCGGACTTTTTTTATTAGCAAACATCAAGGATAGCGGTCTCCACAAAGCCATAACGGGAAAAAGTGTTGCATTCCAATAAGTCGTTTTTTCCACAACAAATCCCGCATTAAATAAGAGTTTGCTGAGTTTTCTCTTCGTGTATCGGCGCTCCTCATGTCCTGCTAAACTGTGTTCCCCCTTCAAGAAGTCAAAGGCTGCTAAATTAATGATTACACTTCCTCCCGACTTGAGCACCCGATAAAATTCTGCAAAAGCTTGAGAGTCGTCTACCCCTTCACTACAGACAACATCCAGAGAGATTATTAAATCAAAAAACTCATTGGGGAAAGGAAGGTTTTCAACAGAGGCCCGTTTGACAATTCCGATGTTACGCTGTTGTGTGAACTCTACCGCAGAGGGACTAAAATCAATACCAATTAATTCGCTTTCAGGTAAGACACGGTGTAAGACATTCATCATCCCCCCTGTCCCACACCCAGCATCTAACACCTTTCGGTCAGTGGAGTTTTTTAGCGCCAATAGAGCATTTTGGGCAACAAGATTATGCAATCCAGCATACCACCAGTAGGTATCCTCGACTGAGCGCATAGTGTCGTATTCATAAAGCTCCATAAATTAAAGTGCTACCAGACTTGACAACAAGGTTTAATTGAACAATAATCTCACAAGTTCGCGGCAATAGTAATAAAGTCGTCGCCTTGCGACCAAAGTTCCTTGAGAACTACAGTGGCTGGTCAGTCTTTGTAACCTCGCCAAATACGTCCTATTTTTTGATTTGTTACTCAACTGTAGAGATGTTAGGCATGATTTTAAGCTAGACTGTGCTTTTTTCTAGTTTTTCTGCTAGGAAAACCCTGCTTTATACATGAGACAATTTAAATCAGATATTGTGACTTTATGGGTCAAACAAAATGAATAGGATATGCTCGCTCAGTATTGTCATTCCGGTCTATAACAGCGCTGATACTATCGCTAGTTTAGTTGAACAGCTTACCAATTTGTCGATTGAAGGCGGACATGAATTAATTTTGGTTAATGATGGTAGTAAAGATAATACCGCCGAAATTTGCGAAAGCCTTGTTTATAAAACTTGCTTTCCTGTAAGATTCATTAATTTGTCGCGCAATTTCGGCGAACATAATGCAGTTATGGCTGGTCTCCAATATGCTCTAGGCGAGTACATTATAACTATGGACGATGATTTACAAAATCCACCGTCTGAAGTTATAAAACTCTTCAATTATGCTCGCGAACAAAAGAAAGATGTTGTGTACACTTACTACAAGCAAAAACAACATTCAGCTTGGCGCAATTTCGGCAGTTGGTTAACTAATAAGATTGCTAATATCTTACTGGATAAGCCTAGTGACCTGTATCTTTGTACCTTTAGATGTATGAATTCTTTCCTCGTACAGCAGATTTGTCGGTACGAAGGACCATATCCTTATATTGATGGTTTAATTCTCCAGGTGACACAAAATATCGGACAGATTGAAGTTGCCCATGCGCCGCGAACAGCTGGTCAAAGCAGCTACAATTTGCGAAGACTTGTGCGTTTGTGGCTGAATATGTTCCTCAACTTTTCAGTGCTACCACTTCGTATTAGTACGGCTGTTGGCCTGCTTTTTAGTGCAGTGGGATTTCTTGGTACACTGTACGTTGTTGTTGACCATTATTTTGAAGGTACATCCACTCCTGGATGGTCTTCATTGATGTTTACGCTCCTACTTTTTTCCGGAGTTCAGTTACTGACTCTTGGTATTGCTGGAGAATATCTGGGACGACTTTATCTGACATCTAACAAACGTCCTCAGTTTGTTGTTCGCAATGTGGTTAACCAGAAACAAAACGAACTGGTACGGGAAAAGTAAGCTAACTGTTGGTAGTCTTAGCAGTTCAAAAGCTAGTCCACTCCTAAAATGATAGGAATGGGAACTTTGATATTGAAGCAACCATCTAGGAGAAAAGAGGAGTGCAGAGCTTTATGATCCAGACCCTTGTTTCTTGTTAGATTACTGCAAACTTCAATTTTCGATCAACTGGGCATTGCTTCATAATTATGGGGTATAAGAGTTCACTCTTCTTGTGAAGATAGACAGTTGAATGAAAATAGGAGTGTTACTTAAAGGAGATTATTTATATTCCTTACTTCTAATTGCCTAAAAATACATTTTGATTAATTAGCAAATCCCATGAGTTATCTATATATATTATTGACAATTTTTCTAACAGTTTACGGACAAATAGTTATTAAATGGCAAGTAAATATGGCAGGGACATTTCCCACTGAAGCTATTGAGAAGATTTTCTTTATTGGTCGTCTGCTACTAAATCCGTGGATAATTAGTAGTTTATTAGCTGCTTTCCTAGCATCACTTAGCTGGATGGCCGCGATGACTAAGTTTCCTCTGAGTTTTGCTTATCCATTCACCAGCCTTTCCTTTGTCTTGGTAATGTTTCTCAGTTTCTTCTTTTTTTCTGAACCAATTACAATTCCCAAGGCTTTAGGCATGGGATTAATCATTACTGGTATAGTGATTGGAAGTCAGGGATGAATGTTTATAGCGCCTACGGTGAAAGAATGAATGGTTTGAGCTGGAAGTACTCTACTGGTAGCCATACACCAAAACTAATGTCTAGAGTGACGTTTCATACCAGTTTATCGATATATAAACTGTTGCAACTAGCTCTTACTGATGTAATCTAGAGGTTGCAAAAACAGCAGCAATGTGATGAGTGAGATTACTATTTCGCTAAAGAATGTCTCGAAGTGCTACAAGCGTTATGATCGTCCGGTAGATCGGCTCAAGGAAATTTTACTACCAGGGAAGAGTCATGCTCAAGATTTTTGGGCATTGCGCGATATTAACATAGAGGTTGCTCAAGGAGAAACCTTGGGGATTATCGGGCAAAATGGTTCAGGCAAAAGTACACTGTTGCAAATTATCGCTGGTACACTGACACCAACTACAGGAAAAGTTCAGGTAAATGGTCGAGTTTCGGCGCTGCTTGAGCTTGGTAGTGGCTTTAATCCAGAGTTTACTGGAAGACAGAATGTATTTTTTAATGGGCGTCTTTTTGGCTTAAGTCAAGAAGAAATAGAAGCTAAGTTTAATGATATTGCTGCTTTTGCTGAGATTGGAGATTTTATTGAACAGCCAGTAAAAACTTATTCAAGTGGAATGTTTGTGCGTTTAGCATTTGCAGTGGCTGTTAGTGTTAATCCCGAAATATTAATAGTAGATGAAGCCCTAGCAGTTGGCGATATTTATTTTCAACAAAAGTGTTTTGAAAGAATTAGAGAAGTTAAAAGTTTGGGAACTACACTGTTATTCGTTTCCCATGACTCCAAGGCTGTATATAAGCTTTGTAGTAGAGCAGTACTCATGGAATCGGGCAAATTAGTACTAGATGACAAACCGAGACAAGTAATCGATTTATATCAAGCAAAGCTTTTGAAGAAAAGAGATACACATTCAGAAAAGTTAGAAATTCAAAAACTACCTGAGTCTAATTCCAGTTCTTCTACAAAAAAAGAGTTGCCTTCAAAAAACAACCTGGCAGAGGTTGTTATTAATCAGGCTGAAGTAAGTGTAAAATTTATCAGATTATTAAATGAAAGTGATCAAGAGATTGAGTCTATAGTTAGCGAAGATTTATTGCAATTGTCTATCGGCTTATTATTTTCGGATTCTTTTGAAGACCCACATATTGGTTTCAAAATTAGAGACAGAACCGGAAGCGTAATTTTTGAAACCAATACTTTTTGTATGGGTGAAGAAATAGGTCAGGTAAACAGCGGTACCTTATTGGAAAGTCGCTTTAAGTTTCATGTGCCTTTAATAGAGGGTGAATACACAATTACAGTCGGTGTAGCTGATGGTGGATTTGGTGAAGGTCAATTTAAACGAACATTGGTTTATGCCCATAATTTCACTGTATTAAAAATACTAAAAAACAGAGATTCTATAGTTTGGTCTGGCGTCGTAAATCTTCAACCATCTATTTTTATTGATAAACAAGCTTATGTTTGAATCTATAATTCAGCAGGCACAACTTACAGACTATGACTTTAGACAGAGTGTAAATCCAGATGACCGACTTGTACATCTGTTTAGTGAATGGGTAGACTACTACAAACTCAAATGGGCGATCGCTCATGTGTTGCAGCCTGCTTCTATCCTAGAAATAGGAGTACGATTTGGTTATTCTGCCGCCGCATTTTTGAATGGACATCCTGCTGCTCACTATCTTGGCATTGATTTGGATATAGATTGCTATGGCGGTAAAAAAGGAGCAATCAATTGGGCCAAAGAAATTACTCAACAATTTTCTACTAAATTTATTGTCGCTGATACGCAGAAAATGGAACGTTTTCCTGGCGATATCTACGATTTGATTCACGTTGATGGACAACAAGATGGGGATGGTTCCTTCCACGATTTGGAACTTGCTATTAAGCAGGGACGCTATGTATTATTAGATGGCTACCTGTGGACACGTCAAAATTTTCTTGCAGTCAGTGAGTTTTTGTTTAGATATGCTGACTTGTTAGATTTTTATGGAGTGATACCAGGTTATGCAGGAGAGTTACTAATTAAAGTTTCTGAAAAATATCTCAAGGAAGTTAATGAAATACAGTATGGCCAAGTTAGCTCTAGTCTTGCCATTCGCAAAACTTACACAACTGACTACTATACTCAAGACTGTGGTGGCTTTGATGCTTACAAAAGAAATCAAGGCAAAAAGTTAGAAGATCCTCGATTACAAGCTGTTGCTGCTATTGCCAGTTTGAAAAAATCTGGGAGTGTCATTGATATTGGCTGTGGACGGGGTGAGCTTACTTACTATTTTGCTAAGCAAGGCTTTACAGTGACAGCCATTGATTATTCTCAGAGTGCCATTGAACTAGCAGAACAATGTTTTGCATCAGATGAGGAACTAAAGCAAAAAGTTCAGTTTCATTGTGATAATTGTTGCACTATTAAATTATCAGGCAAATATGATTTAGCAGTAGCTTCTGATGTAATTGAACACTTAGCAGTTGCAGAAGTAGAAGCGCTATACCAAAAAGTTGCACAATCCATCAATCCAGATGGATTATTCGTTGTGCATACGTTTCCTAACCTTTGGTATTATCGCTATGAGTATCCGCGACGCAGGAGGATTGCTGCTTCGGTTGGAGCTTATTTATCTCCACAACCCCGCTCAAGGTATGAGCTGCTAATGCACATCAACGAACAATCGCCACGTATCTTGAAAAAACAGCTAAGTAAACATTTCAAATATGTCCTTTTATGGTTTGCTGACCCACAAAATCCAGGCGGAAGTTTAGTTAATAAACTTTCTAGAAGAGAAATATGTGCGGCTCCTAGCTTGTTTGCGATCGCATCTCATGAACCAATCAATCAACAGCAGCTCAAGAATCGCTTACAGATGTCACCTTTGCCACCTATTAACCAAGGTGAAATTGAGCTTTTAGTTAAAGATTATCCAAATGAAGTACTTGTAAATAGTGAATTTTATCTTCAGTTAGAACTGATAAATTATAGTAAATTTATCCTCAATAGCTATGCTCCTAGCCCGACCCATATTAGCTATCATTGGATGGATGAACAGGCTAAGAATTATATTCTATTTGAGGGAGAACGTACCCCAATATTTCCACCCCTAGATAGAGCAGAAGGCATTGTATTCAAACCGTTACTAGGCAAGATAGCGAAAGGAATTTATCTAGCAAGAATCAAAGCAATACCTGAAAAAGGGAATTATATCTTGAGAGTTACCCTCGTCCAGGAAGGTGTTCGCTGGTTTGATTTAGCACAAACTCAGTTAAAGAAGGACATTCTTATTAAGATAATTGAAAAGTCTTAAAATAAGAAATATTTATTGAATCTAATCTAAATAGAAGATAAAATCAGTACATTAATTAATGACAAAAAAATGATTGAAACGAACAATCCTGAAATTAACGTTGAGCAATTAATACAAAAAATTAGGGGACAGGTGGATAAGCGTCACCACCTTGCTCCCTCAGTAGAGACAAAACCTATTAATGTAAGTAGTGGAACAAGCGCTACGAGTTTTAGCTATATAGAAACACTGCTGAATGATGCTGATTCCTATGCTCAGGTTCCCACCGAATTTCCTGGTAAATTTAATCGTTTTCCCTTTAGTCTCAGTAAGGGGTTACAAAAATTTCTCTTGAAGTTGTATGGATTTATATTTAAGAAACAACGAGTAGTTAATTCTTCTTTAAGCCAAGCTTTGAGAGAGTCCCTGGTACTGAATCGGCGATTAATTGATCAAATAAATACACTTCAAGAACAGTTGAATGGTCTAGGCAATCGCGTCACGGTCACTGAAGGACGGCTTTCTGAGGTAAACTACCACCTTGGTGTCACTAACGAAGGACTAGCTGAGATAGGCGCTCGCGTCACTGTCAATGAAGGACAGCTTGCTGAGACGAATTATCACCTTAATGTTACTAACGAAGGGCTGCTTGAGATAGGCGATCACCTAATGGGTACTGAAAGACGACTTAGTAACACTAACGAAGGGGTAGCTGAGATAGATGATCGCCTCATGATCGCTGAAGGGAAACTTTTGGAAATAGGCGCTAATCTCTCGGCTGTGGATGAACGTCATATCAGAAATGACAGTTATCTAAAAAATGATTTATCCCAGCAAAAACGTCTGCTCACCATGTTTTTGGAAGAGGCGAAACAACGTTTGCCAGAACCATTCAGCCCACAGCAACTGCAAACTTTTTCCAAGGAAAATGAACACTCACTAGATGCCTTATATGTAGCATTTGAAGAGCAATTTCGTGGCAGTCGTGAGGTAATTATTAACAGATTAAAAGTCTATTTGCCCTTAATTGAGGAAGCCAAAATTGGTACGCCAGAATCCCAAATTTTAGATGTGGGTTGTGGGCGTGGTGAATGGTTAGAATTGCTGCGTGAATCTGGATACATAGCAAGTGGTATAGATATTAGCAAGGTGATGCTAGAACAATGCCGAGCCAGAGGTCTTGAAGTTACAGAAGGAGAGGTGATTTCCTACTTGCAAAGTTTACCTGATGCTAGTTTAGGCGCAGTGAGTGGATTTCATATCATTGAACACATTCCGTTAGCATCTTTAATCAAGTTATTTGATGAAGCTGTACGGGTATTGAGATCAGGCGGCATCATAATCTTTGAAACACCAAATCCCAGAAATGTTTTAGTAGGTTCCGGAGATTTTTATAGAGATCCAACTCATCTAAATCCTATTCATCCTGACACCATTAGCTACCTAGCGTCACTCAAAGGATTTATAAATAGTGAGTCATACTTCTTTGAAGAAAAGGAAAGTGGAGTGGAACTTTTACCATCATCAAAAGTTAAATTTGAAACGTTTGATAGTTATGTTACTGTTTCTCGTGACTTTGTTTTGATAGCTTACAAGCCATGAGAATAGCAGTTACTACAGTTCAAGTACCTTTCATTCGTGGCGGTGCCGAAATATTAGCTGAGGGCCTAGTCAAAGCTATTCGTGAAGCTGGCCATGAAGTTGACGAAATAACCATGCCATTCCGCTTTTATCCGGTAAGTGAAGTCAAACGGAGTATGGATTTATGGGAAAGCGAAAATTTTGAATATATGAATGGCTACACTATGGATGTAGTCATTTGCTTAAAGTTCCCAACTTTTTATCTGAAGCATCCCAATAAAGTGACTTGGCTAATCCACCAGCATCGTGCTGTTTACGAACTTTGGGATACTCCTTTCACGGAGGGATTATCAAACACAAGTGAAGGCAAGAATTTAAGGCAAGACATTATCAAACGCGATACCAAAGCCTTAAAAAGTTTTCAAAAAGTATATACCATAGCAAAAACTGTTTCTGAACGTCTTCAGAATTTCAATAAAATTAGCTCCATTCCCCTCTATAATCCTCCCAGATTAGCTAATTACTTTTACACTGCTCCCGCTGAACCCTATATTTTCTTTCCTAGTCGGTTAGAAGATCTAAAGCGACAAGACTTACTTATTAAAGCTATGCAGTATGTTAAATCACCAGTTGTCGCTTTATTGGCTGGAGAGGGAGGAAAGAAAGTTGATTTAAGGCAATTGATTTCTCAACTGGATCTGAATCAGCGAGTGCGGTTGTTGGGGCGGATTACTGATGAAGAAATGTTGGGTTTCTACGCTCACAGCTTGGGGGTGTTTTTTGGCTCTTATGACGAAGATTATGGTTACGTCACCCTAGAATCAATGTTAGCATCAAAGCCAGTAATTACCTGTACTGACTCAGGCGGTTCACTGGAGTTTGTCGTTAATGGAGAAACTGGCTTTGTTGTTGAACCAAATCCGGAGGCAGTAGCGCAGGCAATAGATGACTTATACTTTAATCAAAAACGTGCTACTGAAATGGGCAAAGCCGGGCTGGAAAGATATCATGCTTTAGATATCTCTTGGGATAATGTCGTACAAAAGCTTCTAAATAACGGGTAATTATGAACTATTTAACACGTTTAGCTAATGCGTTTAAAGGCGTGAATCGCCCTCAAAATAACAAGACTTCCACTGAATACGTGTATCGTCCAGAAGTTGACTCCATCAACTTTGAGGATGGTATAGCAGCGCTCAAAAAATCTGGCTGGAGAGTTGTTAATTCAGGCATAGACAATACTTCTCCTGCTATTGTCTTGGATATCCTCAATCTTGCTCGCAAGGAGGGAATTAACTTTGTAGATTATGAAATTAATATAGATAAGTATAATAATTATTTCAATGAGGCGGAATACAAAATTAGGTATCCAGATTATTACCTAGGCAATCAAATTGAAAAATCTCTTGAGCATTATCTCGCCCTCTCTCTTTTAAATTTAAGTGAGGAAGATGTATTCATAGATCTGGCTAGCGAACATTCTCCCATACCGGAAATTTATGCTCGCCTCACTGGAGCTACTACCTATAGTCAGGATATTATGTATCCACCAGGAATTAATGGTAATCGTATTGGTGGGGATGCCTGTTCAATGCCTGTTCCAGAAGGGTTTGCATCGAAAGCAACTTTAACTTGTTCGATAGAACATTTTGAAGGAGATGCAGATACAAGCTTATTTCATGAATTATCTAGAATTCTAAAACCAGGTGGCATGGTTTGTGTAGTTCCATTTTATATTTTTAAAGAACAAGCCACCCAAACAGACCCAACGGTTAGCGTTCCATCTGGCGTAGATTTTGATCGAGGAACAACTATTTACTGCGCTCAGGGTTGGGGAAACAGACATGGGCGGTTTTATAGTCCTAAATCGCTGCTTGAAAGACTGATCAAGCCAGTTCAAGATAAATTTAAATTTGAGTTTTATTATCTAAAAAATGCCGCAGAAGTTGACCCATCAGTTTATGTTCGATTTGCCTTTACTGCAACACGGCTCTAAGTTATGAAAATCGCTATTGTAGCTCCTAGTTCTGTTCCATTTACAATTGGTGGAGCTGAAAATCTCTGGTGGGGATTGTTAAACTCTATTAACCAGTATACTCCCCACCAAGCTGAATTAATTAAACTGCCAAGCCCAGAAAGAAATTTTTGGGAAGTAATTGATAGCTATAAGAATTTCTCTCAGCTAGATCTTAGCTATTTCGATTTAGTCATTTCCGGAAAATATCCAGCCTGGATGGTGCAGCATCCTCATCATATTTGCTATATGCTGCATCGCTTGCGTGGCTTATACGATACTTATCACTTTACTCGCTGTCCACAGCAGTATATTACCAAGCATCCAAGTATTATTGCCTTACAGGAATTCCTGCGTAGTAATCAAGGTTCTAGGGCTAGTCTCAGTGAAGTTTTTGAAAAGTTAGAGCAGCTTCATTTTAGCCAAGATTTGCCAGCAGATGCGTTCCAGTTTCCCGGCCCTTTAGCGCGAGAAGTTGTGCATTTTTTAGATGGTGTAGGTTTGGGAAATAAGGCAATTACCAAATATGCTGCCATCTCTCGTAATGTAGCAAATCGAGTCAATTATTTTCCTGTGGGGAGTGCTGTTAACGTTATTTACCCACCTTCCAATCTCAAGTCTTTTCGCAGAGGAAGTAACGATTATTTGTTCACAGTTAGTCGCTTAGATAGCCCTAAGCGGATTCGTCTATTAATTGAGGCGATGAAGTATGTAAAAACTAATATTGAACTGAGAATTGCTGGAACAGGCCCCGATGCTGATGCGCTTAAGCAATTAGCAGGAAATGATCAAAGAATTGTGTTTCTAGGGTTTGTAAATGATCAGCAAATCACAGAACTTTATGCTGATGCTCTAGCTGTACCTTACTTCCCCTATGATGAAGATTATGGGTTGGTGGTCATAGAAGCAATGATGAGTGCTAAACCTGTGTTAACGACGACAGATTCAGGTGGGCCAAATGAATTTGTCTGTAATGGAGAGACTGGATATTCAGTAGCACCTGAACCCCAAGCAATAGCTGAACGCATTGATTATCTCTGCGAACATACAGACGAAGCGCGACAGATGGGACTTACAGCGCAGAAGTTGGTTCAAGGAATTACTTGGGAAAATACTGTTAACAAACTGCTGGGAGAAACTGAGGAAAAAATAACTACTACAGTTGGTAAGAAGCGGAAGAAAATTACAGTTGCTTTAACTTTTCCTGTTTTTCCACCAAGAGGAGGCGGTCAAATACGAGTCTTTCATCTATATCGTAATCTAGCACGTTGGTTCGATATTGAGTTAGTTACGTTTACTAAACCTAACGAAAAATTAAACAGTAGTGAAATTGCTCCTGGACTGTGGGAAATTCAAATTCCTCAGTCTCACAAACATCAGGCTGAAGAAATAGCTATTGAGCAAAAGGTAAGAGTTCCCATTACAGATGTAGTGATGCCACAGCTATATCAGCTTACCCCAGCTTATGTAGAGGCTTTGAGAGAGTCTGCTGCTACTTCTGATTTTATTATTGCTTGCCATCCCTATCTCTTGCCAGCAATTCAAAAAGTAAGTGATAAACCGATTTGGTATGAAGCTCAGGATGTAGAATTAGAGCTTAAAAAAACTATCCTACCAGATAATCCAACAGCCCATGAATTACTAGCAGCAACTCGCCAGGTTGAACAAGAATGTTGTCAGGTTAGCAAGCTGATTATGGTTTGCTGTGGTGATGATGGGAAATTGCTCAACCAAATCTATGGTGTGGAACCAGATAAAATTATTGAAGTTCCTAATGGTGTAGATATAGAAGCTGTTAGCTATGTTTCTTTAGAAAAACGTAGTTTAAATCAGAAAGAACTGGGAGTAAATGGCAGTTTTACAGCATTATTTATGGGTAGTTGGCATAGTCCAAATTTAGAGGCTGTACGTCATATTTTAAAAATTGCTCAGGAACTTCCTCATGTTAATTTCCTAATTATAGGTAGTGTTGGTTGGGCTTTCAAAAATGAAAAAAGCCCGAAGAATGTAGGGTTTATGGGAGCAGTAGATGAGGAAACTAAACAGATTGTTCTTGGAATAGCTGACGTAGCACTCAACACAGTAACCTTTGGTTCAGGTACTAACCTGAAGATGCTAGAATATTTTGCTGCTGGGATTCCGGTCATTTCCACACCTGTTGGGGCAAGAGGACTAGGGGTTGAAGATGAGAAACACTGTTTAGTTGTAGAAATAGGGAATTTTGCAGAAGCGATCTCTAATCTGAAAGCTGAAGACTTTGCCACCAAGCAGATGCGGGTGGAAACTGCTAGAGCGTATGTTCAAGAAAAGTTTGATTGGCAGGCGATCGCCAATAATTTGTATAAGTTTTTAAATAAATTAAATTTAGTATGAGGTAAATAGTGAATTTAATAGAAACCTTTAGAAAAACACGCCAACTAAATAGTCGCCTTTTTCATACACTCTCAGTATTCCTATTTTTCTCCATCCTCTTCACCATTTTTTTTGCTCCGGTCATCTTTTCAGAACGCTTACTAGCACCCGGAGATGGTATCACTTATTATGTACCCGCTTTCTATTCACACCGTACACTGTGGACAGATTTAATCCTTTCGGGATTTCCTGTAGCAGCAGATCCACAAATTCAGACTTGGTATCCAATTTCTCTACTATTTTCCCTAATTCCTAACTCTTGGAATGCCTTTGTAATCTCAGCCTATGTATTAGCAAGCTGCTTTACTTATGGTTATGCTTATAGCCTAACCAATTCACGACTGGCAGGACTTGTTAGCGGCATTGTCTACAGCATGAGTGGCTTTATGATGGCTCACCTGGGTCATACCACAATGATTCATGCTGCTGCATGGATGCCCTTACTAATTTGGGCAGTAGACAGACTAAGCGATCGCCTTAGTTCCTGGTGGTTTGTGATTGGAACTGGTGCAGTTACTTGTAGTATTCTGGCAGGACATCCTCAAATTGCTTTGTATGCAATTGGTTTGAGTATAGCCTATGGGTTTTTGTTAGGCTGGACTACCCCAGTTGGTCGATGGAAATATTATGGAACATTGATAGCTGTCATCGTCTTAGGCATTTTTCTGGCGGCAATCCAGATCGTGCCAACCGCTGAACTTTCTGGGCTGGGATTGCGAGCAACAATGACATTCCAGGAATTTGCTAACCATTCCCTACCACCCGAGCAAATTTCTCAGCTTATTTTTCCTTATCTATTTGGTGGAGGAGGACCTTTCCAGCGATTTCAAGAACCTGCCTACTTCGGTGCTTGGAATCTCACCGAAGTCACTGGCTATATTGGGTTATTCCCACCCCTATTGGCGATCATTGGATTTATAACCTATCGAAACAAACCGAAGGCGAGGTTTTGGTTGGCGGTTGCTCTACTAACACTCTTGTTAGCCCTTGGAGATGGGACGCCCCTGGGGAGACTACTGTACTATTTTCCCGCGTACAACAAGTTTCGTGCCCAAGGACGGCACTTTATTGAAATGGCTCTAGCCGTCAGTGTACTGGCAGGTTTAGGTGTTGATGCCATGCAGAAGCAGTTAGTCCCGAAGCGTCTAGTATGGAAAACGGTTTTAGTCAGTACCTTGATTGTCATTGTCAACTTAGCAAGTATTGTCGTTTTTTCTGATTGGCTCCAGAAAAAGGCGATCTCTGCTACTGCCACTAAAATTCCCAACTTTTACCCCTGGGCTAATCCAGCAGTAGGAGTACCACTGGTGGTTTTTCTGCTGGTAGTCACTGTTCTGATTTACTGGAATGCGAAAAAGCTGTCGAGGCTGAGTGTTCTCTTGGTGCTAGTGGTTGTATTAATTGATTTAGGGAGTTTCGGCTGGTTCTATTCATGGGAAGCTGACGCACCCAGCCAGAAGGTTTTAACCCCAACTGCTGTGATGGGGAAATACCGAAAACTTCTCAACGAGAGTAAGCAGCGGATTTTATCGCCTAGAGGAGGAATCGGCAATTTCGATGAGGTTCCTCCAAACATCTCCAGGCTTTGGGAGGTTCCCAGTGCCAGTGGCTACGGTCCCCTGATTTTGTCCAGGTATAGCGAGTTGTTTCCTATGGGAGGCGGAGGGGATGTCTGGGGAGAATGGGCTTCTGTTAAAAACCGGAGCTTGGACATCACAGCTGTGCGTTATGCCTATATACCGCCCACAGAGCTTTCTGTGGCTCTGGCGAATGTGACTAGTGACAAAGGAATTCTTTGGGCTGCTGAGGATATGACTTTGGCAATGGGAGCTAATTGTGGTGTAGAAAGCCAATCACAGTCAGTTAAGTTGAAAATTCCATCTCAACCCAAAGCAACGGCGATGGGGATTGTCAGTTCACTGGCTTGCTCCCAAAAGTTAACTAATAACGCCGAAGTCGTACAGATTTTGGTGCAGGATGCCACAGGGAAGGTTGTCACCAAGAGTCTGCGCGCCGGACGGGACACGGCTGAATGGGCTTATGAGTGTAGCGATGTGCTGCCTCAAATGCAGCACAACAAAGCCTCCATCTTTACCAGCTTTCTGCACCAGAGACCAGATTATCCAGATTGTCAGATCCACCAGTACCTGAGTGTATTGCCCCTAGGTCAGATAAATAATGTAGAAGATATAGATCTGAAATGGGTAGGCTCTTCCGGGGCAATAAATATTCAAAAAATTACTCTGATTGATGAGCAAATTGGGCAATCTTACCCAATTACTAATACCGATATTTCTCTTGCTGACACAACTCGTTGGAAGCAGGTTGAGAAGATTCAGAAAACATCTACTCAGCCAGTCTGGAATGAAGGTGCTCGCATTTACGAAAACCTCCGAGCAATGCCGAGAGCATGGTTAGTTCCGGAAGTAGTAACTGCCAAAAAAGACGAGGTTTTGCAGTCCATCAAGTCGTCTAAATTACCTGATGGGCGTCCTTATGACCCATCCCAAGTTGCCCTTGTCGAAACACCTCTCAATTTCAAAGTAGAGAAACTAGATCCAGCCGCTATTACCAAAATTCTCAATTTAGCGGATACTCAATTAGAGATTCAAACAAATTCTTCTTCGCCTGCATTTCTGGTGCTAAGTGATGTTTATTATCCAGGCTGGGAAGCGAAAATTGATGGTACTCCCACCAAGATATTTCAAACGAATTATGTACTGCGTGGCGTGCAAGTCCCAGCGGGTGAACATACCATCAAGTTTGAGTTCAAACCTGTTAGTTTTCACATTGGGGTAGGAATTAGTGTCGCTTCCTTATTTCTTCTAGGATATTTAACTTGGAAACTCCAGCAGAATCAAAAAGTTCCTCTTACTAATGAACAATGATAGATGTTAAATTATTCATCATTCTTTGGGTAAAAATTGTGGTACAATACCTAACTTGAATTACTGAATTGAGCTACACACCAAATAAGGAGTTAGGGATGACATGGATTGGTAAGAAAGTCTTGGTAACTGGTGCAGGTGGCTTCATTGCTAGCCATTTATGCGAAGCCATGATCGAAGCAGGTGCTGAAGTTACGGCGATGATTCGCTACAACTCACAGAACAGTTGGGGAAATTTAGAATTTTTATCACCTCAACATCGTGCTGCACTTAATGTGGTAGCTGGAAACATTGAAGATAGTGATTTCGTGGCGCGTCAAGTTAAGAACAATCAGGTGGTTTTTCACCTAGCTGCACTGATAGCAATTCCCTACTCTTATGTCGCTCCTCGTAGCTATATTCGCACCAATATTGAAGGTACATTAAATGTACTGGAAGCAGCGCGAAACTTTGATCTAGAAAAGGTAGTTCATACCTCAACTTCAGAAACTTACGGAACCGCTATTTATACCCCAATTGACGAAAATCATCCCTTGCAAGGTCAGTCACCCTACTCAGCTTCTAAAATTGGTGCAGATAAAATTGCCGAAAGCTATTATTTATCCTTTGAACTACCAGTTTCAATTATTCGTCCATTTAATACCTACGGCCCCCGTCAATCAGCACGAGCGGTAATTCCAACTATCATCAGTCAAGCACTAACTCAGAAAGAAATTCGTTTAGGATCACTAGACCCAGTACGCGACTTAACCTATGTTAAAGACACGGTGAGGGGTTTTATCAAAGTAGCAGAATCTGAAAAAACAATTGGGCAAGTAACCAACGTCGGTTTTGGCAAAGGTATTACCATCGGCGAATTAGCCACAACAATTTTATCTGTGATGGGCAGTGACAAACAGATCGTACTTGACAGTAACAGAATTCGTCCCAGCAAAAGTGAAGTATTCAAGTTAATCTGTGATAATACTAAAGCACTAACAACAATTGGCTGGCAACCTGAATATTCACTAGAGGCAGGCTTAAAAGAAGTTATTACCTTTGTGTCAAATAATCAGGGTATATTCAAATCCGATCAGTATGCTGTGTGAGGACGAAATCAATGCAAGCTCTAATTCTTGCAGGCGGTAGGGGAACTCGGCTGCATCCATATACGACTGTACTTCCAAAGCCATTAATGCCAGTCGGTGATTATCCTATCTTGGAGATTATCTTACGACAACTTAAAGGTGCAGGAGCAACTGAAATCATCTTGGCTGTAGGATATTTGAGTCAGTTACTTCAGGCTTTTTTTCAGAACGGCGATCGCCTGGGTTTGAAAATTAGTTACTCTTTTGAAGAACGCGCTTTGGGAACCGCAGGACCAATTGCCTTAGTAATTGACCAACTAGAAGATGATTTTTTGGTGATGAATGGTGATTTAATGACAACATTAAATTACCAAAATTTATTTGCTTTTCATAAAAAGATGGGCGCGGCTGCGACTATTGGCACTTATAAACGGGAAGTCAGAATTGATTTTGGTGTAATAGAAAGCGACGAAAATAATCAGCTTGTTCGTTATATAGAGAAACCAACCTACAATTTTGATGTAAGTATGGGTGTCAATGTCTTAAATAAAAACGCCATCAAACCCTACTTAAAATCAGGTGAATATTTAGACATTCCCGACCTAATGTTGAAATTATGCAAAGATGGTCACCCCGTACATTGCTATCGCGAACCTTGTTACTGGCTAGATATTGGTCGCATAGATGACTATCGCACAGCCACCGAAATCTTTGAATCCAGACAATCAGAATTCCTGCCAAATATGTCATGCGAACCCTAATTACAGGTGCCGGTGGTTTTTGTGGACAACATTTAATTCCCTATTTACAAAGTCAGGGATTAGAGATTCATACCCTGGGAACGAAACCTGCATCTAATAATCACCACTATTTAACAGATACTTCAGACATTTCTGCTGTAGCAGCCACCATCAAAATTGTTCAGCCGAACTACGTATTTCATCTTGCAGGTGTAGTCAGTTCCCAAGACCCAGCATTATTTTACCGAGTAAATGCAGTTTATGCAGCCACCCTACTTCATGCCTTAGAAATTACAGGATATCAAGATTGTCCTGTACTCTTGGTTGGCACATCAGCCGAGTACGGTATGGTGGGTTCAGAACAATTACCAATTCACGAAGAAACCCCTGCAAATCCTTACAGCAACTACGGTATTAGTAAGCTTTCACAAACTTTAATGGGACTAGCGCTGTCCAAACAAGGTAGACCCTTAATAATGGTCAGACCATTTAACATTATTGGCTGTGGTATGCCAGAATATCTCTCGATCCAAAGTTTTGTTAAACAAATAACTAAAATTATTCATGGTCAACAGCCCCCTCTACTCAAAGTTGGCAATTTAACTACTTCCAGAGACTTTATTGATATTAAAGATGTAGTCAAAATTTATTGGCAATTGATGCAAACACCAAGCGCTTATGGAGAGGTAATTAATATTTGTTCTGGCCAAGGTACAGTAATTGGAGATATACTCCATAAATTGGTAGAACTGGCGAAAGTAGATGTAGAAATTCATACTGAATCTGACCGCTTCAAATCTGTTGATGTTCCGGTACATTATGGAAGCGTTGAAAAACTTCAAACTTTGATAGGTTATTCACCAGTGACAAATTTTGAATCAATTCTCAAATCCATATTAGCTGTGGCACCAGTTAGCTGATCAAACAGAGAAAAACAATGAGGAAAACCTTAACCGTTATTAGTCCCGTTTATAACGAAGAAGAGGTGATTAGAGATTTCTACACCGAACTCAGTAGAGTATTAGTAGATTTGTCTTATCGCTACGAATACAAAATTTTATTCGTTGTTGACCAAAGTACAGATACAACTTGGGAAATTCTCAAATCAATAGCCGAAGAAGATCCTTCTGTGCAAACTATTTTACTATCTTCCCGTTTTGGTCATCAGATGTCACTGCTAGCAGGAATTGACAATAGCAAATCCGATGTCATTGTCATGCTAGACAGTGACTTGCAGCATCCACCAGAACTGATTCCCCAAATGTTGGCTAAATATGAACAAGGCTATGACATTGTTTATACGATTAGACAAGATTCACCGGAAATTGGCTTTTTCAAACGCTCCACTTCCAAGTTATTTTACAATTTTATCAACAAAATTTCTCAGATTACTATAAATGAAAGTGCTGCTGACTTTAGACTAATATCGTATCGGGTAGCAGAAGTATTTAGAAAACAAATTAGAGAGCGCAATCAGTTTCTGAGGGGACTTTTTAGTTGGGTAGGTTTTAGAAGTACAGGTATTAAGTTTCAGGTAAGAAAGAGACGGGCAGGAAGAAGCAAGTATTCCCTAAGTAGAATGTTTGAATTTGGTTTTGAGGGGGTAGTTTCCTTTAGCAAAAAACCCTTAAAAGCAGCTATCTATGTAGGCTTAGGCTTTGCCATACTTAGTTTTGTTTTTGCATTTGTCTCCTTAATTCAATACTTTATTTATGCCTCATTTCCCTCTGGTTGGACAACCATAGTGATGTTAATATCTATTTCTAGTGGCGTTCAGCTAATCTTCTTGGGAATAGTAGGAGAATATATTGGCGCGATTTTCGATGAAGTTAAAGGTAGACCACACTATATAGTTGAAGAAACAGTTAACTTAGACAACGATGAATAATTGTATTGTATGTGATAGTACCAAGGCTGAACCCTTCTACCCTGGTATCCTGAAATGCCAACAATGTGGTCATGTAGTTGCTGATTTACTACTGAGCGATCAAGAACTATTTGAGTTATATAAGAAAGATTATTTTTTCGGAGATGAATACAGTGATTATGTTGCCGACAAAAATATAATCCAGAAAAACTTTAAGTTACGATTGAAGACTCTCAAGACTTTTCTTAAGCCAACTGTTCACACCAAACTGTTTGAGATTGGCTGTGCTTACGGCTTCTTTTTAGACATTGCTCAAAGTCGCTTTAATCAAGTCCAGGGAATAGATATTACTGTAGATGGCATTCGTTACGCTCGCGAAGTTTTAAAACTTGATGTATTACAAGCGGATCTACTCAAACATGATTTTGGCGAGCAAAAGTTTGATGTAGTTTGTATGTGGGATACAATCGAACATCTGCGTCAACCTGAGCAATACATTGAAAAGATTAGCAAACAAATGGAAAGCGGGGCGCTGTTAGCTATTACTACGGGAGATATTGCTAGTCTGAATGCTCGCTTAAGAAAAGATAAGTGGCGATTAATTCACCCACCTACTCACATCCATTACTTTTCTAAGCAAAGTTTAGCAAATATGCTTAATAATTATGGTTTTGATGTTGTCTATAATCAATACTGTGGCTTTTATCGCAGTGTAGATAATATTGCTTATAACATATTTGTACTGCGGCATAAAAAGCCAAGACTATACCAATTGCTGAAGTCACTTAAATTAACGGAATTAGATTTTTATCTGAATTTATATGACATCATGTATGTCATTGCTCGTAAGCGCTAAATATGGTTTAGCGCTATGTTTGTAGATTAATCCCTAAAAAGCAAGAGCCAGTCCGACAGTTTAGGAAGTTGTGTTCACATACATCTTGTTTAATGTTTACTACTATTGCACTTACTATTGAAATCTATTTATTTTTTCTGTTGATGGGGTGGGGTGCAACTCGCCTGATCTTACCAGATAGTACGCGCCCATATCAGTTTTGGATAGTCCCTTGGTTTGGGTTAATAGTTGCAGATATCTCTGTCGTATGGTTCAGTCGTCTCGGATTAGCAACTAATCAAAGTGTTCACTTAGTTACTTTACTTGGAATTGGCTTATTAGCTCTGTGTAGGTTCCGCAAGGTTCCGCTTTCAGTTCCCTTACAAAGGTTCGATGCAATCATTGCATTTGGGTCACTTATAGCGTTGTTTCTGGCTTTGTACCCATTGTTAGCTGTCAGTCCAGAACCAACCACAATCTCGCTGGGAAACAACGATCCTGCAATTTATGCTATCACAGCAGATTTTTTGAAGACTCATAGCATTAACCAGCGTCCAGATGTTGTTGCTGAATATCCATCAACACTGGTAATATCAGACGCGCTAATACCAGGTCATCGTCCCGGATGCTGGCTGGTGTTTGGGCTGCTTGCCTCACAATTTAATTTACCAACTTACAAGATTTTTACTTTAACACTTGGAATCTTTTTTGCATTGACTCCGCCCCTGATTGCTATCTTTACTTTGGTGGTAACAAAACGCTATTTTGCAGCAGTGATTGCGCTGACAATTAGTGTCCTAAATGTTAATTTGCTTTATTTTAACTATCAAGGCTTTGCAGGACAAATCTTAGCTCAAGGTTGTTTTATTTTGGCTTTATTGTGGATCTACCTAGCAGAGCGCGGCGACGAGCCTTATAAGTGCTACCTGCTACCACTTGGAATAACCATTTCCTCTATGTTCACGCTCTATGCTGAGATGGGCGTTTTCTTTATCTTGCCAGTAGCTTTCTACGTTGTTTTAAAGTGCGTTCAAAAAAGTGACCAAAAGTTTAAAATCATTAGAAATTTTGCTTTCGTCTCTGCTGTCACTGTATTGATTGATCCCAAGGCTATTTGGCAGGGAATCAAGTTAATTATAACATGGTCTAATGAAGATGCAGGTGAGACCTTGAAGAGATGGGCATTTCCAGCAGATCTTGTTGGCTTGCTAAGTATTCATTCGGGTATAAATTATTCAAGCTTTTTGCTGATAGTTGCCAATTTACTGGCAATCGGTGTGATTGCTTTGGGCTTATACCGTTTGGATAACAAAACCCTTGGTTTATCAATTTTGACCTTTGCAATAGCTGTTTCAGCATGGCTTGGGTTAATTCGCCGCTTCTCTTATGGTTACTACAAATCTACAGGTTTTTTAACATTTGCTATTATTATTGCTTTCTCAGTTGGTTTAGCTTCGATTGTTGCTGGGCACAGTTCTCGGTTTGGTGAAAATCGTATTCAATTTATTACACTTGGCGTTGTCGGGACTTTCAGTGTTATGGCTATCTTGCCAACGTTCCAAACTATGGCAGTTAAACATTTACGTGTAACTCCCGAACTGAGCCACCTATCTGAAGTGTCCGTAGTTGCTAAAAAAGAAAAGATATACTTAGGCACATCTAGCAGTTGGGAACAGTTTTGGGCGATCAATTTTCTGGAAGAAAATCCTATTGTATTTACTAATATTGACCCTTATCATCCGTTTAAAAAGCCTTATTATGTTGTGGAAAAAAGCGGATTCATGCTTACAGATGATTTACAGGATGGATTCATTATAAATAATGATAAATCCCCTTGGAAAAATCCAGATTATTTACTAAAAAAGGTTGATTTTAATAAAAAAATAATTATCCAAATCGGTAAAAATTGGTGGAAATTGGATAATTGGTGGCAAGATAACTCGGATTCAAAGGTATTCTACTGGGTAAATCAAGATGCGACGCTAGAAATTGAGAATAAATGGACTCAACCTATTCAAACAGCTTTTAGTTTTAAATTAATACAAATTCTCCCTAAAACTACAGTTGATGTATATTTAAATAACAAGATTATTGAAACAATTAAGCTAAAAAATAAAGCAAGTTTTTACCCAGTTTCGGGCAAGCTAAAGCCTGGGGATAACCAGCTTCGGTTTCATGTGCGGGAGGGTACAATACAGCCGCAGGGAGATACTCGACAGATTGCCCTAGGTGTGAATGCAATCCGCTTTGCTATTGAGCGCTAGCAGGTTAAAAAATGTTGCGCAAAAAGCAGATAGGCACAATTAAACACTACTTTTGTAGGTCAGGAATTAAGAAGGGGCTGGCGAGATTATAGCCATGAAATAAAATAAAAACAGTTTAATTTGGCAAAAAAAATTCAATAAAATAAATGGCGAAAAAAGCTCTAATCACAGGACTAACCGGTCAAGACGGCTCATACCTAGCTGAACTCCTCTTAGAAAAAGGCTACCAAGTTTTTGGTCTAGTTCGTCGTTCCAGTTCCAGCAACATCAGCCGTATCAGTCACCTCTCAAATAATATCCAAATTTTGTCCGGCGACCTTTTGGATCAATGTTCGCTGATGGATGCGATCGCCCAATCTCAACCTGACGAAATCTATAACCTCGCATCCCAAAGCTACGTTCCCCTCTCCTGGACACAACCCGCCCTCACTGCTGAATATACCGCGATTGGCGTCTCTCGCCTGCTAGAATCAATCCGTCGCTGCAAACCTGATGCCAAATTTTACCAAGCTTCTAGCAGCGAAGTTTTTGGTCAACCTGACGAGTCACCTCAAACCGAACGCACTGCTTTTCGTCCTCGTAACCCCTACGGTGTTGCTAAAGCCTACGCCCACTGGATGACAATTAACTATCGCCAACAGTACAATTTGTACGCCTGCTGCGGAATTACCTATACCCACGAATCCCCCCGACGCGGTACGGAATTTGTCTTTCGTAAAATCACTCGTAGCGCTGCGATGATTAAGCTTGGTCTTGCTAATGAACTGAAACTTGGTAACCTAGATGCGCGTCGTGATTGGTGTTACGCAAAAGATGCAGTTTATGCGATGTGGCTGATGCTGCAACAAGAACAACCTGACGATTATATTATTGCCAGTGGTGAAACTCATTCTGTTAGCGAGTTGGTAGAATATGCCTTTAGTTGCCTTAACTTGAATTGGCAAGATTATGTTTCCGTAGACCCAGCTTTTTACCGACCGGATGAACCAGTACAGTTAGTAGGCTGTATTGATAAAATTAAAACCAAACTACATTGGCAACCTCGCTATTCTTTGCAGCAATTGGTTGAAATTATGGTTGAGAATGACCTCAAAGAACTGAGTGAGGGAAAAACATCGAATAGCTGATGATTAAGATTGTAGTTGATGCCACACCATTACTACCTAAACCAAGTGGAGTTGGCTTGTATGTTCATAATTTACTTAACTCACTACAGAGTTTAAGTTTTCAGGAAAATTTCGAGTTAGGAATTGCTTATCAGCCTGGTTTAAAAAACTGGCTTTTAGGCAATTTATCCTTTCCTCAATTTTTAGATAAATACCCCAATCTTTACTTGTTACCTCTACCTGTAAGAGTTTTGGATGTATTAATATCATTCCCTAACCCAGTACTCCCTTATTTTGAGGGAAATTTTGGTTACCCGGATATAGTTCACGGCACTAACTACGCCGTATATCCGTGCAAAAAAAGCTTAAGGGTGATGAATATTTATGACCTGACATTTATTAAGTATCCGAATTATGTAAACTCAATCGTTAGCACCTATACAAAACGTGTTAAACAATGCTTGAAGTGGACTGATTTAGTGATAACTATCTCAGAAAGTTCTAAGCAAGATATTGTGGAATATTTAAACGTATCTCCAGAACGTATCTACGTGACTCCCTTGGCAAGTCGTTATTATCCAAACTACCTGGATGATAACTTAATTAATCAACAGCTAAAGAACGTTAATTATAATTTTGCTCAACCGTATATTTTGTTTGTTAGCAATATTGAACCAAGGAAAAATATTGTTAGCTTAATCACAGCCTTTAATCTATTAAAGCAAAAGCATAAGATAGAGCATAACTTAGTGCTAATTGGTCAAAAAGGCTGGCACTATGAAGAAATTTTTGCAGAAATTGAGCGATCGCCCTGGAAAGACCAGATTTATCACCTCGATTATTTATCTGATCAAGAAGTCGCTTTGTTTTACTCAAAAGCAGGTGTCTTTGTTTACCCTTCCCACTATGAAGGATTTGGTCTTCCTGTCTTAGAAGCAATGACATTAGGTGCTCCCGTCATCGCTTCCAATACTTCATCGCTACCGGAAGTTGCAGGAGATGCGGCTATACTAATAGACCCCAACGATTCAACTCACTTAGCAGAGGCAATTTTGCAAGTAATCAGTAATTATCAGCTACGTCAGGAGTTAATTGATAAGGGGAAAGATAGAGCAAAATTATTCTCATGGGAGAGAACTGCTAAGGAAACTCTGAAAGCTTATAAATCCCTTCTGTAATGAGCAATATTAATTCACCCCTGCTTATAAATCTATCTTTCCTCATCGCTGAACCAACAGGTTTAATGATTTATGGCAGAAATATTTTTACCCATCTGCAATCTCTTAACCCAACTCTACTCACAGCCAATAATATTGATAACTTTAAATGCTATCCCGTACCACCTAACTTGAGTGCGGAACACGGGACAAAAGGACATTTGCGACGCCTTTTGTGGACTCAATTACAGCTACCCAAAATTTACCAAAAACTGCACTCACATCTCCTATTTTCCCCAATTCCTGAAGCACCACTTAATACCAACACCCGCTACATTGTCACCGTACATGACTTAATTCCCCTACGCTTTCCTAACTCCCGTTCTCCCCTAACTTACTATTCCCGTTACTACATTCCCCAAGTTCTATCCCAAGCCGAACATATTCTCTGCAACTCCATCGCTACAGCTAAAGATATCAGGGATTACTTCCAGATTCCAGAGAAAAAAATTACTCCAATTCTTCTCGCTCACAACGCCCAACATTTCAGGTTTCTAGACTTACCTACCAGCAATTATTTTCTATACATTGGACGACACGACAAATATAAAAATTTGCAGCGCTTAATCGACGCTTTCGCGGCTTTACCAAGTAGTCGTGATTGTGAATTGTGGATAGCTGGGCCAACAGATCAACGCTTCACACCAGTATTACAAGAACAAGCAATACAACTAGGTGTAAGCAATCAGGTAAAATTCCTAAACTACGTTACTTATGAACAGTTACCGATAATTATTAATCAGGCGATCGCTCTCGTTTTCCCCAGTCTTTGGGAAGGTTTCGGACTCCCTGTACTAGAAGCAATGGCTTGCGGTACTCCCGTGATTACTTCCAATCTCTCCGCTTTACCTGAAGTTGCTGGTGATGCGGCTATTTTAGTCAATCCTTACAATACTGGTGAAATCACGGAAGCGATGCAAACCATAGTCAATGATTCAGGTTTGCGATCGCATTTACGCACCCTTAGTCTCAACCAAGCAAGTCAATTCAGTTGGGAAAAAACTGGACTTGCTACAGCAGAAGTTCTCAAGGGATATATGTAGTTGTTAGTTGTTAGTTGTTAGTTGTTAGTTGTTAGTTGTTAGTTGTTAGTTGTTAGTTGTTAGTTGTTAGTTGTTGGTTGTTTGTTAACCGTTGACAAAGAAGTGATTAACGAAGCTTGAACTCACAGCATCTTTTCTAGAAATTGCTTAGCGCGATCGCACTGGGGATTGCTAAAGAATTCCTTCGGGGGTGAATCTTCAGCCAATCTTCCCCCATCTAAAAACAAAATGCGATCAGCAACTTCTCTCGCAAATCCCATTTCATGAGTGACAATCGCCATTGTAATACCAGTTTTAGTAAGGTCTTTCATCACCTCCAACACCTCTTTTACCATTTCTGGGTCAAGTGCAGATGTTGGCTCATCAAACAACATGATATCTGGTTTCATTGCCAAAGAACGCGCAATTGCTACCCGTTGCTTTTGTCCACCTGACAATCTAGAAGGATAAACATCAGCTTTTTCGGACAAACCAACTTTTGAGAGCAATTCTAACCCTTCTTCTCGCGCTTCATCCTTAGAAACGTGCTTAACCGTAGTTGGCGCATACATCACATTTTTTAGCACTGTCATGTGAGGAAACAGATGGAAATGTTGAAACACCATGCCAATATTCTGACGAACTTTCATGATATTGGTGTGGCGATCGGTGATGTCTACTCCATCTATATAAATCTTACCTGAAGTTGGAACTTCCAGTAAATTCATGCAACGTAGAAAAGTTGACTTTCCTGAACCAGAAGGCCCGATAACCGCAACAACTTGACCTTTTTTGATCTCTGTAGAAATGCCTCGCAGAACCTTGAGGTTTCCGAAGGATTTATGCAGTTCTTCTACTTTAATAGCTAGGTTTGTATTTTGGTTTGATTGCGTAGTGTAATTAGCTGCTACGTTGGAGTTTCCGTTCAATTGCATACCCTCCCCAGGTTAAAGTCATGACCATCAAATAGTAAATAATGCCAGCAAATAACAGAGGTTCAAAGTAGATATATTTTTCTGCTCCCACAATTTGAGCGCGACGCAATAAATCAGCTACTCCAATAGTTGAAACCAAAGCTGAATCTTTCAACAAAGCAATACTTTCATTTACTAGCGCAGGCAAAATATTTTTTAGCGCTTGTGGCAAAATAATATCTGACATCATTGGCTTATAAGGAACACCCAACGATAGCGCTGCTTCTCTTTGTCCTTTATCAACTGCCAAAATTCCAGCGCGAATTGTTTCAGAAATATAAGCACCGGAATTGAGAGTAAAGGTAATCACACCTGCTAGTAATGGTGCAATATTGTAGCCAGTTAATTGAGGTGTGGCGTAATAAACTATAGCAATTTGCAATAGCAGTGGTGTTCCTCGAAATATAGATGTATAAGCAGTCGCAAACCACAATAATGGCTTGAAGGTGGAAATCTTAAATAACGCCAGAACTGTACCCCAAATAAATCCTAAGAACGCTGAGATAGCGGTGAATTTCAATGTCTCTAAAATCCCTTCAACAATGTAAGGAATGCTGGGCGCTATTTTATCAAACGACAAGCCTTTCTTATTAGCTTCTGCAGGTGTTCCGCTAGTTGCTTGAGTTTGTAGGGGGTTTTCAAACCACTTTTTCACCAAGGCTTCTAATTCACCGCTTTCTTTCATTTGCTTAAGAACTCGGTTAAAGTCCTCAACTCGCTTAGAACCTTTAGGAAAAGCAATCGCAGAACCAGATGCTTCGGTATTGGGAATAGTATTAAATTCCAAATCCGGGTTATTGGCTATGAAACCCTTGGCAATTGTATCTTCGATGATCGCTGCATTAATGCGATATGCTTTAATTTCTTGGATAATTTCACTGGTTTTATTCAGTGAGGAGATTTTGACATCCTTGAATTTCTTAGCTTCTTTTTCTTGAATCGAACCTAACTGTACACCAACTTTTTTTCCTGCTAAGTCTTCAGGTTTTTGCAGATTACTACCTTTCTTAGCAACAATTGTGTTTTTTGCCTCGTAGTAAGTATCTGAAAAATCTACATTTTTCTGACGTTCTGGTGTTGGTGTCATACCAGCCATGACAAAATCAGCACGATTCGCTTGTAAAGCTGGAATCAAACCATTGAAATCTGTATCTTTAATTTCCAATTGAAACCCAAGTTCTTGGGAAATTCTTTTGGCAATATCTACGTCAAAGCCAATAATTTCATTTTTGCCAGTCGCAGTATTTCTAAATTCATAAGGTGGATAGTCAGCAGAGGTAACCATCGTTAATTTTTCTTGTTTACCTCCTGACTGTTGGGCGACTGCAATAAAATTATTCATTGCCAGCACAACAATAAGTGAGATGGTAAATAACCATCCAAACTTCCTGATATTAAACATTTCTATTTACCCCCACAAAAAAAGGGGTTAAGTATTAAAACTTATAAACAGCAGATTGAGATAACTCTCCTGTGTTCTAAATAACAATTACCAATTTATACAGGAAAAATGCTATACCTCTGAAGATGTATTTTGCCCAAATCTGCACTAGAGCGGGTCTGCTTGTGTTAAAAATCTAAGGAAGGGCGAAGCATTCGGGCTAAAATTTATCGGTAAAACCCAAGATTTGCTCTCCGAATGCTTTGCCCCTACAGCAGTTTAAAGGCTAATTACTTGGCAGGAATATCTAACTAAAAAGCTACTATCTTAATGTAAGGTGGGTAGTTAACTGCCCACCTTACGGCTAGAAAGTAAAGGAGGTTCTAACCACACCAATCACCACATCAGGATTTCGTTGATCATGGTTAGGTGCTGTTAGCCAAAAGAAGCCAGGAGTAATCGAAATATTATCGGTCAATTTATATCTGTAGAAAGCTTCGACGTGGAATCCTGTATCGCGATCGCTTCTTTGTCCAGCAGGTAAACCAATCGCACTGGCTAAAGCACTATTGCTAGTACTGGTTAATTTAGGCTGCATCCCAAACACAATACCACCCAAATTTCCTTCTTTTCCAAGGTCAGGAAAAGCCATTGTCACCGCAAAGTTAAATATACTTGCATCTCCCTTCACATCCCCAAGGGTACGAGCTGCAGTATAACCCACCCAACCACCTAATTCAAAACGATTACTCAATCGGTAATTGGCTTGTAAACCGTAAGAATTCCCTACTACTGGATTGCTAAAAGTATTAACATCAATTACCTTGGCTGCATTACTACCAGCTAGAGTATCTACACCGTTTGCAGGAGAATATGAGTTGACGTAGGATAAGCCAACTTTCAGGCGATCGCTACTATAAACTAACTGTGCAAAAGCACTGTAGCCACCATTAAATATACCTGAATCTTGACCTGAATTATTAGGCGCACCTTCTCCACTTGTATCTTCACCTAAGTAACCAAAATCGAAGCTGAGGCTTTTGCTAATCGCGTAATTTGCGGCAATTTCGGCGCGATTTCCAATCGGAACATAAGCGGGGTTGACTTGAGAAAAGTTAGAAATTCCAGTAATAGCAGTATCGCTAAAAGGAGTAATCGGATCTGTAATTATCGTTGGGTCTATTGTGTTAGCTTCCAAGTAAACTGTTAACTTGTCTCCCACTGGAAAACGATACTCTAACCGACTGATTTTCATCTCTCCGTTTTCTCTGGGACTACTGGGAGTAAAACGAGTTTCATTTGATACACCACCAATCGCGACATCGGGACTACCGCCAAATTTTGCACCTGTATCCAACAGTCTTAAGTTAGTGGACTGAAGACGAGTTCTCAAGCGATCTTTGCCAGTGAAGCTAGTGTCAAAATCCATGCGCATGCGATAACCAAGGGAGGTGTTGTTAATTTTGTCAGCATTTTCCCCAAAAGCATCGCCCAGATAGTTGATCAGTTCAACTTTTAGTTTTGTAGTTGTCGAAAACTGCTTGTTTTCTAGAGAAGCCACACGACCTTGTAAGGTATCCAATCGCGTCCCTAGTGTGGTCAGTTCTGTCCTAAATTCATTGGTCAATTGTTGTAGCTTCGCCAAATCTTCTTTGGTGACCAAATTAGCTGAAGTAGTGGCGATCAATTTCTCAATTTGCTGCAAACAAGCGTTTAAACCAGCCGCAAATTCATATCGACTGGTAGCGCGATTACCTCGATAAGTACGATCCGGATATCCAGCAATACAGCCATAGCGTTCCACAAGGGAACGTAGCGCTTCATAAGCCCAATCTCCTGGAGAAACGTCCCGCAATTGGGAAACATTGGTAATTTGCTCCATTGCATCACTTTGTTCAGGTAGCTGATCAACTGATTCTACTTGAGCCACAAAATTAGTCTTTTCAGGTGATTCAAAAGCTAAATTTACCTGCTTCACAAGAACATTTTCCTGTGTATTTTGATTGCTTTCTGCCAGGTCAACGGAGGATTCTACATTTATAGTTTCACTTGTCGCTACGGTCGTTTCTGCATGGGTGATACTGCAAATAAGCAAGATATTAACCCAGCCAGCCAAACTAATTTGTAGCGTACTCAACAAAATATTTTGCATAATTTCCTCTCACACCTGATGAGCTTTTTTATTCTGAAAAATCAGAATTTACCAGTTGATATCCTTGATTTAATTAGACTATATCTCTTGCAAAAGTTTGTAAGGTATCTTGCATTCGGAGAGTAAATTTTGGGTTTCAGAGATAGCTTTTCACCCAAATGCAAGATTCCCTTGGGAAAGAATGTCATCCAGACAATGTTTGTCATAGCCGTTGACAGCTACAATGAGAGCGTACCAGCGCGATTTGTCGCGTCTGGTACTTTATGCTCATTGCTCACAGAATACAGTTATGTCTTTACCTATTGTTGCTGTTATTGGACGCCCAAACGTAGGCAAATCTACCCTAGTCAATCGTTTAGCGGGCGCAAATGATGCCATTGTACATGACGATCCAGGAGTCACGCGCGATCGCACCTATCGCCCCTCTTTTTGGCAAGACCGTGAATTTCTGGTTGTAGATACAGGTGGCTTAATATTTGATGATGATACCGAATTCTTACCTCTGATTCGGGCACAAGTAATGACGGCCTTAGCAGAATCCAAAGCTGCGATTTTTGTACTTGATGGAAAGAGTGGTCCGACTGCTGGTGATACCGAAATTGCTGAATGGTTGCGTCAACACTCTGTACCTGTTCTCCTCGCTGTCAACAAATGCGAATCGCCAGAACAAGGGATTATCCAAGCTTCCCAGTTTTGGGAATTAGGCTTGGGTGAACCTTACCCAATCTCTTCTATTCATGGTAACGGAACAGGAGAATTACTCGACGATCTGATTACCTACTTACCACCCGTAGACGCACCCCCAGAAACACCGGAAATTAGAGTAGCAATTGTTGGACGGCCAAACGTCGGCAAATCCAGTTTATTGAACGCACTCACGGGTGAAAATCGCTCGATTGTTAGCCCAATTTCTGGCACGACTCGTGATACCATTGATATGGTATTAGAACGTCCTGGCGACCCGGAAAAGGGCATCGAAAACAAAACTTATCGCCTCATCGATACGGCGGGAATTCGTAAGAAGAAACACGTTGAATACGGGCCAGAATTTTTTGGCATAAATCGTGCTTTCAAAGCAATTCGTCGAGTCAAATGTAGTTCTACTGGTGATTGACGCCCTCGATGGTGTCACAGAACAAGACCAAAAGTTAGCAGGACGCATCGCCGATGAAGGACGTGCTGCTGTGATTGTGGTCAACAAGTGGGATGCAGTCGAAAAAGATTCTTACACGATTTATGAATACGAAAAAGATGTCAAAGAGCGACTGCAATTTATCGAATGGGCGGACATGATTTTTGTCAGTGCCTTGACTGGTAAGCGAGTAGAAAATATTCTGGATGTAGTGGACACTGCTGCTCTTAGTCACCAGCGCCGCGTCACAACTTCGGTAATTAATGAAGTACTGGAAGAAGCAGTTGGCTGGCACTCTCCCCCTACCAGCCGAGGCGGTCGTCAGGGCAAAATTTACTATGGAACTCAGGTAAAAAGTCAGCCGCCAACAATTGCTCTGTTCGTCAATGATCCGGCACGCTTTAATGACAACTATCGCAAATACATAGAGCATCAATTTCGGGAACAATTGGGCTTTCAAAGGAACACCATTACGTTTGTTGTGGCGTGGCAAAAAAGTTCGTGAAGTTGGGGAGGCTCACGTCCACGGCCAATCGGGCAACTCGCGTATAGTGGTTAGTTGCTGGTTGTCAGCTTTGAGGGGCGGGTTTTGTACATAAATTATTGGTTGGTAGCAAAATTTATCTGCTAAACCCGCCCCTACGTTTGTCGCATTTCAGTGAACTAATCACAAATGACCAACAACAAATGACCAACAGACCAACTGAACAAATAGCCAACAACCAAAAATGGATTTACTGCGATCGCTACCCCCTAGGGTTGTACCTAGAACAACCAGTCACCTGGCTGCATTCCCTGGACTCTAGGGTAAAGTTTCTCTGGCTGATGAGCTTTCTGTTAGCTCCCCTGTTGCCCAATCCCTTGCTGGCGTCTAACGCTGGTGCTGCTGTTGATTTTGCTGACCTTAGCGGCACTGATACCCTGGCGCGTGTGGCGTCAGCAAATGGGTTGGCTGCTGTTCCTCTCACTTTTCGTCTTGGTCGTCAGCGCGATCGCTCCCGACGGACTTGCTGCTAACCATCATCCACGATTACCAGCTAATGAACTAACTTTTGCTGAACAAACTATCAACCTGACGGACAAAGTATCTGAGTCTAGACCTTGGTATAATCCCTTTGGTTGGGGACAAAAACCAGCCCCGAAAACTTCCCCAACACAGTCATCAACACTGAAGTCCCTTCCACAACCGACAGCTTACAGCTACGTTTTATTAAGCGCTGGCCCAGTTAAAGTTACTCGTCGGTCTTTAGATCTGGGAATTCGCGTCAGCACCCTGCTATTTGTCTTGATTTACAGCACCAACTTGTATCTACTGACAACTGCACCAGAAGAAATTACTGCCGGTTTAGAAACTTTAATGCGGCCCTTGCGCCGTCTAAACGTGCCAGTTACGGAAATCGTGCTAACCTTGACCCTTTCCTTGCGCTTCATTCCCCTCGTGCTGGAAGAAGTGCAGAATTTAATTCGTTCTGTTAGCACCCGCGCCATCAACTGGAAAAAGCTGGGCGTCCGCAAAAGCCTGCAAGTTTGGTTAATGGTATCAGAACGTCTGCTAGAAAATCTCTTGCTACGAGCCGAGCAAATTGCCAGTGCAATGACTGTACGGGGCTTCACCAGCCCTAATGAACATCGG
>JAYFMV010000091.1:0-49879 GCA_042408245.1 Potamolinea sp.
GAACATATCCACAGCCCATCCTTGCTTAGCTAGTGCTAGTCCTACTTGACGCACATAAACGTTTTGGCCTCCAGCTTCTTCTTGGCCAATTTCCGCCGCTGGGTCGCCACTAACCGAAATCAAGGCTACACGATTCTTTTGATTCACGGACATGGTAGATCTTCTCCTCATGAGTAGCTTCCCTACCTCAAACCCATGAGTTGAAACGAAATTTTCATCTCATCAGAATCTAAGGTAGGTGCAACAAAGTGGACACGTACCGACCAAGGACACTGATGAGAACACACATTATTTATTAATAGTGGTTACTTTCAGTCTCCTCTCTGATGCCGACGGAGTTAGCTGACGGGCTAGGACTGAGAGATGTCCTTCTTCTTCTTGCTTCATCTTTCTTAAAAAGACTTTTAATCAGAAGATTTGCCCCAGAAAATGGTTCCCCCGTTCCAGTTTGAGCAACCCTTTATCTGGTTTGGGATGCAGTCACTGGATTAGGCTGACTTACGATTACTTTACTATCGTATTACACTTTTTTTAATTAATCAATATAACACTAGATATAGTTCTAGTAAAATTTGTTACCGTATATGGCAGTCTTTGCTGCTATAGGTTACGCTGCCTATGCTTGGCAGATGCATAATCCCTGATGGATTTACTTTTTGATGAAACTTCAAAGTTTTTTCGGCTTGGCGATCGCTTCTCTAGCCTTTGTACCCATCCAGATCAGCGCCACAACCGTAGCTAGTACCCCTAAACAAGAGCTGGCTCCAGGGGGAACCCTTAAACCAACTATGTTAATGGCTCAACAGTCGCGTACCTACAGAATACGCTTTGCACCGGGTGCTAGTGGAGCGACTGCAAAAAACTCTGTAGTTCGAGGGACTAGAGATACTTACATAGTTGCTGCAAAAGCTCGTCAGACCATGAGAGTCAATATCTCGTCTGTTGAGAAAAATGCGGTTTTTGATATCAAGAGTCCCAATGGACGGACATTAGCTCAAGAACGCACTAGCTGGAGCGGGACTTTACCTGCGACTGGAGACTATGAGATTATTGTCGGAGGCACCTAGAGGGAACGCTAGTTACACGCTGCGAGTTTCGGCCTACTAAAAATTGCTAATGGTCAAGTGATGGGTGTCCATCTACTGAAGCTTGCGGCTTGACCACACAGTTGGTTTTCCTCGTCTAAAAGGTTCCAGATAATTCCGTCCTCAATGAAGAAGCGATCGCCTTTACTGGAGATCCGAACACCTCGAAAGTTACTGAAAAAACCTTGAGTTTGTACTTTTGTCAGCATAGTTTCTCGTTCTGATCGCTCTACAGGTTCTGCACTATAACGAGAAGGTAAACTGGTAAAAACATCCCAGTCCATCTGCCACAATTCCAAGGCTTTCAGGTTCCCGTAATTGAAAATTGGATCTGCTTGAGTACCGTGAGAAACGATCACAAAGGGTGCTTTAAACAGGCTTTCCGATAAAGTTAGCGGATCGTCAATTGTCTCTGTGTCAATTAGATAATTTCCTGTCCAATGATGGAAGCTACGACAAAGAATTTGGCTATGGCGAATTATCGTTGGTTGCTGCCACTTTATCAGGGTGTTGCTACTCATAGTCAGGGTTTTTCTGGTTCGTTGTGTTTCAAGTATGCTGTTGATACAGGCTTAGCAATGTGTCAAGTAAAGGCAAGAAGAGAAAACAAATGAGTGTGCGTGATGAAACCATTGCGAAGATTCGCCAATTACCAGAACCACTTGTCCAGCAAGTGAATGATTTCGTAGAGTTCCTGCTGATGAAAAGCGACAGCTCTCGTGCTGCTTTGTGGACTGAGTTTCAGGAAGCAATGGAAATTGCCGAATCAGACTTCTGTGACTATTTGCCAAATTTGGAAGACTACGAGGAACGTCTTGCCCGTGGAGAAATTCAGTGGTAGATATCATACGGGGAGATGTGGTTTTATGTGACCTTAACCCAGTGATTGGTACAGAGCAAGCCGGAATACGACCTGTGGTAATTCTACAAGTTGATCGGGCTAATGCGGTCAGTCCTCACACCATCATTGCGCCGTTTACAACAAGGATTCGACGTACACTTTTGCCTTCTCATGTATTAGTTCCTACGGGGGTGGGAGGTTTAAGCCAAGACTCAGTAGTTCTTTGCGAACAGATTCGAGTTATTGATAAATCTCGAATTATTAGAGTGATTGGCCATTTGGATGATAGCTACTTGGAAGATTTAACTCAAGCTCTGTGTGCGATTTTGGGTTTGTCAATTTAAGCTTATAGTTAATTCTGCAAAAAAAGCCCCAGCACAATGGCAAGGGACTTTTTCTCTGTTGTACTTAAACTATCTTGAGCAAAATCAACTTAGATTTTCGTACCGCATTCGGGACAGAAGTTGTTACTTTCCACATTTTTTGCCCCACAGTTACTGCAATAAACTAACTCCGTAGCTTCAATCTTGCTGCGTTCTGGTAAACCGATCATCTGTGCATTACTCTTACCGGGAGCAACCATTGGGTAACAGTTCTCGTTTCTGTTCACCCGGATGTCTGCTAATACTGGCCCATCGTGAGCGAGAATTTCGGCGATCGCCCCTTGCAATTCATCCGGACTTTTCACCAAAATTCCCTTAATGCCATAGGCCTCTGCCAGTTTCACAAAATCTGGCATCCCGACTTCCATATTAGAGGAAGAATAATGCTGATCATAGAAAGCCTCTTGCCACTGACGCACCATCCCTTGCCAGCCATTGTTGATAATCACAGTCTTGACATTTATGCCAAATTGTGCCAGCGTCCCAAGTTCCTGAATATTCATCTGGATGCTAGCATCACCGGCAATACAGATCACTTGTTGGTTTGGCAAAGCGACTTTTGCACCCATTGCAGCCGGTAAGCCAAAACCCATCGTACCTAAGCCAGCACTGGAAATCCAACGACGCGGCCCATTCTTGAGGAACTGCGCTGCCCACATCTGGTGTTGACCAACATCTGTGGAGTAATATGCATCAGGTGCTTGACGTGCTAACTCGACAATCACTTCTTGGGGTGAAAGGCGATCGGGATATTGAGATACCTGTAAAGGATAATCTTCGCGCCAACGGTTAATTTTCGCCAGCCAGGCTTTAGTTTGCTTCGGTTCTGCTGGGATATTTAATTCTTCGTAGCGACGCAACAAGTCACAGAGTACCTGTCGCACATCGCCGACAATTGGAACTTCTGGGGCGCGATTTTTCCCTACTTCTGCGGGATCAATATCAATATGAATTACTTTGGCGCGGGAAGCAAATTCATCGAGTTTCCCTGTCACCCTGTCATCAAAACGTGCACCGACAGCAATTAGTAAGTCACAGTCAGTGACAGCAAAGTTAGCATAGGCGGTACCGTGCATCCCTAACATTCCCACGGCTAAGGGATGGGATTCCTCAAAGGCGCCTTTGCCCATTAGGGTTGTGGTGACGGGAATTTGGAAGATTTCTGCTAGTTTCTGGATTTCTGGGTGTGCACCGGCGGCGATCGCTCCACCTCCGACATAAAGCAGTGGTTGTCTGGCCTGACGAATCAGATTTAGTGCTTGGTTAATTTGCCGAGGATTGCCCTTGACTGTTGGGCGATAGCCTGTCAATTTGATGCTACCGGGTTCGACTGGCTCGTAGTCAAATGCTTCTAAGCCTACATCTTTCGGGATATCGATTAATACGGGTCCAGGACGCCCTGTACTGGCGATATGGAAGGCTTCAGCGACGATTCGCGCCATATCTTTGGGGTCACGAACTACGTAGGAATGTTTGACAATTGGTAGAGTGATTCCGTAGATATCAGTTTCCTGGAAGGCGTCTGTACCAATTGCACCACGGGGAACTTGACCGGTGATGACTACCATTGGAATGGAGTCCATATGGGCTGTGGCGATTCCTGTCACCAGATTGGTTGCTCCGGGGCCTGATGTGCCGAAACATACACCTACTTTGCCAGTAGCACGGGCGTATCCGTCGGCAGCATGGGCGGCTCCCTGTTCGTGTCTGACTAGGATGTGCTTAATTTCACCTGTTGCTTCCCATTTGTAGAGTTCGTCGTATATCGGTAGAATTGCTCCACCGGGATAGCCAAAGATGTGTTCAACTCCGTGGCGTTTGAGACTGTCAAGTAAGGCAAATGCACCAGTATGGCGACTGCTGCTTTTTGCGGAGACTGCGTTTTTAGAGATGCTTGGAGACTGCACGTGATAACCTCTCTGAATAACTAGACTTTCTTTAAGTTTTGTATCTATTTTTAATGATGCTGGGCGGTTCAAGTTGAACAGAATATTTTAGTGTAATATTCGCGACAATTCCTGTCGATATTTTATCGAAAGATTTATCAATAGGGTTTTTGTGTTGCTGAGTTTGTGTTAACTAACGGTTTTGAGTTTTGAGGGCGATCTGGCTTTTCGCGGCACATCTACTTGAGAATTTGCCCATAAGCTTGAATCATTGCTATAGCGATCGCCTCCCAACTGTAATGCTTCAAAGCATATGCTTGAGCATTTGCTCCCCGGCGTTGTCGTTCACCGACATCCTGAAGTGCTTCCCGCAAAACCTGAGTTAAAGCATCCACCTCACAATTACAAACCCAGCCACCCTCAGTATTACGAATTTCCTCCCAGATGTGTACTTGGTCAGAAATCACCACTGGCGTTCCAGCAACCATCGCTTCCGCTACAGCAATCCCAAAGTTTTCGTAATAAGAAGGTAGAACAAATAAGTCAGCATTTTGTAACAAAGTCTGCTTCAATTCACCAGTAACAAAACCTGTAATTGTGGTGCAATTTGAAAGCGGTGAAGCCTTAATTTGTTCCTGAATCTGTTTTTCATAATCCGGGTCTTGAGGATTCGTTCCTGCTAGAACAAACTGAAAACTTCGCCCTTCCTGTAACAACTTCTCCAGGGCTGGGATCAGCAAATTTAGCCCCTTTTTCGGGTCAATGCGAGACATAAACAGCAGCAAAGGTAAGTCATCTGAAATACCTAACTGACGCCGTATCTGATATTCAGAAGTAAACACCTGTGGCTTTACTCCCAGCGGAATCACGATATCATTGCTGGAAGTTCCAAAGCGTTCAGAAATCTTCGCCTCTTGGACACTCGTAAAGTGAATCCCAGCCGCACCAGCTAAATTTTGCCGTTCCAGCAATGCTGCATAAACTTGCTTCAAACGCCGTTTCTTGCGTAAATCCGCAGGGTCAAGAGTGCCTAGGGGACGCAAAATATAGGGTAGCTTCTTGTATCGCGCTACCGTTGCAGCAGCAGTACTCACAGGCGAAAATAGCGCATGGATATGAGCAAGGTCAAACTCTGTCGCGTGTTCCCAAAGCCAGCGTAACAAGTCGAAGGAGAATTTGTAGCGGCGAAAAGGAGAGCAATGGAAGTATCGCACTTCATAGCCATCCTGCTTTACTGGTTGATTGAGAGGAACATCCAGCGGTGGTTGACCTTTATCACCATTTGAGTCTGTTGTCAATACTGTGACTTCCACACCTTGAGATGCTAGTGCTTGGGAAAGCCCCTTGACCATCTGACTAGGACCACCATAAACCAAGGAAATCGAAGGGACAATTTGCAGAATTTTTAGAGGTTCACTCACAAGTTATATCATTTCCCTACCGGAATTCTTTAAAAACCTCTGCGTCCCTCTGTGTCACCCTCTGCGCTCTCTGCGTTAAAAAAAACATATTATTCCAATCATTCGGATTCGATATTAAGAGGGTTGGAAGGTTGAAAAATTGAACTTTCTAACCTTCCCAACAACAAACAACAAACAACAAACAACAAATAACAAATAACAAACAACCCTAGGTGAGATATTGCTTAACCACTGCAACCAACTCTGACGGCCCAATGGTCAGCAAGTTGAGCCGATTGAGCTTCAACCATAACGCGGATCAGAGGTTCAGTACCAGAAGCACGCACCAAAATTCTGCCGGCGTCTCCCATCGCGGCCTCAGCTATTGCGATCGCAGCAGTAACAGGCTCACACTCTTGCCAGTTTACTCGGCGCTCTCGGTCTTCCACCCGCACATTACACAGCAACTGTGGGTAAGTTTGGAAGCTTTGGTCTACTAACTGAGTTAAAGATACACCCGACTGACTCACCAAAGAGGCCAAATGTAAAGCAGTTAGCATACCATCGCCAGTCAAGCTGTAGTGGTGACAGAGGATATGTCCCGATTGTTCACCCCCCAACATCGCTCCACTACGCTCCATTTCTGCATACACGTACTGGTCACCAACAGCGGTACGTACAAATTTACCTCCCAACTGCTTCCAAGCACGCTCAAAGCCCAAATTTGCCATGACTGTAGCGATCATTAAATCTTCTGGTAGCATTTGGGCTGCGCGTAAACTTTGCCCCCAGAAATAGAGAATGTAATCGCCATCGATCACACGTCCCTGAGCATCCACCGCCATTACTCGGTCAGCATCACCATCAAAAGCGAAGCCCATATCTGCTGAGTACTGATGCACGGCTTCTTTGAGGGGATTGAGGTGAGTTGAGCCACAATTGACATTAATGCGATCGCCATCTGGTTGATCGTGCAAGCAGATCACTTCTGCTCCCAAATCGGCAAACACCTGGTGGGCCAATTGTGCAGCAGCACCCCAAGCCAAATCTAGGACAATCCGCAATCCCTGTAAATCAGTCACAGATTGCACCGGACGCCGCACTGATTCTACATAATCCTTGAGCAATTCAGGCCGATGGTAATCCTGTCCCCAAGCGTTGCTAGATGCTTCGCGTGCGACAGCACCTCTCAAACCAGCTTCAATTTGCTTTTGCAGTGCTCCTGGTAGCTTTGTGCCTTCTGAACCAAAAAATTTAATTCCGTTGTCTTCTGGGGGATTGTGACTAGCTGAAATCATCACTCCTCCCACCGCATCAGTAATCCCGCTGAGATAAGCAACCGCAGGAGTTGGACATAATCCCAGATTCCACACTTCCAAGCCGGCTGCTGTCAAACCTGCACTCAAAGCCATGGCCAACATATCGCTTGAGGAGCGCGAGTCTTGTCCCACAATGACTGGTCCATTTGTCGGCGCTGAGTCTCGCAATACTTGACCACCCCAAAAGCCTACTTGTAATGCTAAATCTGTAGTTAGCAAATCTCCCACTCTTCCCCGAATACCATCGGTGCCAAACAAAGCTGTCGTCGGTAGCGTCAGCGGTATAGCCAGAAGACTGATATCGGTGGTCGAGGTTTGCTGACAGCGATAGGACGGCTCAAAACGAGGTAAGCCCTGAATCCGGGCTGGGGATGTGACCATAATTAAAATTTCCTCACACAACACACACTAACTGTGGAGGATAGCACTTTCTTATGAGTTATCCCCCTGCTGTAATTAGATCATTCTATGGTTGAAATCCTGCCGACCCTAAAATCTTTACTGTGCTGAACGCTTCCCTTGATTTTTGAGGGTGGAGATTCCTAAGAGTTGCTTGTTAATTCTTTTTTGGTAGCGAGGGCTTGCTAATTCCTCAAATTTCCGGTAAGATAAAATTATAATGGGAATCCGTGCGCCCATATATATAGCTTCTGAATCAGCAATTAAACTGATTGCGTACAACTCCCACAGCTTTTTCACCGGACACCATATAAAAGTGCTGCGAACAGCCAACTCCTCGAAGGGACTGGGTGAAAGCGAATGACAATTTTTCGCAGCTTGATAGAGAAATGTTGAATTTACGCCCAATCGGCATCTTTTGCTTATATACGTAGAAAATCATCGTTGTAAACTCCTCAGCTTCCCTTCAGGGAAGAGTCACCTCAAATTCTACTTAAGCAAAAAACAATGAAAAAGTTAATGCCATTCCTCCTCAGTGCTGTCTTACTTAGCGGCACTGTTGCTTGTCGCCAACAAGAAGATCAGATTAGCGATACTTCTCCTGGTGCTAATAAAAACCAAACCACCTTAGCTAACAAGACCAACAAGACATCGAGCAATCCGAAAAATCAGCAAAATCTTATTCCTGTTGGAACCAGTTTTGAAGCTGTTCTGCAAAAAGATTTATCTACTGGGAAACAACCTAACAACGAGCGCTTTACTCTGCGAGTAAAAAACTCTTCAGTGGGAGGGAATAAAGATCTCAAAGATGCTGAAATCGCGGGACATTTGGAAAATGTAGTCAAAGCTGCTAAAGGAAAGAAAGCGAGTTTACATCTAGTTTTCGATGACATTAAGTTCAAAAATGGTGCAGCTTCTCCTATTGATGTTACTTTGGTCAACACTCAGATAGAAACAAAAACCAAAGGTAAGTTTCTCCAAAATGCTGGCATTATTTTAGGTGGAGCAGTTGCTGGTAAGTTTCTCGGTGATAAAGCGAAATTCAAGCAGGGTACTCTAGCTGGAGGTGCTGCAGCGACGGCTTTTGTTTTATCTAGTCCTGGTGGTGAAGTAGAACTTAAAAAAGGAACAGTTGTTAAACTTAAACTCACCAAGCCTCTTGATGCTACTCCATAAGTTAATTTGGGCAAAAGTCAGGTCTTGTCACCTTTTCTTGAAGGTTATGGGTTAGCTTTTACCTATATTTATCGGGTTGGCGTTGTTTACAGCTATTCTGTCATCGCAGCAGAGAGCAAATTGTGTTCAATGCCGACTTAGATTTTTTTCTTTTTATAGTAGTTAGGGCTTGCCAATTCCTAATTTTTCCGGTAAGATGAAATTATACGGAAAATCCGTGCGCCCATATATATAGCTTCTGAAGCCGTGATTAAAGTGATTGCGCACTAATCCCGCAAATTTTGCACCTGACACCATAGAAAACTGAAGGCTGTTAACAGCCAAGTCCTCGCGGTGGGATGAGAAGCTTTTGCTAATAGGCGATCGCCTATTTCTTGAGATATCTTCAACGACTGCTGATGCTATTTCCCTAGGGAATCGCAAGTATTGCCTAAATTATTGAGGGAACTAGCAATACCTGATCGATCGCGCAAGCGAGAAGAGCAAGCAGATCGCCTTCTGGGAGTCGTCCAACCCTATGAGGAATATTTAAGAGACTTTGACATAGGGTGGGCTACAACTAAGGTTTTTTTGGCAAAGATGTATCTTCGCGACAAGTTCTCAAGGGTAATGGTTTACCACTTTCAATGCTGGTAATTCTCATGCGATTTCTATCTGTCGAAACACGTAAACAAGCACAGCCATATCCGTAATTAATATTGGTTCTGACGTATTCCTTGTTGTCAATATTGGGAATATTATCCATCCCTCTGGCTTGATATCCCCCTTGTACAGAGATCGTCCAAGTACCATCTCTGTCTTTTAACCACCAATTTGCAGGTGTGGGATTTTGTAACCATCCACATCTAGTTTCAGCCGCGTTAGCAGGAAGAGCAAACAGAAAAAGACCTGAAATCAGGGCAGAACTAATCAGCAAAGTTCGTTTCATGGTTTGACAGTGAATCTCCTCTTACTTGGCCTATCGTAGTCGGCGTAGTTGGATACACCAGAGTGAGGCTCAACAAAGACACAATATTTACAGAGGTTGGGTCTTATTACTTCCACCTCAACTGACAAAATTGACTCCCAAACATACTTGCCAATTCCTGCAAGTCTCCGGTAAGATGAAATTAGAATGGGAATCCGTGCGCCCATAATATAGTCCTCAATCAAAAATTAAAGTGATTGCGCACAAATCCTCAAAACTTTTGCACTCGACACCATATAAAACTGAACGCTGCTAATAGTAGGCGTAGGTTAGGTAGAGCCAGAGCGAGAACCAACAAAGACACAATATTTACAGAGGTTGGGTCTTATTACTTCCACCTAACTGACAAAATTGACTACAAAACATACTTGCCAATTCTGCAAATCTCCGGTAAGATGAAATTAGAATGGGAATCCGTGCGCCCATATATATAGCTCCTCAATCAAAAATTAAAGTGATTGCGCACAAATCCTCAAAACTTTTGCACTCGACACCATATAAAACTGAACGCTGCTAATAGTAGGCGTAGGTTAGGTAGAGCCAGAGCGAGAACCAACAAAGACACAATATTTACAGAGGTTGGGTCTTATTACTTCCACCTAACTGACAAAATTGACTACAAAACATACTTGCCAATTCTGCAAATCTCCGGTAAGATGAAATTAGAATGGGAATCCGTGCGCCCATATATATAGCTCCTCAATCAAAAATTAAAGTGATTGCGCACAAATCCTCAAAACTTTTGCACTCGACACCATATAAAACTGAACGCTGCTAATAGTAGGCGTAGGTTAGGTAGAGCCAGAGCGAGAACCAACAAAGACACAATATTTACAGAGGTTGGGTCTTATTACTTCCACCCAACCGACAAAAATTGACTACCAAACATACTTGCCAATTCTGCAAATCTCCGGTAAGATGAAATTATAATGGGAATCCGTGCGCCCATATATATAGCTTCTGAATCAACGATTAAAGTGATTGCGCACAAATCCCCACAGCTTTTTCACACGACACCATATAAAACTGAAGGCTGTTAATAGCCAATTCCTCGCAGTACGAGGGGAAGCATTGATGATGAAGCTTGCTTCTATCTGCTCAATCTGCATTGTCAGCCATCTGGACATATCAGCATTGAGTTCCATAGCTTGAAAAAGTGTACGAGCGTTTCGATAAGCACCCATCGCGTCTTGTTCTCGATTCAGCTTGTTTAAGGTATCTGCTAAGTTAAACCAGGAATTCGCTTCACCTCGGCGATCGCCTATTTCCCTGAAAAATTTCTAACGACTGTTGATGGTAATCAATTGCTTGCTGGTATTGTCCTTGGGAATGGTAAGCATTACCCAAATTGTTGAGGGAACTGGCAATACCTGAGCGAGCGCCTATTTCCCGTGTAATTTCTAACGACTGTTGATAGGTAATCAATTGCTTGCTGGTATTGTCCTTGGGAATTGTAAGCATTACCCAAACCCATGAGGGAATTGGCAATACCTGAGCGATCGCCTATTTCCCTTTTAATTTCTAACGACTGCTGATAGTAATTAATTGCTTGCTGGTATTGTCCTTGGGAATAGTAAGCACTACCCAAATTGTTGAGGGAATTGGCAATACCTGAGCGATCGACTATTTCCCGTGTAATTTCTAACGACTGTTGATAGTAATCAATTGCTTGCTGGTATTGTCCTTGGGAATTGTAAGCATTGCCCAAACCCATGAGGGAAATGGCAATACCTCTGCGATCGCCTATTTCCCGTGTAATTTCTAACGACTGTTGATAGTAATCAATTGCTTGCTGGTATTGTCCTTGGGAATTGTAAGCATTGCCCAAATTGTTGAGGGAAATGGCAATACCTCTGCGATTGCCTATTTCCCGTTCAATTTCTAACGACTGTTGATGGTAATCAATTGCTTGCTGGTATTGTCCTTGGGAATCGTAAGCATTACCCAAAGAAGTGAGAGAAGCGGCAAACTTCCATTTTTCATCCTCATTGCTAGATTGCCATTCCTGTACCAATTGGCTATAAAGTTGAACGCGGATAGCATTGTAACCACCCAAGTTCAAAAAATTGTTGCAATCATCATAACTACTACCGTCATAAATAGTATCGAAAGCTTGGGAATACTGTTTCAACTCGCAGTAGTGATAGAAGATTTCCAGGTACTCAGTTACATCATCTAGCGTCTGCCAAGGACTAGCTTTAGTATGTAAGAGATAGTAATCAATTGCCCTTTGGTGAGCAGCAGACAAATCAGTAACTTGTTTCTTGGCGTATTGCTGAACTAACGGTTGATATTGGTAGCGTTGATCTTGAGTTTCCAGTAACAAAGAGCGATTAAAAAGTTCTCGCAGCAACTCCTGAATTGTCTGAGGTTTAAAATTGTCATCTAGATTCAACATTCCTCTGACTGTTTGAAAGTCAAACGGTTGTCGATAGACACTCAAATTGAAGAGAAAGTCAGCTTGAACTTCTGTCAAACGCTCAAAGTGCTTTTGCAAAATCCACGACAAACGAGCATCTTGTTTATCGCGATGCAAACCCTTCGCTTCAGCTACCAATTCCTCAAACTTTTCTAATCCTAATTTCTTGGCATCGTTTAGCTGACACTTGCAATATTCCCGTAAAAATCCCGCTGCTAGCTTCAACGTCAAAGGATGTCCATCCACCGCATTAGCAAAAGCTTCCAATTGAGTTACAGTTCCCTGAATTCCCAACTGCTGTAACAAAATTACACCTTCGCTAGTTTTCATCCCTTGTAAGAGATACCAGCAAGTTTGTGATTGAAACAGTACAGGCTTTTCTTGAGTGGTGACGAGTACTATGCTGGTGTTTCCCTGTTGTAACCAACGACTAAAGAATCGTTCATAGGCTGAATTTTCCCAGTTGCGCTCTGAATTTAGCAGCGTTTCCAAGTTGTCAATTACTAACAAACATCGCTGCTGATTGAGACAGTTGAGTAAGTCATTGATCAGCAGAGTGACATCTCCTTGCTGGGTTACTTTCCCACCAAAGGAAGCGATGATCTGTTCGGCAAAGTAGGTAAAATCAGGCTTCTGACTGACATCAGCCCAAAATTTAGGATAAGGGGAACCTAACCCCCCCAACTCCCCTTTCCTGGGAGGGAAGGGGGGAGAAAGAGTTGGAGTTTGATTGTGATTCTGACTCTGATTTTGATTCTGAATCTTACTCTGAATCTGACTCTGATTTTGATTCTGATTCTGACTCTGAATCTTACTCCCCTCTCCTCTTAGGAGAGGGGTAGGGGGAGAGGTCAATCGAGAGTAATTTTCATACAAAAAAGCAGCCAAAGCCGACTTTCCCACACCTCCCAAACCCTGAATTCCAATCAGATTAACCTCAGCATCAGCAAGCCAAGTTTGCAGTTGAGCAACCTCATCACTTCTGGTAACCCAATCTTTAATGTTTGGCGGAGTTGTAATTAGATTGATTGAAGCACCACGATACTTAGGTTGTGGGATTTTGTCATTACTCTCTAACCATTGAGCAAATTGTTCATCAGTAAGTCAGCCATGATTATGATGAACATGAGTCCCTCCGAAATTCTGGTTTTTTCCTTCTGCTTTCCCAACAACAGCAGAGTTGTCATGAGCATCAACATTCATGGTGATAGTATCTTGACTATCACTAGCCTTGATTTCCTCTGCTAAAGTTTTAATAGTCTCGGCAAACTGGCGATCGCGATACATTTCCACTTGCAGAAACAGTTCAATTTCTTTCAGGTGTTCCCAGGAACGATGCTGATCAATTTCCACCAAAGCCGTCTGAACTCTCTCATCTCCTTGTAGTCTGTGACGAATCATCTCCCACAACTGTCTTGCTTTGGCGATCGCACTTTCCGTCAGTTTAAGAGCGCCGGTTTCAATCACCGCTTCAAATACAAGTTTGAGGATTTCTGCTGCTGTCCATTCCATATTTAATTCTACCGTTGAAACTTAAAGAGGCTTGTCGTTTAATCCTCCAACTTCTTTGTCTCCCTTTCCGGAAAGCCTCTCGATCAATTTGCCAAATAACGCCGTAATAACTGTATTACAAATTCAGCGGCAGTCGTGAATGTTCGCTTTGTCAATTCATCTTCCCTAGCAGGATGAACCCACCAACCGTGACAAGTATGTGGTTTTTGCCAAATCTCCAAGTGTTCAACAGATGGATCTGCATAAAAACTATCTTCCCCAGCACCCAAAAGCGACGGAACTCCAATGGGTGAAGTAATCGTGACTGATGCGGTGAATAGGAAAATTCCCGGATAAAGGAACTCCCCAACCATCAACAGCGATAAATGCTTTTACTTTTCCTCCGAAAATCTGCCAAGTCCAAGCAGCAGCGATCGCACCTGCAACTCCCGCGCTAAAGCTAATAAAAACTAGCGGTGTTGTCTTAGCAGTATTCCGCTGCAAAAAATCCAAAATATGAATAGTCGAGTAAGCTGGGTAATCCTCAGTTGGAAAAACCAACACTTGCTGATTCCAGTTAGGGAATATATGCTCGGTTTCTCCCTGACGTATTCCTGCTAAAAATCCCTCTGTCAGTTGTGAGTCATGGATACCGGGACAAATAATTACAGAAGTTTGAGGGGAGGGGGTGTTATTCATTTTTGTGTTAGTGTGAAGGAGCTTTTTTTAACGCAGAGGACGCAGAGAGAAAGCGCAGAGGTACGCAGAAGTGCGAGTATCCCATTTTTGCAAATATATACCCGCAGGCTGACTTTAAAGTCCACCTGCGTGGACTTCGTTCTTGTAGCCGCGACTTTAGTCGTTAGGCGTTTTTGCAACATTGGGAAACACCCCTCAGAACGGTTTTAGTCTCACAAACAACAAACAACAAACAACCAACAACCAACAACCAACAACAAATTTATGAATCGTCGCGAGTTTTTAATGTGGGTGGGTGTTGGTGGTGTCGCGAGTTCTTTACCGATCGCGATCGCCGCTTGTACTCCCCAAGCTACACAAGTCAGAGTCGTCTGTGGTCGCTAAGCGTCCCGATGGTTTTCAGTCCATTGGTACGGTAGCAGAGTTAAATCAAAAAGGACAAATCCTCAACAAGGAGTCTGCTGGTGTTCCGGTACTTGTTGTCAAAACTGCTGCTGATGCTAAAAGTGTATCTGCTGTCAATCCAACTTGTACCCACAAAGGTTGTACGGTGGATTGGAAGTCAGACCAAAATGCGTTTGTTTGCCCATGTCACCAGGCTAAATATAGCCCCGATGGCAAAGTTATCAAAGGGCCAGCAGAGAAAGCCTTACCGAGATATGAAGCCAAGATTGAAGGTGATACGGTTTTAGTGAAGGTAAGCTAGACTGTGTTGGCTTGGCTGAAAATATTTATTTTGCTTTTGACTGAAATATGGTATGCTTGGAATAACGCTCGCTTGCCTTTTCAGTCTGATTGTAGCTGGGCATGATAAGCGTACCGGAAGAACTGTCACTTGAACTAGCTGAATATATAGTGTCGTCGGACTAACCGTTAGTCCTGTGTAACCGCCTTCTCTTCAATATAGGGGTAACTCAGAGGTAAGGGTAAGCATCGACACGCAGATCGGTAGATTATGTCTACCTGAAGGGAACGTCGGCATAAGTAATGCTTGGCGCTAGATCTGTTGTCTGTATATTCATAATTAGGAGCGAGTAAATCTCTTCAGGGATAGCTTTTTCTTATAAAAGAGCGAGAAAAGATAACATTTTGGTTAATTTAAGATACCAAAAAGCACTAATTATAGATAACTTCTATGGTTGCCATAGATCTGAATTGATATATTCAGTCCTTGATCTCCTGCTTATCAAAATACTGAGGAAAACATTTATAGTTACCATTTAAGATTTAATTAATATTCCCAGGCAAAAGTTAACGATTCTCAGGTTGAGGATGGTAAGCTTAATAGCAAGCTGAAATCAGATAAGAAAAAGTCATAACGAACGAAGTCAAGTAATCTTTTAGATTATTAGCTCTGTTTCAAGTGACGAGGAAATGCAAGTTTGGGTTAAACCCTAACCCAAGCGAATCACAAATTAAACACAACTGAATGTTAGCGAAATTGTCTAAAGGAAGGCTGCTAGGTTTCCTGTAAACCTGAGTATCAATTACTCATAGCTGCCTAACTTTAGAGAGATTGTAGTAAGAATTTACCAAGAAAACCATAGCAATTTATTTAGTAGCTCCCAGAAGATGGGATTAGCTGCGAGGAGATATTATGACCAATTTACCAAACTTTTCTCGACGTAGGTTTCTGTTAACGGCTGGTGCATCTGCGGTTGGTTCTATATTTCTAAAAGGATGTCTTGGAAACCCTCCTGATTCTCTAGGTGGAACTAGATCTGCAAATGCTGTTCCTCTCAAACTTGACCCAGCACAGGTACCAGAAACTCCGAATGTTAAGCTAGGATATATTCCAATTGTAGAAGCAGCTCCCCTAATTATTGCTCAGGAAAAAGGTTTCTTTGCCAAGTATGGCATGACCGGAGTGAAGCTGGACAAACAGGCTTCTTGGGGTGCAATGCGAGATAATACCGAAATTGGTTCCACAGGTGGTGGCGTTGATGGTGGACAATATCAAATGCCAATGCCACATTTAATTACCGAAGGTAAAATCACCAAAGGTAACAAGAAAATCCCCATGTATGTCCTAGCGCAATTGATTACTCATGGGAATGGAATTGCCCTCGCCAACAAGCACAAAAATAAAGGATTTGGAGTCAAAATAGAGAAGGGAAAAACAGTAATTGAAAAGCTCAACTCTGACAAAACTCCTTTCACCGCTGCTTATACATTTCCCCAAGTTAACCAAGATTTTTGGCTACGCTATTGGTTAGCCGCTGGTGGCATTAATCCCGATACTGATGTCAAATTACTGACAATGCCAGCATCCCAAACTGTTTCCAGTATGAGAACACAGACGATGGATGCTTTCAGTACCGGTGACCCTTGGCCCTATCGAATTGTAACCGATAAGATTGGCTACTTGGCGGCATTAACAGCGGAAATGTGGAAGAATCATCCTGAAGAATACTTAGCGATGAGAGGGGAGTGGGTGGATCAGAATCCCAAAGCTACTAAAGCAATTTTGAAAGGACTGATGGAAGCACAACAATGGTGTGACAATTTCGAGAACCGGAAAGAGTTAGCTGAAATTGTTGCTGGACGCCAATACTTTAATCTCCCTGCAGAAACTCTGATGGGTCCATTGATGGGCAAATATGACATGGGTGATGGTCGTGTCATTGATGATAAAACAATGGCTCCTTATTACTGGAAGGATGAGAAAGGGAGTGTTTCCTATCCTTACAAGAGTCACGACCTTTGGTTCATAACAGAAAGCGTTCGTTGGGGATTCTTACCGAAAGAAACATTAGCAAATGCTAAGACTCTCATCGATCAAGTTAATCGGGAAGATATTTGGAAAGAAGCTGCTAAAGAAGCAGGTATCAGCAGTGCAGATATTCCGAATAGCACATCCCGTGGCGTTGAAGAATTTTTTGATGGTATCAAGTTTGACCCAGAAAAACCAGAAGAATACTTGAAGAGCTTGAAGATCAAGAAAGTAAAAGTATAAGCTCAAGCCAAGGTTTACCAGTTGATTGTTTGATGATTAGTGAGGTTTTTAGTTAAGAGAAATCCGCTAAAATTCTTGAAAGAAGGAAAAAGAATCAAAGAAAACTTGCTGACAGCAAGCTTTCAACCAGTTTAGTAGTCCACAGAATTTTAGGAAGACTCAATCAATGACTACACTACAAAAACGCCGTTCCAACAATAATGCTTGGTTAGAAGGCTTAAATAAGCAGTTTCCAGACTTAGTACCTCCCGCTATAGCAGTCCTATGTTTTCTATTTGTTTGGCAGATAATTTCTTTACTTCCAGGTGCAACATTGCCAGGGCCGATTAAGGTTGTACAAGATACGTGGATACTAATTTTGTATCCCTTCTATGACAGAGGTGGGATTGACAAAGGTTTATTTTGGCAGGTTTGGGCTAGCTTACAACGAGTCGCAATTGGTTACACATTAGCTGCTATAGTTGGTATTGGCTTGGGCATCTTAGTTGGTACTAATAAAATGATGTTCAAGGCTTTAGACCCGATCTTTCAGTTCCTGCGAGTGATCGCACCTCTGGCTTGGGTACCTATCGCTTTAGCCGCACTACGACAAAACGAACCAGCAGCGCTTTTCGTAATTTTTATTACCGCGATTTGGCCAATCTTGATTAACACTTCTGTGGGAGTGAGCCAAATCCCTCAAGATTACAACAACGTTGCCAAGGTTTTACAACTTTCCAAAAAAGAATATTTCTTCAATATCCTCATTCCTTCGGCTTTACCTTACATTTTCACTGGCTTAAAAATCGCGATTGGTTTGGCTTGGTTGGCGATTATCGCAGCAGAAATCGTAATGTCCGGTATTGTCGGAATTGGCTTCTTCATCTGGAATGCTTATCAAAATAACAACGTCAGCGAAGTTATCTTAGCTGTGTTTTATATCGGTGCTGTTGGTTTAATCCTCGATAAGTTGATGAGTTGGGTACAAACCAAAATTGTACCAGCAGAAACGAAGTAGGTAATGGGTAATGGGTAATAGGTAATAGGAATTACTAATTTCCAATCCCTTTTAATCCCCTCTTAGTCCTGAGTTATGAGTTCATAGTTGTTGAATTCAGACTTTTAACTCCCCACTTCTTCAACTTTTTACTTCTTTACTCAGAACTCAGGACTAAAAAGACAATCCCCAACAACAAATCACAAGCAACCAATAACAAACAACCAATAACTAATAACGGAAGTGCCATGTCTGTCTTTGTTGCAGTTGACCAAATCGATAAAGTTTTTAACCTCAGCGGTGGTGGCCAATACATAGCCCTCAAAGGAATTGACCTTCAAATTAAAAAAGGCGAATTTGTTTCTTTAATCGGTCACTCAGGTTGCGGTAAATCTACCCTCTTAAACATGATTGCCGGTCTAGATTTACCCACCGAAGGTATAGTAACCCTAGAAGGACAACGGATCAAACAACCAGGGCCAGACCGGATGGTTGTCTTCCAAAATTATTCCTTATTACCTTGGCGCACAGTACGAGAAAATATTGCTCTTGCAGTTAATTCGGTAATGAAAGATTTACCTGAAGCTGAACGTAAAGACATTGTTGAACGACACATTGATATGGTGGGATTGCGTCCCCATGCTGATAAAGCACCAGGAATGTTATCCGGTGGACAAAAACAACGGGTAGCGATCGCACGCGCTTTAGCAATTAAACCTAAATTATTACTACTAGATGAACCTTTTGGAGCTCTAGATGCGCTCACACGGGGAAACCTGCAAGAGCAATTAATGCAAATCTGCGAAGAAAACGAAGTCACTGGAGTCATGGTAACCCATGATGTTGATGAAGCAGTGCTTTTATCTGACCGGATTGTGATGCTTACCAATGGGCCAGAATCTAAAATTGGTCAGATTTTAGAAGTAGATATTCCTCGTCCTCGCAAGCGTATGGAAGTAGTAGAACATCCTAGCTACTACAGCTTGCGGAGTGAAATGATTTACTTCCTCAATCAACAGAAACGGATTAAGAAAATTCGGGCGAGAAAAACTGCAGTAGTTGCTCGTCATGGGCTAGAAAAAGTTAACCTAGAAATTGGCTTTGTACCCCTCACTGCTTGTGCACCCTTAGCTGTTGCTAAAGAAAAAGGATTCTTCGTCAAACATGGTTTAGACGAAGTTACCTTAGTACGTGAAACAAGTTGGCGTGGTATCACTGATGGCTTAGTTGGTGGATATTTAGACGCAGCACAAACGCCTTCAGGTATGCCTCTTTGGTTAACATTAGGAGGACATGAAAATAAACCATTGCCCATTGTTTCTTCTCTGACAATGACTCGCAATGGTAATGGCATTACCTTAGATCGTAGATTTTATGACCAGGGGATACACACCCTAGCAGATTTCAGAAAGATGCTACAGGATTCCCCGGAACGTACACACAGGATGGGGATGGTACATCCTTCCTCAATGCACAATCTGCTGTTACGTTACTGGTTAGCTGCAGGTGGAATTGACCCAGATTACGATGTTTCTCTCAAGACTCTCCCACCAGCGCAGATGGTAGTTGATTTGCAAGGTGGAACCATTGATGGTTATTGTGTGGGAGAACCCTGGAATATTCGTGCTGCAATGGAAGGAGTTGGCTTCACAATTGCCACAGATTTGGAAATTTGGCCAGGACATCCAGGAAAAGTTCTCAGTGTTCGCGAAGATTGGGCAAATGCTTATCCTAATACCCACATTGCCTTAGTCAAAGCATTACTAGAAGCTTGTCATTATTGTGCCGATCCAGTTAATGCTTTAGAAGTGCGTAAAATTGTCGCCCAACGGGAATATGTCAGCACCGATATTGCTTACATTCACCTGGGAGATCCTAATAGTTCTGTCTGCAATTTGGATCAACCAATGCGCGAATATGCTCATCATTTATTCTTTGGAGATGGTGTTAATCGTCCCAGTCGTACAGAACACCTTTGGCACATGACTCAGATGGCCCGTTGGGGTGATGTTCCCTTCCCTAGAAACTGGTTAGAAATCATGGAAAGGGTATGTCGAGTTAGCGTTTTCAGCACAGCAGCGCGAGAACTTGGTTTATTGGATGTGAAACAAAGTCGCGGTTCAATTCAGCTATTTGATGGTATTACTTTCAATGCTGAAGATCCAATTGGTTATCTCAATAGTTTGGCGATTAAACGAGATATCAGTATTGCAGAAGTTATCCTCGATTCCCGTTCCCGCGTAGCTGCTTAAGTCATTAGCAAAAACCCTTGGAAGGGCGAAGCATTTGCGTTGTTAATTGGTCGGTAATCCCCCAATATTTAGGCGCAAATGCTAGGCTAACGCCTCGCTGTGCGCTAAGAGCGCCCCGCTAGGCTAACGCCTCGCTGTGCGCTAAGAGCGCCCCGCTACGCTAACGCTAACGCCCATACACCACCAACAACTAATAACCAATAACCAATAACCAATAACTAAACCAATGGTCAACCGTCCCCTCAGCTTTGTGGATACTCAAAAAGAAATAAGCCGCAAATCAGTAGCAAAAGGCAAGCGCGATTCCTTCCTTACAATTGAAAACGTTTCTAAAGTTTATCCCACCAAAAATGGCTCTTTCACTGTACTTGATGGCGTTAATCTAACTGTACAAGAAGGCGAATTTATCTGCGTTATCGGTCACTCCGGTTGTGGCAAATCTACACTACTAAATATGGTATCTGGTTTCGCTTTTCCCACTTCAGGAGAAGTTAAGCTACAAGGAAACCCCATCACCCAACCAGGCCCCGATAGGATGGTAGTATTTCAAAACTACGCTTTATTACCTTGGCGGACTGCTTTTGAAAATATCTATCTTGCAGTTAATGCTGTTAATCCCCAAAAATCTAAGGCTGAAAAAACATCAATTGTCCGTGAACATTTGGCAATGGTGGGATTAGCAGATTCTGCTGATAAAAAGCCTCCCCAAATGTCTGGTGGTATGAGACAAAGGGTTTCCATCGCACGTGCTTTAGCAATTCGTCCCAAAGTTTTGATTTTAGATGAACCTTTCGGTGCTTTGGATGCGATTACTAAGGAAGAATTGCAAGAAGAATTGCTGAAAATTTGGAACGATCACCGATGCACAGTTTTGATGATTACTCATGACATCGATGAAGCTTTGTTCTTAGCAGATAAATTGGTAATGATGACCAATGGACCCTCTGCAAAAATCGGTGAAGTAATGGAAATTCCTTTCTCACGTCCACGCGATCGCGCTCGCATTATGGAAGATCCAGAATACTACAAACTGCGAAATCACGCTCTAGACTTCCTCTTCCATCGCTTCGCTCACGATGAATAATGGGTAGTAAGAGTTAGTTTTCAGTTGTCAGAACACTTCAACACATCTCTGACTAATTGTAGAGGCGTCCTGTCAGGATGTCTCTACTTTACTTTAGTATCTGGAATTTTTTTTAACGCAGAGTTCACAGAGTTGAGCGCAGAGTTCGCAGAGAAGGGAAAAACTGCGTTTATCATTATTCTGTACGAAGAAAACTTATTACCCATTACCAATTACCCATTACCCATTACCAATTACCCATTACCAATTACTCATTACCTATTACCGATTAGCAATCTCTTGAATTAATTGTAGATGCTTGGGTAACAAATCAACTAAAGAGTAACGTTCTACAGCAGTTTGTCTCGCTTTTTTTCTGATTTCTGCCATACCTGTAGGATGGTCTAGTACTTCATCAATTCTGTCAGCAATCTGCTTCGGATCGAAGAAATCAACCAATAAACCATTTTCTCCATCACGGATAATTTCAGTCACAGGTGAAGTATTAGAACCAATTACTAAACATCCAGTAGATAAAGCTTCAATCATTGACCAAGATAAGACAAACGGTCTGGTTAAGTAAATATGTGCTGAAGATGCTTGAATTACTTGGAGATACTGACTGTAAGGTAAAGAACCAGTGAAGTGTACTCGTGATAAATCCAACGGTACTTTTTTAAGCATAAAGTCTTTGTAACTCTCGCCATTGGGGAGAGTTTTTCCATAGCAAACTCGTTCTGATCCCACGATAACAACATGGCAATTTGGTCGTCGCTCTTGTACATAGGCGATCGCTTCGATAAACTGAGGAAAACCACGGTAAGGTTCCATTCCCCGCGCTACATAAGTTACCAATTCATTGACACCAGATAAATCCAGATTAGGTAAAACAAGCTTCGCTCCAGGTAAGGGCTGAAAATATTCTGTATCAACCCCATCATGTAACACTGAAATTTTGCTGTGGAACTCTACAGGAAACTGCGACTTTTGCCACTCGGTTGGTGATAAACCGCGATCGCAGCCATACAAATCCAGCAAAATTGGCGTATTTTTCACCCGAATTCTCGCCACATCATCAACGCTTAGGGGATCTGCTGGATCAAAATCTGCATCTGAACCACAAGCGTGATAAAACCATTCAAAATAACAAATTAGTGGCTTGTCTGGAAAGACATCTTTCACAAACAAAGGTGGCCCCCAACCTGAATGTCCGCAAATTACATCAGGTACAAAACCTTTTGATTTTAGTTCAAGAGCTAACCTGAAAATTGCCTGTCCGTGAAGTACTGCGTTTTCTAATGGTTGTACGTAAGGATGAGTCGTGGGATGCGGGGTACGTGTCGGTTCAAAAATCAGTTTGTTGATACCAGGAAGGGTTACATCTCGGTTTTTGGTGGCAAATACAACCTGATTCTTGGAATCTTGACCCAAAGCTAGCGCTACATGACGATACTGGGCCGGAAAGTTGGAATGTAAAAAGAGAATTCGCATAACTGTTGAGTAAGCAGTAAGTGAACTAATCAACTATTAAACTGCTTACATCAGTTTTTAGGAAGAGGTGAAAATTATACTTACTTTCTGGTTTGTACCTTTGGGGTTATGTCAATTGTGAGACGCACAAACTTTATTGCTGCAATACCTTAGAAATAGTTAATAAAAAATGGATGGGATTTTATATGAGACGTTTAATTTTTGGTACTTTATCTCTGCTGATGATGTCCACAGCAATTTCACCTGCTCTCAGAGCAGAAGAAACAATGCCCAGCAATTCTACAGATAGAGGAAACACCTCTATACCAACTCTCAATGGACAAGAGGCGATGCCAAACAATTCTACACAAATGGGCAACACCTCAAATAATGCCAGGATGACAACTCCTTTCAATCTTGCTTACAAAGCTTATCACGGTGATTTTTCTGAGCAAGGAATTCCCGGTTATGATGCTTTTTTAACTGGTTATCGCACTGGAGAATTTAGTGCTAAAGATGTCGTCAAGAGTGCAGTTAATGCTAATCAATTATCCTCTCAACTGTTATCTGACCAAGAATATATAGATGCAGTTGATGCTCAAATTGAAGATTTGGCCGCAGGAAACAATTAAGCTGTTGTCTTTGAAGTTGCTTGTTTTAAACCTGGGTTTTTGTAATGTAGGGTGCGTTATTAACGCACCCTTTTACTAGGTAGTAATCGCGATTTTTGTAGGACGAAGAATTAGAACCTATCCGAAAACAAATAGATGAGAAAAGGAACCGCAGATAGCGAAGCGTTAGCGAGTCTTCGAGCGTCTGCACGCAGATGCACGCAGATGAATACAGATTTTTTTTGTCGTTACTGCACGGATTTTTCGGATAGGTTCTTGATGGGAGAGGGTGATTTTTAGAGGTTTATTTTGCCAGTAAATACTTGCACTGCTGGCCCTGTCATGTACACTCGTTGATCTTGTTCTGACCATTCTATTTCTAAACATCCACCAGGAAGTTCAACGGTACAGGAGCGATCGCTTTTCCCACTCAAGACAGCAGCTACCACAGAAGCACAAGCACCCGTACCACAAGCCAAGGTTATCCCAGCGCCACGTTCCCACACTCGCATTTTAAGATAGTCGGGACGCACCACTTCAATAAATTCGGTATTCGTCCGCTGAGGGAAAGCCGAGTGATGCTCAAATTTAGGCCCAATAATTTCCAAAGGAATTTCCGCTACATCCTTGACAAATGTGATGCAATGTGGGTTGCCCATACTGACACAAGTGACATCCCAGGATTTTCCTGCAACTTCCATTTGCTGTGAAATCACTTTCTGGTCAGGTGGACATAGGGTTGTGGGAATTTCAGACGCGAGTAGTCTCGGTAACCCCATATCTACCTTTACTCGACCATCAGACATCAGTTGGGGTGTAATCACGCCAGCAAGAGTATGAATGCGATATTGGAGATCAGCAGTAGTATTACCCTCTAAATCAGCAATAAATCGAGCTAAACAGCGAATGCCGTTACCACACATTTCAGGCTCAGAACCGTCGGAATTGAAAATCCGCATGGTATAGTTAGTGCCGTCTTGGCCTGGTAAGGCGAAGATCACACCATCAGCACCTATGCCAAAATGGCGATCGCATAGTTGTACGGCTTGCTCTGGTGTAATAATTGGTTCGCTCTTAGTGCGATTGTCAATCAAAATAAAGTCATTGCCCAGGCCGTGATACTTTGTAAATTCGACTGCCATAAAATTATCTCCACTTACTTACTTAAGGATTAGATTATGTCTGAATTTGATACAGGTCTACCAAGTATTCGTCAAATTCAAGGCTTCATAAAACAGGGAAAACAGCTTGAGATTAAACTGTTGACCAATGATTTATTTACGGGTCAGCTTCTCTGGCAAGATCAACACAGTTTGTATCTCATCGATCAAGATGGACAACAAATGATTATTTGGCGTCATGCAATTGCTTACTTAAAAATACTAGACGGAGGCGAAGTTACCAGTCGAGCTCTTCAAGCGCTTTAGTCAGTGGTCAGTTGTCAGTGGTCAGTTGTCAGTTGTCAGTTGTCAGTTGTCAGTTGTCATTAGTCAGTTGTCAGTTGTCCTTTGTCAGTTGTCATTAGTTAAAAACAACTGACAAAGGACAAAGGACAACTGACACTTAATCACTACTGCGCTGACTATCCAGTGGTAGGAACTCTTGCAAGACTTCACTCACCGGTACCTTGATAATCGGAATCGTCACTGCAGATGGCTGTGGTGTTGCTTCTAACCATTGCTGCAATTGAATCAGTGGATAATTACCACCACACAACAGCAAGTAATCACCAGCACGGAGTTCAGCGCTACCATCGGGGGTACGGATAAACTTACCTTCCCGACGAATGGCTTGCACATGAACGCCGTACTGACGCCGAAAATGCAACTGGGAGAGGGTTTTGCCAATTGCAGGACTTCCTTCAGATACAATCAACCATTGACAAGGAGTACTGACACCGGGAATTTCCACTTCACCCTTAGCTAGTTCATTAAAAGCAGCTAGTTCATCTGGTTGTCCCACCGCTAAAAGGCGATCGCCTGCTTGCAATTTTGCTTGAGATTCAGGATAGTCAATTTCCTCACCTTGAGCGCGACGAATTGCCACCAAGCTGACACCAGTCAAGCGACGAATGTTGGCTTCTTCTAGCGTCATCCCCTGAAGCGGCGAATCATCAGGTAAAGTGTACCACTTGCGGTTCAGCGCTTCAGTAGCTGTGCGCAAATCTCGCGCAATCTGAGACTGTGGTTGTTCTGGACGCAAATCTAGATAATGGGAACTGCGAATTTCCTGCATTTCCCGTTGAATTATCATTCCAGACAATCCCATTCCAGATAGTAAATGATTCGCCAATTCCAGACTTGCTTCAAATTCTGGCTGAACCACCTCTTTTGCTCCCAGTTGGTAAAGTAGTTCGATGTCCCGATCTTTATTAGCACGAACCACAATATCCAGGTCTGGGTTTAATTCTAGCGAGCGCTTCAAACACAGCCGCGTACTCATTGGATCTGAAAGCGCAATTACCATCGCTTGTGCCTTTTCCACCCCCGCTTTTTCCAAAACGTGCAAACTAGCAGCATTGCCATAAACATAGGGAATTTCTGCATCTCGCAGTTGCTGAATTACCCGTTCTGATTGGTCGATCACCACTACAGGATATTTATACTCCCGGAGCATGCGTACCAAATTACGCCCACTACGTCCATAGCCACAAATCACTACATGATTTTGCAACTTTTTCAGGTCATCTGAGACTTCCAAGGGAGCCTCCGTTGGGTCAAAATACTGCTTGAGGAAAGGTATATTTTCCAACCAATTAAATAATTGAGGAATCAAACGTAGCACAAAGGGAGTAACTACCAAAGTTACGGCTGTTGTACCCAAAATCAATAAATAAACTCGTCTGGAAACCAGTCCTAATACTTGTCCTTCACTTGCCAAAACAAAGGAAAATTCCCCGATTTGAGCTAGTCCCAGACCCGCAATCAGGGCAGTTTTTAAAGGATAGCCAAATATTCGGACTATTGGCGTTATAATCAAACATTTGCCTAAAAATACCAGACATACTAAACCTAGAATTAACTCCAAATTGTCCCACAGGAAAACTGGGTCAATTAGCATTCCAATTGCGGCAAAAAATAGAGCAGCAAAAACGTCTCGTAGCGGTTCTACATAGGTTAAGGTTTGGTCGGCGTACTCAACCTCAGAAATCATCAAACCGGCAACAAATGCCCCCATTTCAATTGAGAGCCCTAAATGCTCCGTCAGCAGCGCAATTCCCAAACACAAAGTAACCACACCTAGCAAAAATAGCTCTCGACTCTCGGTTTTTGCCAAATGTCTCAACAACTGGGGAATCAACCAAATACCTACCAACAAAGCACCAGCAGCAAATAAGCCAATTTTTAATAGCGCCATTCCCACTGCTATACCAATCGCTTCTGGAGGTTTATCTAGTGCTGGTAATACCGCCAACATCAAGCCTAGGGCTAAATCTTGCACAACTAAAATCCCCAGCATTACTTGTCCTTGGGGTGTTTCTGTTTCGTTGCGCTCCATCAGACATTTGAGCACGACAGCGGTTGAAGATAAAGACAAAATTGCCCCTAAAAATACCCCTTGCGGTGGAGATGTTACCCAGCCCATCCCTAGGGATATCAACGTTGTCACAAGGATAGTTAGGACAATTTGTAATCCACCACCTCCAAGAGCGATCGCCTGGACTTTTTTTAGTTCTCCCAAGGAAAACTCGACACCCAAAGCGAATAACAAAAAAGCCACCCCAAACTGAGCTAGGGTTTCGATTTGTACCAATTCTTTAATTAAACCCAGTCCGGCTGGTCCGACAATCATTCCCCCCAAGAGATAGCCTAGCAGGGCTGGTTGACGGCAGAGCGCTGCAAATAGACCACCAGCCGCCGCTGCTGCAAGTACAGTTACGAAGTCAAGGATTAGTCTGAAGTCTTCTTGCACAGTTTTATTATCTGAGAAAAAATATTAAGCTATATTAACTTTATGATACAAAGTTTTCCCACTCCTCAGAAAACCTTGAGTAGCGGCTGTTAGCCAATTAAGTTGAAGCGGTTGGAAACAGATAAACCAAGGTGATAGTCTATCGGCTAGTATTACTTAACTGTTATCAACAATTTAATAGAGGATAATTGCCTGTGCTGCCAAAGCTTACTCCCAGTCAATCACGCTCCCGCTTTAACTGGCTTATGAATGTTCTTTTATGGTTTCAACGCCAACGCCGTCATTGGCTACGAACCACTCTCACCCTTGGTACAATTGTCGCACTGATTGCCATCTCCGTGCCAGCCAAAGCCTTGCAAGTTGGCTTGTCACCGGACAATCCCCAGTTAGGCGATACCTTGTCCCTGCTAATTCAGCAAGGTTCCACAGATAACCGCCCTCCAACTGTGAAAATGGGTCAGAAGACTTACCCAACTTTTGCCACAGGTGCTGGTAATTTCCGTGCTTTGCTACCTACAACACCTCTGGATAAACCAGGCAATTTACAAATTCAAGTAACAGGAGAGGGTGAGGTAAAAAACCTGACAGTGCGTCTGCGGAATCGTTCTTTCCCTACACAAAGCATTTGGCTTTCAGGTTCAGCAGCGGATGAGGGAACAAACATGGAATTTGATCGCGTCGATGCGTTCAAAGCCTTAGAGACGCCGGAAAAATTTTGGAATGGAAAGTTCCTCAAGCCGAATGAGGGACCAATTACCAGTGGTTATGGAATACGTCGTTATTACAACGGTGTCTTTGCTAACGACTACTACCATCGCGGGGTAGACTATGCTGGTGATACTGGTTCACCTGTGGTAGCACCAGCATCAGGCCGCATCGCCCTAGTGGGAAGAGCATCTGGGGGATTTAAGATACATGGCAATGTGGTGGGAATTGACCACGGTCAAGGTGTCGCCAGTATCATGCTTCACTTGAGCCGCATTGATGTCAAAGAAGGGGATTTTGTACAAGCAGGCCAAAGAGTTGGTGCTGTTGGTTCTACAGGTGCGGCGACAGGCCCACATTTACACTGGGGTTTATACGTTCACGGACTGTCTGTTGACCCAACACCCTGGAGATATCAAGGAATTGACTGAATGGGGACTGGGGACTGGGGAATTCTCGCTCTCTTCCTCCCAATCGCCAATTGCCCATCCCCCATCCCCCTTGTAAATATTTTTTAAAGTTTTGATGAAGATTTCGGATTTTGGCTGGATTTTATATAGTTTTTATGAAATATTGTGGCAGCCGTTTTCGTAACTCGCTGCTACCGCAAAGTAAACTCTAATTTCATGAGTATAGAAAAAATCGTAGAACAAGCTCTACAAGATGGCTACTTAACCCCAGTAATGGAAGCTGAAGTGGGACGCATCTGTGATACAGCATCAGAGCTTTCCATCGAAGAATATATGGCATTGGATCGGCTGATGGGGGCCCTTCTCACAGGTGAAGTGGTTGCTGTACCTCGCAAGCAGTTCATTAATGTCATGGAGGAATTGGTGCTAACGGAAGCGGTCGCTAGAGTTGCCGAAGTTGAAGCTACAAGCGATCGCGTTCTAGATGTCGGAGATATCGCTGCTTACGCCCTAAATCGACTTCCTCCTCTGTATGCAACTACTGAAGAAGGTGCTAAACACCAGCGTCAACGAGCAAGAGAGGAACTCCAAGAGTTGATTACCCAACAAGTCAATGCAGCCCTCACTCGCAACCTGGATCGACCTGACTTTGGCTCTGAGCGCCAAGCAATTGGCAAAAGTACCGGAAACGAGGTTCTCAAGCAGGTGAGTAACTTGTTACAGGATTATGCACCCAACTTTGAACACAAATCTCAACCCAAAATTTTTGAGTAACTTTGTTTGTTGTTGGTTGGAAAAATACACCCAACCAACAACAAAATTATCCCTACTTACCCACGACTACTGAGGTGCCTACACCTACCTGCTGATACAATGCCCGAATATCCTCATTTTTCATCCGCAAACAACCGTGGGAAACTGGCTGTCCCACCAATTGCTCATTGTTGGTACCATGAAACCCGATGCGATGTCGTCCATCAGACCAAAAACTGATCCAGCGATCGCCTAAAGGATTATTTGGCCCAGTGGGAATCAGCTCACCGGTAATAGGTTGTAGCCAGACAGGGTTACGCTGCTTTTGTAGAACTTTAAAGCTTCCCGTCGGTGTCTCCCAACCAGGTTGACCAACAGCAACAGGATAACTGGAAAGCAATTTATCTCCCCAATAAACGTAAACTCGCGCCTCACTCAAATCTACAACTAACCGAGAGCGAATAGCAGCGATCTCCTTCATCAACACAGGAGTTACCAGGGAAATTCTCTTATTTTTTGGTTTAAGTTTTAGCCCACTTTTTGCAGGTGATTTCGGTGTAACCTTGGCTTGAGGTGTAAGAAACTTCACTTCAGGAGCAGGTCGCACTGCTGAAAGCAACGCTAGCGCTGATCCAAAGCAAACAATCATCAAGCTAATTTTATAGGAAATAATTAGGCCCTTCATCACTCAAGAGTGTTAGTAGGCGGCAGTTCTACAATATCAAACCAATAGTCTCCTAAAGTATTCACCGCATCTACTAGCAATTCAAAATTCATCGGTTTGGCCAGATAAGAGCTTGCTCCCAATTCATAGCTAGCACGGATATCTTCCTCAGATTTTGAGTATGTCAATACCACAATCGGGATGCGTCGCAGTTGGGGGTCAGATTTAATAGCTTGTAGAGCTTGTTTACCATCCATCTTTGGTAGGTACAAATCCAGCAAAATTAGATCAGGTCGTGGGGCGATCGCCTTTTCACTATACTGGTGGCGATGGTGCAGATAGTCCAGCAACTCCTCACCATCATTAACTATGTACAAATCGTTGCGCAAGTGACTGGCTCTCAGAGCTTGCTGGAGCAAAATCTGCTCGTCAGTCGAGTCTTCTGCTAGCAGAATGGTAATTCGCTTTTTGTTCTTACTCACCATAATCGGGGGAAGGCACAGGGGGACAGCGGAAGCCTTTGTCGTTCTTCTTCGGAGACGCTAGCGCGAACACACATCAGGAGGAAGCTGTCCCCCTTACACCAACAGTCGCCTTCTGAGGCGTCCTTATTGATAGCCATAGCCATCGCTCCTGTGAACAAATGAACAATATTTGCGATTAATTCCTGCTACTCGACCTGTAGCTGTTGTTATATCAAAACTGCCTGTTGCTCGGCAGAGAACTCGACCCACATAAGAGCCAACTTTTTTGCCTTTGGTAACAACAGCTGTTACAATATCACCAGTTTGAAAACCAAAGTGCTTCTTGGTATTTGAGCGATGACGAATCGGAAAGCCAAAAGCATTAGTTCCGCACATTTGACGATTGCCGTGTCCTGTTGCTTTGATAATCAAAGGGTTTGATAGCAAAACTTTTAAAGTATCTGGAGTTGATGCGCCTACGTTCGCAGCGTCTAGCCAATGTGTTTTAGGTAGATTCTGACGGCATCTGTTGTATTTCGTCCTGCCACCAGTTCCAGTTTCTACAGGTAAACCTAACTCACAAAGGCAATTAAACAGTTTCCCTCGAGTTGCGTTAACTGCAGCCGTGTCAGCTAAAGGTCGCTTGGCTTGAGTAAGAATTGACTTGAGCAATTTCGGTTGGTTTTTCAAGAATTGCTCAATCGGTTTATTACCTTTCTTTTGGTTACATTTAGTGCAACTCAAACTTAGGTTAGATACACGGTTAGACCCTCCTTTTGACTTAGCAATAATATGCTCAATCTCTAGTCGAGTGTCGGTAGCACCACAGTAGGCACATTTACGACGCCATTTTTCAAGCATATATTCTCTTAGCTCATAACCCACAAGCAAACCTTGCTGATACTCAATCCCAGAGATTTCTGGATTTTGCATAAGTTGAGTATCAAATCGTACTAATTCAGTTGAGATGGCGGTGATGGAAGATAATCGCAATAGTCGTTTAACCCAAGTAAAGATGTTATTAACTCGACTAATTAAAGAAGGCGGTAACCATCCTTCTGAACGAGTACGATTGAGAAACCGAGGCGCACGATAACGAGTTTGGCGATTTCTGCGCGAACATCTTAACTGTCTTCTAGAGGTTAAGGCGTCTCGAATTTGAAACCCCCTATGAGTCAATTCTGCTGCCCATAAAACAGCTTCGTTTCGCAAGATTGCTATACCCGTTGTTTTTGCTCCGGGGTCGATTTTGATTCTTAACTCTTGATTGTTGGGTTCTACAATTGGCTCCTTTAAGATAATTGTGAATGGATATCTTTTGAACACAGCAGCTTTTTCTGACTTGAGAAGTTTCCTGGCTCTAGCAGGACTGGTTGGGTTTAAAGGTTTTTTGCTACTGTTTAAAACAAACACAAACATGAGTTTTAATCTCCCTTGCGGGGTAAAGTGAACCTAGACAATGTTTAGAATCGGTACTTTTCCCAAGACACTGGCTTAACCCTTGTACACCTGTTTAATCCTGGAATTCTAGTGCTACGAACTGCTTCATGCATTCGTAGGTAGGAACTTGAACGCTTATTCTAAACGTAGGTTTTATTTCAAACCTTAGTCTGGTCATGTAGGCTTGTGGGATATATTCTAGCGCTAGCAAGAATGGTTTCCTACAAGCCCCTGCCTTTAGGCATGGGGTTCATGACTCTTGCTCTGACTCCTTGGGTGGTTTGGCAATTATGCTCTTTGGACGAAAAAACTTGCGACAATTTATCCAGAGGCCGTCGCCGACTAGCAAGAATTGTGGAACTAGCTCCCTAGATGTAGACATTTGACTTCACGCCAGAGATAGCTGGAACTTCCCTCTTAGCAAGACACCCTTATTAGAACACTATAGCGTTAGTGCTTTACAACTATTTTCGAGAGATATTTCACAAGGGCTGTGGCGGTTAAAACAACTAGACAAAACTCTTGATTTATTTATGACATCTTGCTTAAAGAAGATGCTTTTGGGTGAAAAAAGAGACATAATAAGTAGTTTTCCTGCTACTGTCATCTCAGTTGCTTGTGTGTTCACACACGATCAAACTGTTTTGGAAAAAGCAGGAACTCTCTGTAAAAGTCGGGCGTCATTGGGAGAAAGGATGTTTTAGCACCCATTCCATCCATGAACCAACCGATTTCTGAAACCTGGTCAACCCTTGAGGTAAAAGTTCCTCAATTATCGGTGCAACCCGACAAACTCCCAAACTATGACTTAATTTTGCGGTGTCAGGACGGAATTAGTCCTGATCGCGCCGCCTTTGCCGAACTGCTACGTCGGTATCAATCCCATGTGGACAAAATTTTGTACCATTTGGCTCCCGACTGGCAAGACAGAGCAGACTTGGCTCAAGAAGTCTGGATTCGAGTTTATCGGAATATTAAGCGACTAAATGAACCTGCAAAGTTCCGTGGTTGGTTGAGCCGCATTGCGACTAATCTCTTCTACGATGAACTGCGCAAACGCAAACGGGTGGCGAATCCTCTCTCCCTGGATGCACCACGTCGCGTTGATGATGGCGAAATGGATTGGGAAATTGCCTCGGACAAACCCAACCCTGACGAAGATATGACAACGCGAGAGTTTTACGAACAACTGCGCACAGCCATCTCTGACTTGCCAGAAGTGTTCCGCACAACTATTGTATTAAGAGAAATTCAAGGCATGGCTTATGAGGAGATTGCCGAAATTACTGGTGTTTCCCTAGGAACTGTAAAATCCAGAATAGCCAGAGCCAGATCCAGACTCCAATCCCAACTGCAACCCTACCTAGAAGGTTAATTATCACTTTACTTATAGGAATTTTTGTCAGTAGAGTTTGTTAGTTTATTATGGGTGTATGAAATATCCTTCGTTGAGCGCTTGCTATGACTCGGTGGTGAAACGAACATGACCTCCAATTTTGAAGCTAGTAAACATCCCCAGCAGGAAGCTGCTAAAGAGATGGACAGTCAACAGCGTGATCGCTTTGAATTACTCAGTGCATTTATAGACGGTGAAGTGACAGCCGCAGAGCGCAAGCAAGTGCAAGAGTTGTTGGCCACTGACCCCGAAATGCAGCGCTTGCACTCCCGTTTGCTAATGCTACGTCAGGGATTGCAAAAACTGCCGGTGCCAGCAGCCGAAACTACGGCTGGTCAAGCAGCACAGCAGGTTTTCTCGAAAATTGACCGTCGCCGCAATCTACGCACAGTTATCTGGGGTGGAGGTGCGATCGCTGCTTTGTTTGTCAGCGCCTTATCAGGAATTTTCTCAGGTAGTCAGTCACCCTTGGGAAACTTCGCTGCTAATTCTATAAATCCTCAAAAACAAGAGGTGGCTACCGAACCTCTAATGATTGCCGTAAACCGACCGCTACTTGATATCCCCAAGGGTGCTGTATCATCTCCAAAAACTTTGGAACCCTCGGTATCACCTACTACAGACAAGAATAATTTTAATTAGAGATTGGCTAGAACAGGCAGGAGGCCTGTACTACTGCTACGTAAAACTCTTGTAGCTAAATATTCTTAATCTAGGGTGGGCAGTTAACTGCCTACCCTACGGTGATTACCCCACCAACCAGAAGCTATCAGAGTACCTTCAAAGCTCTTTACCTTCTCAAAAGTCATTAAATACACCCAAGCAAGCCCTAGGGCTTTTCCAGTCCTGTCATAGGTCGCAATTTGCAGGCGGTTATACTCATTTTCTTCAGGCTGCCGATGCGGATTGTAATCCTCCAACTCATCCAGAAGACTGAGAATCCCTGAATCAGCGAAAGTTAGCACAAAACCCTGAACTGGACTTTCTCCCGTTGTCATTGCGGGATAGCCTAAGGATAAATCGAAAAGTTGGCCAGAGGCGATCGCCTCTTTTTCTTCGACTACTTTCCCCACACAGTAGCGTTGATAATTGCATTCCCCAGGTTTCAGGGTTCCGTAGACAAAAACTTGCAGCATAGATCAAGCAACCTCAGTAAATAGCTAATATGCCAAAATTGTTAACACGGATCAGCTTAATCATGCAGTAGGAGAATCTTTTGTGGAGTCACGTTACAACCCCGGTGAGATAGAGGAAAATTGGCAAAAAATTTGGGTAGAACAAGGCTTAGATCAAACCCCCACAACTACCGACAAGCCAAAATTCTACGCCCTGTCTATGTTCCCCTATCCATCGGGAAACCTACACATGGGCCACGTTCGTAACTATACAATCACGGATGTCATCGCTAGAACACGCAGAATGCAGGGATATCGAGTCTTACACCCGATGGGTTGGGATGCTTTTGGCTTACCTGCGGAAAATGCAGCGATCGCTCGTGGAGTTCATCCAGCCAAATGGACATATCAAAACATCGATCAGATGCGTTCTGAGTTAAAACCTTTAGGCCTTTCCTACGATTGGGATTGCGAACTAGCCACTTGTTCCCCCGAATATTACAAATGGACACAGTGGATTTTCTTGCAATTTTTCCAAGCTGGCTTAGCTTACCAAAAAGAAGCAGCAGTTAACTGGGACCCCATTGACCAAACTGTACTTGCTAACGAACAAGTAGATAGTCAAGGACGTTCTTGGCGTTCCGGTGCGATTGTGGAACGAAAATTGTTACGTCAGTGGTTCCTCAAAATTACTGATTATGCAGAAGATTTACTCAACGATCTTGATAAATTAACTGGTTGGCCAGAACGAGTAAAATTAATGCAAGCTAACTGGATTGGTAAATCAGTTGGCGCTTACTTAGAATTTCCAATCATCGGTAAGACAGAAAAAATTGGCGTCTTTACAACTCGTCCAGATACAGTTTATGGCGTTAGTTATGTTGTCCTCGCACCAGAACATCCATTAACTGCCAAAGTTACCACAACTGAACAAAAAGCAGCCGTTGAAGCTTTTATTGAAGAAGTTTCACTCATAAGTGAAATTGAACGGACTGCTGAGGATAAACCAAAGCGCGGTATTCCTACTGGTGGAAAAGCAATTAATCCTTTTACAGGGGAAGAAATTCCCATTTGGATTGCTGATTATGTGTTGTATGAATACGGGACAGGTGCAGTTATGGGTGTACCTGCTCACGATACGAGAGATTTCCAATTTGCTCAGGAAAAACAGTTACCAATCCGCTTCGTAATATTACCGGAAGATTTAAACCAACAACTAACTTCAGAAGATTCAACAATTAGATGTGTCGATATTGCATTTGTTGATGATTCTGATAATCCTGTTGCTTACACTGAACCTGGAATCATGGTCAATTCTGGTAGTTTCGATGGAATGGTTTCCACTCAAGGGAAACAAGCCATTATTGAATATGCAGAAAAACAAGGTTTCGGGAAAGCACGAATACAATATCGCTTGCGAGATTGGTTAATTTCCAGACAGCGTTACTGGGGTGCACCAATTCCAGTGATTCATTGTCCAAGTTGCGGAATTGTACCTGTTCCGGAAGCAAATTTGCCTGTAGAATTGCCCGAAGATGTAGAATTTATTGGCGGCCGTATTTCTTCGTTGTCGCAACTAGAAAGTTGGACAAATGTTCCTTGTCCTAGTTGTGGAACAGCAGCCAAGCGAGAAACAGATACGATGGATACGTTTATCGATTCTTCGTGGTATTTCTTAAGATTTACAGATGCTAAGAATGATCAGCAAGTCTTTGACCCTACAAAGACAAATAGTTGGATGCCGGTTGATCAATATGTGGGTGGAATTGAACACGCAATTTTGCACTTATTGTACTCGCGTTTCTTTACCAAAGTTTTGCACAAGTTAGGTTTTCTCAACTTTAATGAACCTTTCCAAAGGCTTTTAACTCAGGGTATGGTTCAGGGTTTAACTTACATGAATCCCAAAACCGAAAAATGGATTCCTTCAGCATTGGTAGACCCCGCTGACCCCAAAGATCCGGAAACGGGAGAAAAGCTGGAAGTTTCCTACAAAACTATGTCCAAATCCAAGTACAACGGTGTCGCACCAGAGGAAGTTATTAATAAGTACGGTGCTGATACTGCGCGGATGTTTATCCTGTTTAAGGCACCGCCAGAAAAAGATTTGGAATGGGATGAAAAGGACGTTGAAGGACAATTCCGTTTCCTCAAACGTGTCTGGCGTTTAGTAACTGAATTTGTGGATAGTAGGGGCGCAAGGCCTTGCGCCCCTACGACGGCTGATTTGAGCAAAATTGAAAAAGATTTGCGACGGGCGATTCATATAGCAATTAAGGAAGTCACTGAGGATTTAGAAGGTGAATATCAATTTAATACTGGTGTTTCAGAATTGATGAAACTCAGTAACGCCTTAGAGGATGCTAAGTGCAAAGATTCACCTGTATATGCAGAAGGAATTGAAACCTTAATCTTGCTTTTAGCACCTTTTGCGCCACATATTGCTGAGGAATTGTGGAGTCAGACAAATCATCAAGATTCCGTGCATATCCAAGCTTGGCCGAAAGCTGATCCAGCAGCATTAGTTGCTGATGAAATCACTTTGGTAATTCAAATTTTGGGCAAAACTCGTGGCACGATTACAGTACCAGCCCAAGCTGATAAACAAGCCTTAGAAAAGTATGCTCGTGAATCAGAAGTTGCTCAGCGTTACATTGAGGGTAAGGAGATTAAAAAAGTAATCGTTGTACCTGGAAAGTTGGTGAATTTTGTAGTTGCTTGAGGCCTAACGACTAAAGTCGCCGCTACACAAACAAAGCCCGCCTGCGCGGGCTTTAAATTTAGCCTCAGTATTACGATGCTAGTTTCAATGAAGAGATGCTGCAACAAACAAAGCCCGCCTGCGCGGGCTTTAAATTTAGCCTGCGTAGGCAGGCTTGGTTCGGGTAGCCCCAGGCTTCCAGCCTGCGGGTATATATCGATTAAACGATTACCAATTATCCATTACCTATTACCAATATTGCTATGGATTTGTGCAGAACTTGCGATCGCGGTCAAACTCTGGGTCTTGCCAAGAATAAGCAAAATGGCTCACCGCTTTGATTTGCGGCGCTCTCAGACGCAGCGCTTGCATTTGGACTTCCAGGGAAGGACGATTACTAACCGACTGTCCCCAAGTTCCTGCAAGTGCTGGGATCACGTCAGTACCAACAGCCGATCGCTCAATCACGCGCTTCACCAAATCCTCAATACAGCTTGTATTGCCACAAACCCCATAAGACATTGGGTGCCACTCCAGGAAACTGGGAAATCGATCCCATGCTTGTAGTCGGGAGTCATAGCCACCTTGACCCACAGATTGATTAGCATCTGGGAAAAAGACGGCACCTGCTTTTATCCCTTGCTGCTGGGCTGGAAGCGCTGCTACGTTGAGAAAATCGATCACGCCTTGGGCCGCGTGAGCAACGCTTAATTGCCACAGTTGCCATTGTAGGGAGCCTGCTGTATCTTTGGGCGAGGGAGTACGACCTTGCCAGAGAGGTGGCCCCTCACCTGGATAAAGCTTATTTACTTCTTCAAGATCGCTAGCGGTAATCCCGCCCTGACTGACGTAACGTACAATCAGCTCTCGTCCTTTATTGTTCAGGGCTCGGTCATACAAAGCTTGTTTAGCCGCATCACCATAAATCCACAAATCCTCAACTGTATCGGCGACGGAATTTGCTCCTGAGCCGCGAGGATAGCGAATGTAATCGAATAAAATACCATCCGGGCGTCGTTTGAGTACTTCCTGAACTAGCTGATAGTAGTCTGTCTTGGCTTGTTGATTGTAAGGGTCAATAAATACTTGAGGGCCGTCTTTGACGAAGTTCAAGCTTGTGCTTCCCCTACCATTGCGGGCCAGCACTCCTTGTCGATCTGCACGTTGGGTGTAGGAGTAGCCAAAATTCATGGTAAACAGCCACGCATAAACCCGCAAACCTCGCTCACGGCCTTTTTGAATGACCTGTGCTAACAAATCAGTTTTCTCAGTCCCCGACTGCTGCAAAACCGATGGCCAAACCGTGGGGTTATCGGTCGAAGGTAGCAACACCCGACCATCGAAAAATACTTCTACGTTGAGTTGATTGTAGCCTCGATTAACGATACGGTCTAGGATTTCATCGATCGCTCCATTGCGAACATCACAAGGATATAAGCGCAGCCAAACTGCTTGGACATTTGGCCAAGTGCGTTCGCGACACTGTCGCAAGTATTCGGCATGTTGTCGGAGGATTGCTTGGTAACGGTTTGCGGAGTCGGAATTTCCCTTGAGAGAGCCGATTAGTAAAGTTTCTTTTTGGGCGATCGCCTCTTTATTGAGCCAGCAATATGCTGTTGTTTGAGCCTGAACTATTGGCGTAAACCAAGATTGACTGATGATGCTACTACTGGTTAGTAGGGCTGTGATAGCGCTGCGATAAAGACGCTGTTTGGGTTGCGCCCCTTTGAGAAAACCTTTGGACATTCCTACAAACACCACAAAACAAGGTAAATTAGCGTCTTCACTGGAAGAAGACTGATAATACAGGGGCAAGTATAAATTTTATGAGCTATTCTTCCATTTCAGCTATCTTCACCAGGATTCCGGAGAATTGATCAACGAAAAAGGGTTTGAATTCTCAAACCCTTTATATTGGTAATGGGTAATCGGTAATTGTTAATTGGTAATCGATAATTAACCTTCCGCGTCTCCTCAATCCCCAATCCCCAGTTTAAGCACCTCGTCTCAGTGCATTCTCTACCTGCTTAAATTCCTGTTCTAGACGAGTCTTCAACTTTTGAGGTAAGGGACGGTTAGGATAAGCGCTGTAATGGCCAGCTAAAGAATTCAAAGCTGTGCGCATAGTGGTGAAAGAACTCAGCGTTGTCACTGAACTATCTCTACGATAGCGAGCCGCAAAATCATTAATTTCTTGACGCGCTAGGGATTGGGCCTCAGCCTTGTTAGCCGCATCCTCCGGTAATTCAATTGCTGTTCTCAAGCTTTGTAGCAAAGTCAGAGTATCTTGGCGGTAATCTCCAGACAACCCACTAGCGCTGTTTGAGGAACACCCCATCAGACCAATCACAACAACTAAGACAAGGGCAACAAGACGTGATAAGTAGCGCTTCATAACCATGATTCACAACAAAGGAAATTTCAAAATTAGAACTTATCCTATCTCGGATTGGTGCTTTGGGGGATCGCTAAAGTAAGTCCTGAGTTCTGAGTTTGGAGTCCTGAATCAGCAACAACTTCTTCTCAAGTTCCCTCTAGTTCTAGAATTGGTGAGTTCCTGCTTGACGCTTATTTTTCCCAATCTCTATCTAAAGACATGACTGAACCAACAAGCTACCGCATCGAAAAGGATTCAATGGGAGAACTGCAAATCCCCGGTGATTCATACTACGGGATTCAAACTTTGCGGGCTATGGAAAATTTCCCCATCAGTGGCCTCAATCCTTTACCTACCTATGTGGATGCTTGTTTACTAATCAAAAAAGCAACAGCGATCGCTAATGGCACCCTCGGCTGCATTCCCCAAGACATCAGCCGCGCTATCGTACAAGCAGCAAATGAAATCCTCAATGGCAAATTTCGTGACCAATTTGTGGTAGATGTCTATCAAGCTGGTGCTGGAACTTCCCACCACATGAATGTCAACGAAGTACTAGCAAATCGAGCTCTAGAAATTTTGGGTGATGAGAAGGGAAATTACCAGCGAGTCAGCCCCAACGACCACGTAAACTATGGTCAATCCACCAATGATGTCATTCCTACTGCCATTCGCATTGGAGCACTTTTAGCCCTAGAACATACACTTTTTCCAGCCTTATCAGATGCTGTTGCGGCCTTAGATAACAAAGCAGATGAATTCCAGGATATCGTCAAATCTGGTAGAACCCACCTCCAAGACGCCGTACCTGTGAGACTAGGGGAAAGTTTCCGCGCTTGGGCCCAAATCCTTTCAGACCATATTAATCGCATTGAGAGAGCATCTGAAGACTTAATGAGCCTTGGTTTAGGAGGAAGTGCTGCAGGTACTGGTTTAAACACTCATCCTCAATATTGTGCCCAAGTTGCCCAAATTCTCTCAGAACTCCTCGGTAAACCCCTGAAACCTGCCCCACACTTAATGGCAGCTATGCAGAGTATGGCTCCTTTTGTGGGCGTATCCGGTAGCTTACGGAACCTAGCGCAAGATTTAGCCAAAATTTCCCACGATTTGCGCTTGATGGATTCGGGTCCAAAAACAGGTTTTAAGGAAATTCAGTTACCACCAGTACAGCCAGGGTCATCAATTATGCCAGGTAAATATAATCCTGTCATGGCAGAAATGACTTCAATGGTCTGCTTTCAGGTGATGGGATATGATCAGGCGATCGCTCTTGCCGCACAAGCAGGACAATTAGAATTGAACGTGATGATGCCATTGATTGCCTATAACCTAATTCATAGTATTGAAATTTTAGGTAATACAATTGCGGCCCTAACCAAGCGCTGTCTGGAAGGAATTACTGCCAATCGCGATCGCTGTTTACAATATGCTGAAGGTAGCCTTGCTTTAGTCACAGCCCTTAACCCACACATCGGTTATCTCAACGCTGCTGCTGTTGCCAAAGAATCCTTAGAAACTGGCAAATCTCTGCGACAGATTGTGCTGGAAAAAGAGTTAATGACTGAGGAAGAATTAGCAACTGTATTGAATCTAGAACAGATGAGTGCTCTGCCAAAGTTTGAGCAAAAATAACAACTAAAAACGGGCGAAGCATTTGGACACAAAAGCTTGGGTTTAACCGATACCCCTCTCGTTCTCCCCTAAAAGGGGAGAGGTATAAGGACGAAGCCATTTAATTTGTCGCCCAAATGCTTCTCCCCTACAGGCAAATACTGACTGCTGCAAGATGTCTAATCTACATCTATGGGCGTCTAACAAATACAGCCAATCAAAAACTCTGCGTACCTCTGCGCTTTCCCTCTGCGTCCTCTGCGTTAAAAAAAAAGCAGGGTCGCACAGAAGTGTCACCCTACAGACTTAACTTACAAAATAGCGAGCACGGAGGGGCTCGAACCCCCGACCCTCAGGACCGGAACCTGATGCTCTATCCACTGAGCTACGTGCCCTTAACCTCTGCGATTATATCACATATGTGAGAAACTTGACAGCTAAGCACAGAGAAATCAAAGATAATCCATCGGGTCTACAGGTTCGCCATCTTTACGCACTTCAAAATGAAGGTGAGGGCCAGTAGATAAACCAGTAGAACCAATAGCAGCGATCGCCTCTCCTACCTGCACATTTTGCCCTTCACTCACATAAAGCTTACTGGTATGAGCATAAAGCGTAGTAATGCCCTCACCGTGGTTGATAATCACCGCATTACCATAACCACCATACCAACCAGCAAAAATGACCACACCGTTATCTGCTGCACGGATAGTACCACCATAATCATCACCAAAATCAATACCTGAATGGAAGCGCGAATCGCCGAGAACCGGGTGAACTCTCCAACCAAAATTACTGGTAATTGAAGCGTCACTAGGGGAAATTAGCTGACCAGTACCGAAAATACCATTATTAGGTAAAGCTCGGACTATTTGCGGCAAGCTGTTTTTTAATCAAAATGCCGATACTTCTGGAATCTAAGGCTAACTGTTGTTGAGCGGCTTTTAAGGCTTGCTTGTCGGTATTGAGCCGTGTAATTAATTGTTGCTGTGCTGTAAGTTGTTCTTGAAATTGTGCTTTTTGTAAAAACAGTTGTTGGTTAAGAAGAGAAATTTGATTTTTCACCTCCTCTATCTTACTTTTCTGCTGTTTAATACGGTCGTATTCTGTTTTTAAACTGATTAAGCTTTGTTGGTCTGCTTGATAAATCAACTTGACTTGACGACGACGATCTAGCAATTCGTTAAGGTTTTGACTTTTGAGTAAGATATCCCAGCCAAAGCCTTTGATTTGCTGGCGTTGCAGGAAACGTAATCGTGCAATAGTAGCAGCTTGCTTTTGGTAATAATTACTTTGAGCTTTGTCTAAATTAACCAGCAATTGTTTGAGATACTGGTTTGCCTGTTTGATGAGAAGTTCGTAATCTTTAGAGGCTGTATCAGTAGATTGAATATTACCTTGAATGCCTTTAAGTTTACCCTGCATAGATTGCTCAACATTTGAAAGGCGATCGCGCTCTTTGGAAAGATTCGACCGCTGTTGGTCAATTTGTTCCTGTATCTGTCGCAGTGTGTCTATAGATTCGGGAGTTGGTGAAGGTTCAGCACTCACGGGAATTGTGACTGCAAGCCAGATGAATAGGCAAAATGCAATTAGGTAAAGGCAAAAAGTATTCGTTTTTCTTGGTCGTAGTGCGCTCATCCTTGAATGTTGTTGCCGTTGTAGATAGCAGTTCTTAGTTGTCTGCGGCACAGTTAGGACCTCTCTCCAATCGTTCCAAGGTTTTATATCCTGCTGCTGACAAATACCTGCAAGGGGAGAAGTTTTGCTTTCATCCTGACTATCCTTAAACAAAATATCCAGAGGTTCAGTAGCAGCTAAAATCAGCTTAAAAGGAGCCTTACTTCCTTCTGCTAAGCCGCGCAATTGAAAGCGAACTTGACGAGTAAACCCTTCCCAAGTCATCTTCCCCACATTGTCTAAAGCCAGCAGCACTTTCTTATCTTTTAAATTGCGGTTTAGCCTAGATCTATTGTCCGGTATACCAATCTCATCACACAAAGTACTGTAGAATTCATCTTCATTGTGAACGTTATTCAAGTCTAGGAAAACTGGCTGACGCGGCGAATAGAGATGAATTGACGCCTGTTGGCAAATCGCCCATAGCAGAGAGGATTTGCCGATACCTTCCTCTCCGATTAAAGCAACACTACTACCGCTATTTAGTACCTCGAATATCTGCCTGATTTCTCTTTCTCGGTTGAAGAACAGTTGCGGATTGTCTACTAAACCTTGTCGAGGAATAAAGGGATTGATAATTGCAGGTGTACGCGGTGCAGGATCTTGGTTTACCTGCGATGTCTCCGGAGTTTCTGTATTGGTCAGTTGATCATCTGATTTTGGAGAAGGTGAGTCCTTTTGTGACTGCTGTTGTTTATAGGACTCTATGGTTGTTTTAAAATTGTTTCTTCTTACATGGATTTCTATTATTTCGTTAATTTTTTTGAATAATTTTGCTGAGGCAATCTCTTTTATAGTTTGCTCTTCTTTGTGATTTTTCTCGCCAATCTCTTTGTAAGTCTTCCCTTCCCATATCCCTAAAAAAACATCCTTTTCAGAGTCACTCAGACTTTTTTGTGTTTTTTCTAAAAATAGACTATTTACGAACTTAAAAGCTTCTTCCGAGTTCATCATCCGCAATTTACGTTTAAAACAGAATAACAAAAAGGAAATCGTAGAAGCTACTTTATCCCACAAACCTACATTAACCTACTTTTCCATACAACAAGCCTAGGTGTCAAACTACCTACTTACTCTTACTTACAAAGCTTCCGTTTCCAAGGAGGATGGTATTGTCAACAAATGAGGGTTTTTCAAATGTACTCTTCCGAATCTCAACAGCCTTCTGAACAGCAACAGCCAGCAAATCACTTATTGCGTTGCCAAACAGCACTTTCCCGACCAGACCAGCTTGTTTGTACAACTGAAGCTACAGTTTCCAATCTCTTACCTCAATTAGAACCAGCGACATTAGTAGAATACGGAGGTATAACAACCGCAATCATCTTATCTCTTTCTATTTTTATTCATGCTTTGGCTGAATATAATAAGGTGTTCATTCCTGTGATGCTTCAAAAGTCAGACAAGAAGAATGAATAACCGATATCTTAAACCTGACTAATATCTTTTTAGAGGTGGGTTTAAGGAAAAATCTTGGCTACAAAATAAGCAGCATCTTGGGTAAGGGCGGGTTTTGTATAAAAGTTATCTGTTAGGCTCAAACATGGTCGGCTAAACCCGCCCCTACAAACCTTATTTGGCCAAGTAGAGTTATCTGTTAGAATCAAACATGGTCTGCTTTACCCGCATCTACAAGCATTTCCTAGACCAGCAATGTGCCATATTAGTAGTTGGCAAAAAACTTTCCGGATACAGAGAAAACTCTCTGTAAGAAGAAAATAAGAGTGTTAGATGAGATAAGCAGAATGTCTGAATATCAATGGAAGCTGACTATTGTAGAGCGTAACTTAGTGCTTCCTAATTGGATGAAGCTGATGGCTGATGCGCAAGAGCAAATGTTAGAAGAAGCTGAGGAATTGATCGGGTATTTGCCTCTACCTGATAGGCAACGTTTGGTGACATTACTGACAACGCTTCAAGACCATCTAGAAGAATATTTTCAGCTGAAAATATTCCAGATTCTAAACAATCACTCCCATGATGAACCCAGAAACTCTGTTGAACTAAGCGTCCTGAGAAATAACATCTCAGCCGATGTCCTCCCGATGAATTCCTCACCTTGGATGCAATCAGTTGGTTAGGACAACAAAAATCTGACCTCTCCCCCAACCCCTCTCCTAGGAGGAAAGGGGAGTTTTGGAGAGGTCAGATTTAAACTACTTAAGCAGCGGATACCTGAAGTTTGTTAATCCAATTATCAAGGTCAGCAAGAGCGCGATCGCGGTACACTCCATATCGCTCTTGCTTGCTCTTGATGCGCTGCGGTAACTGCGGCAAAATACCCATATTCGGTGGCATCGGTTGGAAATGTTTGGGTGATGCTGAACTGATAAACTCAAACAGCGCTCCCATCATGGTTGTCTCTGGTATAGTTATGGGTTCCCTTCCCAACACTAATCGTGCTGCATTCGTACCTGCTAACCAGCCACCTGCAGTAGCTGCGGTGTAGCCTTCTGTACCCACCAATTGACCTGCCGCTAACAAAGTTGGACGTTTCTTAAACTGTAGCGTTGGATACAGCAGTTCTGGCGCGTTTATGAATGTGTTGCGATGCATGACGCCCATGCGCACAAATTCGGCATCCTCCAAACCAGGAATCAGGCGAAACACCCGTTTTTGTTCGCCCCAGCGCAAATTTGTCTGGAAACCAACCATATTCCACAACTCACCGGCTTTGTCTTCTTGGCGTAGTTGTACCACTCCATAGGGACGTTTGCCCTTATTTTCTGGGTCGCGAAAGTCGCCGTTACGGCTATCAAAAAGCCCTACTGGCTTCATCGGTCCATAGCGCATGGTATCTTCTCCCCGTCGCGCCATTTCCTCAATTGGCAAACAAGCTTCAAAGAATTTGGCAGTTTCTTGCTCAAAATCCTTCAATTCTGCTTTTTCTGCTGCACAAAGTTCCTGCCAAAAGTTGAGATACTGTTCCTTACTCAGGGGACAATTGAGATAAGCTGCTTCGCCTTTGTCGTAGCGAGAGGCCATAAAAGCAATGTCTCGGTTGATCGATTCTCCGACAATAATCGGGCTAGCTGCATCAAAAAAGCTGAAGTATTCCAGACCTGTGAAGCTTTGTAGGTCTTCAGTTAATGCAGGTGTTGTTAGGGGCCCGGTGGTGAGTACGACAACGCCTTCAGTGGGAATTTGCTGAACTTCCTCGCGACGTAACTCAATCAGAGGATGATTAGCTAAAGTTTGGGTCAATTCGCTACTAAATACGCCTCGATCTACTGCTAAGGCACCACCAGCAGGGACAGAGTGTTCATCAGCTTTATTGATAATAATAGAGCCGAGGCGTCGGAGTTCTTCGTGTAAGAGTCCAGAAGCGCGATCGCTTGATTGAGCACCAAAGGAATTACTGCAAACCAGTTCCGCCAATTCTCCTGTGTGATGGGCTGGACTTTGGCGCACAGGTCGCATTTCGTGCAGCACAACTGGTACACCAGCTCTTGCAATTTGCCAAGCGGCTTCCGTACCAGCAAGTCCACCACCAATCACATGAATCATTTGTTTGTGTACCCTTGAATTAAAGTTGGATTCTTGATCGCCAATTTGCGTTACTTTTCCTACCACGTTCCTCACTGTTCAAGAGTGCTAGGGTCAATCAGAGTAACATCTAATGGATCGAGTGGACCACTCCTAAATCCCTGTCGCTTGCGCACAAAATATTTTGCACTTACCTTTGGGCCAAACACAATCTCCTCGTCATTTTTGAGAATGTGGGATTTAAGACGGTGGCCATTAACTATGATGCCGTTAGCACTAAGTTGACCTTTGAGATTACCATCAATGATCTGATAATCGTAGTTACCATCCTCTCGATCTAGTCGCAGCAAAGTTGCGTGTCGGCGAGAAACAAAGAAAGAGCAGAGGCGGATGTTATTGTCTGTTTCTCTGCCAATAGAATACACCTCCCCTCCCAAGGGGACATCTCTACTTCCATTGTCGTCTGTAACAACCAACCAATGATCTTCTTGAGGTTCTGAAACCTCTAAAGCTTTTGTACCTAAATTGATTGGTGGCACCTTGGGTGGGGGTTGATGGAAATTAGAGGTTTCTGCTTCAGGCATCTTCACACATCCTTGGCTCTCTGGGATTTGGAACAAAATGAAAGAGTGAGTTATGTGACCTTGAGGTTGTGTTGGCGCTTCTCCATGAGATTGCTAACTGTCTTGCACGCCAACACTTTGCTCTCCGGGTAATGCTTTTATCCTGTGGAGGAGATCACAAACTTTCTGTAGATTCAACCGATAATTTCTGAAAGAGGGGGAGAGGTATTGGAACATGAATTTTTGCAGATGACGTACAGTGGGGTACTCACGTCAAGCATTTCTCTTCGCGTAACTATTTGCCAGGAGTTCATTGGTAGCAAAAAAAGCTGATAACCCGAAAGCAGTTTGTCTCTAGTTTAACCAGTGAGTCATTCGGGATGCACGCTTACCGACGCTCTTAAATATTCAACAGTTGAGTAATCGTAACTGGTGGCGGTAAAACAATACTCACTAAAACCAGCAAGGACAACAATCCCCACAAATCGCGCCAGTTGTCAACCTCTGAAACATCATTGAGCGCAGGTTCATCGATCACTGGCATCAATAACAAGATAATCGCCCAGAGCAGCAAATCTCGCTCCTTCCAGGCCAGTAACAGGATCAATATGCGGCTAATCTGACCAATTGCGGCACCAGTTCTCTGACCAAACATGGCGTGAACAATGTGACCGCCATCTAATTGTCCTACGGGCATTAAATTTAATGCTGTTACTATCAAACCGATGTAACCCGCTACTGCGACAGGATGAAGTTCTATTGCCATTTTCGGTATCAATTCACTACCTAATGCCAACTTACTCAGCAAAGTCAGCAACAGGGAAAATCTGGGATTAAGAGATTCAAAATTAAACAATCCCGATTCCTTAGTCAGATTAACTACACTGGAGTGAGCTAGTCCCCAAATCAACAGAGGTAAGGTGACAATCAAGCCTGCTAGAGGCCCAGCAATCCCAATGTCAAATAAGGCTTTACGGTTCGGGACAGGCTGGCGCATTTGAATAAACGCCCCAAATGTACCTAAAAACAAGGGTTCAGGGATAAAATAAGGCAGCGTGGTGCGCATTTTGTAAAACCTAGCTACTAGGTAATGACCCAGTTCATGGATGCTGAGAATTGCCATCAGAGTGCGAGTGCATAAGGCAATCCTTGCAGTAAGATTTCTGGGTTAGATAGTAGTTGTTTCATCGAGAGAGAGCCAACAGCGAATTTAGCCCCAATGATAGTTGTCGTTAACAAAGTCATTAACAGCAACACCAAGGCTACAATCGGTCGCGTCACAGGTTCACTATCTTGCTTTTCCCTTGGTTGAACACTCTGGGGATTAGGCACTAGCGCAAATATTGGGGTGCCGTTGAGACTTTCTTGAAAAATTACAAAAAAGCGATCGCCAAATTCTGCTTCTATATTTTCCCGCACTGTCTTATATGCCTTGTCCGGATTGGTACGCAGTTTTCCGCGACACAAAACAGCTTGAGGTCGGTACTCAAGATTTTGGAGGTAATAAACTCCCCAGGGAAAGCAATTTCTCAGCTCAGTTTCTTCCTGTTTAGTGATGGGACGCAGGGTTGACTGTTCAATAGCAGGTGTCTCGGTTTGTGTTAGGGCTTCGGTGTCAGTTGTGGGTTGCTTTCCATTAGCCACCGGCGGTTTAGGCGATCGGCGTCCCCACTGAATCAGTAGCCAGTACAACGGTAGGCAAATCACAAATGGCCCAAGCACAAGGGCTGCTGGCATTGGTTTAGCCTGGCCATTGACTAAAGTCCAGCCACTCCAAACTAGCGCTGGCGCCATCATCACCAGCCACAATAACCAGATTGGCGTCTGGGTAATGCTGGCAACACTGCGCTTGACGATGAAGTAGGTGATCAGACCCAGTAGAATTAGGAGCAACAAGAGTTCCATGATCATGATATAGATCGCAATTGGTGTAAAGAAGCGCTCTTGACTAAGGTCAGTAACGTCGGCTAAAAATTATAGGCATACAAGCATTGTGCAACCAGATTCCCCAGAAAAGGGCAACCTTATTCCTCCTCAAAGCTCGCTGTCAAACAAGCTTTCCCCTGCACTTAAACCACCACGGCTTGTCCTCGATAGCATTTTTGCCTTTCCACCCAATCGAGATACTTTGGGTGGCACTGCTTATTTTATTGTAGGAAATGCCGTAAACCTCTTAATTGATTGTCCCGCCTGGAATGAGATAAATCAGAAGTTTTTGCAGCAGCAAGGGGGAGTATCGCTACTCTTCCTTACCCATAGAGGTGGTATTGGCAGAGCGCAGGAAATTCAGTCAGCTTTCGGGGTGCAAAATCCTCATGCAAGAACAAGAAGCCTACTTGCTGCCTGGATCTTCCCTAACTACATTTCAGCATGAGTTGACGATCAATCCTAGTTGCTCTGCTATTTGGACTCCGGGCCATTCTCCTGGTTCTTCTTGTCTTTACTACACCCCAGAAGGTGGCGTTCTTTTTTCTGGGCGGCATTTGTTACCAAATCCCCAAGGTGAACTGATGCCATTACGGACATCGAAAACTTTTCATCATGCTAGGCAAATTCGTAGTGTCAAGTCCCTAATTGAGCGTTTTTCTCACCATACACTCCAGTATATTTGTCCTGGTGCCAATACTGGTTTTTTACGTGGCAAAGGTTTTATTGATCGGGCTTATCAGCGATTAACTGAATTGGATTTTACGGCTCAGTAATATGGGGTGGCTAATAACTTTGACAGGCTTCCCAGCCTGTCCTACTATTAACAACCCAGTGCGACCTAAATCAAGCCGCCTCAGCCAGCATTGTCTCAGTTTTTATTAGCTTTACTGCTGCTTGATACTGCTGGTCGGCAACTGTTCCTACCTGGTCAAAAGAAATCGGCTCTAAGCTTACTTCTAAGTCTGGCTTGATACCTAATTTATGGATATCGTGATGGTTTGGGGTCTCGTATTTGGCAACAGTCACAGCCAATCCTGACCCATCTGATAAGTCAAATAATGATTGAATTAAGCCTTTGCCAAAGGTTTTTTCCCCCACCAATTTTGCTCTACCATTATCCTGCAAAGCACCGGCGAGAATTTCGCTAGCGCTGGCGCTTCCCTGGTTGACTAATACTACTAATGGTGAATTTGTCAAGGCGGGGCCGTCGTCTTCAAAACTTCCTAGGGTTCCTTGACGGTTGACTGTATAAACTACTGTGCCTTGATCTAACCAAA
>JAYFMV010000092.1:0-78519 GCA_042408245.1 Potamolinea sp.
GTAGCGCTGCAAGTCATTTTGGAATACACTACCCCTGGTGTACCTCAACCTCTTCGCTTAAGTGCGATTCGTTCACTGGGAACCATTTCTACAGGTCAAACACCCAGCAATATCGAGTGGATTCTAGAGCAATTAGAAGAACTCTCCGGCGAAACTTTCTTCCTGACGCAAGTCGCAGTAGTTTCGGCTTTAGGACAAATGGAGACAGCCAAAGCCATTGGGGTTTTGCAAACGCTTTCTGACCAAACTCCCGATGGACGAGTTCGCCGCATTGCAGACGAAGCGGTTCAGAAAGTACAGAAACGCATCGGGTCAGATCGAGCCGTCAAACAACTACGGGAAGAACTCGACCAACTCAAGAAAGAAAACCAGGAACTCAAAAGCCGTATGGAAAACCTGGAAGCTAAGTCTAAATCCTAGGGTTTGAGGAGTGGGGGAAACAAGTTAGACATATGTTAAGTCCTGAGATTCTTTCCACTCAGGACTCAGCGCTCAGCACTACTCACCCTCTCCCCAGCCAAGATTTTGTGCCAACTTTGCGGAATAGTCCCTCCAGCTCTTGAATCAATCAATTGTGGGCAATCCACAACTGTCTTACGGGTGTGATGCGTAAAGCCCCTAGCTGGGAACCAAAGTCCTGAAAGATACACCCAACCGTCTTTATTGAGCAAACGCTACCCTATTAAACAAATTTATCAATTTTTATCTATGTATATCTGTCGTTAGAAACTAAACATATTTGTACTTTTATATACTATATTTAATAAAAAGATAAAAATCAACATTTAGTATACTTTGAGAGGCAAATAGTAGGCGTGAGTCAGTATCAAGTTGTTTCTCCAGATCCGCAGCCAAGCGAAACGAAAAGGCGCTACGACCCACAAGCGATCGCGCGGTCTTACCGCTTCCGACCTTGGGAAAGCCTTGGGCGTGCTTTGACAATTGTCTGGTTCTTCTCTAAATTTATTTTTAGCTTAAAGTGGGACGAATGGCGCAACCAAACCGAGCGCAACAAGTTCAAAAGAGCTGCGCAGCTACGAGAAATGCTAACTCACCTAGGGCCAACCTTTATTAAGGTAGGACAAGCCCTCTCGACGCGCCCCGACTTAATCCGCAAAGACTTCTTAGAAGAACTGATCAAGTTACAAGACCAGCTACCACCCTTTGATAACGAAATCGCCTTTTCCATTATTGAAACAGACTTAGGACACCCCTTAACAGAATTATATAGGCAAATTTCGCCAAATCCTGTTGCTGCGGCTAGCCTTGGTCAAGTTTATAAAGCCGTGCTCCACACAGGCGAAGAAGTTGCAGTCAAAGTCCAGCGTCCAAACTTGCTCCCCATCCTCACATTAGACCTGTATTTAATGCGTTGGGCAGCACAGTGGATTTCTCCTTGGTTACCTTTGAATTTGGGGCATGACCTAACTTTAATTGTAGATGAATTTGGCATCAAGTTATTCGAGGAAATTGACTACCTCAATGAAGGTCGAAATGCTGAAAAATTCGCCACCAATTTTCGCGACGACCCCACTGTAAAAGTACCATTAATTTACTGGCGCTACTGTAGCATTCGCGTCCTAACTTTAGAGTGGATTAATGGACTTAAACTGACAGATGAAGCAAGTATGCGTGCTGCAGGAATTGACCCCGATTCCGTAATCAAAATCGGTGTAATTTCTGGTTTACGTCAGCTTTTAGAACATGGCTTTTTCCACGCAGATCCGCATCCAGGTAACTTATTTGCCCTAACAGATGGACGCATGGCCTACATTGACTTCGGCATGATGGATCAGCTGGAGCAATATACAAAAGAAACCCTAGCCAGAGCTGTAGTTCACCTGATTAATAAAGACTACCTTGAATTAGCAAGCGACTTTGTTAAGCTGGGCTTTTTAACTTCAGATACGGATATACGACCGATTATCCCAGCCTTAGAAACAGTTTTGGGAGAAGCGATAGGCGAAAGTGTTGGTAATTTCAACTTCAAGACAATTACCGATAAATTCTCGGAGTTGATGTATGATTATCCTTTCCGTATCCCAGCAAAATTTGCGCTGATTATTCGTTCTTTGGTAACACAGGAAGGTCTAGCGCTGAGCTTAAATCCTAACTTCAAAATTGTTGAGGTTTCTTATCCCTATATAGCGCGACGTCTCCTGACTGGTGAATCTCCAGAAATGCGACGCCATTTGATTGAAGTGTTGTTCAAAGATGGTAGATTTCAGTGGCAACGCTTGGAGAACATGATTGCGATCGCTCGCTCTGACAACAAATTCGATTTGTTACCAACAGCTCAACTAGGTTTGCAATATCTTCTCTCAGATGAAGGTAAATTTCTAGGTCGTCAGTTAGTATTAGCTTTAACAGAAGATGACCGACTCCACACCGAAGAAGTGCGACGTTTGTGGAACTTAGTTAAAGATGACTTGAAGCCAGGACTTTTATTTAACGCTGCTCTTTCTGCTTTGAGTGAGATTTCCAGTGAAGGCGTAGCCGCTATTTTACCCACAGCTACTGCTGTGTTCAAAATGAAGTAAGCTGTAACTTATTTAAGATTCATGTTCATTAATTATTGGTCGTTGGTTCTTAAATTAAGAGTTAATAACCACTAATTGATGTCATAGTTGACATAAGGAGCGCTTTGTGTACTATTTTCCAGAACCGCCGTATTTTTTGTTAGTTTTTGGTTTGTTCGCTGGGTTTACTTCTGGTTTAGCTTTTGAAGCCACTCTTAAACAAAAAGTAAAGGAATGGTCAAAAAACCGCTCCACTAGGACTCTAGCTCAAATGAAAGGCTTTCAGTTATTAATTCCGTTTCTGGGAATTGCTGCTGGAATTTCTATCTTTCTTTCCGCTGGATTAGAAATCTTTGGTTTTCCCAGATGGCTGTGTTATTCGATTTCCCTACCCCTAACCTTATTAATTGCTTGGCTAGTTTGGTCACAGTTAGGTAAACTATTGGCTCAGTTAGAGCGAGGTGGTTCAAAAGCTCTAGATCTAGATGCTTTTGAGTAAGAAAACTTGAGGGCGAGATTCTGGGGGATGGAACCCCTAGAATATTCAGGTGACATCTCCTACACCAACTGAGTACAGTATGGTGTAGGCTTCTGGGTGACTCCTGAAGAGAGCATAAGATATTAGCTGAGCTTTATTAACGACACGGGATACCCCGACGCGCCCCAACAATACAAAAAGTTTTGTCCAGCCCTTGTACTGCTAGAATTTTACCCATCCACAGGTACGACCACAAGTAGTCTGTTACTGGATGGAACCCCATATTCATAGGTTGTCAAAGTTCAATACACAGGCAGCGATTAGCTGTAATTTGTTAACCTGTGCCTTAAAATGATAGCTTTCTTGAAAGTAGTTTCTCCATGAGTAACAAGGCTCTTCACCTTCGCAACCTTACATCTAGTTTCCGAGTGTCTAGCAAATTCATCGCCTCCAGCCTATTTCTTGGGCTACTAAGCAGCATCAGCACAAGCGTCAACGCTCAACAATCACCTCCAGCTTCAGATGTTCCCTCTCCCACTATCGCTCAATCCACATCCGGTGGAAATCAATGGGTGGGACAATGGAAAGTAACGTTTGGTCAATCTTCCGGTCAGCCGATTTCATTTACATTTATGTTGACCCCAGAAGGCAAATTATTTGTCCTTGTACCTGAGTCAGCTTCCGGTCCTCCTGTCGCTTATGAAGTACCAGTACAGAAGATTTCTGACGTAAGCAGCTTACCTGCAAATGCTCAAATTGCTGGGATTGAAAAGTTATTTCAAGCTCAAACAAACACACCGCGACAACCTGAAGCTAGGGTGAATATTGGTGCAATGACTCGTTCTCAACAAGCTTATTTTCTCGAATACAACAAATTTGCCAGGGAGATTAAAGATTTAGGCATTGGTATTAACCCAGAAACAGATGATTATCGCTACCGGATTGTACCTCAAGGTAATCAAACCCAAAGGGTAATGATCAATGCGATCGCCAAACGTCCTGGACTGAAAAGCTATACAAGTGCGGTTTTTGTTGTTAAAAGGAGAAATGAATCCTTAACTGTTACAGGGATTTGTGAAACTAATTCCAATTCATCCACACCTCCAGCAATGCCAATATTACCCAAAAGTGGCTCAACAGAAATTCAATGTCCTGCTGGTTCCCGTCGAGTAAGATAATGACTCTGCATGAATAACAATTCAGCACCAGTAGATGTTACTGCCAATTTAATTTCACCTCCTATTTTCCCCAATTTGCCGACCAATCGTTCTCCCTTGAAATTGGGAATTATGGCTTCTGGAAGTGGCAGTAATTTTGAGGCTGTTGCTGAAGCGATCGCAGCCCAAACACTCAACGCCAAAATCCAAGTCTTGATTTACAATAATCCTGGTATCAAGGCAGTAACAAGAGCAAAAAAATGGGGTGTGCCTGCTGTTCTTATCAATCATCGTGACTACAAAAAACGCGAAGATTTAGATAGCAAAATTGTTGAAACTTTGCAGCAATACCAGGTAGATTTGGTGGTAATGGCAGGTTGGATGAGATTAGTAACGCCAGTTCTAATTGATGCTTTTCCAGACAGAATTATCAATATTCATCCCAGTTTATTACCCAGTTTTAAGGGGGTTCGTGCAGTTGAACAAGCCCTAGAAGCAGGTGTAAAAATTACTGGCTGTACAGTACATTTGGTAAGGTTAGCAGTGGACAGCGGGCCAATTTTGATACAGGCTGCTGTACCAATACTTTCAGACGATACGCTAGAAACTTTACACGCCCGCATTCAAGTACAGGAACATCGAATTTTACCACAGGGAATAGCTTTGGCTGCACATATCAACTTAGTAAGTTAAACAATCTCTATACTTCTAGAAAACCCCCCTTAATCATGGGAGTTGGGGATTCTTTGGATGCAAAAGTGCAAAAGTAAAGATGACAAAAAGAATCGCAGTTCAACGACATCCTCATAATTAATCAGAATTTCCCTAACTTTTATACTATTCCTGCTGTAATTTTATATGGCTTTCCAGGGCTGACCCGTGATGATCCAAGAAAAGTCAGAACAACATACCCATCCTTCCACAGGATGGGTAATTTCTGAATCTTGAACAATCCGAAGTTTAGCGTGTTGATGAAAATGGGGACTGAACTAATTGCGGTAATAGCTTAAAGCTTCTACCTCCTTAGTTATCCAACATCCCCCCAAAATCATAACCTACACTTTGGTAAGCACAACCCAGATTTTTTTTTCAATTATTAGGTGCTTTCTGACTCTGTTTGTATTTTTCTGGATCGGTTCGGAGATCCACATGCAGAAAATCAATACCCTCTTGCTCCAGCAGCTCTAATATGGCTAGATTTAAGTTCCTTTCAGCATCAAAATAAAGCTTGTCATCATTGACAAAAACGCCAACTTTAATGACGCGGGCATTATTTTCAATTTTGATAAAACGAACTGTTATCTCTTTCGTTAACCCCTTGATAGATAATGGGATTTCTCGAATAGAATCGCAGATTTTGGCAGTTTGTTTGGCAGAAATATTATCAATTTTGAGAATTAAACTAAGACCCCACTTTAACTCAGTACCAGGATTTTGTGACCAATTTTCGACAATTCCCGTAATCATTTTGGAGTTGGGCATTTTGACGATAGAACCCCACTGATAGATATGCAGAGTTGTGGTTCTGAATCCAATTTTTAGGATCTGCACAAAACCCTCTACTCCCGATATTCCTACCCAGTCACCTTCTCGATAGAGATTATCAGAGTAGACAATCAATGTACAAAACCAGTCATAAACAATATCCTTCAACAGCAAACCCAAAGTGAGACCAGCACCACCTAATAGACCAACCAGTGCTCCTGCTGATTGTCCTAAAAAGATTTCACTTACCTTAATAGCGATTACAACAACTGCTGCCGATTGAAAGAGTTTCGGCATCAAGGGTCTGAGTAATTCATCAAGATCAGTATCAGTATGCAGCGTCAGGTTAGCAATTATCTGGCCCAAGACAGAAGAGGCTTGGTAAATAGCATACGCAACTATAAAAACGACTATTAAGTTGAGCGTTCTACCAATTGCTTCGCTAAATTGAAGTCCGATATTCGCCGACAAAATTTCCTTGGACAGCCATAGTCCACCAATCAGAACCAACCAACTTAAGGACGGCTTGATAATCGCAATTAACTCATCGTCGAGGGTATTTTTAGTTTTGCGAGTCAAACGCTCAATAGTGTGAACGATAGCTGCGACTAAAAATCTTCTCAACGTTTGTGTCAGGGTCAAGATGATGATGACAGCAATTATTTTGCCAATGGGGATACCGGAGTAATCGAGATTTTTTATTGTGTTCCAAACTGCTTCCATAGGGCTTCCATAGATTAGATAAGGGGTAGTTGAGTTTTTCCCTTTAACAAAAACAAAAAAATTGGCAGAATCTAATTCTTCCCTAGACCAATGGCAATGCAAGACAGTCGCTACAACGGGGGAAAACACCGCAGCGAGCTGCCTACTTTATTGCTTCAGTAAACATATCGGGGAATACTTTACGGATAATATTATAAGCACGATTGGTGTCAGAATTAATTAAAATATCTGACTGAATCTTATATAGCAGTTGCCACAAAAGTTAAGACAATGCTAAGCGCTCAGTCCCAAGTCCTGATTAATATTTTCACTTAGGACTCAGCACGGGCTAACGCCCTGCTACGTTAACAGGATTCAGCACTTAGCTATACAATCCACCCTATAGCTTTCTTCAGTAAGAATTACATTAATCCCAACTTACTTGGCTTTATCGTCAAACATCAATATTATTACTTATTAAGGTAATGTAGTCAGTGCTGCCAATCTAGTTAGTAAAATTTTCTAGGAACTCGCGATGTATGGAACTTTTTGCTATGTTACTGCGCGTGGACAATTAAGTAGTTGAATTTCGGTTGAAGCGCGAGCCGAAGGCTTGCTTTATTCCTTAAGATTGAAAAGATTCCGTTATAGTCGTAAGACTTAACGGGAGAGCACATCACGTTAAGCTTCAACTTGCCTATTCCCTAATTTCCACAAGTAACTGGAAACTAAATTTGTCACAACATGAGCGATAATCGGCACCAGTAAATTGCCAGTGGCTATAGCGCTAAACCCCAAAATTAGCCCAACTACCGAAGCCCAAACTACATAAGGCCATTGTTGTGGGCCACTCAAATGCAAAACACCAAACAGTACACTTGTAGCTACAAGTCCCATAGCGTTTAAGCCAACAGCAGGCAACATAACGCCCCGAAACAACAATTCTTCACTCATACCGGGAAGCAACCCTAGCCAAATTATGTCCAGTAAGAGCAACGGTTTAAGTACCAACTGCAAATAAAAATCCGCGCTTTGGCGGTACGCCGGCCAAAGACGATAAACTAAGCTACTAGCACTGGTAATTCCTAGCCCTATGCCCAGTCCTAAAAGGATGGCGTCAACGGTTCCAATGAGGGGCAAGAGAGTGACTGAACCGAGATACAGCCATAACTTAGCAATAAATAACAAGACGACAGCGGTTACACCCATTGCGATTAACACTTGGGTGCGCGTCAAAGGTTCAATTTCAGGATTATCGGGAAGCTGTTTTGTCACTGAAAGATAAACGATGCAAGGAAGATATTGAAGGGCGAAGCGAATCGGCGCTGATACCAGCTCGATGAGCGACCAAAAAGCCTAATGCCTCTAAATACGAGTGTACTCTGATTGCCTTCATCCCTAAATATTCTGGGAAAACTTGTATTGATGTCTGGTTTTCCTCAACGGCAATAATTTTTGCTCTCGACTGACTGAAACTCAGCAAAGCACTCCCACCACAAGCACTTGCAGGTATAACAACCGCATCCACATCCGTTGCCCAAATATCTCCCGCTACAGAAGTGCTACCCTTTTTCTCTACAATAAACTGAGGAGCACGACTCAACCCCACCAGAACGCAGGGTAAGAAAGTATAGCCCAATTCCTCAGCAGCGGAACGAGGAGATAAATCTGGATCGAGAGGTAACGGTGTCAGTGCTGGTGCGTGAGCACAAGGAACTTGAAAGCTTTTGACTACAAGATGACTAATTACGGCTTCAGCGCCGGCTAGAGGGTCAACTCCCTGCCCATGACGGTATGCTTGTAAGGCTTCACTCTCTGTACTGTCAGGGAAACGTGCGACAACGGCGATCGCTTCTGCTTTTGCTTGCTCAATCAACACTTCAGCAGCACGCAACAAACTACCTGGATTACCAATTGTCCCCCAACTCGCTCCAGATGTTGCTGTGCGTAGTTCCACATTTAAGGGAGCATCTGTTACCACATAGTCAGTTAGACTTAGACCCAGTGTTGCTCTAGTAGCATCTGCTGCTTGTAGGTGTCGTAACCGCAACTCTGGTTCAATAGCTTGATCCAGAATTAACCCCACCCGGTTTTGATGCACAGGTCGCAACCCCCAGCATCCAGCGGCAAATTTGTCAAGTCCATACCCTTCCACATACAAAGAGTTGGGTAAGTTCCAGTAAAGCTGAGCACCATTGAGGACATTGGGATGAGTAATCAGGCGATCGCTGACTGAGGCGATCGCTCTTGCCACTGGTAAAGCATCCCCAGCATAACCGCCAATTGCCGCGCCAATGCCAGTAGGGACAATTAAGACAACTGTGTAAGGACGCTGAATCACACTTGGCTAGGGGCAGATTCTGCTACGGTTACAATTGCTTCCACCTGTGCTTTTTGACGTTCGGTATCGACGCTAGTAATTGCCCATCGGAGAGGTTCCCCTCGTTTTTGCAACTCGGCATCAATTGCTTGTTGCAGTTGTACTGGTGTATCTTGAAGGTCTATTTCTGCACTAATAAAATGAGTTGTCATTTTTGCTATTTCAAGGCTATACATGATTTCTATCTTTATTATCAACCAGGAAGGGCAAAGTAACTGAAGTATGGTCAAAACTTGGAAACAAAAAACACTGCTTGCGATGCTTGGATTAGGACTACCTTTAGTATCAAGCTTAGCCAAAGCAGCAGTTTATGACAGAAGCGGCAACAAGCTACCCGATGCCAAGCGTAACTCTATAGAAGTTAATTGGGAACTTTTGTATGCAGAACAAGGTAAAAAGTACAATGGTGTCGGCATAATTGGCTACGAATCAGACGGATTCTGCACAGCCTTTTTCTTGAATACTGGTGGGGACGATAATTCCCCAGCTTATGCTATCACGAATGGTCATTGTTATGGCGGTGATCAATTTCCTACTGCCAAAGAAATCCTAGTCAATAAACCATCTAATTTAGTCTTTAAATTGAATTATTTTGCCAATAAGGAAACTCTTGCTCGCCCAGTGCGCGTTCGACAGGTAGTTTACGCGACCATGAAAAGTACTGATATTGCAATTTTAGAACTAGATAGCACCTTTAAACAATTAGTGAAAGAAGGATTTACTCCTTTAACGATTGATGATGTTCCCCCAGCAAAGGGAGAACCTATTGAGGTAATTGGTATTCCCATGACTCAAATATTACCTGCTCGTCGTTTCTTACACAGAGTAGTTTGTCAAGTTGGCGAATCAGTCAATCTACGAGAAGATGTATATACATGGGAGAAAGCAATTCGTCATCGTTGTAGTGCACTAGGAGGAATGTCAGGCTCACCTGTAATTTCTCTCAAAACTAATCGTGTTGTTGGTATCCACAATACCTCTGTAACTGATCGAGCTTTAACACGGACTGAGTGCGCAGAAGATCGCCCCTGCGAGGTAGGAAGTGAGGGAAAAGTTGCTACCTTTTCCCAGGAAAATTACGCACAGAGGGTAAATAATATCCCATCCTGTTTTAATAGGATGGGAATTTTTAACTTGAATCTTCCGTTTTGTAAGTTAGAAAAACCTAATTGAGAGAATCGATATTTCCAAGTAACTCTAGAGTGAAGAGAACATTAAGACTAGCTAATCATCTGAGGAATAGAGGTGGAAATAACCAGTCTCAAGCTCTTCATTATAAAAAGTCGTAACTGAAGAAGCAAAGCCAGTAGACTTTTAGTAACAAGGAGATTTATTGCCGACTAAATAAAAATTAATAAAAAATGAGTACTTACTATTATGTTGATATTAAATAATCACAAAACAAGGCAAAAAAAATAATGAGCGTTTAGTCTTAAATTCTAAGAGCTAGCTCTTCCAAAACACGCTTCTAATAGTTTAAACCATGAATAGCATTTACCACAAACTTGCAATCTTTGTTGCGGGTACTGCCCTAAGCTTAACCGCTTTTGAAATTAACCCAGCACAAGCTACAATTGGACTACCTAATCAAACAGCAGCCGTTGTGCGGGATCAGTCTTTCAGCGATAAAGTCGAGAACTTACAACAAGGGCAAAGAGCTGATCTAAATACGAGAGAAAGTACTCTCCTTGCTCAAGCCTACAAGTACAATTTCTCTACTTACTATTTGACAACTAAAACCGACAGTAAAGGCTATTTTTCAGTGAAACATGGCTTGTCGTCACAATATGGAATTTATGGATTGAAGGTGGCTGTACAACATAAAAATGGCAACTGGCACACTTTAGAGTACAGTCACACAGTAGACAATCGATTTTGGTGGAACACAACCTACGTACAAGGATATATGGCGTCATCCAACTTTTACAACCGTCCTGTCAGAATCCTCTTGACTGTATACCCTTAATTTTGTAGTTGCTATGTAAACTGAATTAGGGTGTGTCTAACAACAATTAGCGTTACGCCAATAATCGTTAAATTGTTAACCCTAATACAGTGATTTTGTAAGGTGGGCAATGCCCACCTTGTTGCTAATTTATCCTCTTAAGGCTTACCGAACTGACGTTCGTAAACAGCATCTTCTTTGTTAGATTCAATCTTCAAATCAGAGCGAGGATAAGCCACACATAGCAGAGCATAACCTTCCGCTTGCAGTTCTGGACTAACACCCATACCATCACTTTGTTCAACAGTTCCTTCTAACACTTGTGCGGCACAGGTAGTACAAACTCCAGCATTGCAAGAATTGGGTAAATCTATTCCAGCATCATTGGCGGCTTGAAGAATCTGTTTATCTTCTGGTACTTCTATGGTGTAGGTTTGTCCTTCGTGTTGGATTTCGACTTTGTAAATTGTAGGCATCTCAATTATTTGTATGTTTTCGCTAAGCTTAATTAAGCAACAAAAAAATTATGCTATGTTTTGGTATGTTCAGCGCTGTTGATAGTAAGGCTCGATATAGAGGCTATTGGCTCTAACGTAACAGTTGAGAGAATTTGAGCTATTAAAAACTTTTCCTCCCCTGACTTTCATCCAAGGCTTTCCTTTACTATCCCGACTATTAATCAGAACCTCATCAGAACCGCCACGTCCAACTTCCGATTGAATGATATCACCTCGGCTAAATACCTTGATAATCTGGCTAGAGGTTCCAGGAGCGCTACGGCAATTCAACTTTGGACCCGCAACACTCCAGAGGGAACCAGCGCTTAAAGGAGAGCGTGCCGTTCCTTTTTCTGGAGCGTCGTTGCTATAGTAGTCTCCGGATCTGTCAGGTGAGTTTCTAGAAGCTTTTTGAGCAAAAGCGACAGTTGTCACACTAGAAAATAAAACAAGAAATCCTAGAGCCAGAATGCGATAATTCATATTTATGCTGACTTGGGATTGAGGAAGATTAGCTTCAAGATATCAGCCCGATGCAAAACAGAGCAATATCTTGCCTTGATTCTCAACAAAAAGCGTCTGATATCAATGGTAGGCTTTCATAGCCTGTTAAATTTTGCTTCAATCAAAGTCGGTTGGCCAGTCAGGATGGCGGTAATGTTCAAAAAGTCGCGATATTTGAGTAGGTGTAACACGAGGAAGAGATAGTTCAGGTATCTCATTTTCACGAAAGAATCCTACTTGATCAATTTCTATATTTTGTGAGGGGGAACCACCTAACAGTTCACACAAAATAAAAAGCTTGTAACTCTGATGACGTGAAGGTGGATATCCATGCTTCCGATTATCGTAAACACCTAGTAACTTAATAGCCCTTGTCTCATAACCTGACTCTTCATATATTTCTCGCACAATTGCCTCACTGGGAGACTCACCCACATCTACCCATCCCCCTGGTACAGTCCAGCAACCATCAGATCTTTCTCTGACGAATAAGAGACTATCATCGCAAAAAACAGCACTTCGTACAGCAACTTTGGGAGTCGCATATCCAACTTCTTGACTAAATAAATCAAGGACATAGCTGGGTTCTACATTTGAATAAGTAGCCAGAATTTCAGCCGCAATTACTTGTAAAGACTTATAGCGTTCTCTATCAAAAACACCCTCAGTATAAGTAAGACCATTTTGAGCGATTGCCTGTATTTTCTGTGCCCATTCCAACCACCTCAAATCCATAAATCATCTCACATCCGGTAACATAAGCCCTGTAAAAGAATATCGCAGCGTACATCTGCGTTTATCTGCGTTTATCTGCGGTTAAATTTTACAACAACGATGCGAGAGAACATGATAAAATCTCACATTCATTCTCAACAAAAAGCGCCTGAGTCACCTCAGACGCATTCAGTATAGAACTTAGAAACAAAATCTAACCCAAGGCAGTTGCACCACCGACAACTTCCAGGATTTCCTGAGTAATTGCCGCTTGACGTGCCTTGTTGTAAGACAAGCTGAGGCTTTTCACCAAGTCAGAAGCGTTTTCGCTAGCGTTGTTCATCGCTGTCATCCGTGCAGCCAATTCACTCGCTGCTGACTCTTGTAGAGCTCGTAGCAACTGGTTATTCAGATACAAGGGTAAAAGAGCGTCCAGAATTTGCACAGGATCTTGTTCAAAGATCATGTCACGGGGGAGAGGAGCAACTGTAGTTGTAACTTTCTCCCGCGTCACCTCAAACTCACCACCACGAGTTGTCAATCTGAAGATTTCATCATCCTGTGGTTCCAGTCCTTGCGTTGTCAGTGGTAGCAAGGTTTGAATCACGGGACGAGAGCTAATCAAGGAGACAAACTTGGTGTAGACTAACTCCACCCGGTCTACTGATTCTGAGAGGAACAACGAGAGCAATTCATCAGCAACCATCGAAGCTTCTGGTGCTGTAGGAATTTGTTCCAAACCGATGTAGCTTTTAGCAATCGGCTGATTACGACGCTGGAAGTATTGGGTGGCTTTGCGTCCAACTAAAATGAAGTTGTAGTCAATGCCTTCCTTCTTCAGTTCCTGGGCACGGATTTCAGCGCGGCGAATGACGTTAGTATTGTAAGCGCCACACAAACCGCGATCGCCTGAAATTACGAGTATACCTACAGACTTGACTTCCCGTTGCTTGAGTAGAGGCAAATTAGCGTCTTCAAACTGCAAACGTGTTTGTAAGCCGTAGAGAACTTGTGCTAAGCGATCGGCAAAAGGACGAGTAGCGGTCACCTGTTCTTGAGCGCGACGCACTTTTGCTGCTGCAACGAGACGCATGGCCTCGGTGATTTTTCTGGTATTTTTGACCGACTTAATGCGATCGCGAATTGTTTTTAGATTTGCCATAGTTTTGTTATTTGCTGTTTGTTCTTGTTTGTTGTACAGCGCTACGCGCATGAAAACGGCTGTTTTACACAACCAACAACTGTACGGGCTGGTTTAGCAGATATTTTTGGCTACCAAGCAATAATTTATCTACAAAACCCGCCCCTACCAACTAACAACCAATTAGACAGATACCAAGAAAGTCTGCTTGTATTCGGCGATCGCTTCCTTGAGAATAGCTTCCGCTTCATCAGTTAGCTGCTTGGTGCTGCGAATAATCTCACCATACTTAGGCTTACTGGTGTTCAAATATTCACGCAGACCTTTAGCAAAAGCGAAGATCTTGTCAACAGCAATATTATCCAAATAGCCATTCAGACCGGCATAAACAATTGCCACTTGTTCACCAACTGAAAGAGGTGAATATTGAGCCTGCTTCAGCAATTCCCGTAAGCGCTGACCACGTGCCAATTGAGCTTGAGTTGCTTGATCCAAATCAGAAGCAAACTGAGCAAAAGCAGCCAAGTCATCAAACTGAGCCAATTCTAGCTTCAGTTTACCAGCAACTTTTTTCATCGCCTTAGTTTGAGCCGCGGAACCCACCCGTGATACGGAAATACCAGGGTTAACAGCAGGACGCAAACCGGAGTTGAACAAGTCAGAAGTCAAGAAGATCTGACCATCAGTAATTGAAATTACGTTGGTAGGGATGTAAGCAGAAACGTCACCAGCTTGAGTTTCGATAATTGGTAACGCAGTCATACTACCTTCACCCAATTCGTTACTCAGCTTAGCCGCACGTTCCAGCAAGCGTGAGTGGATGTAGAATACATCTCCAGGATAAGCTTCCCGTCCGGGTGGGCGACGTAGCAACAGGGACATTTGGCGATAAGCTTGCGCTTGCTTGGAAAGGTCATCATAGATGATCAGTGTCGCTTTACCCTTGTACATGAAGTATTCAGCAAGAGTCGCACCGGTGTAGGGAGCGAGGTACTGAAGGGTTGCTGGGTCGTTAGCGTTAGATGCAACTATAATCGTGTAATCTAATGCGCCACGTTCCTGAAGCACGTTTACCACGTTAGCGACAGTAGAAGCTTTCTGACCGATAGCTACATACACACAAATGACATCTTCACCTTTCTGATTGAGGATGGTGTCAATAGCGATCGAAGTTTTGCCAGTTTGTCTGTCACCAATAATCAACTCACGCTGACCACGGCCAATAGGAATCATCGCGTCAATAGCGGTGATACCGGTTTGCATTGGTTCGTAAACAGAACGTCGTGCAATGATACCAGGAGCCATCGATTCAATTAGACGGGTTTCGCTGGTCTGGATGTCACCCTTACCATCAAGAGGACGAGCGAGAGCGTCTACGACGCGACCAATCATCGCATCTCCCACGGGTACCTGAGCAATTTTGCCAGTAGCAGTAACGGTGCTACCTTCCTGAATATTGCGGCCGTTGCTCATCAATACTGCGCCGACATTATCTTCTTCCAGGTTCAGAGCAATACCAATAGAGCCATCTTCAAACTCTACCAATTCGCCGGACATACACTTTTCCAAGCCATAAATCCGGGCAATACCGTCACCAACTTGCAAAACTGTACCAACGTTGGAAACTTTTACGTCTTGGTCGTATTGTTCGATTTGCTGGCGAATAATGCTGCTAATTTCGTCAGGTCTGATGCTGATCATGTCGGTTGTTTGTTGTTAGTTCTTATTTATCAGCGGACTTTTAGATTTACAATCCCAAATCCCTAAGCTCAAATCCCTAAGTGGCGCTGCTTAAGCGAAGACCAATTCTACGTATTTGTCCACGCAGACTAGCATCTACTACTTGTGAACCCACTTTGATAATCACACCACCAATTAAGTCTGGATCAATTTTTGTTTCCAGCTCTACTTGAGTAGCTTGAGCCAGTACCATTGCTCTTTCACGCACTGCTTGCTTTTGATTGTCGGACAATTCTAAAGCTGATGTTACTTCAGCCAGAACCGTCTGATTCAACTTGCGTAAAAGTGCTTGAAAATGCCTGCAAATTCCTTCTAAAAACGGAATGCGCCGACGGTCTACCAGAATCTTCAAAAAGCTCATTGTATAGGGGTGAAGTTGTTCTCCCCCAACTCTTTGTAGAACTGCTTTTTTATCTTCAGCTTTCACTAAAGGATTAGCTAAAAACTCCTGGAATTCTGGTGATTCATGCAGGAGATTCAGCAAGGAAGCAACGTCTTCACCCAATCTTTCTATAAGGTTATTTGACTGAGCCAGAGACATTAAAGCTTCAGCGTAAGGTTCTAAAACCTGCGCACCTACGACACTACCTTTCATGATCAACCTCCCATCAGAGCAATACTGCGGTCAATTAATTGTTGTTGAGCTGATTCATCCAAGTGAGAGCTCAGTTGCGACTCGGCTCGTTCCATAGCCATAGCAACAACGCGCTGACGCAGTTCCGCGATCGCTCTATCCCTTTCGTTGTTCAAGTCTTGAACTGCTGTTTCTTGCATCCGAGCGACATCTCTAGCAGCAGCTTCCATGACGGCCGCTCTTGCTGTTTTTGCGTTTTCTTGTGCGGCCGCGCGAATTCTCTCTGCTTCTGCTTGAGCTTTGGCCAACTTTTGCTGAGCATCAGCTAAAGCAGCAGCAGCTTCCTTCTGTCCTTTTTCAGCCTCTGTAATGGCTTCTTCAATGTTGGTGCGTCTGTCTGAGAGGGTTTTGCCTAGAATTTTCCGCCCAAAGAAAAATACCACCCCAATGATAATTGAGAGGTTGATCAGGTTGGTTTCAAAAATGTCGAAATTAAAACCAAAACCACCTTCTGAACCTCCTTCCGCTGCGACTTCTGCGGCTGCAGTAGCGAGAAAAGAGAAAGTACCAATAATAGGCATATACAACTGCGAAGATTGAGAACTGCTAGTACTTTGACTGGTGTACCAATGGGAAAAAAATAGGATGCCCAAAAACGTTTTGCTTGACGGATTGACCTTTGAGAAAGCTCGATTCTCCTACCGAAAAAGCCAAGGTGAACTCCTCTATTCTTGAGAGAAAACCTTGCCCATTGCAGTAGAGAATCGCCTCACTTTTCTGAGGTTAAGCGTCACTTACAGGAAACAATAACAGCGCCAGCGTAATGCCAACGCAGTTTCACTCATAGTGTTAGACACTACTGCCTTACTTAACCAGTGCTGAACCCAAGAGTTTTTCCAGAATCTGGCGACTGAGGGAATCGACTTGTTGTTCAAGGGAAGTAAAGGCCTCTGCTTTTTGCTTTTCGATTTCCTGATTAGCCTGCTCTCGCTGTCCCTGAGCTTCTTGTAGAGCTTGAGCCATCTTCTCTGCAGCGATTTTCTTAGCATCCGCTTGTGCTGCTTCGATTGTCGCTTGAGACTTACGGCGAGTTTCCCCTAGCTCTTGCTCATACTGCTTTCTCAGGTTCTCCGCTTTAGCTATACGCTCACGGGCCTCCAACAAACTTTTGCGGATGTATTCATCCCGATCGTCAATTGCCTTGGTCAATGGCTTGTAGAAAACCGCATTCAACACCGCCACCAAGATTAAAAATTGCAATGCCATAAAAGGTAGGGTGGCATCAAAATCAAACAACCCCCCTTCTTTGACTGCGGTTTCTGCTGTTTCTACAGCTAGCAAAATTGTCCAGTGTGTCATAATTTCAAGACCCATTCGCTATCATTTGGGTCAGATAATCAGCTTGATTGAAGGCGGTGAAATTTGAGAGCACCCAGACTCAGTTGAGAGTAGTCTGAGCGCTCTCAATGATTACTAGGCGAATGGGTTAGCAAACAGCAGCACAAGCGCAATAACCAGACCATAAATGGTCAGGGATTCCATGAACGCCAATGTTAATAGCAAGGTGCCACGAATTTTGCCTTCTGCTTCTGGCTGACGAGCAATACCTTCAACAGCTTGACCTGATGCATTACCTTGACCGATACCAGGGCCGATTGCAGCTAAACCAATTGCCAGAGCAGCAGCGATAACAGAAGCAGCTTGAACGATCGGATCCATGATAATTTCCTTAGATTTGAGTACAGAACAAACAACGAACAGTTTAGATTTTTGGGTTATGAATTATGGGTTTTTAATTCACAATCCTCACCACGAGCTCAGGCAATTAAATGAGGGCTTTAATGCTCCTCATGCTCTTCGCCACCGTGTCCCGCTAATGCCTCATGAATGTAGGCGGCTGCTAAGGTTGAAAATACTAGGGCTTGAATGGCGCTAGTAAACAATCCCAAAGCCATTACAGGTAAAGGCACAAATAGGGGAACAAGTAGCACCAGCACCGCTACCACAAGTTCATCTGCCAGGATGTTACCAAACAGACGGAAACTTAGCGAAAGAGGCTTGGTAAAGTCTTCTAATATCGCGATTGGTAATAGAATCGGCGTCGGCTCAATATACTTGGCAAAGTACCCTAAGCCACGCTTACTAAAACCCGCGTAAAAATACGCTAAAGAAGTTAGCAAAGCCAACGCTACAGTCGTATTGATGTCATTAGTTGGAGCCGCTAGTTCACTCCCTGGGATTCTAATTAGTTTCCAAGGAATAAGAGCGCCCGACCAGTTCGATACGAAAATAAACAGAAACAAGGTACCCACGAACGGCACCCACGGCCGATACTCTTTCTCACCAATTTGGTTCTTCGTCAAATCCCGAATAAAGTCCAGGGCGAACTCCATAAGATTTTGTATGCCACTGGGAATTCTCTGGATGTTCCGAGTAGCCGCTATTGAGGCACCTACTAGGATGAAGATTACAAACCAGGAGGTAAGAAAAACCTGACCATGCAGTTTCAGATTGCCCAATTGCCAGTAGAAATGATTACCTACTTCCAATTTGGCAAGGGGAAAAGAGTTAAAGGCGTTTAATACACTGTGCATTTCCATTGACGGAAGTTTCCCCAGAAATCGATGAGTGCAGTTTTCCTCGCCTGCTTGACCTATTGAGGGTCATGTGGCATGAGAGTTTGCACCATATAGACGATGAGCGTGGCTTTATATGTCAGAAATCCCAGAAAAATCGGGAGAATCTGCAGTTGTTGCCACTGACTTGCTACTATGATTAACCCAATCAACAGAGCAAACCGATTCTTGCTCAGACGTTGGTTTTCTCTGCCCAGTCGCTCAACGTCTCTAGCCAACATCTTCAAGTAAACCACACCTGTACACGCCCCGATCAAATAATTCAGGGCAATGTTCAGAGAGTAAACAATCCAGACAGAAATGAACACAATTCCTGTAATGGCAAGTGTCACCAACAACAACATTCGTTGCAGTTTATGGTAAGCCTCCATTGAGGAACTGGTTTGCGGGGGCAGGGAACTCGTTTGAGCAAGTTCCTCTGTTGTCGGTGTTGGTTCGAGAGATTCGTCTGACAAGTTCACGGGTAGCAGCAAAAGCTAGTCCAGAAAGCTGGCTGGTTCACAACAAACCAAGGTTGATTTTATCATGTGAGAGTAACAATACTTAAAAATTTATTAATTTCGATGTGATCAGCTCAATAAAGCGGCTGTCGGTCGGGAAATGCTTAAAACTCTTTCTTTACATAGGCGATAGCGCAAGCGCTGCTGCAAGCAGATCGCCTATTTTTCTGTATTTCCGAGACTTTATTTAGGGGCTCTCCCATTTGGGCGATTAATGATCGGGTAATCCCAGATTTATGTTTCCAAATGCGAGAACCCCTACACATGAATTTTACAGGTATGGTGTATGGCGTTATCCTGGCGTCAGCACAATTAACTGCTGCTTCAGAAGCGATCGCACTCCTTCTAACCCCAACTGTACATCCATCAAAATTTCGCCTAATTTTCTCTTTTGGGCTGAGTTAGCGTCACAAGCGCCGATAAATTCAAATTCTTTTTCTGACAAATTGACAATCTGATAATCATAATTAAACAAACATTTGCTAGGCCAACCATCCATACAAGGATTGCGCTCTGGAATAGCCGCAAGCAAAGCGTCATCGTTTGACCAATCAACCTTGGAGATGGGAGGCCTTCCTAGGAAAAACTCGTAATGGGTAACGGTTTCTGGATCTAGTAGCTCGATTAATCGATAAAGTTGGCGATCGCTCAACCCTTGGGCCCGTTCCAACAACTCTGGATTCTTACCCAAAAGTCGCTCTAGTTCCCAATAACGAGGATTAGAAAAACCGATAAACTCCAATCCAGAAGCATCAATCAGTTCAAACAGAGTCTCGATATTGTAGTCAATCTCTTGAGGATGAACATACATATCCGCAAAGTTAGCATCCCGCTGATTTTCCATTGACCAGCGTTCTTGTTCACGCTTGACAAGTCTGTTTTTTTCTGGTAAACAAGCAAATATTTGACGCCCCAACTGCACACCATCCCGATAATCGCCTTGCTTATCGGCTTGGAGGAGAGCGATCGCCTGCTGCATAAGCTGGATTTCCCAGCGTCCCAACTCAGCATAGACAAAAATGTGCATCAAGCCGCCTGGTGCTAGCTTTGGCGCAAGGGACTGTATACCACGAATCGGGTCTGGCAAATGATGCAAGACACCAACACAATTAATCAAATCAAACTCACCCTCAATCTGTCCTACATCGTACAGACTCAAGTGATGGAACCCAACACGATTAGCACCTGAACGACGACAGCGTTCTGTTGCTACTTCCAGGGCACCTGAACTCAAATCAATCCCAACCACCGAAGCTTGAGGATTGAGGTGAACCAAATATTCGGTTCCGACACCAGTTCCACAGCCAGCATCCAGAATTCGGATGTCTTCCCGTGGTGGTTTCTGACCCGTGCAAAAATTGTAAGCAGCTAACCAATTCCAGCGCCAGTTGTACCCAGGTGGCGGTTCATCAAGTAAAGGTTCTGGGGGAAAGGGGTAAGTATCGTAAAGCCGCTGAACAGCAGCGCTAGTCTCCTGAGATGGTTCCATGATTCCAAAGGGATAGGGGATTAGCAACAATCACAAGATGTCGCCGATAGTCCATTGTCCACCTTTAGGGATTTTTCCCAATCCCCAAGCTTGTGAAGACGCTGAGATGGGGACGCGGGGACTTGACGCGGGGATGGGGAGAGTACCAATCCAAAATCCAAAATCCAAAATCCAAAATCCCCAGCCCAAAATAACAAAAAGTAACAAAACTTATGAGGTCTCTCAGCTATTGACGTTTATCAACTATTATGGCTTTGTCAAAGCCTGTAGCCTGTTCTACATACTTCTTAATAAATAAGTCTGGAACAACAGAAACGTTTTAATCTAAAGACTGACCTTGTTTAGCCAGGAAGCTTGTTTATTGAGGGCTTCGCGAGAAAATCCCGTCCATACATTTGGGATAGGAAAAAATACCGATGTTCGCGCCGCCTAAGTTAAGCGAAAGCAGCCTGTATTGGGACTCTGGTCAGACTTAAAACATTAACAATTTGTGAATGGGAGCTTTTTGAAAAACCAATGAGTGTTAAGGCAAGTGGTGGAAGCTCAGTTGCGCGCCCGCAACTATATCAAACAGTACCGGTTGCAACAATTATTCAAGCTGAACAGCAAGACCGGTTTTTAGGGAGTGGTGAGCTAAGCGAGCTGTCCAGTTATTTCAAATCTGGCTCACAGCGGATCGCGATCGCCGAGATGATCAGCAAAAACGCCGACCTGATCGTGTCCCGTGCGGCTAACAGGATTTTCGTCGGTGGAACACCGATGGCTTTCCTAGAAAAGCCCAGGGAAGATGTAGGTCAAGAGATGGTGCTTAGCAGGCCGTAGCGCTACCAGCACAGATGTCCAAGAGCAGATGACGCTGGGAACAGCTACCTACGTTGAGAGTGGTGGCGGCTTCTTTGAAGGGCTTGCGCTCACTGTTCAGTGCGGGTAGTGGCGGTCCAGCACCAGCGGGATTCCGACCGATTAACGTCTCCCGCTATGGCCCGAAAAATATGCAGAAGTCTCTGCGCGACCTATCTTGGATGTTGCGCTATCTGACTTATGCGATCGTCGCTGGCGACCCCAACATCATCGTCGTTAACGTCCGTGGACTGCGGGAAATCATCGAAAACGCTTGCTCTGGAGACGCTACCTTAGTAGCCCTACAGGAAATGCGATCTGCTTCATTGGGCTACTTCAAGCGCGATGCTGAAGCAAGTACCATTGTTGAGCAATACTTTGAAATCGTAATTAACGAATTCAAAGCCCCCAATCCTTCAGACAAAGTTCGTCAGCGTCCTTCTGGTGACCAGCAAGGCTTACAACTGCCCCAAAGCTACTTTAATGCAGCAGAACGGCGTCCTAAGTATGCGATGAAGCCTGGTCTGTCCTCAACAGAAAAGCAGGATATTGTCAAGGCTGCATATCGACAAATCTTTGAGCGAGACATTACCCGCGCTTACAGTCAGTCGATATCTTACCTGGAATCTCAGGTGAAGCAGGGCGACATCTCAATGAAAGAGTTTGTGCGTCGCGTAGGTAAATCCTCCTTGTACCGCAAACAGTTCTTCGAGCCGTTCATCAACAGTCGTGCTCTCGAACTGGCATTCCGTCACTTCTTGGGTCGTGGTCCTTCTTCTCGCGAAGAAGTCCAAGAATATTTCTCCATTGTTTCCAAAGGCGGTCTAGCCGCTCTCGTGGATGCTTTGGTAGATTCTCAGGAATATTCCGATTACTTTGGCGAAGAAACGGTTCCCTATCTGCGTGGTTTGGGCCAAGAAGCCCAAGAATGCCGCAACTGGGGAATGCAGCAAGATTTGTTCAAGTACAGTGCGCCTTTCCGCAAAGTACCGCAATTCATCACCACCTTTGCTCAATACGAGCAACCGCTACCTGACCAACATCCTTATGGTTCTGGTAACGACCCGCTGGAAATTCAGTTTGGGGCAATTTTCCCGAAAGAAACTCGTAATCCCAACAGCCGACCTGCTCCTTTTGGCAAAGATACCAAGCGTATCCTGATTCACCAGGGCCCTGGTATCAATAACCAAAACAGCAATCCAAGAGCTCGTGGCGAGTTTCCTGGTTCCCTGGGGCCAAAAGTGTTCCGCTTGGATCAATTGCCTTTATCTGGCATTAGCAGGAGCAAAAATAACGCAGCTAGCGTTAAATTCTCCGAAAGCTCTACCCAAGCAGTGATTCGTGCTTGCTACCTGCAAGTGTTCGGTCGCGATGTCTACGAAGGCCAGCGCCTGAAGGTGGCGGAAATTAAGCTGGAAAACGGCGAAATTCCCATCCGGGAGTTTATCCGTACCTTGGCAAAGTCTGACTTGTTCCGCAAGATGTACTGGACATCGCTTTATGTTTGTAAGGCGGTTGAGTATATCCATCGACGTTTGTTGGGTCGTCCAACTTACGGTCGTCAGGAAAATAACAAGTACTTTGATATCTGCGCCAAGAAAGGCTTCTACGCTTTAGTTGACGCCATGCTCGACAGTTTAGAGTACTCTCAGGCGTTTGGCGAAGATACCGTTCCCTTTGAGCGCTATGTGACACCTGCTGGCTTACAATTGCGCTCGGCACGTCCTGGTAGCATTGGTCATAGATATCGGTGTCCGGGTTGACAAAGAAGAGACGCCACGCTTTGTGGAACTGGGTGCAGTCAGTGATATGCGCACAGAACCGGATATTCAATTCCGGATTAATCAGGGCGTTACTGTTAAGCGTGAGCAAACCAAGGCCTTCAAGCTGACAGATAACAGCTGACAAGACAGCGGTTAAAGCTTTGATTGGTGCGGCTTATCGTCAAGTGTTTGAGCGCGATATTGAGCCATATATCGTTAACAACAATTTCACTGGCTTGGAAAGCAAGCTCTCCAATAACGAAATCAACGTTAAGGAGTTCATTGAAGGGATAGGTTCGTCAGACCTCTACATCAAAGAGTTCTACACTCCTTATCCCAACACTAAGGTGATCGAGCTGGGAACTAAGCATTTCCTAGGTCGCGCTCCTGAAAATCAGCAGGAAATCCGCAAGTACAACAAGCTTCTTGCTGCTGAGGGGATCCGTGCTTTCATCAATGCGATGGTTAATAGCGCGGAGTATGCTAAGGCGTTTGGCGAAGATACGGTTCCTTACCGTCGCTTCCAAACTTTACCTGCAGCAAACTTCCCGAATACTCAGAAGTTGTATGACCAGTTGACTAAGCAGAATAAAGATTTGGTTGTGCCTAGCTTTGAGACGGTCAAGCCAAAGATGGATGCTGCGAAGATGCCTCTGACTGGTAAGGCGATCGCCGATATGGCAGCTAAGGAACGTCAGATGGACATGAGTAAGCCGAAGTTCATCGAACTTGGTCGCTCGTTCCAAAATGGCGATGGGCAATCTGTTGAGGTTGGTGTCGGTACATCACGTCGTAAGCCTGCACGGATTTTCCGCATGACTACAGGTTCAAATGAGGGAGAAACAGCGTTGGTGATCAATGCTATCTACTCTCAGGTGATGGATGTGTTCAGCGGTCAGATTCCAGGAGAGTTCCGCCGTTCCGATTTGGAAAGCAAGCTGCGCAACGGTGAAATTTCGGTGCGTGATTTTGTTAAAACTTTGGCAGGTTCTGAGATTTACCGTCGTCGCTTCTACACCCCTTATCCCAACACCAAGGTGATTGAGTTCTTGTTCCGGCACTTGCTGGGACGTGCACCTGCTACCCAAGGGGAAATCCGCCAGTACAACAAATTGTTGGCTGATGGTGGACTGAGGTCTGCTGTTGAGGCGATTGTGGATAGTCCAGAATATGCTCGTTTCTTCGGCGAGGATGTTGTGCCTTACAACCGCTTCCCATCTCTACCTGCTGGTAACTACCTGGGTAGTGTGAAAGCGGCTTCTGACTTGGTGAAACAGTCTTGGTCAGATATGTCACCTTCTTCTCTGAGTGGTCGTTTCAGCTAAATCTAGTTGATTCAGATTTAGTCTGAGCTAACTGTAGACTGATTTAATTTTTCATCTGGGCTGTCATCGGCGGTCCAGGTGAAATTTTTGCATGGCTGCTGCTGAAAGGCGGTCAGCCTATCCTAGGTTAGATATTGGTATCAGGACTGGGCACTCAGAACTACTGAATCTGCCAAAATCTGAGGAAGAATATTACAAACTGTTGCGACAATGGAAAGAATGTGAACAATCTGTCGCAGAATATTTGCGGAAGGTTGATGAATCGCTAACCGAATGTGTCGCTTAATACTCTAGGAATCCTGAGTATACTCAGGAGAATCCTAAATAAAGGGTTTTAAACGGTCAAAAAGGTGATATTTTTAACACCTTAAGGAAACGCGAATCACCAAACATGACTGGGAATACCAGTTATAAGAAAACCTGGTTAAATTTTTCAGGAGGAATCCATAAATGAGTATCGTCACGAAGTCAATCGTGAATGCAGACGCTGAAGCCCGCTATCTCAGCCCTGGCGAACTAGACCGGATCAAGTCCTTTGTTACTTCCGGCGATCGTCGTCTTCGCATCGCTCAAACCTTGACCGACTCTCGCGAGCGCATCGTCAAGCAAGCAGGCGACTCCTTGTTCCAGAAGCGCCCTGACGTTGTTTCTCCTGGTGGCAATGCCTACGGTGAAGAAATGACCGCTACTTGCCTGCGTGACCTCGACTACTACCTGCGTCTCATCACCTACGGAGTAGTTTCTGGTGATGTTACCCCAATCGAAGAAATCGGTTTGGTTGGTGTCCGCGAAATGTACAAGTCTTTGGGTACCCCAATTGACGCTGTTGCTGAAGGCGTTCGCGCTATGAAGAATGCAGCTGTCTCCATGATGTCTGGAGAAGATGCTTCTGAAGCTGGTAATTACTTCGACTACGTAATCGGAGCGATGCAGTAGGGTATTATCCTTTCCCTGCTGTAGAGACTCGACTGCGAGTCTGTACCAAAGATTCAAGAGACTAGGTGAAATAAGGACTTAAAATCAATGCAAGACGCAATTACCTCTGTTATCAATTCTTCAGACGTTCAAGGCAAGTACTTGGACAACGCTGCAATGGAAAAGCTCAAGGGCTATTTCGCTACTGGTGAACTGCGCGTTCGTGCAGCTAACACCATCAGCGCCAATGCAGCTACTATCGTTAAGGAAGCTGTTGCTAAGGCTCTGTTGTACTCGGACATCACTCGTCCAGGCGGCAACATGTACACCACTCGTCGTTATGCTGCTTGCATCCGCGACTTGGACTACTACCTGCGCTACTCCACCTATGCTATGTTAGCGGGCGACCCATCCATCCTGGATGAGCGGGTACTCAACGGTTTGAAGGAAACCTACAACTCCTTGGGCGTTCCTGTTTCCGCAACCGTTGGCAAGCTATCCAAGCAATGAAAGAAGTCACCGCTAGCCTTGTTGGCTCTGATGCTGGTAAAGAAATGGGTGTTTACTTCGACTATATCTGCTCTGGCTTGAGCTAAGTTAAGCTCTCAGACTAAAATCTGAGCTTTGTAGTCGTTTGGTCTTGTTAAGGTCTGGGAAGTTAGTTTTGAGTGCTAGCTTGTAGAGGCAAGTCTTGCTAAACTTTTGTAAAGCAGATGAGTTTTAGCGGTCTAGTATTGATGACTGACTCCCAGCCTTTGTTCTATCTACAGATGCTTTTTGTAAATTCTCAGTTTTGGTGCAGCTTCAGCCAATATTAGGGTTCGCAGTAGCTTAAGATAGAATCCAGAAGGCTGAGTGAATATGCTTCCACAAAGCATTAGAAAAGTCGCTGTACTCGATCGCTTCAAAAACTGAATTCAAAATCAAAATTTCTTATCCCATTCAGGAGCAATAACACCATGCGTATGTTTAAAGTGACTGCTTGTGTTCCTAGCCAAACCAGAATCAGAACACAACGGGAGTTACAAAATACCTATTTCACCAAGCTAGTTCCTTATGACAACTGGTTCCGCGAACAGCAGCGGATTATGAAAATGGGTGGCAAAATTGTTAAGGTTGAACTAGCCACAGGCAAGCAAGGTGTTAATACTGGGCTGCTTTAATCTTCTAAGAACAGTTTTTTATCAGAAAATGTTAAGGGGGTCTTTAAGGCCCCTTTTTTGTTATAAATTTCCTCTGTGGTTAAAATACTGTTGTTGACAAACTTGCCGTTATTGTTAGTTCTGAATAAATAATTAGTGGCTTTACGCAACCTATTTGTATTAATTACTTCTTCCGCCGAAGAATGGGCAACCGACGCTCGGTTATTGCGCTGGTTAACCTTTCTCTGGATGTTTATCGGCTTTGCCATTCTGTTCTCGGCTTCCTACCCAATTGCCAATACTGAATATGGCGATGGGTTGTATTACTTCAAGCGACAACTACTCTGGGCCGTGCTGGGTTTGGTAGGATTTAACGCGATCGTGCGATCGCCCTTACGTGTCCTCCTGGGAGTCAGCCACTGGTTTTTACTCCTGCTGTTGGTATTTATTTTACTCACCCGGATTCCTGGCTTGGGAACCACCGTCAATGGTGCCACCCGTTGGTTAGCCCTAGGTGGCCCTGTTCCCCTGCAACCTTCAGAGTTAATCAAGCCTTTTCTAGTACTACAAAGCGCCAAGATTTTTGGACAGTGGGAACGACTTACCTGGCGATTTCGCTTGATCTGGTTGGGAATTTTTGCCCTGGTACTTTTGGGAATTTTGATCCAGCCCAATCTTAGTACAGCAGCGCTGTGTGGTATGACCTTATGGCTAGTAGCGCTAGCTGGAGGATTACCTTTTACTTACCTGGGAGGAACAGCAGATCGGCGGTTTCCTACTCGCTTTCCTCAGTATCAGCATTAACAGTTACCAGAAGCGTCGGGTGATGTCCTTTCTCAATCCTTGGGCCGATCCCCTTAACGATGGTTACCAACTAATTCAAAGTCTTGCTGGCCATTGGTTCTGGCGGAACTTGGGGTGCTGGATTCGGACTATCGCAACAAAAGCTATTTTACTTACCAATTCAGTACACTGACTTTATCTTTGCTGTATTTGCCGAGGAATTTGGCTTTGCTGGTAGTGTGTTGCTGATGCTGCTAATCGCCGCTTACGCAACCCTAGCGATGATGGTGGCGATGAAGGCACGGAATACAGTACATCGGTTAGTGGCGATCGGAGCAATGATTTTGATTGTAGGACAGTCGCTGCTGAATATTGGAGTTGCTACGGGAGTTCTCCCCACAACTGGTTTACCGTTCCCCTTCTTTAGTTATGGCGGTAGTTCTCTGATTGCTTGTTTAGTCTCGGCCGCCCTACTAATTCGGGTAGCAAGGGAAAATAGCGAGGCTGAAGTTGTGTCCTTAGAGACAGGTCGCCAGTCGGCCAGAGAGCGTCGTCGGCAAAGGCGTCAGCAACCTTAAACCTTAAACCTGCAATTCTTCTTTCAACTAAGGACTACCAATACAAAGCAAGACTTACAGAAGTGAACAAAGACTTCAATTATATCTGGAAAATGTAAGTTTGTTATCCTCCCAAGGAGGTATTAAAAAGTAAATTGTTACTTTTTTATCCTGTTTCTACAGCAATCCGCAGAAAGAGTAATTAACGGCTTACGCTATTGTCTCCTAACTAACCCAATTTGCAGTGAGTGAGAGTTGTGTCACTCTGATATTTGTGGGGTTGGCGAGCAAAATTTTTTCAGGCGTAAGTTTTGTGACTGATTGTTCTGCATTGTTATTACTTGAAAACAAAAAATGGTTAGACAAATTAATGAATTGACAGTAAAACTGAGCGGGACTTTCAAAAATTTCTACCTAGACAAAGATAAACAAAAAGACGCAATTGACAATCTCAGTTCTGAGCGGGGAGTAGATTATACAAATTTGCGTAATTTACTAGCAGCGGGTAAATGGAAAAAAGCGGATCAGGAAACTCTGGTTGTTATGCTCAAAGTTAGTGGACGAGAAGAAGAAGGCTGGCTTGATATCTCAGATATAGAAAAGTTTCCTTGTACAGACCTTTACACCATCGATAGTCTTTGGACAAAATACAGCGAAGGACGCTTCGGTTTTATTCGGCAAAAACGTATATGGGATAGTGTTGGAGGAACCCATAGCGCCGATTATGAAACTTACCGCTGTTTTGCTAATTTAGTTGGATGGTGTATCAAAGATGAATGGCTAAATTACTCTGAACTCAATTTCACGAGTAATTCCCCAAAAGGCAACCTCCCAGCGCTCAAAGGGTGGGCGAGTTCTGTGATTGAAGTCCTCTTACCTCGTGTCGAAACGGCTATTGCTTCACACCTTGTAAAGGCTAGCATTTAAGACACTTAGAGGCTAATTCAATTCAACAATAAAGTACGACTCAATCACATTGAGTTAAGCAATTAAATCGTCTCCAACGCATCTACAAGTTGCGTCAGATGAGCTAGTTCGTGTGTAGCCATCACTGAGATGCGTATCCTACTTGTAGGAACCGTTGGTGGGCGAATTGCTGGGGCAAAAATACCAAAAGCTTTCAACTTTTCCCCAGCATTGATAGCAGCAGTAGCACTTGCTAAGGGAACACAGAGTATAGGTGATTCAGAAGGCAAAAGTTTAAGTTGAGGAAGCTTCTTGCCAATTAGCTGTTTCAGGGTATCCAAATTACAACAAAGTTGATCACGGCGTTCAGGTTCTTGTTGGACAATCTTTACAGCCTCCAATGCCGCTGCTGTATCAGCAGGTGATAATGCAGTAGTGTAAATCCAGCTATGAGCCCGATTGCGCAGGAAATCAATCAGGACAGCTTCACCAGCCACGTAGCCACCTAAACTACCCAAAGCCTTACTTAGAGTGCCAACTTGAATTAGGGAACCTCCAGTGCAGCCTAAGTGTTCCACACATCCAGCACCGGTTTCTCCCAAGACTCCAGTTGCGTGTGCTTCATCCACCAGCACCATGCAGTTAAATTCTTCTGCTAGTGTTAATATATCTGGCAATTGACAAATGTCGCCATCCATGCTAAAAACACTATCTGTGGCAATCAAGCAACGACGATACTGTTGTCGATGGTGAACCAGCTTACTTTTTAAATCTTCTATATCACTGTGAGCATAGTTTACTACTACCGCACCGCTCAAAATTGCGCCATTCTTCAAGCTAGAGTGATTGTAGGCATCGGACAGAATTAAATCCCGCTTTCCGACTAAAGCAGCGATCGCCCCTAGATTGGCTAAATACCCGGAACTGAATACTAAAGCATCTTCAGTTTGTTTCAAAGAGGCGATCGCACATTCCAACTCCCGATGTAAATCCCGATGTCCGCTGAGCAATCGAGAACCAGTGCTACCTGTACCAAATTCCTTTGTGGCCACAATAGCAGCTTGAATCAGTCGCTCATCTCCCGCCAAACCTAGATAATCATTACTAGCAAAATTGATAACTTCCCGGCCTTCCAACTGTACTACTGGACCGGGGAGAGTTTGGAGAGTGCTTACAGAACGATACCAATCAGCGCGGTGAACTTTGGCCAGAGATTCTTCTAGCCAAGCATAAGGGTTGGTTGGCATCAATTAATCATGACTCCTCTGGTGGGGAAGCATCGATATCTTTTATTTCAGCATTTTTGCCTCTGACTGGGGGAATTCGCTCGACTAATCCCATGTCAAAAGCAATATCCGGCAATTCACCAACTATATATTTTCCAGGCTGAAACACCTTTCCTGGAGTAAAGCACATCTGTCTCAATTGAACCACTTCGCCGGGGGCAAACATTCCCCGAAACATACTTTTTTCAAGTCCCATGATTCACTCTCCAAGCGACAATCTCAATTGTCTCTTATTTTGACAGTTTTTGTAGGCAAAAATTTCCCCTCGAAGATAGGGGGGGTTAGGGGTGAGATAAATTTGTATTTAAATCGTTAAACAGTCTAACTCTATCTGCATTACTTTCAAGAGTTAGTAAGATTATGTCCTCTGGCATCGTTATTGTAGAATTTAACCGCAGATACACGCAGATAAACGCAGATGTATGCTGTGATTTTTTTTTTACAGTGTCGATGTTACTGGAGATGATATAGCAATCCTAAATGATTCGTGAAGGGGAGATACCCGACAACTCCTGCGAAGTCGGGGATCTAAAGCGCTGACATTTCACAACTCAATTACGGATTGCTATATGGTAGACGTAAAAAAACAAATAAGTTGGTAAGGGCGGGTTTAGAGATAAAGCCTGACCATAAACAGTTTCTCATGTTCAAAACCCGCCCTCCTCATGTTGGGTTTATTTCCATCCACCTGCTTATCAACCAACTCTTACTGAAACTTTTTGATAGTTTCTAAGATTTCTTGAGCAGACTTTTCATCCCCTTGTTCAGCGAAGAGTTTAGCAGCAGTTTGTAAATCCTCAATCGCCCTTTCATTATCTCCACTGCGACGGTAAGCAAAACCACGACAGGTAAGAACAGTGGCATCATTACCATACATTTGTAAGACTTGGTTAAAATCTGCAATCGCTCCGGAAAAATCGCCATTCTGAAGCTTATCGACACCTCGTTGACAGTAGTCTTTCAGCGTTACAACTGGAGTTGGTGGTGATGATTGTTCAGGAACTACAGAGAGATTTTTTGCTTTTTCTATATCTTCTAAAGCTCCTTGGTAATCTCCCAAAGCAGAACGTACAGTACTACGTCTGTTGTAAGCTTCAATATTATTTGGATCTAGTTCCAGCGCTTGAGTGTAAGCATTGAGAGCGGCTTGATATTCTCCTAATTCGTAGCGTCGATAACCTTGAATAACCAGACCTTTGGCAATTTGTTGATCTTCATCTTCTATAGTATTTAGCTCATCATTCAAAGTAGGAGCAATCTGGCTGAAAAATGCCTTAGCCGCCGGCTCATCTAAACGCAAAGCTTGGTCAAAATCTTCGATGCTTCCATCATTATCACCCAGTAGTAAACGAGTAGAACCACGGTTGAGGTAAGCCTGGGTATAGTTAGGATTAAGCTGTAAAGCTTGATTAAAATCAGAGAGCGCTTCTTGATAAATTTCCAAAGCTACATAGTTCAAGCCTCGGTTAAAATAAGCTTCGGCAACATTGGGATTAATTTGTAAGACTTGGTTATAATCTGTTAATGCTCCTTGATAATCCTCCACTTCAAAACGAGCCATACCTCGGTTCAAATAAGCTTTTGGTAAATTAGGATTAATATTCAGGACATCATCACAATCGGCGATCGCTCCTTGATAATCCTCTAATTCCAGACGCATCATACTGCGATTCAGGAAAGTTTTGATATGTTTAGGATCAATCTGCAAAGCTTGGTTATAGTCTTGCATCGCTCCCCAGCGTTCATTTAATTCAGCTTGCATCAAACCACGATTACTGTAAGCCTCTGCATTCTGAGGATTAATTCGTATAATTTGGCTATAGTCCTTAATTGCGCCAAGACGATCTCCCTTATAGTACCGGCTCATACCTCGGTAATGATAAGCCTCCGCAAAATCTGGATTAATCCGCAAAGCTTGGCTAAAATAATCAATAGCACTGCGATATTCGCCGCGACTAAAATTGTCCAATCCCTGCTTAAATAATTCGTCAGTTGTTGTTGGAGTGGTAGACATTTCTAATTGCCCTAATGAATTAGTTTCATTTCCTTGGCTTTGGCTAGTGGAATCCAAGTCACCCATAAAATTAGTAGAATTATTTGACTCTGTTAAAAGCATAATTTTATTATTTTGATACTTATCGCGGTTTGTGGTTTATGTCAATTTTTACGATAACTTTTCTTTCAGCAACTCCCTGAGAGCATCCGGTAAAAATTCCATTTGGGTCAAGGAGACTTTTCCAACTTCTCATACAGCCATAATTGCAGTTTTTAGGGAATAAAATTAGATTATGCCAAAATCACAATTTTCTCCCATCCCGATCCAGCACTCGTAACTCCAGGAAATTATCTGAAAGTATACTGAATATATTGAAGTCAAAGCCTCGAAAAAGTTCCCGTCCCTGAAAATTAGATAATAGAAACAGATCCAACAGCTATTACCGAGTTAGATTACTTATGTACGTATTAATTGGCGGAGCAGGATTAGTAGGGTTAAACTTAGCCCAACAGTTAGTAGAATTGGGGCATACGATCGCAGTGATTGAGATTGACCCCCTTGCTTGTAGATACGCTCGCGAACAAGTAGGAATAATGACTTTTGAAGGTAGTGCTGTTAGTATACCAGTACTGTTAGAAGCAGGCATTCGCAAGGCAGATGCAGTAGTTGCAGCTCTCCGTGATGATGCACTGAACCTAGCATTGATTACCCTTGCCAAGCATTACGGCGTTTCTCAGATTGTGACACGGATGCGCAACCGCGATTTTGCCGAACCCTATCGTCTTGCTGGTGCTCACCATGTAATTGGTACTATTGACCTAGCGGTTAATTCAATGGTGACTGCAATTGAATATCCCCAAGTAGAATCAATGATGCATTTTGAACAGGGACAGGTAGAAGTTTTCAAGTTATCAATTCCAGCAGATTCTCATGTTGCTGGTCGTAGCGTTGCTCTAGTATCTAGGGATTCTCGTTTTCCAGAAGGTTCTTTAATCATAGGACATCAAACTCATCCCCATGCAGATTTAGTCATTCCGAACGGCAATACAATGTTGGAAGCTGGGTCTACCCTTTTAGTGGTGACTAAATCTGAACTGTTGCATCAAGTGGTTGATTATTTAGCTCTGCGTGCTAATCATCCTCCAGTTTCAGGAGTTGCTCATTAATTGTTTTGATGCGACTATGAACCACTTCCTCTGAAATAATACGTCTGCGCATAGCGTCATTCAATGCTCCCTTTTCTGCTAAAAGTAATTGTCTACGAATAGCGTCTAAATTAGTAGCGGCGCCTATAAGATTACTAGCAGTTTCTGGACGTTGGTTGTAGATATCCCGCAAACTTCTCTCAGAAGCTGCTACCTTAATTTGATAATTAGCTCGCATTTCTTCATAGACAGCTTTCGGTAAAACTCCCGATTTCAGTAAACTGTCTAATTCATCTTGAGCTGCTTTTGCAGTAATTAATTGCGCTTGTAATTCCTCAATTTGCTGATGAGATTCTGAGCGATGAGATAGCTTTAATCGTTGTATAAACCAAGGCAAACTCAAACCCTGTCCTACCAAAGATATTAGAACTACACCGAGAACAATAGCAAGCAGCATCTCTCTTCCTGGTAAATTAAGTGGTAAACTCAAAACCAAAGCAGTTGAGAGTGAACCTTTAATATTCCCCAAGAAAAGAACGTGTCGCCAACGCATAGGAATTGGTCTGTCAAAAAAACCAACCAAACTTAAGAGAGGATAAACTGTAAGAAGCCGTCCAACTTGATAGGCAATTAGTGCGAGGAAAACTCCTAGTAAATTTTGCCAGAGACTAAAGAGATTAATCTCTAAACCGATCAGTAAGAAAATGAAGGTATTAACTCCAAACCCAGCGAATTCCCAGAAGCTAAACAAAGTTACTTGAGTGGAAGCTGAAGTATTGCGAGAAAGCCCAAAGTTTCCGACAATTAAGCCAGCCGCGACAACAGCAACAACGCCAGATACATGAAAAAATTCTCCTAACTGGAAGGCTCCCAAAGCAACAGCAACTGTGAGTAAAATTACACTTAAGGGGTCATCGGTTTGGCTGAATAAACCAACACTGAGGTAACCCAAGGCGATACCTACTAAAACTCCTCCGATAATAACGAATAAAAATTCTTGTACTGCATCTAGAGGTGATAATGAACCAGTTGAGTAAAATGTCAAAATTAGGCTAAATAAGACCAGTGCGACATCATCATTGAGTAGGCTTTCACCTTCAACCAAGGTTACTAATCGATGGGGGACAGATACTTCTTTAAAAACCGCAATCACTAAGGCTGTATCCGTGATTGATAAAATTACTCCAACCAGTGAAGCAGGTATCCAATCTATACCTAATTCTAGTTTCAGCAAAACTGAGGTAATCCCCGCACAAATTATTACCCCAGGACCAGCTAAAAGTGCAATCGGTTTAATAGTGGTACGCAAACGACTGATATCTGTATTGATGGCGGCTTCAAAAAGTAAAATTGGCAAAAATAGATTGAAAATTAGAGAAGAATCGAGGCGGATACGATGGGGCAAAAGTTCAGTAATTGCTAACCCAGCTAATACTAAACCTGTAATGTAAGGAATGCGAAATCTTCGCGATACTAAGGCAACTCCTGTAGCTACTAATAACAAGATGATCAGAACAATTACTATTTCAGCAAGATTACCTTGTTTATCGCTACCTACTAGCTTGGGAATTGTCAAAAGCAAGCGATCGCCTATCCATTGCATAGCCTCTATCAACTCATATTAAGTTTGCAGCCTGAAGGATGAAGTATGAAGGCGCTCTGATGTTTAGATAACTCATCAAGTGAGAAGTGTGAAAAAAAATCATACTTCACCCTCCACCCTTTATCTTTATTCTGTTAAACCAGCATTTTTCATATAACTCAATAACCAACTTACAGCCGTTGCTCTGCGAGTTTGCCTAGGGCCAAACTCCCCTATTTTGTAGCCTTTGAAACCTAACTGCTCTTTCAATAACTGTTTATTTTCTGGTGGGATTGAGCGAGTAAGTTTCACAGTTGCAGGTCTACTTTCAATAAAGTCTGGAGGTTCTGGATATTCCTCCCGCCATTCAGGAGAAACAGCAGTACTATCCCACTTATCAGCCTCTGAATCATAACGATAACCTAAATAATACCATACCAACTTATTCACGGTCGCATCATCAATTTCTTCGTTCAAAATTGCCCAAATTGTATCAGTATTCAACTCTGGTAGATTAGACATAATTTTCTAAGATTCTTTTGATCTTAGTTTAGAGTAACAGTATTCACAATCGCTAGTTTTGTGATTTAATAATATTAATCAATTTCCCATGAAAAATCTCAAGCAGCCGCTTCCCTGGCAAGTCGGATTAGTCTTAGCCGCTGGTGTCATTGCAGTTTCCACTGCGGCAATTTTCATTAAACTAGCAATTTCCACTGCTGGAGTAAGTGGTGTAGGATTTAGTCTATTCCTCTCAGCATCTCGCCTTACTATCGCCTCCCTGATACTGCTACCAGCTTGGCGAAACCTTAAGCCAAGCCAGCTAAATCCCGGTGCTTTGCGCTATGCGATCGCGGCTGGTATTTGTCTATCCCTCCACTTTGCTACCTGGATTACTTCGCTTTCCTTCACCTCGATTGCTGCTTCTACTACTCTAGTGACAACAAACCCTATTTGGGTTGCTTTGTTATCTTGGTTTTGGTTTAAAGAAAAATTGACAAAGCTGACAATTTTGGGGATTGCAATAGCATTATTTGGCAGTATTTTTATTGGATTTATGGATACACCAACAGTTAGCTCCGCCAGTAATCCATTATTAGGCAATTTTCTGGCACTTGTGGGAGCAATTATCGTAAGTTTATATTTTCTTTTAGGTCGTGAAGCTCAAGATCGAGGTTTAGGAATTGGGGCTTATGTTGCTGTTGCTTACAGTACAGGAGCCCTTGTACTTTTACCGTTACCTTTAATCTTTGGTTCAACTTACTTTGGCTATCCCGTTGCAGTTTACATCTACATCTTGTTGATGGCTATTGCTTCCCAAGTCGTAGGACATACTATTTTGAATTGGTCGGTAAGGTGGATATCTCCAACGATGGTTACTCTGGCTATTTTATTTGAACCTGTTAGTTCTAGTTTTCTGGGTTATCTTATTTTTAAGGAAATTCCGGGAAAGTTAGTCTTACTTGGCGCAGTAATCTTATTAACTGGAGTGGCGATCGCTGTTTTTGGAACTAGGGAAAAACCTGCTAGCTAGCAAAAGTATCCTACGACTGAAGTCGCGGCTACCAGAACAAAGTCCGCCTACGCGGACTAATAGAAAAAGCCTTTTTTGTAGCCTGTGAAGACAGGCTTTGTTCCTCTGATTCCCAGACTTAAATCTGTAGGTGACTATGTTTAAGGTGTATCAGTGGAAGCAGTTGGAGACTCAGATTTAGAAGCAGAAGAAAATGCTTGTGAAATCCATTTAGTGAGAATATGAGATAACAATCCTAATGGACCTGCAAACAAACATAAAGCAAGAGAGTGAAATGTCCAAACACCAGTTTTTTGACCTTCCCAATAAATCCAACGACCAACAAACAAATCCATCACCAGGAAATGAATCCATCCAGTTGCAGCAGCAGTTTCATTAGCAAAAAATCGGGCAATATCTGCTAATTGAGGATTAGATAAAGCTTGGGCTGATTCGGGTGTAATGCTGCTGATAAATAAGTAGATGTACAAACCAGCCAAAGCGACAAAAGGAAGATAAGATTCCATTACTTTTTTGGTGATTCCCCAATTTGGTAACAGAATCATCAACGCCCAAAATGGTAAAACAAAGACGTTAGCGATATCGAACAGTTGAGCAATTGTCATAGAAAAGAGGATGAAATTTCAAGCCTGACTAACCGTGATTCTAACGAAGTCAGGCAGTAAAATCTAATTCAGAGTTATCAAAAGCATACTGTCAATGTCAAATTCAGCAACTCCTCAAGAACAAATTCGCGCTCATGTTTTCATTTCTGGAAAAGTTCAGGGCGTCGGATATCGTTACTCAACGCTACAAAAAGCCAAGCAACTAGGTGTCAAAGGTTGGGTACGCAATCTTCCTGATCGACGTGTGGAGGCTGTTTTTGAAGGGAATCAAGCGATTGTTGAGGAGATAATTCGTTGGTGCTATAAGGGGCCTTCAGGTGCTGTGGTTAAGGAAGTCAAGGTTGAGTATGAAGCGCTGGAAAATTTGCAGAGATTTGAAGTTATGAGATAGAGGCAAGTTTATTAGAATTGTAAAGCAATTGCGATACAACATTCTTCTCTAGCTATACAGATGCTTGCAAGTTCATGAGGTATATTTTATTTTGACCACCCTCAAATCCCCTTGTCAAGGGGAGAAGCGTATATCACCAACTTGCAAAGTCCTATATTAGACCGCCGCAATCCATCACAATGGAAGATACCGAATTTGGCCTTCCAATTCTCCATCAAGACTGCATGCTAAGAGAAGCAGAATATCCTCAATTACTCTTCCAATAGGCGCATCTGAAGTAACTTCGATAACCCCTGGCATTTGTCTACATTCCTCGACACGCTCATAAGCATAGCGCGTGATCGTAGCAACATCATGAGTCAGCAATATTCGATTTTCTTGAGCAGCCCATTCCAGAACAGTTGGATCATCTTTGCCAGATAAGCCAACATCTTGAACACGAATAATATCTACATCCGATTTTCGACGCAGCAACCCTCTAATAATAGTATTGTCAAAGTTTTCATCAGCCAAAAACTTCATAACGATTGCTCTACTTGACGAGCAAGTAATCTATCTCGCAATCCCTGTGGCTCAAATTTTGTCTCATTCATTTGGCGAACTTCTTGAGCTTGTTTTTGCCGATTTTGTAAATAGGCTTCAACTTCTTGCTGATGATTTAAGTAAAACCCAATTGTGGCATATACATCAGCAAGCTTAAGTGATGGATAGCGATAAACAATTTCTTCAGCCGTTACACCTTGTTTAAACACAGCAACAACTGTATCTAGAGTTACACGGGTCTTGCCAACTTGTACCACCCCGTCAGCATTCGTCGCTAGAGGGGCAGATTCGGCAGCAATTACTAATGTCATAGCAACCTCAAAGCTTACTATCTTGATTGTATCAAACCCTCAATATTTTTTGACAAAAAAGTAGTTGGATTCATTAGGCAGAAAGAAGTTTTTGTATGTCCAGTGCGACTCCTTGCTAATCGCCATTTGCGAGGAATAAACTAAGGCGATCGCCTGCGGTCTAACCATTTAAATTATCCATGCTAAACCGCAATCGACAACTCGATAAACACTGATTATTAAAATTATTCATCCTCCTCAATAACAGCATTACGGTCAAGCAGCAGAAGCGATCGCAATTGGTCTGTATTCATTTCCGTCAACCAATCTTCCCCAGCATCTACAGTTTGTTCGGCTAACTGTTTCTTACTCTCAATAATATCATTAATCCTTTCCTCCAAAGTCCCAGTACAAACAAACTTATGTACCTGAACATTGCGAGTTTGTCCAATCCGAAATGCCCGGTCAGTTGCTTGATTTTCCACCGCTGGATTCCACCATCTATCTACATGAAAAACATGATTTGCCCTTGTTAAATTCAACCCTGTCCCACCAGCTTTCAGGGAAAGAATCAAAATTCTTGGCCCTTCAGGGTCATTCTGAAAGCGGTCAATCATTTCCTCTCGCTGCTGCTTTTTAGTTGACCCATATAAAAACAAGGTTTCTCCTCCCAACTGTTCTGCTAAATAAGGTTGCAAAAGTTTCCCCCACTCAGCAAATTGGGTGAAAACTAACGCTCTGTCTCCTTCAGAAATTGCCTCTTCCAACATTTCCTGCAAACGCAACAACTTCCCGGAACGCTTGGTCTTATCTAACGCTTTCTCCTTTAAATATTGAGCTGGGTGATTACAAACTTGCTTCAATCTCAGCAGCAAAGTCAAAATCATTCCCCGACGCTTAATGCCATCAGCAGATTCAATTTCTACTAACGATTCATCCACCAATTTTTGATAAAGTGTTGCTTGTTCTGTTGAAAGTCCGCAAAAAACATTCATCTCCTGTTTTTCCGGCAAATCTTGAATGATATCTTTGTCAGTTTTGAGGCGTCGCAGAATGAAAGGTTGCACGAGGGAACGCAAAGTTTGTAACGAATCTCTATCCCCAAACTTCTCAATTGGCATCGCAAATCGCCGTTGGAAAAATTGCTGATTTCCTAAATATCCTGGATTGAGAAAATCCAAAATTGACCACAATTCCCCTAAGCGATTCTCTACAGGTGTCCCCGTCAAAGCAATCCTGAATCCAGCCTTTAATTGCCGTACTGCTTGCGATTGCTTCGCGGCTGGATTCTTAATATTTTGTGCTTCATCTAAGACAATTCCTTGCCAAGAAACACCCTGAAAAGTGGCTGCATCCCGAAACACTAAAGGATAACTGGTAATTATTAAATCCTGATCTTTAACTATTCTGGCAAATGTCTTACCTTTTGCTCGTTTATCGCCGTGGTGAACGAGAGTTTTTAGGGGTGGGCCAAATTTCTTGACTTCCCGTTCCCAGTTTCCTAATACTGAAGTTGGGCAAACTACAAGCGTTGGAGAATCTAACATATTCTGCTCTTTTAGATGCAGCAAAAAAGCAATTAGCTGAGGCGTTTTTCCGAGCCCCATGTCGTCTGCGAGACAAGCTCCCAATCCCCAACGTTCCAAGAAGGCTAACCAACTGACACCCCTTGCTTGATAAGGACGTAATTGACCGACAAAACCTGCTGGTATTTCAATCAAATTAATTGACTGATTTCCTGTTAGATTTGTAATCAATTCTTGCAGGGCGCCAGAGGCTTCAAAATTGACGACGGGCAATTTTTCCAAAGTTGTAGTATCACCAGTACTCAAGCGTAAAGCATCTTCCACAGAAAGATTCATCTGCTCTTTAGAAGCTGCAAAAATAGCTTGGGCTGCTCTTACTTCGGAGGGTTGTAATGCTATCCATTCGCCACTTACTTCTACTAATGGAGATTTCAGCGCCATCATGCGGTCAAATTCTTGTTTGGAAATGTTTTTATCTCCAATCGCCAATTCCCAGGTAAAGTTAAGCAGGCTTTTTAAACCCAAACGTTCTTTTTTGTTCGCTTGCGGTGCTTCAGCACGAATGCTGATTCCTAGGCGTTTTGCACCCGCTCCCGGTGCTAATCCTGGTGGGAGGACAATTCCCAATCCACTGTCTTGCAAACGCCACGCACTTGCTTTGATAAACTCATAGACATCAACAGGTGTTAATTCGCAAACAGAGGGGAGTCTTTCGTGTAAACTTGGTTCGATAGGGGGATAAAGTCGCGCAGCTAATCCTAAACCTTTGAGGAAGGTTTCTTGAGGCTTGGCAATGGTTTGTCCTTGATACTCAAATTGTTCTACTGGATGACTCCAAATTGTTTTTGCATCAATTACAAATTCTGAGTTATCAACTGCTTGTAAACCATATTCCAAACGCCAATTTGTTTCCCCAAAAATTGGCGGTATTAGTGTAAAACAAGTGCGAAAGAGATTTTCTCCCAATGTTTGAGACATTGGTGCGACTAAGTGTTGTTGGACTGCTGTTGTCCAAGTTCGTAATGCTGCTTCCAGTCGCGCTACAGCGTCGCTAGATGCTTCTAGAGTGCCAGATGTTGCAATTAGCGATCCCATCCATTCCTGTAGGGGCGATTCTGCTGTTGGTAGCGCTTGAGTTTTCACCCAATTACGCACTTGCGCATCCATCGTACTGCTTAAGAATGCAAGCAATAACTCTTCAGGAGAAATTGGAGAAGGGGAAGAGTTTTCTTCATTTTCCAATGCTTGATAAGCACGACAAGCAGATGGCATTACTTGGGTAAACTTTTCCAGACGCGCTTGGTCTAGAGCACTGTCTAGCAGAGGTTGCCAACGAGCGACTACATGACCGTTATTTTGTCGGTATATCCCTGGTAAAAATTTACACCGATTGAGCAGATCTAAGCTCCATCGCATCACCTGTGACCAAAAACGTAACTCTGAGCCCACATAAGCATCTGAGGCTTTAAAAGAGCCAAGTGGTAAAGCTTTGAGAAATTTTACTGCTTCTAGAGGAGCGAGAGAGAATCCTTCAACTTGCCAGGATTGCAGTTCCAGTGCTGGGGAATCTGTACCTGGTGAAGGCATTTTGAAAGACAACAGCGGATATGCAGGTTCATTATTGACTGAAGCTTGAGTTGGGAGGCTAATAATTTGAGAAATCCATCGATGTTGCTTACTCTCTTGCGTACTACGCTTAGCTTTACCTGAACTCCCAGATGTTTCTAAAAAATTGCCGAGGGAAAGATTATGAGAACGCAAAAAAGAAGTTAATTCTGCCTGCGTCATCGCAAAAGGATGAGAGGAAATACCTATTGACTTTGAGACTCCCACAGAAGCCATTGTGCGCCAGGTTTCTCCCCAAATAAACAGATTACCCCCACTCGCGAGAGGTATCCAACTACCATGTAAAATCGCCATTTGATTATAAGTTACTGGTTACTTGTTACTTGTTATTGCTGGTTGCTTGTTGATTCATTGTCAAACAACAAACAACAAATTGTATAAGTGCTACGATTGCGACATAGAAGAGAAGATGAAAAAGAAGGACCAAGTAGTAAATGGTAGAACTAGACAAGTCAATATCCTTTGATGGCCGGGATATTCGACTGAAAGTGGGATTGCTTGCCCCACAAGCTGGGGGTTCAGTGCTTATTCAGTCGGGAGACACTGCCGTTTTGGTGACAGCTACGCGCGCTGCAGGCAGAGAAGGCATTGATTTTCTTCCCTTGTTGGTTGACTACGAGGAAAGACTATACGCAGCAGGTCGGATTCCAGGTGGTTTCCTGCGTCGGGAAGGGCGTCCCCCAGAAAAGGTGACACTCATTAGCCGTCTAATTGACCGCCCCCTGCGCCCTTTATTTCCTAGTTGGCTGCGAGATGATATTCAAATCGTAGCAACTACTATGTCAATGGATGAAGAAGTGCCGCCTGATGTTTTGGCAGTGACTGGTGCTTCCATTGCTGTATTGCAAGCAAAGATTCCGTTCTATGGGCCAATGGCCGCAGTACGTGTGGGCTTAGTGGGAGATGATTTTATCATCAATCCTACCTACAGAGAAATTGAAGCAGGTGACCTAGATTTGGTGGTCGCTGGTTCTCCTCATGGTGTGATCATGGTGGAAGCAGGCGCGAACCAACTGCCAGAACAAGATATTATTGAGGCGATTGACTTCGGCTACGAAGCTGTACAGGACTTGATTAAAGCCCAGCGAGAGTTGCTGGATCAGTTGGGGATTCCCATTGGCTTTGAGGAACCGCAGAAAGACAAATCTGTAATTGATGAATTTGTCCGCGATCGCGCTACCACCCAAATCAAATTTATCCTCTCCAAATTTGACCAAGACAAAAACCAGCGGGATGCTTCCTTAGATGAAGTTAAGGAAAATGCCATCAACGCCGTGATCGCTGAACTTCCAGAAGAAGACCCGATCAAAGTTGCAGTCACAGAAGATAGCCGAGCGGTCAGCAAAGTCTTCAAAGACCTTACCAAAGAGCTGATGCGCCGTCAAATCATCGAAGATGGCGTCCGCGTTGACGGTCGTAAACTGGATGAAGTGCGGCCAGTTTCCTGTCAGGTGGGTGTATTGCCTCGACGAGTACATGGTAGCGGTTTGTTTAACCGAGGGCTAACTCAAGTCCTATCTACCGCAACCTTGGGAACTCCCGGTGATGCGCAAAAGCTTGATGACCTCAACCCAGAAGAAGACAAGCGCTATCTACATCACTACAATTTCCCGCCATTTTCGGTCGGGGAAACTAAACCAATGCGATCGCCTGGACGCCGTGAAATCGGTCACGGTGCCCTAGCAGAACGTGCCCTAGTCCCCGTTTTACCCCCCCAAGAAGATTTCCCCTACGTCCTCAGAGTCGTCTCGGAAGTGCTGTCTTCCAATGGTTCCACCTCAATGGGTTCCGTTTGTGGTTCCACTCTGGCTTTAATGGATGCGGGTGTTCCAATTACCAAGCCTGTAAGTGGTGCGGCAATGGGTTTAATTAAGGAAGGTGATGAAGTTCGCATCCTCACCGATATTCAAGGAATTGAAGACTTTTTAGGTGACATGGACTTCAAAGTTGCCGGTACAGATACCGGAATTACAGCTTTGCAAATGGACATGAAAATCACCGGTCTTTCTATGGAGATAATTGCTCAAGCAATTGAACAAGCCAAACCGGCGCGACAACATATCCTAGAAAAAATGCTGGAGACAATCAGCCAACCTCGTGGGGAAATGTCGCCCTTTGCACCTCGTCTCCTGACATTTAAAATCGATCCAGAAATGATTGGTTTAGTTATTGGTCCCGGTGGCAAAACTATCAAGGGAATTACTGAACAAACTGGTGCGAAAGTAGATATCAATGACGACGGTACAATCACTGTCTCCGCTGTAGAAGCCGATAAGGCTAAAAAGGCGGTCAATATCATTCAATCGATGACTCGTAAGTTGAATGAAGGCGATGTTTATGCTGGTCGTGTAACTCGGATTATTCCTATTGGTGCTTTTGTGGAAGTTCTTCCCGGAAAAGAAGGGATGATCCACATTTCTCAACTTGCTGACTATCGCGTTGGTAAGGTGGAAGATGAGGTTGCTGTGGGAGATGAAGTGATTGTTAAAGTTCGCGAAATTGACTCAAAAGGTCGCCTCAATCTCACACGTTTAGGCATTCATCCAGATGAAGCTGCAGCAGCACGAGCCGCAGCAATCTCTTAATATTTGAGAGGGAGATTGGGGAGATGTGGGTAATGGGTAATGGGTAATGGGTAATAGGTACTCACCCTCATCTCCATCACCTCCATCACCTTCATCACCTCTATCACCTTCATCACCTCTATCACCTTCATCACCTCTATCACCTCTATCACCTCTACCACCTTCATCACCTCTATCACCTTCATCACCTCTATCACCTCTATCACCTCTACCACCTTCATCACCTCTATCACCTTCCCCACAGAGTAACCTTCATGAAGCAGCGTTTACTTCTGGTTTTATTTGTATTAGTCTTCATCCCATTTTTAATAACATTTAGGGTGAACAGTACACCCTCAACATCAGCAAAATTAGCCGTACCAACAGTAGAGAAATCCTCCTCAACGTCTCTACGTTCCCTGGCCGACAAGCGAGGATTTGGTATTGGTGCAGCAGTAGAAATGGAACCATTAGAAAACGATGCAAATTACCGCAAAGTTCTCGCACGCGAGTTCAATATTTTAGTGCCAGAAAATCAGTTTAAATTTGAATACGTACATCCAAAAACTGATGGCTATGATTTTACAGATGCTGATCTTCTCGTTGACTTTGCCCAAGCCAATAAAATGAAGGTACGAGGTTCGCCATTAGTCTGGCATTATTCCTTACCTACTTGGGTAGAAACAGGAAATTACACACGTCCTCAATTACTAGCAATTCTAAAAAAACATATCCAAACAGTAGTTGGTAGATATCGCGGAAAAGTCTACGCTTGGGATGTTGTTAATGAAGTTATTAATCGTGATGGCTCATTGCGAGACACAATTTGGCTACGAAATATTGGCCCTGAATATATTGATTTAGCCTATCGTTGGGCTCATGAAGCTGACCCAGAAGCAAAACTATTTTATAGCGACTACGCAGCCGAAGAATTGGGTCAAAAATCCGATGGTATCTACGATATGCTGAGAGGTTTGGTACAGCGTGGAGTACCAGTTAATGGTTTGGGTTTCCAAGCACATTTGGGCTTAAAATACATCCCAAACTTAGAATCTATCAGCAAACACATTAAACGTATTGGCGACTTGGGTTTAGAGGTACAATTCACCGAGTTGGATGTGAAAGTTCAGGAAGGTACAGGTAGCCCTGAAGAAAGATTAGCAGCGCAAGCAAGTCTTTATGGCGATCTCCTGCAAGTTTGTACGAGTTCTCCTAACTGTTCCGCTTTTATAACTTGGGGATTTACAGACCGTTATACCTGGATTCAAGCCACAACTGGTATCGTGGAAGCACCTCTAATTTTCGACACTTCTTATACTCCCAAACCTGCTTACAACACCATTCAACAAATTTTGAGTTCTCAGTAAATTTGAAGATTAAAACTGATGAGACAATTCACAATTATTGTTCAAAAATATCCCGATGGTTATGTAGCTTATCCTCTTGGTATCAAAGGGGTTGTTGTTGGTCAAGGTGATACCTATGAAGAAGCCTTAGCTGATATTAAATCTGCTATCCGCTGCCATATTGAAACATTTGGTGAAGAAGTTTTGGAAGACGAATTACCTGCCATCCAAACTTTTGTTGCTGAAGCCGAGGTGGCTATCTAATGGATAAATTTCCAGTTGATATTCCTAAAGCAAGAGTTATTAGGACATTGGAATTACTAGGATTTGTTATTGTTAGGGAGCGCGAACATATTGTGATGGTGCGTGAAAATGAAGATGGAACACGCACTCCATTAACAATGCCCAACCATCCTCAAATTAAAGGCTCGACATTAAGATCAATTTGTACTCAAGCGGATATTCCACGGGAGGAATTCTTAAGAGCCTATGAGGAAAGTTAAGCTACATCATCACAATCATTAAATTATTTTTGACCTAATTCAATCACTGCTTTACTTATCAATCGCCGCCATTGACGAATAATCCGCCTCAAAATAGGTTGTTCTGGAAGAAAAACTTGTTCAGCTACATACTCATCCAAGGTGTCTAAAGCACCGATAATACGAGCTAATGCAGCCTGTTTTTCAATACTTGTCAAAATCTCTTGATAGTCTCTCACCGCGTTACCAATTTCTCCAAACTTAGCCATTGCTGTTAGTAATTCTGGGCGAAGCGAAGTTTCCTGATCCACCAATTTAGACAATAGATCACCAGCAATACTGACATCAGATAAATTCTTGTAACCCAAGAAACTAGCTAATATTTCCAACGATTCTGCAATTTCCTTCCCACCTGGATATTCAGTCACTCCAGAGTAGATTTTTTCGTAGTCATACAAATTGAAATCTGCCGTTTCCACTACCTTAGTGTAAGCCAACTCATATAACATCGCCGCAAAACGAGTCAGTGGCGTTGCTTTCCGATTTCTCCCAAACCAAGTCAAAACCCCAACCAAATTCTCTGCTATTTGATTAAATCCATCACTACTACAATCCACCTGCTGATTGGCGAATTCTCCCAGTAATACTTGCTTAGTTGTTGGCAATAACTGCCAATCAAGCTTACTTACTGGTGCCACAATGTAAGTATTTAAATCATTAGATCTCAGCAAGTGGTAAAGAAAGTGTAGCGGTGCCGATTGTGAGTGCAGATTAATATGTAAAGCTTGCTGTACCGCAGTACGTTGAAACGGGTTACTAGCAACATCTCCCGCAAGTTGTAATCTTTCCTTTTCCGAGGCCCGCAAATGTGCTTGTAACAAAGCTTTGGTTCCAGGTACAGGTAAGACAAGCAATTCATCCCAAGTCACCGGATGCAATTTCCCCCGAAATCTACCCAAAAGCGCCATAACTAACCCAATTGGGTAAAAAGGTAGACGTAAAGCACCAATAGCAACCAGTAGATTGAAATAGATACCGACTGATTGAAAGGCTCTAATTCCAGGCAATAGGCGACCTTTGAAGCTAATTGATGAGGTTACTACACAAGCAACGACAATCCCTGCTGCTATCCCAATCACCAACATGAAGACGATGCTAGCAAAGACACCCAATGCTTTGCGACTGCTAATCCCAAAGGCGATATTGACCAGCAAGCCCAATGCAATACCAAAAACGACAATCAGGGCGTTTCTCATCGCTACTGCGTTGTAGACCGCATTCAGCATTGGATCTGCAGCAATCCGATCAATCACCAGAAACACGAAAGAAAATATTAGGCTACCTACTAAAACAAGTCCTACACAGGCAAAAATACTACCCGCAACACCAAAGGTCATTACACCGATCGCTAAAATCAGTGCTACTGTTATCGCTACACAAATCGTCGCAAAAGTCAAGCCTAAAGTTAAACCAATATTCAAGCCAACTTCCTTACCCAGCATTCCCAACATGGGAACTTGGGTGCCGCTGTTCAGATTCCAGAGTTTGGGGTAGCCATCAAAGGAACCAGAAAGAATTTGTGCTGTCTTTGGCACCACTGTCAGCGCTGTCACCCAAGCTTGATGACCTGTCAGGGTGTGTAGTAGCTTTCCAGCTTGTAAGTTCCAGACTTTCAGAGTTTGGTCAGCGGAAGCGGAGATGGCTTGTTTACCATCTGGGGTTATTGCCACATTGGTCACCCAACCGTTGTGACCTGTCAATGTACGGAGTGCTTTTCCTTGGGCTATGTCCCAAACTATCAGGCTTTGATCGGTGGAAGCTGAGACGGCTTGCTGACCATCGCTCGATAAGCTAACGCCTGTTACCCAGCCGCTGTGACCGGTAAGTGTGTATAATTCTTTACCTTGATTCAAGTCCCAAACTTTCAAAGTTTTGTCACCGGAAGACGAAATTACCCTTTCTCCATCAATCGTAAGTGCCAGTCCTGTTACCCAACCGCGATGACCTTTGAGTGTGTATAATTCCTTACCTTGATTTAAGTCCCAAACTTTCAAGGTTTGGTCAGCAGAAGCTGAAACCAGCTTTTCTCCATCTGGGGTAAGTCCTACTGCTAAGACAGTATCAGTGTGACCTGTCAGTGTGTATAATTCTTTACCTTGATTTAAGTCCCAGATTTTCAGGGTTTTATCAGCAGAAGCTGAAATTGCTCGCTGTCCGTCAGGGGTGATGACAACACTACTCACCCACTCCTTGTGTCCTGTGAGGTTGTGTAGTTGAGTCCCACGGCGAATGTCCCAGAGTTTGAGGTTGTGATCCCGCGAAGCAGAAACCGCTCGTTTACCATCCGGTGTGATGGCTACAGATGTGATGCCAAATTCGTGTCCGGTGAGAGCGTGCATTTGGTAACCCCAGCGCAAATTCCAGACTTTCAGGGTACTGTCAGCAGCGGGGACTTTGATTTTTAAAGCGCGATCGCCTGAAGCTGTAACCGCAATTTGCCCATTCGGTGTGACAGCAATCGCATTCACCCAAGCAGTATTATGGTGTGCGGCATTGGCAGTATAAATAAACACCGTTAAGCCCACCAGTAGCGCGGTCAAAGCGAGAGCGATCGGCAACATTAGGTAAAGATTGCGATAGCTAGGTGTGCGCCACGTCTGCAAGAATTTCTGGTAACCCCTCAACTGATAAACGTCAGGGTCTGCAGAATTGAGATAAGAATGAAATGCTGTGGGACGAAAGTAAACCCAGTAAGCAAGCAGCCAATAGTGGCGCAGCTTTAACGGACTCAATGCGAACGGTAGTTCACCACGAAACTCTGGTAGATTTGGCACAATTCACCTGCAAGGCGGGAGTATGAAATCAGACAAGCTTATCAAGAGCTTTTATAACTCAAACTCAGAGATGTACCAATAAACTGCTTCTTAAAGCTTTAAACTAAAGGGTGCATTATGGTTTGGAGATCATTTCATTAAGCCGTGCCCAAAATCGTCATTGCTGGTAACTGGAAAATGTACAAAACTCAAAGGGAATCCTCTGAGTTTTTACAAAAATTTATGCTTGAGCTAGAAAACACCCCTGCAGAGCGGGAGGTGCTTTTATGTGCTCCTTTTACAGACTTGGGAATCATGTCCAAGAATCTACATGGTAGTCGCATACAGCTAGGTGCCCAGAATGTTCACTGGGAGGACGAAGGTGCCTATACCGGTGAAATTTCTGGTGCGATGCCTCACAGAAGTTGGGGTTCGCTATGTGATTATCGGTCACAGCGAACGGCGTCAATACTTTGGCGAAACCGATGATACTGTGAATAAGCGGCTTCTGTGCGCTCAGCGTCACGGTTTGACCCCAATCCTTTGTGTAGGTGAAACTAAGCAACAGCGGGATGCTGGGGAAACGGAATCGCTGATTATTAATCAACTGAAACAAGGACTTGTAGGAGTTAACCAGCAAAATCTGATTATCGCCTACGAACCTATCTGGGCAATTGGTACTGGCGATACTTGCGAAGCTTCGGAAGCAAATCGCGTGATTGGTTTGATTCGGAGTCAACTCAAAGTATCTGAGGTTCCCATTCAATATGGTGGCTCAGTTAAACCCAACAACATCGATGAAATTATGGCTCAACCAGAAATTAATGGTGCTTTGGTGGGGGGAGCAAGCTTAGAACCTGAGAGCTTTGCACGGATTATTAATTACCATTAGTAGTCAGTAGTCAGTAGTCAGTCGTCAGTAGTCAGTCGTCAGTAGTCAGTCGTCAGTAGTCAAAAACCAAAGACAAATGACCAATGACCAATGACCAATGACCAATTACAAAAAACAAATGAAACTGCGGGAGAGTTCTTTCAACTGGGGAGAGCGAACATATCTCATGGGCGTCTTAAATGTGACGCCGGATAGCTTTAGTGATGGCGGTGAATTTAATTCTCTGTCCACCGCTTTGGCGCAAGCTCAACGCCTGGTAGAGGCGGGTGCCAATATCATTGATATTGGCGGACAATCGACTCGACCAGGCGCCCAGCAAGTTTCTCTGGAAGAAGAACTAAATCGAGTAGTACCAGTAATTGAAGCATTACGTTCTGTCTTGAATGTACCAATTTCTGTAGATACTACGCGAGCTTCTGTAGCACAAGCAGCAGTTGAAGCTGGTGCGGATATTGTTAATGATATTTCCGGCGGAACTTTTGACTTGGATATGTTTCCAGTTGTTGCTAAACTCGGTGTCCCAATTGTGTTGATGCACATCCGAGGAACGCCTCAAACTATGCAACAATTAACTGATTATCAAGACTTAATTGCAGAGATTTACGAGTTTTTAGCAAGGCAAATTGCGGCTGCTGTCGCTGCAGGAATTGAGCGAAAAATGTTAATTATTGATCCAGGAATCGGCTTTGCCAAAACCTTTGAGCAAAATTTGGAAATCCTGCGACAACTGCCAAAATTTCATTCCCTAGACGTGCCGATTTTAGTGGGGCCGTCTCGCAAAAGTTTCATTGGCCGCATTCTCAATCAAGCCGCACCCAAAGGAAGGGTTTGGGGAAATGCGGCTACTTGCTGTGCTGCAATCGCAGGTTCAGCGGATATTCTCAGGGTGCACGATGTACTTGAAATGCGTGATGTATGCCTTGTTGCTGATGCTATTTGGCGAAACAGATTAGATGCTTGAACAATGACTATGCATTAAGTACTAATCAAAAATTGACTTAATTTCCATTAGAACCATTCCCCCTAGTCCCATCAATGGGGGATTCAGGAGTACCAATCAAGTCTGTCATCGCTTCTGTTAAAGCCTTCGGGTCCATAAACACTACTTTTGAATTGGGACTTTCACTCAACTTCTCATTGGCTGCTACATAGCGTTGAGCGATGAGGAATTGCAAGACTTGCTGACTATTTGACTGTTCTTCGATTGCTTGGGAGATAATCCTGAGTGACTCAACTGTTCCTTGTGCCCCGGAAATCGCAGCTTTTTTATCGCTTTCAGCGGCTCGCTCTTTCTCCAGCGACTCCAATACCGTCTTGGGAGGTTTAATTTCTTGCAATTCAACGCGAGTCACCTTTACTCCCCAAGATTCGGTTGCCTCATACAACTGTTGCAACAAAGTTTTGTTGATTTCGTTCCTGGAGGAATAAGTCTGAGAAAGTTCCATTTCACCAATCTTAGAGCGCAGGGTCGTTGTCACTAAATCTTCAATTGCACCCTCCACATCGTCAACTGCGTAATAGGCCTGCGTCAGATCTAAAATTTGCCAGAACACCACAGCATCTACTTCCACCGAAACGTTGTCTTTAGTAATTGCTTGCTGAGGAGGAATGTCCAAAGCCCGCTCGCGAGTTGTATCTTCGATAACAACTCTGTCAATAAAAGGAATAATGTAGTTCAGTCCAGGATTTAGTTTTTTATTATATTTTCCCAAGCGTTCTACCAAGGCTTGGTTTCCTTCACTGACAATTTTGGTAGAACCAATGGTATAGCCAAGGACGACTAAAATCATCGGTGCAAGGATAGAAATGATCGGGTCCATAGTTTCTGTTCTCTAGCTAAGAGGATAATAAATTGACTGGCGTCGCCGCTTAGATTTTATAGATATATTTTTACAGTAGCGCGGCTAACAACAACTGTCTTTAATTTATTGAGCAGATCAAGGCGGAGAGCTTTTAGCGCTTGGCGAAGGCTGAGAACTCTTAGCAGTCGGCGAAGGCTTCGACTTCTCTGGCGTTAATGACGGTTGAGAACTCTTGGGAGTTGGCGAAGGTTGAGAACTCTTGGGAGTTGGCGAAGGCTGAGAACTCTTGGGAGTTGGCGATAGCGAAGATTTCTTGGGAGTTGGAGAGGGCTGAGAACTCTTAAAAGTCGGTGATAGCGGAGAACTCTTGAGAGTTGGCGAAGGCTGAGAAACCGGAAGTTTTTCCTCTTTAAGCAGCCATTCCGACAGCGGGCGATTTACTGCATACTCAAAATCCACTGGAACTAAAAGCACTTGCAATTGCTCAGGCCTCTTACTTGATGGATATGCCTGAGCATATAAGAAACTGCGATTAAAGTCAGGCTTACCCAAGAATAGCCAATAACTTTCCTGATTTTTCAGGTGTACTTTCACTGTCGCCAAAGGTTTCTGGAATCCATATTCCTGATGCTGCGTAGGCTGTGCAATGAAACTGCGATTAATTTTAGCCTGCACTAGCAAGCTAGTCAAAAAAGCGACAGAAGCCTGGTTAGCTGAGCCATATTTGGGCATTTTCATCTGCCAAGACGATGGTTCGCCCTTAATGTCTCCCTTTGGGAGAGGAGTCGCTAACGCTTTGCTATCGGGTGTTTTCTCACTTTTGCGTTCAAAAACAAAGGTTTCCTCGTCGATATAAATTGTTAAGGATTGAATCTCGTCTTCCTTAAAGGAAAAGAGTTGCTGCTTAGATGTTTTAACAGCTTCCCGTTTTGGAGTACCTTCAATTTCATAGAAATACACAAAACCTCCCAACGAGAGTGCTGAAAGTAACAAAAATAGAGTAGTGCGCTGTAACTTCATAATTATTCACTAAACTTAGTACTGAGTGCTTAGGAAAATGCTTATTGCAAAACTCAGCACAGGATACGCCCAGCTACGCTAACAGCACTTAGCACTCAGAACTTTGATTTTCTACCGGCGTCGCCACCATAAAACCCCTGCTGTAGTAAAACCCAAGAAGGGAACAATCAAAAAAGCAGTCCAACCAAGTAGTGCCAATTGCATCGGCGCTAAGCTAATCCGGCGCTTCTGCTGTTCTTTAGGACGAATGGAAAAGGCTTGCTCATCTCGCTTGCTTAACCAGCCAATAGAGTTGAGCAAGACATCGCCATTTAGCTGTTGCTTGAACCAAACATTAGTAGCAAAATTTGAGTTACCAAAAACAACCACTCGCGACTCAGATTTCTTCTCATTATTCACCGCTGAAGCACTGGCCTGTGGTTGCGCTTTTGTTAAAGGTGTGGGAGAAACTTCAGGACTAGATTTAGCTTGGGTTTTAGATGTGGGAGAAACTTCAGGACTAGATTTAACTTGGGTTTTAGATGTGGGAGAAACTTCAGGACTAGATTTAACTTGGGTTTTAGATGTAGGAGAAACTTCAGGACTAGATTTAACTTGGGTTTTAGATGTGGGAGAAACTTCAGGACTAGATTTAACTTGGGTTTTAGGTGTGGGAGAAACTTCAGGAGTAGTTTGAGGTTTCGTTTTTGGTGTAGCTAACTCCGACGAAGCTTGAGAGTTGCGATTCAAAGCTACACCTAAAGTTAAAGGGCCAGGACTATCCTCCTTGGGATCGAACTTGAGAGGTTGCTTTTCAGGATTACTCTCTCCCCAACTTTGGTCATTGGTTTTTAATAGAGGAGTTTGCTTAACACCCTCTACTGGATTGATCTCCACAGGTCGGGCGATTGGATAGAAAGAATATCCATCACCAAAATCTGTAGTAATTGGATGGTCACCGTAATTTCTTACTAGGGGTGTTGCAGGGCCCAGATTAACTGAACGACCCCTACCCGAAGCATCAATCACGACCTGATTAGCCAGCTTAACGCCCCAATTTGCCAGTAAACTATCCAGTCCAGGATTCGTCTCAGGGTCTACCATCAACAGCAAACTACCGCCGTTTGAAAGATAATTTCTCAAAGCTTGGACTTCTCCCTCAAACAACTTCCGTTTAGGCCCAGCTAAAACAACCAGAGAAGCATCTTCAGGCACTTCTGAGCGGTCAGCCAGGTTAAGAGGTTGTGAGATGAACTTTTTCTCTTTTAAGGCATTTATAGCCTCACTCAGCCCGTCTTCCACTTCCTGTAGAGGGCGTTCTCCATGACCCTGAAGAAAATAAACTTTGTCGCTACGAGCGATAGTTAGTGCTTCGATGGCATTAGTCAGCTTAGTTTCCGAAAGTCGCTCCCCATCACTTAGTATTTGCAAAAACTTGCGCTCAGGTTCATATTCTACGTAAACCTCTCCACGGGGCGACTTAATATTAAACTTTTGAGCTAGTGAAGGTTTCAACTGCGCATCAACAAATTCAAATTGAAATTGTGACCCATACCTGCGGTAATTTTTCAGCAAGTCGCGGTCAACTGGGTTAGGGTTAGGCTCAAACACCCACACTTTAAACGGTTGTTGCAACTTTTTCACCAGCCGTTGTGATAGGGGAGAGATAGTGAAAAGCTTAGTTTCCGTCAAGTCGATTCGCTCACCATAGCGAACTCCTAAAAAATTAATCAGCCCCAAAATCATCAACATTGCCAGCGTGGCAATAATCGCATTTGTCCCTACTTCTAAGGATCTCCCTCCCCAAAATCCCGGTGACAAACTGCCTAAAAATACTAAGCATGAGCCAATAATTACCATTCCAGCAATCAGCAACCCTACAGATACTGGCGACCAATTACCAGCAACCAACATGGCACTGATGCCCATGATTAATAGGAATAGACCTAACCCAAACAGGAATTTTAAATATTTATTTTTTTTTCTGGTCTTCATAGTGACCTTATGATTTTCTGCTGCCTACAATTAATTTCTTGAAAAAAGGATATCCATAATTGGCTACTTCTGCTGACAATATTCTTGATGGAGATTTATATAATCCAGCACAATTTGCACTGCTTGAGAGCGCATATTTCGATCGCCTCGAAAATCAGCAATCTCTCCTGTGACGATTTTGTAAACATTACACCAATCCATTGCTATTTGCGCCTCTCGCGCTTTGACAAGGCTACGGATTAGGGATACAGAAAAATCCTTTGGTGATTTGGCGATCGCCGCATCTAGTAGAGCGATCGCATTTGCTTGTTCTACCTCTCCCGTTTCTTCCCTACGTAGTATCGATCTTCTGGGGTTTCCATAGTTATCCATCGCCAATAAATATCCCAGCGCCAAGGTTTCCTGTGATGTCAGTTCTGCAATTGTCAGTTCTGACGACTTCTTGCTACGGTTTGAAGCGATATATCCCAGATATGCGAGTGCGTTCTGCTGACCCTCAATAGACCAACCAAGCGCATTAACTATAGCCACACGCACATCATTAGGAACGTTAGGATTACTAAGTGCTTTGAACACTTGCTCGTCAATTTTCTTTTTAGAGGCATATCTGACTATTTCTACGTCTTGATAGACTACAGCAAAGTCAGTACTCGTCAAGGTTGTATCAGCCCGAACCTTCGATGCAGTAATGACAAAACTAGAGGTTAAGATCATTAAAAATAAAATTCGTAGACTGCCATTGTATAGGGATCTGATTATTTTAAACATGGTTTATATCAAAAATGTTTAGCTTCAAGAACGTTGGAAACGTAAAGCATCAATAGACTGTGCAGTTAGGAAGACTCCCAAAACGATGTAACTGGAAAACATAATTATACTGCTAGTATCTAGTACACCCTGTACCAGATTGTTGTAATTATCCAGCAACGATAAATGACCCAATGCTTCACCCACAGGGCCACCGATATTTTTAGCGATTAACTCTATCAACCACAAAACTAAAATAACGCCGAAGGTGAGGATTGCTGCCAAAATTGAACTATCAGTCAGGGAAGAAACAAACATTCCCAACGAGAGAATTGATGCTGCTAGTAAAATTAAGGCACCGTGAGCTAGTAAGGGTATGGCTGGTGGAATTGGAGGATTGGCAGCAACTAGGGTGATCGCTTCATAGGCGAGTAATGGCATGATCATAAAGGTAAAAAATGCCAGCACACCTAACAATTTTCCGACGGCAACAGCCCAATTAGTAATCGGTGATGTTGCTAATAGTTCTAAGGTGCCTCGCTTGCGTTCTTCGGCATATAATCCCATCGAAAGAATCGGGAGAATAAATAATACCAAAGACCCCATAATATTCATGAAGAATCGCAAAAATTCATAAGCGACATCTACCGGGGGTGCTGGTAAACCTGATTGATCTTGTAACCCTACTGTCTGAATTATGCTATTAAGAATTGTCCAGAAAAAGAAGCCAGACAATAACCAAAAAACTGCTGCCACAACATAAGCGAAAGGCGAAGAAAAATAGCCCTGCAATTCCTTGCGAAAAATCGCCATGATGTTGCTAATAATTAAACGCATTTAAACTATTCCTCCAAGTCTGCACCACTGGTGACATTAGATAGCTGCAAATCATTATCCGTTTGAATGATTGGTTGTTCATGTGTTATCAGGTCTAAAAATACATCTTCTAGCGTGGCGCGAGTGCGTCGCAATTCATGTATTGCCAAACCGGCGCCAATGGTTACAGCCACAATATCGCGTCCAGGTTCTGCTCCCTGTGTGGAAACGATGCGCAGTAAGGAGCGATTCTCTGGTAAAGTATCATTTTGCACCAGTTCTACTAAGCATATTCCTGGTATTACTTGTAATAACTTTTGTAAGTTTTCGGCATTGCCGTCTACCTCTAGTTCATAGCCAGAACCTCCTACCAACTGCGCCATCAAATTTTCTGGGCTATTGGTTGCTACTATTTGACCACGATTAATAATGGCTACGCGGCTACAGGTCATACTTACCTCTGGGAGAATGTGGGTTGAGAGGATAATTGTATGGTCACCAGCGAGACTTTTGATCAAGTTACGGACATCGATGATTTGCTTGGGGTCAAGACCTGCTGTAGGTTCATCTAGAATAATGGCTGGTGGATCATGAACGATCGCTTGAGCAATGCCAACTCGCTGACGAAAGCCCTTAGAAAGTTTACGGATCAGTACTTTACGCTTTTCGGTGAGATTGCAGCGTTCTAAGGCGGATTTGACGCGATTAGGGCGATCGCCTGCGGAAAGACCTTTAATGCGGGCGACAAAGTGCAAAAATCCTTCAACGGTCATTTCCGGATACAGTGGGGGCATCTCTGGTAAATAGCCAATTCGCTGTCGTACTGCCATCGAATCTTCATGAACATCAAAGTCAGCAATGCGAGCAGTACCACTGGTTGCAGGTAAATAACCAGCTAAAATCCGCATAGTTGTTGTTTTCCCAGCACCATTAGGGCCGAGGAAACCCATGATTTCCCCTGGTAGAACGTCGAAGGAAACATCCTGAATGGCTGGGGTAGAACCGTAAAATTTACAAAGGTGCTCAACTGAAATCATGGTTTGTTGTTTGTTATTTGTTGTTTGTAATTTGCTAAAAAGGAATAACTAATAAACAATAATTAAAAAACAGTAACCAGTAAATAATAACCAATAACCAATAACCAATAACCAACATCCAATGATATGGTTCAATCCACACTTTACATCAACCCAGTAACAGGCAAGGATAGCGGGGAAAGAAACTCAGCTTCCCCATTCAAAACCATAACTAAAGCACTTTCCTTAGCCAAAGCAGGAACAACGATTAAGTTGGCTGCTGGAACTTACAATACAGCAAGTGGGGAAATATTTCCCTTGCTTATCCCTGCTGGGGTGATGTTACTGGGAGATGAGCCCAGCAAAGGTAAAAATATTTTAATCATGGGCAGTGGACAATATAGCAGCCCAACTTTCGCCAGCCAAAATATCACATTCCGGCTAGAATCTAACGCCCAATTGCGAGGCGTTACGGTGACAAATCCCGCAGAAAGGGGTACGGCTGTTTGGATTGAATCAACTTCACCCACTGTGGCTAATAATACCTTCACCAATTGTAAGCGCGAGGGTATTTTTGTCACAGGTACAGGCAAACCCCTGATTCTCGATAACGTCTTTATCAACAACGCTGCTAGTGGGATATTTCTGGTACGCAACGCTAAAGGAGAAGTGCGACGTAATATATGCCAAAAAACAGGTTATGGCGTGGCGATTAGTGACTCAGCAGCGCCTTTAATCGCCGATAATCAACTAATTGGCAACAAAACCGGAATTTTCCTTTCCCGCGACGCACGTCCAGTCTTACGCCGTAATCTGATTGAGAAAAATACTGCTGGCGGCTTGATGGTCATCGGTAATGCTAGCCCAGATTTAGGCAGCGCTCAAGACCCTGCTGGCAACATCATCAGGGATAACGGTAATGTAGATTTGCAAAATGGTACATCTTTGGCCTTGGTTTCTGTAGGAAATCAGCTAAATCCAGCACGAGTTCAGGGACAGATTGTGTTACCTGTAGCTTTAGTCGCGACACCGATAACGGGGCCTAATCAATTTAGCGATCTTGGTAGCCACTGGGGAACACAGTTTATTCAGGGATTGGTGACAAGAGGCCTGATTCGTGGCTTTCCTGATGGTACTTTCAAACCAGAAGCTAGCATTACTCGTGCAGAATATGCAGCAATTATTGCCAAGACCTTTGATTTACCTCGCCAACCGGGTACGGGTAAAGGTTCATTTGTGGATGTTTCGGCTGATTTTTGGGCGTCAGGGGCGATCGCGCAAGCAGCAAATATGCGCTTTATTTCGGGGTTTCCTGATCGAACTTTTCGCCCTCAACAAAACTTGACAAGAGTACAAGCACTGGTATCGTTGGTGAGTGGTTTAGGGTTAACAGGTGGTACTCCCGATCTACTTGTATTTTACAGCGATCGCGCTCAAATTCCCAGCTACGCTACAGAAGCCATAGCCACAGCTACTCAAAGAAGATTAGTGGTAAATTATCCGCAAACAAATCAGCTTGAACCAATGCGCAATATTACCCGTGCTGAGGTAGCAGCATTGATTTATCAAGCCCTGGTAGCAACAGGAAAAGCCGAAGCGATCGCCTCTCCCTACATTGTCAACCCTGAACCATACACTAGCTCATTCAGCGACATTCAGCAGCACTGGGGAGCTAACTTTATTCGTCCTCTTGGTAGCATGAATTTAGTGACAGGTTTTGCTGATGGTACATTTAAACCGGATACACCGATTAATCGAGCACAATATGCTGCTTTGGTGGTGAAAATTTTTAATCCCAATCCAATTCGTCCTGATAGCCGTTTTCTTGATCTTCCTGCTGATTTCTGGGCTTTACCAGTAATTAGTCAAGCCTATCGCGCTGGCTTCCTTTCCGGATACCCAGATCAAACCTTCCACCCTCAGCAGAATTTGCGACGCCTTGAACTCATTATCTCCTTAGTGAATGGACTTTCTCTACCCAGTGCACAGGAAAAAGTCTTGGAAATTTACGAAGATCGCGATACTATTCCTGCTTATGCTAAATCAGCGGTTGCTGCGGCAACTCAGGCTGGAATTATTGTGAACTATCCTACACCAACACTTTTGGAACCAAAAAGGGAAGTCACACGCGCTGAGGCGATCGCTTTTATGTATCAAGCGTTAGTGAAAAAAGGGCAAGTAAGTGCGATCAATTCACCTTATGTTGTTTCAAGTTAAGCGAGATGAAAATTGATGAGTATAACTCTACAGAATCTTTCATCCCCAACCCTCAATCTCCCATCACAAACCCAAAATTCCATATCTAACTTTGAGATGAGGGAGCAACCTTCCAACGACTCTGCACCAGTTGCCTATGCAATCGCTTTACTCCGGCATTATAACTTTGAATTGAGAGGTTATACTCCTGAAGAATTAGCTAGTATTTGGCTGAAGAAATATCAGGCTAATTGGGTACGTATGGGGGTGATTGAGGCGCTTTATCAAGGGCGTTACAAAGCTGTTTCTGTGGAGCAAATTTTAGCAGTATGGGCAAGACGCGGACAGCCAATTTATCGTTTTACCCATGAGTTTGAGCGGCTAATTTCTCGCAAACTTCCCCAAAGTTTGACAGCACCTCTCAATGTGGCGCCAGTTGAATTGAGCGAGGAATATAATTTACCGCCACTGACTTACAGCACTCCTGAAATCAGTAAGGAAGCGGCGATATTTGAGGAAATTCCAGAAGAGGAAGAACCGCTAATTGAAGAGAATATTCCAGTGACTGTAAGTACTACGTGTGTAGAGTTTATTGAGGAATTTGTTGAGGAATCTGAGCAAGAATTTGTAGAACCTTTGGTCAATTCTCCTGTTAGTACCAATTATGAGGCAGATTGGTCGCGTTGTGAGGTTAGTAAACAGCCAATTCATCAATTTACGCCACCTCCAGATGCTTCAGGTTTTTATCTTAAGTTGAAAGCTGTTGCTGACAAGCAAGATGAAGGTTTGACTAAGGAAAATGAGAAGGATAATAGTTAATTGATTCTCGCAAATTAACCGCAACGAATTACCCGTAGGCTGAAGCCTGGGGCTACATAAACAAAGCCTGCCTACGCAGGCTACAATCTATTTTAGGCATTTAGCCCACGTAGGTGGGCTTCGTTTTTGTGGTTCCGCACCCTTCAGGGTGTCGGGCAAGAATAACAAAATACCCGCAGGCTGAAGCCTGGGGCTACATAAACAAAGCCTGCCTACGCAGGCTACAATCTATTTTAGGCATTTAGCCCACGTAGGTGGGCTTCGTTTTTGTGGTTCCGCATCCTTCAGGGTGTCGGGCAAGAATAACAAAATACCCGCAGGCTGAAGCCTGGGGCTACATAAACAAAGCCTGCCTACGCAGGCTACAATCTATTTTAGGCATTTAGCCCACGTAGGTGGGCTTCGTTCTTGTGGTTCCGCACCCTTCAGGGTGTCGGACATTCAACTAATTAACAGCCCAAGGATCGCTAATAGCTGAAACTTCCGAGATATTTCGTCCTGCTTGTTGTTGCTGAATTCGCTCTAAAGTACCAGTAGGAATCGAAGCAATTAACTTTCGCGTGTATTCTTGTTGCGGTTCGCGGTAAATTTTTTCAGCAGAACCAATTTCTTCAATCTTGCCTTTATTCATCACCATAATGCGATCGCTCATAAATTTCACCACACTCAAATCATGGGAAATGAAAATATAAGTTAGACCAAACTCACCTTGCAATTCTTTCAGCAAATTCAGTACCTGCGCTTGTACAGAAACATCAAGAGCAGAAACAGATTCATCACAGATAATAAACTTAGGATTAAGTGCCAAAGCCCTCGCAATACAAACTCGTTGGCGTTGGCCTCCGGAAAGTTCGTGAGGATAGCGATTCATCCAGTTGGGATTTAAACCCACTCGTTCTAGGAGATAAGCAGCGCGATCTCGTCGTTGTTTGCCATTACCTCCTGTATCGTGAATTAACAGCGGTTCCATCACCGTTTCCCCAATCTTGAAGCGTGGATCGAGGGAACTAAAGGGGTTTTGGAAAACAATTTGCATTTCCCTGCGCAATTGTCTAAGACGTTTTCCTCTAAGTTTACTAACATCTTGACCTTCAAATAATATCTCACCGCCCATCGGTTCAATTAAGCGTAGTAAAGTACGAGCAAGAGTCGATTTTCCGCAGCCCGATTCTCCCACTAAACCCAATGTTTCCCCTGGATAAACTTCAAACGAAACATTATTCACCGCCATGATGTAGCGTTTTGCTAAGCCAAACATTCCCTTCATGGGAAAGCCAACTTGTAGGTTATTGACGGCGATCATGGGGGATTGAGCAGAAGCAGATGGGACAATAGCTAAGTCGGAAGTAGTTACATCTTGTTTCTCTTGGAAGATTTCCAAACTTCTCATTCCCAGTTTCAAATCAACTGGTTTTTCTTTAATCACCTTTTCCCCACTGGAAGTTGTAATAACCTCCATAAAATCGGATACGGTAGGCAAATATTGTTGATGTCCTTCTAATTGGGGACGACAGGCTAATAAACCTTTAGTATAGGGATGCTGCGGGCTAGAAAAAATCTGCCAAACATCGCCACTTTCGACAATTTTTCCCTCATACATCACCGCAACAGTATCAGCAATTTCTGCAATTACTCCTAAGTCGTGAGTAATGAAAATCAGCGACATCCCGCGCTTGTCTCGTAACTCCCTCAGTAAATCAAGAATTGTCGCTTGTACTGTGACATCAAGAGCGGTAGTAGGTTCATCAGCAATTAAGACTTCCGGGTTACAAGAAAGCGCCATTGCAATCATTACCCGCTGTAATTGTCCTCCAGAAAGTTCATGAGGATATCGCTCTAAAAATGCTAATTTTTGCTGATTGATTTGATGGTTAATTGCATTTTCTTCCGGTAGAGTGTGACCGGGATTTTTTAGGCGAAATTCTTCTAAATACTGCTTCCTTAATTCGCGATCGCTAGGGATAAGCTTAACTTCCTGAAGGTCTGACACTGCTTGACGCCGTGCTTCTGCTATTGAAATATTCTGATGTTGTCGAATTGCTTCTGTTAACTGAAAGCCACAGTTAAAAACCGGGTTGAGGGAACTCATCGGTTCCTGGAAAATCATCGCCAGTTGACTACCTCGATAAGACTCCATTTGCTTACCAGAAAGCGGCACCAAATTAACTGGCTTTGTTCCATCTTGTAAGGAGTGGAAATAAATTTCTCCATTGATAATTTTGCCAGGACTTGGTACTAAACCCATCACTGCTAATGAAGTAACAGATTTCCCCGAACCCGATTCACCGACAATTCCTAATGTTTGTCCACGATTCAATTTAAAGTCTATGCCTTTAACAGCTAAGACACGCTTTTCATCGGTTGGGAATTCTACTTGCAGATTGCGGACATCAAGAACAGTGTCGGTCATGGCACTTAAGAACGGCAGTTAACAGAGATTCTAGCAATCTGTTAGCTTCTTTTCATGGTTCAGATCCCCGACTTCTCTAAGAAGTCGGGGATCTAGCTGAATCTGCGATTGCCTTTCTGGAGCTTATTGATCCTTCATCTCAAGTGATCCAGAAAATGTGCTATTACTGAGCAACACTGAAAAGGCGGCTACTACCCCCCAAAGGTTACGGTTCTACCCACTGAACAAAGTCCCACCAAGAGAGCTACATTATCAATATAAAGTACATAAAACTTTATAGACGGGTGAGCTTCAAATCACCCATCCCCTAAACCGCTCGGTAAGGTGAACCCAATATGTTTGAGTATTTTACAGACAAAGCCGTTAAAGCAATCATGCTCGCCCAGGAAGAAGCGCGTCGTCTGGGACACAACCTTGTGGGAACCGAGCAGATACTTTTGGGTTTGATAGGCGAAGATACAGGTATTGCAGCCATTGTCCTCAAGGAATTGGGTGTTACCCTAGAAAAGGCACGCACCGAAGTACAAAGAGTGATTGGTAGAGGTTCCGGCTTTGTCCCTGCGCAACTTCCCTTCACCCCCAAAGCTAAACGCATTTTCGAGCAAGCATTCAAAGAAGCAACCCAACTCGGACACCAATACATCGGTCCGGAACACTTATTACTAGCCATCACCCAGGATAGAGAAGGTGTTGCTGCAAAAGTCATGGAAAACCTCAACCTTGACTTAGGCTATGTTCGCACCCAAATCATTAGAGCCCTAGGAGAAGTAGCAGCGGCCTCCACAGGCCCCATGCAAAATTCTGGATTCGGGCGAAGCAACGACAACAAAACCGCAACCCTAGATGAATTTAGCACCAATTTAACGAAACTGGCCGCCGAAGGTAAACTTGACCCTATGGTTGGTCGTACCAAGGAAATTGAGCGCGTTATCCAGATTCTGGCACGTCGTACTAAAAGTAACCCTGTCTTGATTGGTGAACCAGGAGTCGGGAAAACAGCGATCGCCGAAGGACTCGCTCAACGCATTGTCAACAAAAGCGTCCCCGAATTCTTGGAAGACAAGCAAGTAGTTACCCTAGATATGGGTTCCCTGCTAGCCGGTACTCGCTATCGTGGAGACTTTGAAGAACGCATCAAGCAAATTATGGCAGAAGTGCGTCAAGCTGGGAATATCATCTTGGTAATTGACGAAATTCACAACCTAGTTGGCGCAGGAGCGATCGGTGGAGGAATGGACGCAGCCAACATCCTCAAACCTGCTCTTGCACGCGGGGAAATGCAATGCTTGGGTGCCACGACTCTCGATGAATACCGCAAGCATATCGAACGGGATGCAGCACTTGAGCGACGTTTCCAGCCAGTAATGGTAGGAGAACCTTCAGTCGAGGAAGCAATTGAAATTCTCTACGGTTTGCGGGATGCTTACGAACAATTCCACAAGGTTAGTATATCAGACAACGCTCTAGAAGCAGCGGCTAAACTTTCAGATCGTTACATTTCTGATCGTTTCTTACCAGATAAAGCAATTGACTTGATTGATGAAGCTGGAAGTCGCGTACATTTGAGAAATTCTCCTGTTTCTCCTCTTACTAAAGAACTGAAACAAGAACTGCGTCAGGTTACTCAAGAAAAGAATGATGCAGTGAAAGAGCAGGATTTTGAAAAAGCTGGAGAATTGCGCGATCGCGAACTAGAACTAGAAGCACAGCTTAAGACAATTCTCGACAACAAAGAGCAGCCCAACAATAATACAATTACTCCCATTGTTGAAGAAGAAGATATTGCTCACATCGTCGCTTCTTGGACAGGAGTACCTGTTAGCAAACTGACCGAATCTGAATCAGAATTGTTGTTGCATATGGAAGATACATTGCATCAGCGTCTGATTGGTCAAGATGAAGCTGTGACTGCTGTTTCGAGAGCGATTCGTCGAGCCAGAGTTGGCTTAAAGAATCCCAATCGACCAATTGCTAGCTTTATTTTCTCCGGTCCTACTGGAGTTGGTAAGACAGAACTTGCTAAAGCTTTGGCTTCCTATTTCTTCGGTTCAGAAGAAGCAATAATTCGCTTGGATATGTCGGAATTCATGGAACGTCACACAGTTTCCAAGTTGATTGGTTCTCCTCCGGGATTTGTCGGGTATGACGAAGGTGGACAATTGACGGAAGCTGTCCGACGCAAGCCTTACAGTGTAGTGCTGTTTGATGAAATTGAAAAAGCACATCCTGATGTCTTCAATTTGCTGTTACAACTATTAGATGATGGTCGATTAACCGATGCTCAAGGTCGCACCGTGGACTTTAAGAATACGTTGTTAATCATGACATCTAATCTTGGTTCCAAGGCGATTGAGAAAGGTGGTAGTGGTTTCGGATTTGAATATTCAGAGAACGAAGCTGAGTCACGTTACAACCGCATTCAAACACAGGTAAATGAAGACCTCAAGCAGTTCTTCCGTCCTGAGTTCCTGAATCGTCTCGATGAGATAATCGTCTTCCGTCAATTGAAGAAGGAAGAGGTTAAGCAAATCGCCGACATCATGTTACGTGAAATCGCGACACGCTTACTAGAACAGGGAATTGTACTGAAAGTCACGGAACGATTCAAAGACCATTTGGTGAAGGAAGGTTACGATCCTAGTTACGGTGCACGGCCTCTACGACGAGCAATTATGCGTCTCCTGGAAGATAGTTTAGCTGAAGCGATGCTCTCTGGTCAGGTCGGCAATGGATATACAGCTATTGTTGATGTCGATGAGAATGGTAAGGTGAAGGTGTTGCCGAGTAAGCAGCAAGATTTGTTACTCCAACCCGTTGGTTAAAGTTACTTGAAAAAATCCGCTCCTCGTCTATCAGTTAAAGGCAGGAGCGGATTTTTTTGTATGATAGTATATCTCTCACCAGATTCGATTGATAGATTTATAGCTGTAGGGGCTTAGCATTCGGGGGATAACTTCTGCAATAAACCCAAAGTTTTATATCCGAATGCTAAGCCCTGTCCGTTACTACAATCAACCCAAGGTTTTATATCCGAATTCTACACCCTAGCCCTTACACAATCGAGACAAAGAGGCTTGATATCAGATATGTTTTTTAACGCAGAATAGCCAGAGTTAGAGAAGAAGATACGCAGAGTTTGATGTCAGAATCAAAAATTAAGAAAAGTTTCAATGGCTAGAAAATAGCCAGGAAATTTGGTATTTTCTAAATACAGTTTTATTGTGGGTACTTCGTAGCTAATTGCAGTTAGCCAACTTTGAGAAGTATCTAGAAAAAAGCCGTAAGTAATATAAAAGGAATTTAAAAGTGGCGAAAATCTATAATTTGGAGCCGGTTTCTGACCAGTTACAAAAGACACTTAATCAGGAAGCAAGTAGACTTTCAGCAGATAGGAGAGATGAGGTAGCAACAATGCTGAATTCTGAAAGTTTTGTCTCTTCTTACAACGCCTGTATTTGGTGGGATGGATGCTATTACTGTAAGGACGATAGCAACTATTGGTATTGCATTAAATGTACCTTTTTTTAGGGTGAGAAGCTGAAAGCAGTTATAGGATGTTTTAGCGTAGCGTTACGCACCCTTTTTTAAGGCTTTGATAGCTGACAGTTGTAGTAGCGTAACGCACTACTTTTCAAAAAAACTTGGGTGGGTTACAGCTATCACCAAAACCCACCCTACAGTTACTAATTTACTACTTGAGCGCTATGGCATTAAGCTGACTCAAGGAGTGTGCTGAGTGCGATCAAAGATGGCTCAGTGATGGATTGTTCGTTATTCTTTTTGTTGATAACGGTCTTATCTGGTTTAGTAACCACTACGTCCCACACCAGTTCCCCAGTCTTCTGGTTTTCAGGACGAATGGGGAATTTGATTTCGTCAGTGCGGAAAGACCCGCTATCCCCTTTACCAGGTAGGTACAAAGCACCACTGTAGACCTTCACGGGACGACCTTTATCGTCATCCAAACGACTACGCCATGACAGAATTGAAATTGAGCCTGGAGAAAGAAGCTCTAAGTCAGTCATGATCTGGGTTGTAGCCATGAAGGATGAATTACTAAAAAAACTATTCATTTGTCGCCCTTTAAATTCAAGGTTTCATTTTTGGGCAAACAAATTTATTTTGATGGCAAGATGCAGCCTTTTGACTTACGTTAACCACTGATAAAACTGTTGCCCTTACACAGCCCTTATTGGCTCGGTTAGGTATAATGCACTTCGGATCTTCTTATCTCCAAATCAGGATGCTTTTTTAAACCTATGACCAAAGTATCTTACCTAATCAATGCTTGGCAGTACCCATTAGGGTCCTTACTGTTTATTTAGCAACACGTTTTTTGATGAGGCGCATTGGTCATACTTATAAACAAGGTATCATTAACAAAACTTTCGCAAATGTCACAGTTGGAGTTGAGGTTTGACGAAGAGTTAATTAAAAACTGGTATCAAATTAACATAAATTTATCAAAAACACGTGGCTCGTGACTTTATAGTGGAATACTTAAAACAGAAAGTGGGAATGAATTCACCTTGTCAACTTTCTGTCAATGCGTAAGCCCTAAACACATCCTCAAACTCTGCTAGAGGCGATCGCTCTTTTTCTTTCGTAAAATAAAATTAAGTATTTTTTTCCTACTTGACAAGACTTGTGGACAGGCGTAATATAAAAAATACTTTCTTTTTAAGTGGGTAGCCTAATCTTAACTGGCAAGCAATATAACCCTTTCAGTAAGTCAAAAGCCAAGTTAAGAGCGGAGGAACCAAATATTGGGGCTAATCTCATTCTTGAGAGAGACACCTTCCAGTCTTAGCCCGTCAGCTAACTCCGTCGGCAATGGGAGGAGCACCATAGACACAAGCTTTTTTAAGCCACAGTCGTTGGGGTCTCCTAATATTTTACTGGAACATTCGTTCCAGGAGATATCTGTTTCCTGACCCACCTCGTAAACTGCTACAGATTAACGGAGGTTCGGACGATGATGACTTACAAAGAATGGCATTTGATCACTATCAAAGAGCCAAAAGGTATTGCAGTAGATTACACTGACCCAGAAGGAAAATCTTACAGTGAACCCTTTTGTTTTAATACCTTGGAAGAAGCCTTAGACTACGGCAAACTTTGCATTGATCAATCCATTCGCTCAAAAACGTTGCATAGCAAGGAAGCTGAAAAAGTTTAATAAAGTTTCATAGGTTAGGTTAAGCAGTTCGCGTACCGTGCTTCTTGAGAAATGAACTATCATCAACAAGAAGCGCGGTTTTTTTATTGACAATAAAGCCTCAGTCGTTTGATTTCTGATACTATAAAAGATTCTTAGGCAAGACTTACGCCCACTTCCCCCCTAATCTCCCTTAGCAAAGGGGGACAATTGGAGATTTGAGGCTTTCTGTGAGGAAGTCTAATTAAAACTTCTGCATAAATGCGGCGATTTCATCAGGGAGCAATACTTCAATTTATAGCCTAGATTAGGTGTAGCTAATCATCTGACTTTGATAGTTGTTATCCGAAGGTCACTGCAATCAATCTTACGCTTGTGCATTGTTTGTGTCTTAGCGTATTCTCTCACATCTGCCTGTCACGCTACATCTGGTTTAGAAACAGGTGTAATTTATCAAGCATTTAATCTACCTTTTCAGGAAGTAAAAGCCAAACTTCCTGAATTGCAGAAGCAAGGTTTTACATACATTCAAGTTTCTCCTCCTCAGAAGAGTAACCCTGCATTCGATTGGTGGGCGCGATACCAACCTCTTGATTATACAGTGATTGAAAGCCCATTGGGTAGTGAAAAAGAGCTTAAGAAACTGATTGATTCAGCACACAAACATAAGCTTAAGATTATCATCGATGTGGTTCTCAATCACATGGCAAACTATGGAGATTACGCCAAAACATTGAAATATCCTCGCTTCTCACCACAGGATTTTCATCCAAAAAATTGCATCGATTACAATAATCGTTTTTCCGTCACCCACGGTTGGCTTAATTGCGATCTTCCCGATTTAAATACTGCTTCTACCTATGTCAGAAATGAAGCAAAAAACTACTTAAAAAAACTCCTCCTGTTGGGTGCTGATGGCTTTCGGTTGGATGCGGCCAAGCATATGGAACCTGAAGACTTCCGCGAGGTTTTAAAAGTTGTTCCATCTGACAAATTTGTTTATGGTGAAGTGATTGGACAAAATATCGAGGAAAGTAAAGAATATATCGGAATATTTGCCGTTACCGACTTTCATCTACTTAGTACAATGATTGAGGCTTTTAAGTTTGGGGGAGATTTGCGATTGCTTAGCGATCCAGCGAGGTTAGGAAAGGCCTTACCAGGAGAAAAAGCAATCACTTTTGTCCAAAACCATGACATTGCTAAAAATCAAATTGGCTACAAATTCCCTACTTATGAAGACACAATGTTAGCGAATGCTTTTCTGTTATCACGTCAGGAAGGATTTCCCTTTGTGTACTTGGATGATGTCAAAAATGCCATTACGAAAGCAGGCGTTTCCTTTCACCATAAAATGAGGGAACAGCCACAATACTTCCGCAATGGGAATGAAATTGCTCAAGGTGCGGCTAACCAGAATATGCTGTTTATTGAGAGAGGTAATCAAGGTATTGCCATGATCAATAAAGCTGGAGAGTTGTTTGATGTAAAAGCTGCCAAAATGCCAGGTTTGCAAGTTGGATGTTACGAGGAATTACAGCACAAATTTACCATGAGTGTTAGCAAAGGGAATGATGGAGACAAATACATAAATAGGTGGGGAACTCAAGAGCGAGGAGGTATGCAAATTGGGCCGCGAGATGCGCTTTTCTTTGTGCAAACATCTGTGAGAGAATGCCAATAAAAACAGACTGTCATCTTCCTACAACTTCTACAGGTGGGGACTCATATCCTACAACAAACAAATGCCATGTTATCCTTGACGAATAAGCGCGGTTAGGGGTTTAAAAACAAAAATGAACCAAAACTTTCAAAACCGCTCCTTTACAGGTCAAAACCTTACAGGTGCAGATTTCTCATACTCAGATATTCGTGGTACAGACTTTACTAATGCTAGGCTGATTGGTGCAAATTTTAGCCACTCTATAGCAGGATTACCCCCTCCTCGGAAAAATCTGCTGATCGCTATCTCATTTCTGGAGTTAACAGCTACAGGAATTGCCTTCTATTTAGTTAGTTTTGTTCCCTCAATTGTTGAACAAAATCCAAGTATTATCAAAAATTACCTGCTCTTACCTGGAATAATTACATTCTCATTTTTAGCAGTTTTATTTATCTTCAACAGCCACAAAAAAATAACAGCAACTTTAGTAACAGTAACCATATGGTGGGTAGGTGTTGCAGTGGTAGCAAGCACAGCACTAATAGCACCAGCAATAACAATAGTAGTAGCAGCGGGTGTAACTTGGGCATTGGTTGGAGTATTGGTTGCGGCTTTACCTAAAGTCAGGAGTTGGGCTTATTTTTTGCTATGTATAACTGTGGCTGTAATGGTCGTCTTAGCTTTTGTTAAAAATGAGTTATTTTTTGCTCTTGGATGTGCTGTTTATGGGATTTGTGCTTTACAATTGGCGGTGGATGCGGCTTTGAATTTAATCTTAGCTGTCGATGCAATTTTGCCTTTTGTTCTAGCTTGGGTTTTCGGTGCTATTCTCGCTTTTGGCAGTACTGTGGTTACCTCTGGAATTAGACTTGAGAAATCAGGTGCTTTATTCTGGGGTGTGGGAGTTGCAGTAATAATAGCTGTGGTTGTAACTGTAGCTTTGCTAGCTATTTACATTGCAAAACTTACCTTAGCTGACTCCCAAAAATTTGCTTTTAGTCATCCAATAACTACTCTAATTGCTGCTAAAGGCTTTACCAAGTTTCGAGGTGCAAATTTAACCCAAGCTAACTTCACTCAGGCAATAATTAAAAATACAGATTTTACAGGTGCAACTTTGACTAAAGTTAGGTTGACCAAGGGTGAGCAAATTACCCCTAGCGTAACCCATAACTTGCCCAGGCTATTCAAAAAAAATCCCGCTAAGGCTAGACTACTTCTCTTATTAATCCTGTTCTTAGCAGTGGTAACGTTTGCCTTCGGAATCAGAGGTTTTTATAATTACTTTCAGGGGAAGTTTCCTTCTCATCCTCTCGAAAAAATCAATAGCCTCAGTAGCAGTACATTCTTGCAAAAAATCATTGCTGTTGATGATACAACAATTGATTCAGTTGCGATTAGTCCAGATGGGCAATTTCTGGTAAGCGATAGTTTCAACGTTAACGAGCAAAAAGTTCAACTTTGGGATCTAAAAACTGGCCGACTAATTCGCACTTTTCCTGGATACTCAAAAGCTGCTTTCTCAAACACGGCTACACCCAATACTCAAACCTTGATTGTCAGCAGTAAAGACAAGAAAATTCAGCTTTGGAATTTGAAAACCGGACAACTCATCCGCACACTCTCTACCCCTAATAATATCACTTCAATTACGATTAGTGAACAAGGGCAAATCCTCGCCAGTGCTGAGGAAAATAAAATTCATTTGTGGAATTTGAAATCTGGAAAATATCTCCGCACTCTCTCTTTGCCAAATAAAGTTAATGCCTTTATTATGACGCCCGATGGAGAAACTTTGGTAAGTGTCACGGGTATGGTTCAGAAGAATATCGAAACCTGGGATTTAAAAACTGGGCAACTTATCAGCAATCTTCCTATACATCCCTGGTCTTCGGCAATTGCTATAACTCCTGACGGACAAACTTTAGCAAGTTCTGGAGACAAGGAAAATGGCATAATTAATCTGTGGAACCTGGAAACTGGAGAACTACTGGGTAATCTTTCCAGTCGCAATTCAGTTACTTCCACAATCGCTTTTAGTTCTGATGGACAGATGCTTGCTGGTGGTGGTGTAGGTAACAGAGTTCAACTTTGGAATGTAGGCACTGGGAAACTATTGTACAGTTTCTCTGCGGGTGTTAAATTTTGGCAGGTTAGGTCTGTTGCGTTTAGCCCAAAGCAGGAGATTCTTGCTAGTGGTGGTGAGGATGGTACTATCAAGATTTGGCAATTACCTAAGTCTTGAATTCATCTCAATATCCATTCAATTATAATTGGTAAATTTTCAGGAGCTATAAACATGGTTAAAATTATTAGTCGTAAATCCTTGGGTAATCAAACCGTATTTGATATTGGTGTAGTGCACGACCATAATTTTGTTTTGGCAAATAAAAAAGTATCTTCTAATTGTTTCAACAAATCCCATTCCACTGCTTATGGTTACGTGACTTATCAGACGGCTTACCTTAAGGCAAATTACGCGGTTGAATATATGGCCGCATTGCTAACTGCTAGTAGTGGAACTCAGGACAAGGTGCAGAAATATATTGCTACTTGTTTGAGTATGGGAATTAAGGTAGAGCAACCGGATATTAATCGTTCTGAGTTAGATTTTACGCCAGTAGCTGGCAAAATTTTATTTGGATTGTCGGCGATTAGGAATTTAGGGGAGGGAGCAATTGAATGTATTTTAAATGCTCGTAAAACTGATGGAACATTTAAATCACTAGCCGATTTTTGCGATCGCCTTGATATGCGTACAGTCAACCGCCGTGGTTTAGAAGCTTTGATTGACTCTGGTGCTTTTGACAGTATCTCACCAAATCGTAAACAACTATTTGAGTATCTGGAAAAAGTAATTAGTTGGGCACAAAGTCGTGCTAAAGACAGAGAAAGTCCTCAGTTAAGTATTTTTGATGTTTCACCAATCACAAGCGACAGTCAAAATAATGCTATTTCTTCCTGGGAATCTGCACCCCCACTTCCTAAAGTACCTGATTATTCAGTACAAGAAAAGTTGCGTAGAGAGAAAGAATTGCTAGGTTTTTATGTGTCTGACCACCCCCTAAAGTCAGCCAATGAAATTGCTAAGTTTTGGTCTTCCATTAGTCTGATAGAGTTAGCAGAGCAAAGTAAAAAAACAACTATTTGTGCGATTGTCATGCTCACAGAGGTCAAGTCTCACATCACAAAAAAAGATGGAAAGCCGATGGCATTTGTGCAGATGGAAGACTTAACAGGTCAAGCAGAGGGCGTTGTTTTTCCTAGCAGTTACGAGCGCATTTGCTCCCTCATCCAAACTGATGCTCGTCTAATTATATGGGGGAAGGTGGAGCGTAAAGATGATCAAGTTCAGATGATTATTGATGATGCCAAGTCAATTGAAGACCTACAAATGTTGATTGTGGAACTGACACCACCGCAAGCCAATGACGATAAGTGCAAGGAGAAGCTAAAAGCACTTTTACAAGAGTATTCAGGGGAAAAGAATCAGGGAAAAATACCAGTACAAGCCTGGGTTGCACCACCATATCCACGCGTATTTAGTTTTAGCCCTAAATACTGGGTTCAAGACTGTAATACAGTAGTTACTGTTCTCAAGGCTGCTGGATTTATTGCTTATCCTTCCCCACTGGGAGGTAATTGAAGTTGACAAATATTGCACCATTTTAACTTTTTTGAAACGCCGAGGGAGCAAAGTTTTTGGTGCAAGATTTTGAGTAAAATTTACTTAGTTATTTTTTTCCTTTCCAGCTTCCACATCAAACACCATTCCTGCTCCGTAAGAGTCAATATCCACTGCTTCGGAACCACCAATTACGAGTAAACTTAGCATGGAACCTAGTTGCACCCAAACAAGTAACGCAGGAAGCGCTACGACAATTGCAGCAAGGCCGTAAGCAAGCCATAAGAAAAGCCCAAATACGGAAATACTTGCTCCCACAAATAAGGTTAAACATACGCATAGCCCTAAATATGCAATGACGATGTTAGGGGTTTTGTAATTAATGCTTTCCTGTGACTGAGAGTTGCTGTTCCATTTTGCAACCTGATATTCCAGTATATCTTTGAAGATGAAGCCAAAGGCGATAGCAAAAAAATTGCTCACCATGATCATGGTGTAAATCGGGGGATTCACAAACGGTTCGGGATTCATAATAGATTAAGTGCAGTGAAGATTTGTTAAGTATTGTATCAGACTGCACGAGGTTTTCATCTCATGTCCGGTCGATTACCTACAATTCCGTCAGACTAAAGTCTGCGGCTACAGAAACTAAGCCTGTCTTCACAGGCTCCACCAGTGCATCTTCCTAGAAAAATATTATCAGCAGACGCGGCTTTAAAACAACGAAATTTGCAGCTTACTGATTACCTACAATTCCGTCAGACTAAAGTCTGCGGCTACAGAAACTAAGCCTGTCTTCACAGGCTCCACCAGTGCATCTTCCTAGAAAAATATTATCAGCAGACGCGGCTTTAAAACAACGAAATTTGCAGCTTACTGATTACCTACAATTCCGTCAGACTAATGTCTGCGGCTACAGAAACTAAGCCTGTCTTCACAGGCTCCACCAGTGCATCTTTATGGAAAAATATTATCAGCAGACGCGGCTTAAAAACAACGAAATTTGCAGCTTATTGATTACCTACAATTCCGTCAGACTAATGTCTGCGGCTACAGAAACTAAGCCTGTCTTCACAGGCTCCACCAGTGCATCTTTATGGAAAAATATTATCAGCAGACGCGGCTTAAAAACAACGAAATTTGCAGCTTATTAAGAAGAGTAGAAGAGCTCAAAATAACTAAGTCTGACTAGGAGGATTTTTGGGATTAGGAGAGCCAAGAAACTGGGATTTTAGCTCCTCCAATTCTAGGTCAACTTGACTTTTAGCTGTTGACGGAATCGGAGGAGAAACGGGTTTTTGATTGGGACTTTTAGGAGTAGGAGGACTAAGAAACTGAGACTTCAATTCTGCTAATTCTGAATCAATTGCGCCACCATAATTCGTCACGACAGGCTGTGATTTCACAGTGTTTGTTGCTTTATCGCTACTGTTGGAGGCGTCTTTTGATTCAAATCTTTCAAAACCTCATTAGCGGATTGATAGCGTCGGTTGATAGCACTTTCTATCATCTTATCCAGGATGCGCCGAGACTATCACTTACTGGACTCTTCAAAGCATTTCGCCACACCCAAACACCTTCTCTAGGGTCAAACAAATCAAAGGGATGTACCCTAGTCAACAAATGAATACAGGTGACACCCAAACCATAAATATCACTAGCAAAAACCGCTCTACCGAAGTTTTGTTCTGGTGCTGCAAAGCCAGCAGAACCGATTGCTGTTCCCGTTCTTGCTAAAGCTGTTCCCGTAGCGTACTTTTGCTGCTCCAAAATCAACTAAAACGAGTTGATTATTACTGCGGCGACGAATAATATTTTCTGGCTTAATATCCCGGTGAATTACCTGATGTTGATGCACAAATTGCAGTACTGGCAATAAATCATTTAGTAAGGACAGAATTTGCCCTTCATTGAAAACACCATGAGTTTCCAATTCTTTAGCTAAGTCTTTCCCGTCAATAAATTCTTGTACCAAATATTGCTGACTTTCTTGAGAAAAATACGCCAACAGTTCTGGAATCTGTGGATGTTTCCCCAACTCATCTAACCGTACCGCTTCTTGAGTGAATAACTCTGCTGCTTTTTGTACAGTATTAGTACCTTGAGCTTGGGGGAAAAACTGCTTGATTACGCAACGTGGCTGAGAAGGTTTATCTTCATCCACTGCTAAGAAAGTTTTGCCAAAGCCACCTTGTCCGAGTGGTTTAATCGCTCGGTAACGGTCTTTGAGTAGTAACTTTGAACCACAAGTAACACAAAAGTTAGTTACTGCTGGATTTTCGGGGTTTGGGCAACGGGGATTGAGACAGTAGCTCATTCTAGTAAGTACTTGAGCGTATAATTAGGTGGACAAAATTAAACGTCAGGTGGGCATTGCCGACTTCCAATTTTGTAGCCTCTTCCAGAGAAGAACATCGGCAATGCCCACCCTACAAGTTGGTTGTGTTTATTTATGTCCATCTACTTATCTCTATTTTGCCTGCTTGGTTTTAATAATTGCTTCCCGGAAACCCAAAACTATCAAAATATTTGACAAAGTTAAGAAAAATTCAGCACTCCCGTGTAACCAATCGACATTGGCTAATTGTTCACCCAAGGCTAATTTGGCGTAAATTCCCGCTGGAATTGTGACAGCGACAAATACCAAGGTCATGTAAAAGCCAATTAGTGCTAAACGCGGTGCTTTTCCCGAACGAGTGAGAAACCACAAAAATCCTAGGTAAGGGAAGAGGGAAAGTGCAAATAAAGTTTCTTTGGAAATCATTAGACCTTTTGCCGAAAAAAATTCTAATTTTAGATAAGGAACCGCAGATAGCGAAGCGTTAGCGAGTCTTCGAGCGTCTGGACGCAGATAAACGCAGATAAATTGAGTAATTTCTGGGAAGAGATTGACTAGAGATTGACTTCTGTAGTTTTGTCTATTATTCAGCGTTAGGAAATATCAATATTTGTTTGAGATTTATCAGTTTTTTTGCTCAAGTTAGCATCGCTTTGTCGGGAAGTATACCAAATCCACCAAGCAGCAGCACAGAGAGTAATGTTACCAACAACTGTCATCGCCGCCTGAACTGTAACAATCCAATCTAAAGATGGGGAGTTGTCGAAAAAGTGCCAAGTACAAGCACACATGGCGCTCACAAGTGCAGGTAACATAGCAAAGGAGAGAGCATACCAAGAGCGATTAGCAGTCACTTCGCCATAAGTCCAGATTAACCAGATAGCGGCAATCCATTCGATAACGCTGGAAACGTGAATGATCCAAGTGGGAATTGAAAGAGCGTGCATTGAAATAGGGAATAGGGAATAGGGAATTTTTAATACCCAGTACTTATCGTATCGTTCAGAAAAACCTGCTAAAGTTTTCGCATGGGACAAATACGGGCAGTTTTGTGTGGATATTACGGCAAAGGCAATGGTGGCGATGAGGCATTGCTGGCATCTCTGCTGCAAATGTTACCAGAAGCGGTGACACCACTGGTGCTTTCTGGTAATCCTGTGGAGACTCGCAAGCGTTATGGCGTTCAAACATGCGATCGCTCATCGGCTTTACGAGTGCTCAAGGCTATGCAAAATTCAGATATCTTCATCTGGGGTGGTGGTAGTTTAATCCAAGATGTCACCAGTGCGGCCTCTCCACTTTACTACGCTGGTTTGATGGGATTGGCTAGACAGCTAGGATTAAAAACTATAGCCTGGGCTCAGGGTATTGGTCCCCTGAAACGTGGGTTTACTCGTAAGCTAGCGCAACAGTCATTTGCTGGTTGTACAGCGGTGAGTGTACGCGATCACGGTTCGGCTGCACTTTTAAGTGATTGGCAAATTCCCTATCTTCTTGCTCCCGATCCAGTTTGGGCCTTAGATTCTTTACCAGTCAAAGGATTGTGGGACATAAAGGCACCGAGAGTCGCGGTAACCTTGCGATCGCACTCTACCCTTACTCCAGAACGCCTCGCTAACCTTACCCAAGCCTTGATTAACTTCCAGAAAGCCACTGAAACTTGCATCTTACTTGTGCCTTTCCAAGCATCTCAGGACTTAAGCATAGCCGAATCAATTGCTTCCCAACTCAGTGGTTCCAATTATATTTTCCAGATACAAAACCCCAGAGAATTGAAAGGATTATTTCGCGGTGTCGAAATGGCTATAGGGATGCGTTATCACAGTTTAATTATGGCAGCATCACAAGAATGCCGATGTTTTGCTCTGGGTTACGACCCCAAGGTTAGCCAACTGATGACAGAACTAAATTTACCTGGATGGGATTTAGCACAGCTTCCAGATGACCCAAATGTAATCAGTCAAGCATGGCTAGAACACTACGTCAACGGCGATTCCCTCACAAGCGACCAAATTCAGTCATTAGTAGATCGAGCGCTGATGCATCGGGATTTGCTCAAAGAAGCTATATGAGCGAAATTGGTAATTGGTAATGGGGATTGGTGATTGGTGATTGGGTAATGGGTAATGGGTAAGGTCGGAATTCTCCCCCATCTCTCCCATCTCTCCCATCTCTCCCATCTCTCCCATCTCTCCCATCTCTCCCATCTCTCCCATCTCTCCCATCTCTCCCATCTCTCCCATCTCTCCCATCTCCCCGATCTCTTCCATCTCCCCTATCTCCCCTGGATTAAGAGCTATGAGTGAAGCTGATACCCCCAATAACCAGCCCCTCCCTGAACCCCCAGCATCGGCCAACATGGCAGCGGAGGTATCAAAAGATTGGACAATAGCAGATGCTGTGCAGATTGTCAAGTTATCGGAATTGTCAGAATTGAGGGATGTTGATCAACAGTCCATAGAAGAGCAGCCGAGTGAGTCAGACAGTGAAACGACAGAACTATCAACGAATCTAGAACCAGAGGATAGTAATACAGACAGCAGTAACGCTGTAGCGCGAGAGCGAACAAATGACGCTGATTGGTTTGCTTTAGCACAAAAAATGCGCCAACGCAATCGTCGTTTGTTGGAGCAAGTGAATCAGTTGAGGGTTGCATTACAGGAAAAAGAGGAAGCGTTACACGACCAGCATTTGCGATCGCGCGAAAGGGAAACCTTCCTAGTGCAACAAGCAGACGAAATGAACACTCTCCAAGAGCAATTAGGGCGTTTGTTTCATGCACTAGAAGCATCCCATCAAGCCTCAGTTCGCCAGCAAATATTAATTGAAACCTTATCAGAGCAATTACAAAGCAGTCAAGAAAGAGTCGCTCAACTAGAGCGCGAATGCGCCCTCACCCAACAACGCTACAATGAGCAATCTCACCAGATTGTGCAAACAACAAACACCTGTAAAGAACTGGCAATGCGCCTCAACCGACAGCAGCGCCAAACCTTGCAATTCAAGACAGCCTTAGAAAAGTGTCTAGAAATGCCCCATAGCCACTCTGTAGCGCAACAACAGCTTCCTCAAATAACCGCACTTCCTGGCCAAACTCTGAGTCACAAAGCACAGCCGATCCAACCCTGGTCAGCGGAACCGGAGTTAGCCGAAGATAACTTTGATTTCGATAATAGCCTCTGGGAGGACTCAGCAGGCTTTGAGCCTACAAGAGAAGCATATTCTTCGCAAGCCGAAGCATATGATACGAGACGCTCTCAAGACACCGATCTACTTGCAACTACAGAAACACATATACTGAGTTTTGCTTCTTCCCAAGAAATTGCAGCTACAGAACTAGAATTGGAGAAGCAGCTACTTGCTGAGATGACCACCCTTGCAGAAGCAGCAGGACTATCGGAGAGCAAATCAGAATTAGCTGAACCCAAAGCGCAATTTTTACTAGAGCCAGGAAAAAACCAAGAAGCATCTGAGGCTTTCGCACCCTATCTGAGTTACGCCCAGGATACCAATAATCAGGACACTGATCCAGGGCTGGAGATTGAGGAATTATGGGGAGATGCTACCAACCCTGAGTCAGTCCAGCCCAATGAAGCATCTCTCCCCCTATCCAATTGGCCCT